>NVXK01000025.1 GCA_002733905.1 Robiginitomaculum sp. | reverse complement strand
TAGTGCTGGTCAAGGGTTTTGGTAGGGCGGTGTAAAAACCACATAGACGAAATTATGCCAAAGCCCTTGACCAGTAGCCGCGCTCGTTTATCAGGACCGACCGCCAGTTCCGTCCTTTCGGAGAGGTTCCAACTTTGGCGGGTGAGGTAATTGATACGATAGCATAATCGAGAACCACCCAACCAATAGAGGCGTGAAATTCTACCTATTCGGCGTCAATGATGAAAGCCACCGATAGTGGAATGGGTTGAGACAAGCAAAGTACAGACTTAATTTACGCCAACCGGGTCGCGTCTTGCCGCGAGACGTCCACACTAGAAAACGCAAATAATTATACCTATAGAGTTTCGAGTTCCGAAGAATCCTTGGGTGCAGACTGAACAAGCTTGAGTCGGGCGACGACCATTTTAAGCGAAAGAACACCAACGGAGTTATCCCGTAACGACATCCAAGACAGCAGGCTATGAATGTCATTAAAATTTGGGTTGGAGGGAATGGCAAATACGTCATAACCGGTTTCCCGAGCGAATAATGAAGTTCCTAATAAATCAGGGTCTGATATATCACCAAATACCATAACTTGGCGCAAACGTGGTTCCCCGAAATCCTCATGTATCTTTTCATTCGCCCATGAGGGCGGATCCGCAATGGTAAGAGCAAGTAACGGAATATCATATTCCCGCATAAGAGTAACAACACGCCCTCCATCACTAAATGAAGGCAGCAGGATACCACTTGAATCATCAATAGAAATCAGGTTTCGAGGGGGCGTATATACTTTGGGTTTTGGTACAGGCTTTCTCATTCATATTCCCCATTTAAAATCATGCGACAATTTTAGATTTATCGGCATTGGCGGCAATTAGAATATCCTCTGCCAATTTGTCGGCTAATAAATAGATCGGTTTCTGTTCGTGCTTTGACTGTAAATGAAGCCCAAGAATACGACCATAAATCTCACCTATTTTATTGGTCATTTCGGATTCTGATAGGTTTTTAAGATATTCAACCCCTGCCATGATAATGCCGCCCGCATTAATAACGTAATCTGGAGCATACCCATCCTCCTCTTGCGGACCATGAATACAACCGCCTCTACACAATTATTACGACAACAAATGGCTCTGTGAACACTTATCTATCCTATTTTGGCAAGCCTTATACTGGCGAACCTAATACACCAGAAGACTAACCTTCCCTCTCAACTTTACTTTGAGGTTTCAAACACTCGGTTACTAAAAGTTCAAGATACAATCAGAATACAGTTCAGCATCCACATTGCCTCCGCTTAACACCACAGCCATGACCTTATCCACGCATTCATATTTCCCACTCAACAGAGCAGCAAGAGCAACAACACCACCAGGCTCCACAACAAGCTTTAAATGCTCCCATGCAAATTGAATAGCATTGCGAATATCATTTTCTCCAACGCTAATCCCTGCCGTTACATACGTCTTATTAATTGGAAAAGTCATGTCGCCGGGAAATGGGGCTAACAGAGCATCGCATATGGAAACACTATTCTTATCTATTTGTTCCTGTTTTCCAGACACAAGTGAGCGCGTGGTATCATCAAAACCTTCGGGTTCTACCAAGAAAACCTCCGTACCAGATGTTTGGGAGCGAATAGCCAAAGAACTCCCCGCACAAAGGCCACCTCCACCACAAGGGATGAACACGGCATCCAAATCCACATATAGCTCCGCTGCCTGTTCAAGAATTTCCAAACCAACAGTCCCCTGCCCTGCAATAATATGTGGATCATCATACGAAGGTACTAATGTGGCTCCACGTTGTTTTGCCATTTCATGCCCAATGTCTTCGCGGCTTTCTGTCTGTCGATCATAAAAGTGTATTTGCGCACCGAGCCTCTTTGTGTTTTCCACTTTAATACGTGGGGCATCTTCAGGCATAATAATTGTGGCGCGTATACCTAGCCGCTTTGCGGCGGCAGCAATACCTTGCGCATGGTTTCCTGAAGACCATGCCACAACGCCCTTAAGCCGTTCCTCATCACTCAGTTGAACAAGTCTGTTATAAGCACCTCTAAATTTGAACGCCCCCGCATGTTGTAAAGTTTCTGGTTTCAGAAACACACGCCCGCCAACGCGCTCATTCAATGCCGCATTTTCGAGCAAAGGGGTTTTCACGGCCACGCCCTCAATGCGCTTCGCGGCGGCTACAATATCTTCAAACGAAACGGCTAAACTCATATCAGTCTCCACCTAGGCTATTGTGACGTCAAGCCGAGCACAAATTGCGCGGCGGCAAGGTCTTGTAATCCAACCCCTGTACTATCAAAAAGGGTAATCTTCTCATCATTTTCACGACCTCTATGTGCACCAGAAACAACTAAGCCTATAGGCGTAATGTCTTCTGCCTTCAAAACCCCATCTGCATAGGCATGTTGGCATTCTCCAATAGAAATGACTTGCGTAATCTCGTCTGCAAAAACCTGTGATCTAGCGACGAGCACCGTTTCGACCTCCTGTTTACCTTTAGTATCCGTCCCCATACATACAACATGTGTACCCGGTTGCACCCATTCCGATTTTATTTGCGGTTCCCAACTGGACACAACAGTAATGAGTACATCCGCGTGTCTTGTTGCATACTCCGCCCCCTCAACACTAATTTCCAAATCTTCATCCACAAACTGACTTGCCAAAGCTTCAGCCGCCTCACGTGTACGGTTTGCAATCATCAGTTTCGTAAATTTACGTTGCGCGAGTGCGGCGCGAATTTGAAAAACAGATTGCCCACCTGCTCCGTAAATGGCCAATGTTTCGGCCGTCTCTCGAGCCAGATATTTAATAGAAATGGCACTCGCCGCCGCAGTACGCAAAGCCGTTAACCGATTACCCGCAACAATAGCTTTTAATTGCCCCGTATCAGCATCAAACAAAATAACTGTAGATTGGTGGTTGGCGATCCCCTTTTCAAAATTTTGAGGCCAGTACCCACCCGATTTAAGTCCAAGTATCAAATTGGTTTTATCAAAACCAGACTTAAACCCATAGACGGCACCTGCATACCCAAGTTGCTCACGCACCACAGGGAAGTTTCTGGCATTCTGAACTGACATCTCAACAAAGATATTTTCGATAACATTTTGTAAAGCCTCCGGACGCACAAGGTCTACAACCATTTGTTCTGAGACATAGCAAAACATGTCGGAATTTTTGGCGTTATTTTTCATCATCAACTTTCAACTTTGTTAATTTAGGCACTGTATTATTATGTGTATTTTCAGCCGCCCAAGACGCTGCACCTGCAAGGGTTTTTGCAAAAATCACATGTGCATGCGCGAGTGATTTTTCTTGCCAATCCTTGCATGTTGGGCACCATAATTCTCGGCTTTCATCGTATAAAATTCGCCCTTTTCGGGAACTGATATCACGCGTATGTACAAAATAACGTGACAAAAGCATGGCACGTAAGTTCATAAGCTTTTGCTGCAACGGGTCTAATAATGCATCAGTGAATTCAATAACACCCCCGACAACATCCTGATTGGCGGCAACATATTTCTGTATACCCCACATCATAATACCATGTCGTGAAGGTCTGCCCCCTGCGCGCCCTAAACCCGCATTCCATTTTTTTGCAACGCACGCAGGATCAACATTATCTGCACCCCACCACATTTTACAACGCTCGAACAGGGCGTCATCAGGCTGATTGAAACATAGATATACCATGTCATCCATGCCGCTGCGAACAAGGGAATGCCAGTCTAAATAGGCTATGTGTCGTGTTTTCTTATCTATGTTCGAGAGAATTTTTTGCATAACTAAAGATGACCATTCAGATTTGCACCCTCCATAACCTAATCCCTCCGGCCATAAATACTGCCCTGCACTCAACGCATTTTCTACTGCAAACCCACCATATTTCTGAACAAGTTCTGCAAATCTATTCACTGTTTCTTTAAACAGGGATTCATCAAATTGATCGGCAGGTGGCAAACATGCATATAATTCATCATAGAGTGCAGGCACTTTAGGAAGGGTGTTAAAATCCACCCAGTTTCTATTTAAATCCACATTATTTTCATTATACCGCGTCATATAGGCGAAGCCAAAAGGGTTGAGCGCGTGTACCATAAGAACCGCCACCCCTTTTGGTAATGGGGTCAGTGAACCATCCTGCAAACTTTGAATTTGCGCTGCAGAGCCACAAAACCCTTCTGGACCATGGGTGCCACTAATACATAACAGCACGACGTCAGCATCCCGAGGCCCGACCCAAGCCGTATCCACAGTAAGTACATCGCCATTTGGCGCGCACTCAGATGGATGCGCGTAAGATTGTGTTACAGCACCCAGTTTTTCTGCAGCCTTCAGAAACATTTTACGGGCTTCATCGTAAGTCATTGTAAAAAATTTGGACCTAGTCATGGGGGTTCTACTTCCTAAAATATTAAATCAAACTAATTTAAGGTATTGGGCAACTGTGAAAGCACATTGCCCCTGCCCTACTATCAGCAGTTTCTCTCATTATCATAGTTATTTTTTTATTCAAATAAGAAAATAATTTTAATTTTACTGTACCGTATTGCAATGCGACTTGCTAAATCATGAAGAGGCCTCTAGCGTGTCCTCAGTAAGAGTTAGTATTTTTAACGTAGATATATTATGGCAAAATCAACAAAGACAACTGCGCGCCCTGCAAAAAAAGCGATGCAGCAACGCAGTCAAGATACCCAGAAACGCTTCATTGAAGCTGTTCTTAAGCTTGCCAACAATGGGCCTATGCATTTGGTAACTTCCAAAAACATTTCTATGGAAGCAGGTACCGCATGGGGGTCAGCCCAATATCTCTTTGGAAGTAAGGAAGACCTTATGACCGCATCCATACGTCATGCCTCAGATCATTTTCTCACGCTATGTAAGAAAGAGTTTTTACGTACATCTTATGAAAAAAATGATTTAGAATCCATCATTCCATTTTTTTGGAAGGCTGCCAATAAGAGCAAGGCCATCCTAAACCATAAAATCGCCATAAGTTGTTTGCACGACAAGGCCGTAACGGAACTAAACCGCGACATCATTCTTGAAACGATGGAAGTGACAACAAATTTAATTCACGATAAAATCACTTACTATTATCCAAATGCAGATATTTCCCACCTTCAGGATTTACTCTTTATTATGGAAACTTTCTTGACAGGTCTGCATTTTAGAAGAGATTTCACAAGATCTGATATCTCCAAAAGAAAGCTAGAAATTCTTACAAATTTGTGGGTACAAGAACTTCATTCGACTACAACATGATATAAATAGTAAATTATTTATTTGACTGGATAAATTTTTTTCTGTTACTAACACAAACCATGATAGCCAAACTCTCTATAAAAGAAATAACAGAAACCATAAACCCAACAGATGCAGGCGCTGTTCTTTCAAGCCCTCTAGAGGTTTTTCTTCTCCTGCTTTTTATTGTCTGCGGCCTAATATGGCTCAGTGAAACAAAAGCCTTTTCGAAAATATTTAATCGCCTTCCCCTTGTCATATGGGTCGTACTCGTTCCCGCAATGCTTACAGGTTTCAATATCCTCCCGACAGGATTAAGTTTGTATTTGAATATTGGAAAAATCTGTCTGCCCCTCTCTCTTTTCTACCTTATTGTTTCATGTGACCTACGCGGGATCACTAAACTTGGGAAGCCTGCCATCATCGCGGCTCTTGCTGGAACATTGGGGGTCTCTCTAGGCGGCACCCTTGTTGTCAGTTTATTTGCACGCGGTGAAAACGCAGACTTATGGCAAGGGTTTGCCGTTATTTCCGCAGGGTGGATTGGGGGCACAGCTAATGGTGTTGCCGTGCAACAAGGGTTACAAGCACCTGCGGATATTATTGCTCCCTTACTTCTTATGCAAACTCTTGTAGGGTTTTTATGGCTCATGATTTTACTATTTTTTGCACAGCATCAAAAACGGATTGCACGCATACTTGGACACGAATACGTACACGCCCATAATATATCTGCAACCAAGGCATCCACAAAGTCTCAAAAATTTTCACTGCAAGCACTTGCAGGATTATTAGCAATAGGCTTTCTCGCTTTACTCATCTCGGGTGCACTAGGTCAAGCCTTACCCGAGTTTGGCTCTCCTACAATCATATCAAGTTCCACATGGGTTATCTTGACAATCTCCACCTTAGCCATCGTGATATCCACAAGCCCCAAGGTCAAAATTCAAACAGAACAGGCTTCAAATTTTGGTTATTTATTTTTATATATGATGCTTGCTTCTCTAGGCACCCAGCTGGATTTCTCTGCATTTAATCAAACAGGTGTTTATGTTGTCGCTGGTGCCTTATGGTTGCTCATTCACATTTCCACACTTCTCATTATTGGCAAGATATTCAAACTTCCCCCCGCAATGATCGCCTTAGGGAGCATGGCTAATATTGGCGGTATAGTGACCACTCCCCTAGTCGCCAGTTATTATGACAAAAAATTGGTTCCTCTCGCTCTCCTCATGGCGATTGGCACGCAAATTATTGGAATTTATTTACCGTTTTTATTGGCGAGTCTCTTTTCAAACATTGCACTTTCCTAATAAAAAAAGACAACACACAGAAATATTTGTTATTTTTTATTTGCTTAAATAAATTATTTATGCAAAGTATAGCCAAAATGAAACCCATATATTTTTATGTATTTCATGACACGCGTTATATTCAGGGGATATATTATGACAAAAAAATACAGCCTATCAACATTGACTAAACTAAGAGCAACAAGTTCTATCGTCGCGCTTTGTATCGCTTCAGCAACTATGTTTACACAAGCCTTTGCCGCAGATTATGACGAAATTATTGTCACAGGCGAAAAACGCGCTAAATCCCTACAAGATACACAAATAAGTGTTGCAGTTTTAAACGGAGCCACTCTTGAACGTCAAATTGTTACAGACTTAGAGGAAGCTCTACTGCGTGTAGGGAATGCAGACATTTCAACGACAGGCGACCTCTCTATCCGTGGCATTCGCAAACAAGGGCCTACGGGTGGCATACCCACAAACAGAATGGTACTTGGCTATTACGTTGATAATGTAGCCCTAAGTTCACAGGCACAACGCTTTGCCTTATCGAATTGGGACATTCAACAAGTCGAAGTTTTGCGCGGTCCCGTAACGACAGTACAAGGTCGTAACGCACTTGCAGGAGGCTTATTAGTCACAACCGAAAGACCACAACATGAATGGGGAGGAAAGGCCCGGGTAAGCTATGGCGAGTACAACACATACCAACTAGCAGGCGCACTCACTGGTTCATTGATAAGGGACACATTGGCGTTCCGCGTTTCAATTGACCATAACAAGTCAGAAGGATATGTTACAAACATAACCCGATCTGAAGATGATTATGGTCAAGGTGGTTCAACTACAATACGTGGCAAATTACTGTTTGAGCCCACGAGCCTCCCCAAATTGAACGCAACATTAGCATTTACACATATTACAGGCGATAAAACTACGGGTATGGTCGAAATAATCGGCCCTGATTTCGATAAACGTCAGTCTATTGCTAGCGCCCCCACCCTATCGAAAGCAGAAGGTATAAATCTATATTCATTGACTGTGGGTTACGACCTCTCAGATAATCTCTCTTTTAAATCAGTAACGGCCTACCAAGACAGCGACATCGTTAATGCTGGCCCATTTCAAGAAACGGATACCACACACCCACAGCGGACGATTTTTGGTGCCTTTAGCGATTCACTATTTTCACAAGAGTTCCTTCTATCTTATACTAATGACCGCTTAGAAGCTCTAGCAGGACTTTATTACGCCGATGTTAAAAATGAACAAGAACGGGGCGGCACATTTGAAGCTGCACTTTTCAATCCACAGCTTTTCGGGCTTGATGCCACTTCGGTCGCACCGCTTGGAGAGAATATCACCAACTATGCTGGATTTGCCGACATCAATTACCAATTAACAGATTGGCTAAAACTAACTGGCGGCATACGCATTGATCATGAGGAGAATACATTTACGAGGTCATCTAATGGCTTGGAAGTACCAGCCCTTGCACTGACATTGATACCAGCCTTACCCGAATTTTCTACAGAACAAAGCGGTACTGAAATTTTGCCAAAATTCGGAGCCGTTGCAACACTTAATGAAGACGTCTCTCTAGGATTTACGTATTCACGCGGATATCGCCCTGGCGGTTCTGGAGTTAATCTCATAGAAATATTACGGACAGGTACACCAGATTTTTATGAATATGGCGCGGAACAAACAAATAATTACGAGGCAAGTTTTAGGTCTCAATGGCTAGACCGCGCACTCACGATAAATGCAAATGCTTATTTGATTGATTGGAGCAACCAACAAGTAAATGTCCTCGGTTCATTTGGAGCAGGCTTCGATGATACAGTGATCACAAATGCTGCCGCATCAACCGTAAAAGGTATTGAGGTAGATATTATCCGTCACATGGGCAATTTAGAACTATATAGTAGTTTTGCTTTTTCTGATACCAAGTATGATAGTTTTACTGCAAATGGGCAGGATTTCAGCGGGCTTGAATTTTTACGAAGCCCAAAATTTTCGGGTTCAGTCGGTGGTTCATATAGTTTTGATAATGGGTTTTATCTCTCTGCCAATGTCAATCATATCGGGTCTTCATTTCAAAACAACGAGAACACAGTTTCGCTCCCGAGCTATACAATCGTAAATGCAAGTGCCGCATATGAATTTAAAAATTACCGTATCTTTGCCTTCGCAAAAAACATGTTTGATACAGATGCCATCACGCAAATCTCTTTTGAAGGCCCCGTAGAATTACGGCGGCTTCGCCCCCCGCGTTATATGGGAGCTGGCGTTGAATTCAAATTTTAAAACACCCTTTACTAGCTCAATCATAGTATATGGTATTTGCCATAACACCCGTCCTAAGGTTTGAAAGGCACACGAAACCTTCCACTTAAAAATAACGACTTAAAAACCTCATTAAATATCGGTGCAACTGAAGAAAATGGAGACGCTAATGTTGATAGTAGTTGCATTAAAAAAAATAACTCACTTGTTCGTAATTGTGACAATGGCCGTCAATTTGGCCGCATGTACAAAGACCGATAATACACATTCTGTGAACTCAAAGGTATTGACCGAGCGAGATTGGCTTTTAGGCGTCGAAGGGGAAGATGCCCGCATGGAACTGTTACAACGATATTTACGAGGGTTTGACCAACCAATGCTTGAAGTCGGTCAACGTTATCAGGCCATATATGATGCCCTTAATGTCAAAAATTATGAGCTTGCAAGTTACCATTGGAGAAAAATTAAAACAACTATTGAAAACGGGTACCTTAAGAGGCCCGCTCGAAAAGAAAATGCGGATTCCTTCTTACTAAATGGCAATTGGAAAGAAGTTAATAAGGCCTTTGAAAGTAAAAATGCTAAATCTGCTTGGGAGGGCTTTTATTTTTCTCGAGCAATTTGCATGAGTTGTCACGAAGCCGAAAATGTTTCATTTGTAAACAACCAACCGTTGTTCAATGATACTAAAAAGCCTAGTAAATAGGATTTGGCGCGGAATTTTCGAAAATACCATTAGGTCGGTTTTTAAAATGTTAAGGTTTTGTATCATGATCATTAATTTTAGATTTTACTTTTTATCATATTTTCTACGCTATCATTTATTCTCCAAAAAATAGAAAAATGCGTGAGCGTTGTTTGAATTTATCAACTTCGTATGAAGTGAAAATTCACGAAGTAGTATAATTTAAAAAAAGCGTAATTACGTTAACTTCATATTCCGCGTCATATGAGAGCCAGCACTAAATTTAAATATAGCCCCCACTCTAACTCAATCATGAGTGAGTATGTTATTCTCCATGTTGCATTCTTTTAACTAATACTAATTAAGGCCGAATATGTTACCGATACTTTTTAAAATAACTATTTTTATGACACTCAGCATTCTTATACGGAAAACATCTAAATCCAAACGCGCCATCTGGATAGCTCGAGGCTTTGCATTTAGCGCGGCTCTTTGTGTGGTTTTTTCAGCTTTTGTTATGTGGGCAACGCCTAAAATCTCCTTGCCCCTTCCTAGCGGAAAGTTCAAAATTGCCCTATCACATATGGTCTTAAAGACTGACCGCCCCGAACCTTATACACTTAACCCAACAGATACTCGAAAATTACACATAAAGATATGGTATCCAACGGCCGATATTTCGGGCACGGAATTTACTTATTACAAACCTGTTCCAAAGCATGCCGCTTATGCATCTCCATCCATGAGCGATGTCCACGCAAAGACCATAAGTTCATATGGGCCGTTATCTATGCTTAGGCCTCGGCTCAAAACCAGATTGGCGCAAGCCCGCCTGAGTGCCTATGCCGGTAGCGCACCGCTTCAGACAACCGAAAAATTTCCAATTCTATTTTTCTCACCTGGTCATCGTGCACATTTGGACTATTTTTCAACAACCATGCAAGACATTGCAAGTCACGGGTATATCGTCGTCGGCATTAATCATAGTTATGAGCCTCCCGTCTCAATCCTGCCTACGGGAGAGACTTACATGCGCACAGACACTGCGCTTGAAAATGCGCCTGCCCTTTCAACTCATGACTATGTCAAATATGAGGAAAGACTACAACACAACTACGGCATCATTGAACAATACACATCAAACAAACAATATACAGAACACGAAGAGAGATTTTTTAGCGCCTACAGCACCATCATAAATACGCCTCAAGACCTAACGCAAGATTTACCAATCCGCGTAGCTGACATGCTCAGTGCATTCTCGTTTCTCGAAACCAATATAGAGAAACAAAATCCCTCTGCCTTATTTAGCATAATGGACATTTCCAAAATCGGAACATTCGGCATGTCATTCGGAGGCCCCACGTCCGCAGAATTTTGCAGAATCTATAAAAAATGTTTAGCCATAGCTAACATTGATGGCAAGAATTGGGGGAATATGTTAAAAGAACCATTAGATGTCCCCATGCTATGGATTGCTGGAAGCTATACCGACAATGAACGGTTCGACATACCTTACGCACTTAATCACTGGCGCGCAGATGCCTTTAGAGTATTTATTCCTGGTGTGACACATCAAGCCTTTACAGATGCGCCCTTTCTATCACCTGTCCTGAACCTTGCTCTTATCGACATGCGGTATATCCTGAAACCAGGGCATCATAATGCGCAGGTTCATAAAATTACCAATGGTGCATTGGTTCAGCTATTTGATCATTACATCAAAGGGCAACCTTTTAATCTCACGCAGCTAGAAAACGAGCTTGCACAGGTTCGTGTTGAAGAATACCACAAAAAATAATTAAAACCCATCTCTAACCATTAGATACTTTACAGTATAATATAACGGATCTAGCAGGACACCACTTGTTTTGATTATAGTTTTTCTCAGAAATATTCGTAAGGATTTTTCCAGCAAAACCACCATGGGGTCTGCGGATGTGATACCCAAAGGGCGAATTCTAGAATTTTTCACTCTCTCAACTTGGCAACTAAATCTAAGTCGTCTTTGTAACTTAGCAGCAGGTGCACCTCCACAGGGCAAGCCCCATGGTTTTCCGTAGACAGTTAAAAAACTCCTGCTGATCATCGCGATGCGAACACTCAACCTTCCCATTTATTGAGGCCTTCCTTTTTTAATATATGCGGAGCGTATTCCAAGAGTTTCAACAAGTCTTAGCAGTGTTACCGTGGCATTGTGAGTATCCAATGACCAATACTTTACGGTTTATCTCTCTTTTTGTAGATGTATTTCATAAAAACTTCCTACAAATTTAATTTCAAAGGAAACGTACCAACCGTTCCGGCATACCACTAATTTACAATAAATAATTTATTCAAATAAATTATTTGCATATACTATTCATAAAATGCTACAGAGATAAATAAATGAAATACAGTTCAGAGGTTATGGTTATGCAACAACGAAATTCAACTAAATCAATCGTCCGATGCTTTTTAATTAGTGTATTGCTTTGTTTGAATTTAAGCACAGCCTCAGCCAAGGATGTGACACAAGAGTTTTCTGCCGAAGATATTGGGACACTGGAAACACGTGACGTGATTGTTAATATGAAAAATTTGCAGTTTAAAGGTCAAATTGGCTACTTAACAGTTCCCCAAGTGCGCAGTAAGCAGGATGGGAAAAACATTAAAATTGCCTTCCTGCATATTTATACGAATAATCAATCATCTCTAAGCACATCTTCTGTGCCTATTTTTCGTTTTCATGGCGGGCCGGATAATGAAGCGCAATTGGCAGAGAAGCTACCTTTTGACTTCATGCAAACTGTTAATTTTTCCAAACCATCAAATGCGCCAATTGAAATCACTTATGACATCGAGTATTTGTATTATAGTCGGTATTTGGAGTTCGCTGACCTTGTGCTGATGGATGGCAGGGGAATGGGATTATCTGCTCCAAGATTGACATGCCCACGTGCGCCAGAGCCTGTGGATTTGATGCAGGAACAACAAGAAACCCGCCGACGTCTCACCAAAATATTGAAAGAATGCCGCGCACATTTTGAAGGCATGGGGGTAGATTTTGCAGGCTATAATTTGCTTGAGGTCGCTGATGATATTGAGGACTTAAGGAAAACCCTCGGGTTTAAAAAAATTGCGCTCCATGGGGCAAGCTTTGGAACACAAACAGCTCTCGCGTATTTGCAACGGTATGATGCTTTTGTTACTTCGGCATTGTTGGTTGGTATTGAAGGGTTGGATGCAACTTATGATTTGCCGTCTGAAATCCAAACGGCCACCGATCAGGCCATTAAACTTGCGAATGCAAATCCAGGTGTGGCGGCGATGATGCCGAAAGGAGATATGAAATACGCGATCACGAAAATTTATGCCGAGCTTGAAAAGCATCCCCGGAAATATCGTATACATCCAGAAAACAGCCCGCCGATTGATATAAATTTTAATGCACATTCAGCGAGATTGATGTTGGTGTCGAACGGGTTAGTTCAAAATAGAGGGGATGCGCCTTTTGCCCGTAGCGCAGGCACCGCTCGTATTCCCCCTTTAGTTTTGGCTATGTATCACAAATCCTATAAAGGGATCGCGGCTATAGTCGAAAAAAACTATGATGGGTTTCGCGATATGGTCGTGTTAAATGCGGCCGCGAATGTCATTGATTGCGCGTCAGGCATCAGTCCCGATAGGCTTGCCCGCATCCGTAAGGATACCGAAAACCCTGATGATGTCATGCTAGGGGCGCTTGCTTATGTGGGGTTGCAAGATCGCAACCCTGGGCCGCTTTGTCATAATTGGGGCGTTGCTGATCTTGGCGATGATTTTCGGGCACCGTTCAAAACAGATGTTCCATTATTAATTGTAAACGGTGAGTTTGATGGTGTGACACCTATGGGCAATGCGGAGCGATTGCATGAAATGATGCCTAATAGCAGGCTGGTTATCGTAGAGAATTCGGGTCATTATTCAACTGAAATTTATCATTTTGATGAAGAGTTTCATAAGGTAAGTGCTGACTTTTTACGCACAGGGCAATTCCCTGAACGCTTACAGAACAGGGTAGTTTTGCCTCCGATTAAGTATGATACATTGCCTTGGGGCGTTGTAATGTTGTTTAAATTAAAACTTGGCAACTGGCTTATGTAAGGCTGTATTCGCAATAGACACCACGGGGTTCAGCACACTCATTTTGATCAATAACGCAAAGTAAAATTGAGCACTAAATGAAATGCCGTCTCATACCCTCGCCGTCCCTGAGTTATGAGGCTAACCTTGGTGGCAGGTATTGTATTTTAACAATCCTGCCACTTTTTTTTTAAATAAGAAAGTAATGTTCAAAATACGGTTTTGGTAGTTTCGTTTAAAAAAAACACAGAGCGAACCAACAAAAACTCATGGAAACGAGTTTTAGACTTAAGCAGCTTTAAGACTAATTAGGGGAATATCATGGTAATAATTGGACTAGCCTTGCCCCCGGCCAATTACCCGCCTCCGCAATTCCTAAAAGGCCGCGAAACACTGCAAAACTGGTAAGGCTTGAGGCCACAGCATGCAACATCGTTGCCGCGGACCAAACCACAATTGACAAGACAAACCCAAGCCGAGTTCCAATCCAGTCAAATATTTTGCCAAATAATGTTTGCCCAAAGGCATAAGCGAAGGTGAAAACATTAAGAATAATCGCGTAATCGGTTTTAGTTAAACCAAGGTCTTCAGAAATTTCTGGCCATAAAAACCCAAGCGCGCCACGATCTATGTAATTAATGACAGTCGCTAACGCAACGAGACAAACAATTACCCATCGAAAGTTCTTCTTCATGATGCGTCCCCCTTTTTATAATTTTCAAAAAAATCTTCCCTGATCGGTGAAAACATATCCAGCAACACCCCCGCCTCGATACAAATCGCGCCGTGCATCACATTTGGCGGAACAAAAAAACTGTCTCCCTTGGATTGGCGTTTCGTAACGCCAGCTATGGTGACATCAAAGACGCCGCTTTCAACAAAGGCAACTTGGCTATGGACGTGCTGGTGCTGATAACCTTCCGCGCCCGATTCAAACACGGCTTTAACCAGCATGATCTCATCATTATGCCCCAATATTTGACGTTTAATCCCCGGGTCAACGTCTTCCATTGGCGTTTCGTTACCAAATATGAAATGTGAACTTTGCATCTTATTGCCCTTTCGCTTTTTGGGATTCAGAGTGAAAAACATGTGCTGGACCGCTCCACGTAAAGTCAACGCCATTGACATTGACCGTGTGTCTGGCCGTTTCATTTTCATCATCTGCAATCCCAAGGCTGACAATTTCGCCGGCCTTGGTTGTTATCTTGATTAGCTCATCAGCCCCTGCTTCAAAATGCTCAACGAGTTGCACCAAACTATGGCTGCCAATGGTGTATTCATCTGTAGGGTTATACTCGCCGTGAGGCTCTATAACCGACACAAATGATACGCCGTTCGCTTGGCGTGCCCGCAAGATAAATCCTGGTTCCCGCCTTAAATTAAAGTTCGGATCGCTCGCGCCTATTTCTACGAAGATGACCTCTGCGCCGCTAGGTACAACGGTAGAGACAGAGTAAAAACTGTGATTTAGCAGCCAAGTGACTTGCGAAAGCGGGCTACCGATTTCAGTTTGTGCGGCATTCCACAAATACTGGTAGCCATTTTTATCGCCGAGCGGTTTACGTGAACGCGCGTGCCCCTGCACCGGGAAATTTGTTTCCGTTATGTGGCCGTTATAATAAAATGGCAGGTCGTATTGATGCACGGCTTTGCTATGCCCTTCGACCAGATCGACAATGATAGGGCGCGGAAAGGCCGCGTCGCTTATCATGGCCACAGTGCGGCTCAGGCTAACATCAGGATACGCCGTATCAATGTCTGCAGATGCCATTGTCAGCCCGTCTTCAGTGATGAAGGGACCAAGGTTTGGCGCATGTAAGTTACCGGTTTTAGTTACGCCATTAAAATGGCTAGTTTCATCGACCACTAAAGCATTGTGGGCAATGGTTTGCTTAGCAAAAGCATTGTTTTCAGGTAAATAATGGCCGCCATATTTAGCTTCAATATTCAAAAACCGTGCGGCGGCATAATCACGTAAAATCTCGGAGCCCGCATCAAAAACCAAGAGGCCCATTTTGTCAAAATGCCCATGGCCTAGACCTTGAGACGTATTTTTCATCACAACGGCCAAATCATCAGGATCTGTTGAAGCGCGAATAATATCCAGTGCGCCCTGATCGCCGTTGGGGCCATCGGTCAGCCGCATAGAGACGTACACTCACGCCCTATTTCATTTTCACTTCGGCTCAATACGCAGAAAAAATCTCAATCACCTGCTAGGATAAGGTTCGTCTCCGCACACTGGTTATGCAATCAGGATAATTTTTCGATACATTTGTAGGTCGCCTCACGTAAGGCTATTGCGCGGGCATCGTCGATTACGCCTATACGTAGATTGTTCGGCGTGTAGGCAAATCCCAATTGTGTTGCAGGATCGGCGAACGCTTGTGACCCTCCGGCTCCTGGGGAGCCATATGCGCGCTCATCAGTTCCAAAATCAAAAAATGGTGACGGTTTTGAAAATCCGAGAGAATAGGCCGTTGGGATGCCAAGCACTATATCTAGCTCACCACGGGACGGTTGAATTGCCGATGCCTCTAGCTGGTGAAACGTCTCCGGCGCACACTTAAGTATTGGATTATGGCCAGCAAAAAGAGAATAGGTAGAGGCAAGCGCCCGGGCTGTAGCCACACTGCCAAAGGACGGGAGTTCAAGCTTTAGGTATTCTCGCGTCGACACGTCGGTCAGGCTCTTAAGTTTAGGGTTGGCGGCAACACGGTGAAACAGGCTTCTCGGATTTAGGCTAGACAAAATGGTACGCATTGGGAGCTGACGTATAGCTTTCCAATCCGGCTTCACAACGATTTCGGCGATACGCTCGTCATCTATAGTATCAGGCAATCCGATATACATGTCGTTGGGAGACAGGCCTGACAGGCGATCCCGCACCAATTCGCCAATACTTCGCCTCTGTTTATCGGCACGGCGCACAAGCCCGTTCAGATAGAAGCCAAGCGTTGTCGCGTGATATCCATGTCTGGTACCTGGCTCCCAAATCGGCATTTGTTTTGCGAGCGCATTTTCCAAATTTTCACGGTCCGCCATAGATTGCAGTGTCAGCGGCACATCAACAGCGGCCAAACCAGCCTGATGGGCTAATAATTGCCGTACAGTTACGGAGGACTTTCCCCCTTGAGAAAATTCCGGCCAGTACGAAGCAACAGTCTTATCAAAATCCAATTGGCCTTCAGAATGCAGTAATGCCATCGCAAGCGCGCTTAACCCTTTGGTGGTCGACATCACGACAACCATGGTATCTTCTTCCCAAGGGTTTTGACGGTCCATACTGCGCCAACCACCCCAAACATCGACAATACGCTCGCCATTGATATATGCAGAGCAAGCGGCACCAACTTCCGTACCTGCTTTAAAATTTTCTCGAAAGGCGTGAAGCACATGCTCGAAGCCCGGCGCGACATAGCCAAAAACCTCAACCTCTCCCTGCGGGGTTACGACACTGTCGAGCACGGCGTTTTCCCGAGACTGTGTCAGCATTTCAAGTGAATTTGATTTTGGGGACGGTTCATCAGTAATCGTCATTTGGGCTCTCCATCTCTAATCATTACCAACCAAGGCATGCATAACCCTCTCCCAAACATTTCAGCATCAGGAAATAAGAACACTAAGTGCGGCAAGCGCTCTCTCCACATCCCTCTTGGTGGACGGTATTGCAGCGACCATGCTGAAACACCCATGTATGTTACCAACGGCTTCTTGGTAAACGGTGGGCACACCTGCTTCGATGAGGCAAGTTGCATATGCCCGACCTTCATCACGAAGCGGGTCTAGGCCTGCAGTCACAAGCAGAGTCGGCGGCATGCCTGTCTGATCGAAAGCAAACAAATCAAACCTCGGATCGTCAATGGGGGCATTATAATTCAACGTGAACCAATCAAGCGCCTTGCGGGTCAGGAAATACCCTTCCGCATTTTCTCGCATTGAAGGCCTTTCTTGACCGAGAGAGACGCAGGGATAGATAAGGAATTGCCCTATTAGCGCAACATCTGCAGGATTGTCGATCAAAGCCCTTGCGGTAACGGCGGCTAGATTTGCACCTGCACTATCGCCAGCAAGAACCAGACCGCTCAAACTGACACCGAGTTCATCAGAGGCGTTCGCTACGATCCAGCGCGCTGCGGCTTCCGCGTCGTCAGGAGCGGCAGGCCAAGGGTGTTCCGGTGCAAGTCGGTAGTCAACTGCGACAAGCGGAATATCCATCTCATAGGCAATTGTCCGGCACAATTCATGATGGGAATCGAGATCGCCCATGACAAATCCTCCGCCATGGAAAAACAGGATTAGGGGCGCCGGCGCATCTTTGTTGTCTGCATTATAACAACGAAGCCCTATTTCCTCGCCGGAATGGGTGAAGGAGATATCGCATATGCTCACCAAGCCGTCGTCCACTGGCGCCGTGCGCATTTGTTTAGAAATTGCGCGCGTTTCTTGCACGCTAAGTTCGCCAAGCTGCGCTAGGGGCGTGGTGGCCAGCAGATCAAGTAGCGCCTGAACATCCGGTCGAATTGTATCTCTGCTCATAAGGTTTCCATATGCCCTTTATAATCCACGCAGCTTGGCGAACAAACTAAAATTAGTATTTCTTGCTAATTACCACGCCGACAGTTCTCGGTTGAGACAGCGTTACCGGTACGGCGGCGGCAGGGAGAAATTGATTGGTCACAGTGCTCGCCGAGACTTCGCCCCGAACATTGAATACGTTCTTAATATAGGGACTGATTTCCCAACCTGTTTTTGAACGTAGGCTCATGGTCGCGTCAACAGTATTGTAGCTATCAAGCTCATAGAGGAATGCCACATTACTGCCTTCATAGCCAGAATTGCGATTACCAACATTGCGTAGCGAAACATTCAACGTGCCGTCAATCGTATCGCTCACTTCAAAATCATAACTCGTTGCCAAGGCAAAACTAAACTTCGGCGAAAGCGGCAATCTTGCGCCTGGATTGTTAAGGCCGAGGATAGGTGCTGCGGTTGAAAGTTTGGCATCCGTATATGAGCCGGTTGCGAGCACATTCAAATGAGGTAGAAGACGGTAGGACAGTGAGACTTCCGCGCCATTTACCTTCGCATCACCAGCATTTACGAGCTGATTGACGCCGCCGATATTACGCACTTGCTGGATATTGGTCCAGTCAATGTGATAGGCACTTAAATTGATGTAACCCTTCCCTGCCAAACTCTGCTTTAACCCAACTTCATAATTCCATAGATTATCAGAAGAGAACGTCTGGTTAGCCGTACCCGTGCCCGTTTGGAGATTAGGTCCACCGGGCCGATAACCGCTGGCCACACGTGTGTAGAGGGTCGTTGCAGATGTTGGGCGATAGCGCACATTAAAGAGATATGTCTGGACAGATTCTTTGGATGTGCCTGTACCCATGATCGCCGTGGTCGGCGCTACGGGGTTTACGATAAGACCAATACCACTTGAGGAAAACACCTGATCACTCCAAGTTTGCCGCGCACCGACAGTTACGTCAAACTTCGGACTAAGTCGAAGGGTCGCATTTCCAAACAGTGAGAAATCCTCTGCCGTACTCGGTAAATCAAATTGGCCAATAGGCAGGCCGAACAGGAAACCATTCGCATCGGCGTTGTTTTTAATGGCAACAACTTGCGTGGTCTCTTCATTAGAGTAAAAACCACCCGCAACCCATTCGAGCGCGCCGTCGCCCGCAGAAGCCAGCCTGACTTCTTGGGTAAAACGTTTAGTCGTAGCGTCGGTCGCAAGAATATACGGGTTCACGCCGGCAGGGCCAAGAGCTGCGCCCAAAATTGCGCTATAAACAACTCCGAAGTCGGTTGTGCCCTGAAGCCGGTTTCTCTGATAGGCCGTAATCGAAGTCAGGTCTGCCCGGTGTAGATCCCAATTAATCACGGCACTGCCCAAATAAAGCTCGGCCTCGGAGGGCTGTAGCGAAGCGAACGATTGGTCGTAATCCCCTTCTATTGGTTGATGCGTAACAGGATCGCGCATGCTTACCGCGTAACCATTGCTTTTGAGACGCTCGGCAAACCCTTTCAATTCAATACTAAAATCCGGTGTGGCTTCGTACAGAAGTGCGGCGCGCCCAAGCAACATACGAGAATCGCCAAGGTTCTCGCGGTTATGGCTCGGATCATCGATAAACCCAGGATCATTTTGCGCCATCCCAACAACACGTAATGCCAATTTTTCAGATAGAGGGATATTCATTGATGCCCGAAGAGCCCCACCAGTTTCGCCATTATCAGTATAATTACCTTCAACCTCAACCTGACCGGAAAACCCGTCAAGGTTTGGTGTCTCTGTAATGTATCTCAGCGTGCCGCCGAGTGCGTTGGCACCAAAAAGCGTACCTTGTGGACCACTAAGAGCTTCCACACGTTGAAGATCAAAAAGACCTACATTAATTGCGAGGGCACCTGCACCGAAAGGTGTACTTGACCCGATTGGAACATCATCTAGGTAGAGACCAATCGCACTGTTTAGCTGATTACCGCCTGTGGTGATGCCGCGAATGACGACCTTATTGGTGGTTGGTGAAGATGCTTGAAAACTTATGCCCGGCGTGAAGGCTGCGAAATCAACAAGGCTCTTGGCTTTCAAATCGCTCAATAAATCACCGGTTATTGCGCTGACTGTGCCAGGCACATCATGAATGCGCTCTTCGCGGCGGGTCGCTGTAACGATGATTTCATCATATCCCACATCGGCATTCTGCTGAGGTGTGTTCTCCGCTGAGCTATCTTGTGCAAAAGCAAGTGGCCCCCACGCGACGACCGCAATGGCTGAAACACTAGACATGAACTTCTTACCTATATAGTTGGACATTTTGTCTCCCCTTTTGTTATATTTTGTAAATATTTACAATCATGTAACATAAGCCAATAAACTAAGCAAGAGTGCAATATTTGGCTCATGAATTTGTAAGTATTGTAAAGGCTTGTATATTGAACTTACAATAAGACCACCCTGCCGAAACCTGGGGCCTAGACAGGCAATCTCATGAAGGACAAAGAAACCAGCCCCATACCAGCTCGATTGAAGCAAGAGAAAACGCCTGTTCCGTGCGGCAATATTCGCAAGATCATATGTACATTAAGGAAGTGATCGCCAGTGAGCTTGATTGCAGTGAGCCTAGATTAGTGCATTACGCAACTTCGCTGCGACAGACATCCGGCACTACGAACACCGCCACCACAGAGCCTACTCGCCACGCTAGCGTGCCTATTTGATTACAAATGGCTAGGGACTGACCGCGTTGAGCTTCTTAGAATCAGTTCCGCGTCAATCATAATCGTTTGCGGCGGCTCTTCCGAGGACTCCAATGCGATAAGTTCCATCATATGATGGATCATCTGGCGTACAGGTGTTCGAACAGTTGTCAGCTTATAGCTCTCATGAGCCGCCTCAGGTATATCGTCAAACCCGATGACCGCCACATCTTCAGGAATACGTAAATTTAATTTATGTCTGATCGCATCCATAGCCCCTAGAGCCATAATATCCGTGAGGCAAAACAGCGAGTCTGGACGCTCAGCGCTACTCATAACTTCAAGCGCGGCCTGATATCCACCTTCATAAGTAAGCTTACCGTCAGCAATGACCACATCTTCAATACCGCTGCTAGAGCTCAAATGTTTTAAAATAGCCTGTTTTCGCTCCAGCATCGTTGTAAAGCTCTGCGACCCTGAAATAATACCGAACCGTTTACCGCCCCCGTTTAGAAGGAGCTGAGCCGCTTTGACCCCACCGTCTTCGGCGTCGCCCCGTACGCTATGTACGGATAGGCTGGGGAGATGGCGCCCCAACATAACCACTGGAACGTCCCTTCCTAGGCAAAGCGCCGCCATACGGCTAGAAATGGACGCAGCTGCAATCACAATGGCGTCTACTTGGTACTCCAGCATCCGTTGCAATGTGCGGTCAAAGTCATTGTCATCGTTCGGCGTAAAAAGAAGCAGCTGGGTATTGTTCTCCTGAAGGCGAAGGCTCGCTTCCGATAACAAAGCCGAGTAAACTTGGTTGTCGAGGTTTGGCAACATCAGCGCGACGATATTGGTTCGCCGGGTAATCAGACTGCGGGCCAAATTGTTCGGAACGTAATTTAATTGAAGCGCTGCCTTGTGAACTTTTTTTGATAGTTTGGAAGAGATACTGCTACCGGGCGTAAAGGTACGGCTAACGGCCGCGATTGAAACACCAGCAAGGCGTGCAACGTCCATCGAATTGACCCTCGTCCTCCGCTTCCTACTCATTTAAAAACCCCATATGATTCCATCATGCGACAGTTAGAAACTATAACAGGTGAGAATTCAACTACAAAACCCTGACAGTAAGTCCGCACAACCTCCCCTTTTCAATATATATAGTATAGATTTTTAAAACATTTTTGTAAGCCTTTACAATATTACGTTACCTGTTTAGCCTAATCAGCGGCTACAGGAGATTGCACTCTTAAACTTCTGGGCCTTATATCAACATCCAGAGTATGGAGAACGGCCTTGAAGGATAATTCACTCAGCGTAAAAAAACGGGTTAATCAAGCAAGTTTGATTGATAGGGCGAACAAAACCAAGCCTGTCCGTACCTTAAATGATGTAAAGGCTATCGGTGAACAATGGCCACCTCACGATTTACCCGAGAGCAGTTATGAGCTTTTACGACGTTCCGCGGAGACATATGCAGAGCGTATCGCCATTTCTTATTTTGAAACTGCCGAAAATCATCATCAAACTCGTAAACTAAATTACCGCGAACTGTTTCAAGGCGTCACCCGTGTCGCGAACCTGCTTCACCGCCTCGGCGTATGTCAGGGCGATGTTGTGGCACTCTTGCTACCAAACCTGCCGGAAACACATTTAGCGCTATGGGGGGCGGAAGCCGCTGGAGTGGTAATGCCACTCAATCCGTTTTTAGAAGCGAAAGCCATTTCGACCTTACTGTCGACCGCTCAGGCGAAAGTGCTTATTACGTTAGAAAGCGACCCGGTTCTCATTGAGAAAATGTTCGACGCATTGGCCGACGCACCAACGGTCAAAAATGTCGTGTTAGTTTCGTCAGAAATTGGTTTCTCTTGCGAGGAAATACAATCACGTTTCACCGCACTGCAAAGCCCCGTCAAGGTTCATGACTTCACGAAGTGCTTTTTGAATGCGCCCGTAGATCATCTTGAAAGCAAGCGCAAAATTTCACCTGATGAAGTTGCATCCTATTTCTGTACGGGAGGGACAACCGGACTGCCCAAGATCGCAGTAAGGACACACGCTCAAGTGATCGCCAACACCTGGATGGTGAGCGCTATGTTAGGCGCCGCGCTGAACGAAGAGTCTGTGTTGTTTTGCGGCCTTCCGCTTTTTCATGTGAATGGGGTGATAATTACGGGACTGGTTCCCTTCTTTAAGGGCGCGTCCGTCTTGCTTGGCACGCCGCTCGGATACCGTACGTCTGGCCTCATCCCGAAATTTTGGGAAATTGTCGAACAGCACCGCGTGACGGCCTTTAGCGCCGTCCCGACATTGTTAGTGTCTCTGCTTGAACACCCTAGCGCAGGGTATGATGTATCTTCATTCCGGTTTGCTATTTGCGGCGCCGCACCATTGTCGGCGGAAGTACTCCAGCGCTTTGAGCAAACATGCCAAATCTCGATTTCAGAAGGCTACGGCATGACCGAAACATCATGCGTTGCCTCCCTCAACCCTGTCGACGGCGAACATCGCCCCGGATCAGTTGGCCTCCCCCTGCCCGCCCAAGAACTGCAGGCCGCAATCTTGGACGCGAACGGCAACTACATTCGGGACGCCAAAACTGATGAGGTTGGGGTGGTGGGAATATCAGGCCCGAATATCTTCTCGGGATACATAAATGCGCGCCACAACGAACACGCCTGGATTAACCGTGGCGACGGTAAAAAATGGCTGAACAGTGGTGATCTAGGAAAGATCGACAAAGACGGCTATCTGTGGCTAACAGGACGTGCGAAAGACCTAATAATACGCGGAGGCCACAATATTGATCCATCCGTTATTGAGGAAGCCCTTTACGCCCACCCTGAGGTTGGCCTCACAGCCGCAATAGGCCGTCCCGATGGTAGAGTGGGCGAACTTCCTGTCGCATATGTACAACTCCGCGACGGAGCATCCGTTAGTGAAGCGGCCCTTCTAACATTCGTATCAAAAACCATCGGTGAACGGGCCGCAATTCCGAAGGCCATCATCATCCTTGAAGCGCTTCCCCTCACCTCAGTCGGTAAAATTCACAAACCTACACTGCGTCACATGGAATCGGTAGCTGTAACCATCAAAGCTCTTGAAGATAAAGGGGTTGAATTTTCTACTGTCAACATTTTGGAAGATGGAGTTGGTGGCGCCACAGTTCAGATTCAAACGCGTGTCGATAACGAGCAACACATTAAGGACGCACTTAAATTATTCACATTCCCATATGAAATAATCCCTATGATTTAGTTTGCCAAGACGTGTTCGATTATATCGATATGTTCTAGAGTTTGCCACCTGGATATAGCTATCGGCGCAAACATAGTAACAATGGGATGTTGTCATCCATCGAAGATGAACGACAGAAAAATGAGTAACAAGGTGTCTATATTTCTAGGGGCACATCACTACAAATGTGAAAGAGCTACAACATGAGTGTTTGACGGATATTTTTGTTTATTATTATTTATTATTTCGAAAAATGACTGTTCATGACGTAGCCATATTTAGCTGTGTGTGTAGCAAGAACACCGCCTAGACCTTCGCCGTATTCGCTACGCCAGTCATTCATGATCTCTGCCAACACAGATGCCCATGTTGTGACTTTTACACCGGCTTGAACAAGTCTGTGTATTGTCACCTCTTGAACAGTTTTGTTCCAAGTCCCAGAGGCATCAATCACGGCACAAACATCATAGCCTTCGGCTACGGCAGAGAGTGCCGGAAATAACAGACAAACATCTGTCACGATTCCCGCCATAATAATCTTCTTGTGGCCAGTGGCCTTGATGGCGTCGCGGTAGACTTTGCTATCCCAAGCATTGATCTCGCCTTCGCGTTCAATCACTTCCGTACCCAGTACCTCTAGGATTTCTGGCATTACGGGGCCGTTGGGGCCTTTAGATAGGCTAGCCGTAACCACGGATGGCAAGCCAATTGCCTTCGCGGTATTTATAAGGCCAAGAATGTTGTTTTTTAAAACTGTGGGATGTTCATCGCCCAGCCCAACCATCAGTCCTGTTTGGTGATCAATCATTGTTAGTACTGCGTTATCGGGTGTTAGAAATTCCGAATATATTGCTTTGGTCATTTTTGTCTCCATTTCTTAAGGTTAGTTGTTTGCGTAAATCAATATGAGTTGAGATGGCTCGCTGGCCTTAAATTTGAGGCCGTCGCTTTGAACTAGTGTGCGGGCTGAAAGCATTTCTCCATTGAAACTTCCACTCCCTTTACTGAGATAGGCCATGACAGCACCTGCCTGCTCGACAATCTGTTCATTTTCTGCATTTACAACTTCGATTTGGGTTTTGCTGTAAAAACGTTCAGTTTGACCCTTTGAGCCGCCGTAAATATGTAAGCGTTCGCCCTTGGCGGGAGTATAAGCTTTGTAACCTGCTGGTTCGCCAAGTTCATCAGGTGTAACCCACAATTGAATCATATGGTTTTCTGTATCGTCAGGGTTGATCTCGTTATGAGAAAACCCTTCTGCGCCAGCCCGTTGAACTTGCACCATGCCCGCTGTGAGTTCACCACCATGTTCTAATGATCCAGCATGACTGATATTTCCATCTACCATCACAGAAATCACATCAATTTCACGGTGTGAGTGCATACCTGTTTCGCCATTTGGTGTGAAATTGGCGTCAGCCAAGTAAACAAAGTTTCCAATGCCGTTCACGGTAGCAGGTTTCTTGCGCTTTCCAAAAACGCGTTCATCCACCACAAATTGTTTTTCGCGTAATCCTGCAAATCCACCTTGAGGCAATTCATTAAATGTCAATATATTCATCTTTCGCTCCTTCAATTAAGTGTTGCATCAAACATAGACAATACTGATAATGGGATAAATATACAAATATAGAAAACATTAACTCATTATTGATAACAATTATATGAACCTAAATGATATCCTAATTTTTACAGAAGTGGTTGCTAGCGGAAGTTTCACTAAAGCCGCTGATGTTCTGGGAATGCCCAAATCTAATGTTAGCAGAAACATAACGCGCTTGGAAAAGTCGCTTGGCGTAAAGTTAATTGAGCGGACGACTCGCAAATTGGCGCTTACTGAAATTGGCCGAACCTATTATGAACATAGTGTGCGTATGGTTGAGGAGATGGAAGCTGCGAAAGCCGCTGTCGAAAAAATGTCTTTATCCCCTAAGGGTGTCTTACGTGTTTGCACATCTGTGTCAGTCGGACAGAACTTACTTTCTCAACATCTCGCAGCATTTACCAAGACTTATCCAGAGGTAAGTTTAGATATTAGGCTTACCAATAGGCGGGTTGATTTATTAGAAGAAGGATTTGATGTAGTTATTCGCGTTGGTGACCTGAAAGATTCAAACCTCATTGCCAAAAAACTATGCACACAACACCTACTGCTTTACGCTTCACCCGATTATTTAAAGACAACACAATACCCACTCTTAAACCCCGATGATCTAAACCGACATGCCTGCCTATATATGAATGCCGTGACCAGACGGGCAAAATGGACATTGCACTCAATATCTGGTGCTGACGAGTTTGAATTTAAGCCATTTTTATCTTGCGATAATTTCCAAGTCCTTCGGCAACTTGCAACTGATGGAGCTGGTATAGCCTTACTACCAGATTATCTTTGCACAGATTACGTAAGTGACGGGCGTCTTATTCCTGTCCTAGAAGATTGGGTTGGGGGTGAAGTGGATTTCTACACACTCGTGCCTAGCCGTCGTGGAATCACACCAAAAGTTAGAGCGTTTTTAGATCATTTGCATGAGAGATGTATGAGCAACCCAAATTTACTATAGTTGTGTCTATTTGGGTGTGGGGGATAAATTATAATTTGATAAACTTGTTTGCCATTCCTCCAATTCTTCCCAAAATTGGTTCGAAGTTTCTCTTTCTAGGCGCGCCAACTTTCTAAATCACTGAAAATAAATGATGTTTTTTATACTTAAATTTAGAATGCGTTTTAAATCGTTGTTTTAAATATCATTATAGTTCTAAACCTGATTAGGTCTTAAATTCCTCTAAAGTAGATCCCTGATCAGTGTTTTGACTTGGGCGTTTTTAAAACACTGAAGATCAAGAATGTCATCTTAAAACGAACATTACATTCAACTTTTCTTTATTGTTTAATCAGTAAAATGGCCATAAAAAATGGGAGCAAAAGCTCCCATTTTTACACTCAAATCCATTAATACACTTTACAAGACTAGCCAAGCTCAAAGCGATCAAGGTTCATGACCTTGATCCAAGCTTTTACGAAATCACGTATAAAGGCTTTTTGACCATCATTCGATCCATAGACTTCAGCTATCGAACGTAGCACTGAGTTTGATCCAAAGACGAGGTCATTACGTGTACCGCTCCATTTCACTTTGCCTGTAGTACGGTCTCGGCCTTCGAATATCTCCTCTGCTTTTGACGCAGCATGCCAAGTCGTGTCCATATCAAGTAAGTTTGTGAAGAAATCATTCGTCAAAGTGCCCGGTGTATTTGTAAATACGCCGTGTTCCGCATTGTCGGAATTGACTCCTAGAACACGTAACCCTCCAACCAAAACGGTCATTTCAGGTGCGCTTAAGCTTAGTAATTGCGCGCGGTCAACAAGTGTTTCTTCGGCAGTTCTGGTTTGATTTTTTCCGAGATAATTCCGAAATCCATCTGTGCGTGGTTCAAGCGCAGCAAACGAATGAACATCTGTTTGCTCTTGACTTGCATCCATACGTCCTGGGGTGAAGGAGACTTCGGTTTTGTGGCCAGCATCTTCCGCAGCTTTTTCAACAGCAACGCAACCGCCCAATACGATCAAATCCGCAATAGACACATCACCGTTGAAATCTTTTTGGATGCCCTCTAGCGTTCTCAATACTTTGCTGAGTTGCACAGGATTGTTCACCGCCCAATCTTTTTGTGGCGCAAGGCGAATATGAGCCCCATTTGCACCGCCGCGTTTATCACTCGCGCGGAAGGTTGAGGCTGATGCCCATGCGGTTGAGGTAAGTTCGGAAACAGAAAGACCCGAGGCTAAAATTGCTTTCTTAAGCTGTTTGATGTCTTTCTTACCAATGACTTGGTGCGTTGCCTTTGGGACATTATCTTGCCATAGCAATTCTTCAGTTGGAATCTGCGAGCCGAGATAAAGAGAAGCAGGGCCCATGTCACGATGGAGTAATTTAAACCATGCTCTGGCAAAGGCATCCGCAAGTTGGTCCGGATTTTCATGAAAGCGCTTAGAAATTTTTGCGTAGGCGGGATCCATTTTCATTGCCATATCGGCAGTGGTCATCATAAGCACTGCAGATTTCGAACTATCACTCGCGTCTGGCGCCATTTGTGCATTCGAAGCTTTTGTTGGCGTCCATTGCAAGGCTCCAGCAGGGCTTTTTGTAAGTTCCCAATCATTACCAAGTAGAGCTTCGAAATAGCCGTTATCCCATTGTGTTGGGTTGCTCGTCCAAGCACCTTCGATGCCGCTCGTTGTCATTTCGCTAGCTTTGCCTGTACCATAGGTTTGTTTCCAGCCTAGCCCTTGTTCTTCCATTGAGCTAGCTTCTGGTTCTCGACCAACATATTTATCAGGGTTTGAAGCGCCGTGAGCTTTGCCAAAAGTATGCCCCCCAGCTGTCAAAGCTACAGTCTCTTCGTCATCCATTGCCATACGGGCAAATGTTTCGCGGATATCACGTGCTGAAGCTAGAGGATCAGGATTACCGTTCGGGCCTTCAGGATTCACATATATCAAACCCATTTGAACTGCGCTGAGTGGGTTGTCGAGTTCTCGCTCTCCAGTGTAGCGATTATCGCCAAGCCATTCCGTTTCAGGGCCCCAGTAGATGTCTTCTTCAGGTTCCCAGATGTCTTCACGACCACCCGCAAAGCCAAATGTCTTAAAGCCCATTGATTCAAGCGCGGCATTGCCAGCAAAAACGATTAAATCAGCCCATGATAATTTACGGCCATATTTTTGTTTGATGGGCCATAGCAATCTACGCGCCTTATCAAGATTACCGTTATCTGGCCAACTATTAAGCGGTGCAAAGCGTTGTGATCCAGATGAAGCGCCGCCGCGCCCATCATAGACACGGTATGTGCCTGCACTATGCCAGGACATGCGAATAAAGAACGGGCCATAATGACCATAATCCGCAGGCCACCAATCCTGCGATGTGGTCATCAACTCTTCAAGTTCTTTTTGTAAGACGTCTAAGTTAACCTTGCTAAATTCTTTCGCATAATTGAATTTTTTGCCCATCGGGTTGCCCGCAGGAGAGTTCTGATGAAGCATTTTCAGATTTAACTGATTTGGCCACCAATGCTGGTTCGCAGTAGTTCCGGCAGCTTGTGCTCCATGCATAACAGGGCATTTTCCAGTAGTTTCGGTTGGATTATCATTCATTGTTAGTTCCTTTGTTAAATGTTGTGTTTGGGGGTCAGGTTTAGTTGTACGAAATTGAGTGATGTAATGCTCAGATGGCATCTCCCTCATTCAATTTTTGGAGCCTCCTTGAATCCGCAGGATTATATCCATACCAATAATTCGAGTACCTATTGGCGGCGTAACGGGTGGAAGGTGTGGCATTTCAAAGTTTTTAATATTCGTGAGGTTTCCCGTACTGACATTAAAAAAATGTGCATGGGGGTCGGGATCTGTATCATAGATGGCAGCACCATTACCCACACGGTCAATGCGTTGCAGCAAGCCAGCTTCGTTAAAATCATTAATAACGTTATAAACCGTTGCTAGAGAAATTTTTGTATCTTCATTACGGAGATCCTTAACTAAGTTCTCGATTGTAAAATGAAACGGGGTGATAGGTTTGAACAGTTTGTTCGCAATGAATAAACGCGCGAAAGTAACCCTTAGGTTCACTGTTAAAAACAATTGTTCGATATCAGGCTGTTGAATTTCTGTGATCAATTTATAATATCCTAGTACTTGGGGTTTCCACAAGATTTACAATGGTGGCAATTTAATCATTTGTACAATTGATTGTTTTTATTATTCTGATAACTTATGTTTATGAACATTCGTGACTTAATATATATCCGGGCAGTTTCTAAGCTTAAACACTTTGGTAAAGCCGCTGAAGTCTGTGGTGTGAGTCAGCCTGCTTTGTCCACTCAGATCAAAAAACTTGAACAAGAATTGGGGATAACCTTGTTTGAGCGCGATAGCCGCTCTGTTCAGATAACCGATATTGGTCAAGATATTATTCAACTCGCAGACGAAGCACTCTCAGTAATTGATAACATTCGCGCTACTGCAGAAGAAGCACGTGATCCGTTCTCTGGACAATTCCGTCTTGGGGCTATTCCAACGATTGCGCCTTATCTGCTCCCCTATTTCATAAAGAAAAACTATGATGCTTTTCCCAAATTAAAATTACATTTCCAGGAAGACATTACTGAACGCCTTAACCAAGCGTTACTTAACGGGGAACTTGACGCTGCTATTTTGGCTACGCCATCTGAAAACCCTAAACTTGATGTTATACGCCTTTATGATGAACCATTTTGGGCCGTCCTTCCAACAGGCCACTCTCTTCAAACGATTGACAAAATACGAACAGAACATCTTCCTTTTGAAGAGCTTCTTCTTCTCACTGAAGGCCATTGTTTTCGAGATCAAGCCTTAGATCTTTGTCAACTGAGCGCAACATTGGGAACGCGATCTATTCGCGTCACTAGTCTAGAAACGTTGATTAACATGGTTGCTGCGGGTCAAGGCATTACACTTGTCCCCGCAATGGCACTCAGCGGAAGTTGGACCACAGATCAAGGCGTGTTTACTAAAAAACTTGACGACCCAAATGCATATCGCCGCATTTACTTGACGTTTCGAAAACGGTTTCCGCGCCGCCAATTATTAGAAAATATGGCAGATTTGATTTGCACTAATTTACCCAGCAGTGTTCAGAGAATTGCGCATTAATAGTGAATGTTTGAATTTATTATATCTGCTCGCAAATTTACGGCACTCGCTCCTAACTAAGACAAGTGGTTAGTGTTTACATATAGACTAAATCAGACTGCCGCGGCTTATTTTTGGCGGTTTAAGTTGCTCATTTAATGCCTGCTGTTGCTTTAAAACTAACATGAGTGAGGACAAATAAATTCGATTATTTGGGAATGGGTTGAGGTTTTTTCTGAGAAATGATTACTTCCCAATTCTCTAATTCTTCCCAAAAAAGGTTCGAAGTTTCTCTTTCTAGGCGCGCCCTCAAAATCAGTATGCCTATGGTGAGATTGATATTTTTCAATTGGCGAGCAGCTATGCTGAAAGCATATCTCGAAACCACCCTTTTGTTGATGGGAACAAAAGAACGGCATTCATGGCCCCAGATGTATTCTTATTTTATAACGGCCATGATCTACAGGCGAGTGAAGGTGAAAACCACGCCGATATGATAGAAAATTTGGCACAGGGTAAAATGACTAGAGAAGCTGCAGGGCATTACCTTAAAAAGCACTCTCGACCACTTTAGGTACACCAGTGTCTGACATTACGCCTAGGATACAGGCTTATGTCTGAGCCACCCGATTGTAAAAAACATCAATTTCCGGCCAATACACGACTTTGTCTCCACTTCGTCATGGGCAAGAAAAACCCTCCATTTTGTCAGCGCCTCCAATGGCCGACAAAACGAGTTGCGAACTTCCAAACATTATAAGGGGGAGTAAAATGTAAACACGTGCCAAAATTCGATCAATCCGCGAGGCCCCAAAAAGTACCTAAAATTTTTGCATTACATCTTAGGTGTCAACCATACAAAACGTCCCTATTTATCCCTAAATATCCCGTAAATTCCCATGTTTTCATTTCCTGTGTGCACCCGTTTTGCACACGAAATCGCTTAACTATATGATTTTATTGATAAATCTTTCCTATCCATCATTGGCGCAACGGAGAATGTAAACCCTTGATTTAACCTCATTTTTTATTATCTCTCAAAGGCTTAAAGCTACCATGATTTACATATTGGCGTGCCGAAACAACCAAACACTCTGGTTCCAAAATTTAATTGATTTACATATTGCGGATATGAAAGAAGTACGCAAGCCCCTTATCGTTCTAAAGAAAACTCTTTAGACCTCCCCGCAAAGACCTAGGGTGCCTCAACACGTCTATGTCCACTCAACAATTGACCAATTGACCAATTGACCAATTGACCAATTGTCGCAAACCTATGAGCTGATTAAAGAGTGGCAAACTGATGACTAAGGACATACCAATACCGCGAGTACAATCCAAATTTCCATATTTTCTATCCCCTTTAACGATTATAACTATACCAAGTATTTTAATATATTTCCACTTGTACCGATCTTAACACCTTCCCCAGAACGGGCACTAATTCGTGAATTATCCACCTCATTTTTGAGACAGCAAGTAGTATTTTGGCGATAAGGTTTGGAGCACAATGTCGGCTCTCTTATTCTTTTCCGCCAAGACCAATGAACATAATCATTCTTGATTTATCGTCAGGCAGGGCATCAAATTCTTTAATCATATTTTCTCTGAAGGGTGCATAGGCTTGACCAGGCATTACTTGCTCAAGCACGACTATGAATTTGTCTCGCAGCTTGCCAGGTATTTTTACAGCATCGTTTTCAAACCTATTTATCAGCTTCTGATCTAGATTCATAAATTTTTCACCGTCATTGAGGGTTAAGTTCTTGGCGAGCTCTTCTAACTCTGGCGCAATTTCTTGAAATAGCTGCGACAGTTCATCCTTATTGATATCTGTTCGTTGCACGGGCGGTGTATACCGCTCCCCTTCACAGACATCAAAGGCCGCCCGGCACACAGTTTTACATTGGTTGGTGGCACTTTGCGTAAAATTGCAACTGCAATTACAGTCGCCATAAACACTTTTGGCGTTAGATTTTTGTCGAGAGTTTCGGTTGGTATTGACATCAACTTTCTCAAACTCCTTATCAACGTCAATATCAATGCCGTATCTGGCTGCAAGGCGTTTGATGTCGTTTTTCATTGGATCAACGACTGCCGACTGGTAATCAATAGTTTCATTTATCCGGTCATCGCCTTTCCATGGGCTTAGGATATTAAACTTGCCATTTAGCGTGCCTGTTACCACGCGTTTAACGGGTTGTCGCTGCCAAGCAGGGCCACGGTAGTCTTTACCACTCTCAAATTCATAACTATAAACTTGTCCCGAATATGATCCTTTCATGACAAAGGGGGAATATTCCTCGATGGTCACGGATCCGGTAAAGCCAATATGATCGCCATATTGATTTCGTTTCAGTGTTTCATAAGAGTCTTCTGATTTAGAGGCTTTGATCGAAATATTACTAAATGTGCCAGAATAGCCATAATCAATCATGGGGATTACAATTTTTATTTTCTGCCCTTCGTCGGCGGCGCGGGTCTTGGCAATCTTTTCCAGTACCCTACTGTAATTCTTAAAGCTCCCACCTTGCGTCAATTGCTCGAATGTACCGTTCTCGCCAATATCGTATCCCGCCGTACCAAGTATATCGTCTGTAATACTACCCGTTTCGCCAGAGCCATGCATAGACAGCTCTATTGTGCTTGTTGGGCCACAATAATAATATTGAGAACAGCTTTTCCTTTTTTTTCGATTAGGCTCGCGGTCCACTTCACCGCCATACGAAGAATAATTTTTGAAAGGATCTGCATATGCAGCTCCCGCGCTCGTCATGCTTACAAAGGCAAACACCACAACAACACCCCAGCGAAATATAAGATTCATCAAATTTTGCATGTCTTGCTCCCTTATTTTGAAATACTCACATCTCCTTCAGAAGTGGCATATGACACCCTAAAGGAAACATTTGGATTGGCATGTGTATCTGAAGCCCTCTTGGCAATGTTCGAGATAATAAAAACATTGGAGCTTCGACCATGTCGTGCGAAAGGAACATCTTCGAATGTCCAATCGCTAAAGGACTTGCCCGACGACAAAGACCCTCTGCTAGCTGGAAGCACTTTGATTTTCTTGTTACCAGTTGCGTCATGATACCGCACACCAATATGCTGTATGGAATCCACCGTTTTTTTGTCAGATTCCAAATAAATACCAACGGCAATTTCCTTAGCGCCACCTGTGTAAATAACCTCGATACAATGTGCGGACACTTTACTAAATTTACGCCTAGGCGTGTCAACAAAGGTAATGCTCTCGGTGAGCGTAACCTGATCGCACTTTCCGAACACTTGTTTGAGGTAACTTTTTTGGGAAAGCCCAATCCGATCCGGTACATAATGGGCAAAGGAGGAGATGAAATTGGAATATATATTGGTCAGGTTAGTGCCAAATTGTGCATCAAGGTTATCATCAAGCCAATCCAGTTCGGCTTCCTGATTGTAACGATCAATTGTCTTCATAAAGAATTTCTGCAAATATCTGTAATCAGGACGTTTATTTTGTTTTACCTGCGGGAATTTTTGACCGTTACTGACATACTCGCCAAGATAGCGCCAAAGCGATGCTGTCCAATAGGCTCTATTTTGAGTGGCCCCACTTGCGTGTTGTACATATAATGGTTTTGAATAATCTCTCGGGCCTGTTTTGATTTCATTGATTTTTACTTTTTTCAATGTGAGTGCCATGTCCGCGCCAACAGCTTCTGCTGTAGCCTCAGTAATCCAGCCTCCAAGTTCGCATTTTTCATTGTAATTGTTTTTGAAAAGCCGGTAGCTTTGCTGGATAGCATGGAACATTTCATGGGCAATATCATCATAAGCCTTTGTCGCCATCTTGGAACCATTAAGAATTCTGGACAAATCTACCCGCACATAGCGGTCAGCATTAGGTAGAAAAAACACGCTAGCACATATCGGCCCATACCGTGCAGGGCCATTGTTTTCGTTGGGGTAGTCAAACACAAATATTTCAAAAGCATCACCTGTTTTCGTTAATGTATCGATTTGAGGCTCTAAAAAACCTTGTCGCTGATATTCATTCCCTACGTCCACAAAATATTGCTCTAAAGCACGCATTTGCTTTGTTGTTAATCCTTTTTCCTCACCAATATCTCGCTTTTCTTGAAGTAAAATTTCTACGGAGTACGGCAACCGTATTGCAGACGGTTCTTGCTGAACAATAATATATTTATTGATTTTCCATTTTGTCGGTGCTGCATGCGCGCTATTTAACGCGAAACCCGAAACGAATAGGAACAACAGAAGGCTTATAAAAACACGCATATTCACTCTTTCTTTTATCGATGAATTCTATGGGTTGTCTGTCCAGATATAATCACGCAGAAGCGCACAGTTATTTTGAAGTACGTGAGTAATTCGGGGGGAGCTCTGTGTAATACCAAGAGACAATATCCAAACGTCACAACCTAATATCCATGACGGTGCCGTCCGCATCAGAGGTCCCGCACGCTGATAAAACCAGCACACCAGCCATGGTAAGCGCATGCTTATAATTTGTTTGCCCCGTCATTTCCTTAATCAATAAGAAGAAAGAATACTATTGAGTTGCTCGTTAGGTTTGAGGCCACATTTAACAACCACGGGATAAAAGGCAATTTTGCGGGTGCTTAGCCGTCATGATTTTGCCCTTAAATTTTGCCCTTAAATTTTGCCCTATGGCCTACTTTGGCCTACTTTTTTTTTGTTCCTACACTTAGAAACAAGAACTGCGGACAAATGCGGACATTGAGGAGAAAAGTTTTTTTTAAAAACCGCAGATAGCCAGAGTCAGAGCTAGAATCAAAGCTAGATGCATAAGCTGGTTGTAGTTTTGGTAAAATCTTGCTAAACTTTGCCCAAAATAAGGTATTTATGCTTCAATATAACTTAAAAAAAGAAAATGGGTTTGCACTCCCGCGTGACAAAACACAGGCAGATGCCTTGGTTGAAGATCATTATGAGACTTTAAAAAACATCGCGCGCGCCAAACGTCGACGGGCTGGCGGAAATCAAACCATGCTAACCACGGATTTATTGCACGAAAGCTGGATGAAATTACGAAATCACGGTCAATGGCATTCAGAACAACATTTTATTCGCACGGCTGCTTTGGCTATGAGGCAAGTATTGATAAATAGTATAAAAGCTAAGTTGACAAAAAAACGCGGCGAAGGCGTAGCGCATCTACCCTATGACGATATTAAAGATTGCCTACCTGAGTTTAAAGAAAGCCCAGAGGACATTTTGATGATAAATGATTTGCTAGAGAGGTTGGGTGCGATAAAGCCACGATTGGCCGAACTCGTAGATTTACGCTATTTTAGCGGGTTCACCGAACGTGAGACTGCTGACATTTTAGGCGTGACAGATCGTACCGTCAGGCGCGACTGGAAAATGGCCAAAACTTGGCTAGCGGTTGAAATGCGTGGTTTAGAGGTTGTAGAGACTAACAGAGTTTAACGACCATCTATTAACGCGTCTTGACGCATTCTGGTTATGAGGTTTTGGGTAATCGTTTCCTTGGACCAATCACGCGGTGCTGCTGCTTTGCACATCGCCTCTGCTTTATCGAACATAGGTGCTTGTGAGTTCAACTGATCATCGCAACATGTTGAGCTAATATAGCTGCAGGGGTTTTATAACCAAGTGTTTTTCTAGGCCTTGTGTTGAGTTTTTGAGCGATCAAATCCAAGTCCGCTTGACTATGTACAGATAAATCCGTTTTCTTAGGCAAGTACTGCCGTAACAATCGGTTCGTATTTTCATTTGTACCGCGTTGCCACGGGCTTTGCGGATCGCAAAAATAAACCTGCACATCGGTCGCCATCGTAAAGAGTTTATGATTTGCCATTTCGCCGCCGCGGTCCCAAGTAAGAGATTGCATCAAGCCTTCGGGAAGGCCTTGGACTTGTCGGCATAAACCATTTATCACTGATTTCGTATCTTTTCCATTGAGCTTAACCAAAGTCACATACCGACTTTTACGCTCAACTAATGTGGCGATGTGCGTGTTTTTGCTGCCGGATATGAGGTCTCCCTCCCAATGTCCGGGAACGGCTCGATCTTCTATATCGGCAGGGCGATCCCGGATTGAGACGGCATCTGTAATGCGTCCACGCGGCTGTCCCTTGGAGGTCCATGATTTTGCCCTGCGCATGGTTCGGTTGCTCCGTAAATGCACCATAAGTTCCTTTTTTAAGACGCCCCGAGCCTGTATAAATAGGCTTTTATAAATTGTTTCATGAGATATTTGCATGCTCGTATCATCCTCATATTTAATCCGTAGCCAACCAGATATTTGTTGAGGAGACCATTGTTTAGCGAGTTTAGAGGCTACAAGCTGGCATAATGCAGGTGCCTTAGATAACAAACACGTCTTGGGCCGTAAGGCTCTATTCCAGGCGTTCTTATCGGCTTGTACTGCTCGGTAGTGTTTGCGGCCACCGTTGCGGGTAACTTCACGACAAACTGTCGACACAGCTCGGTTTAGGCGCTTGGCTATACTCCGAAGAGAGAAGCCTTCGGCCAATCCGCGAGATATCTCTTCGCGTTCTGTAAGCCCTAAACATCTGACTGACCGTTTACGGTCTGTTGGTGCTATGCCGCCTGAGGCAGCCAAAACACCATGAACGGAACCCGCATGAATACCTAACGCTCGCCCAATTTCGCTAAGCGTTTGCCCTGAACTCCACCTTGTCCATAAATCTTTCTTTTGTGACAGGGATAACCCCGGTCTTCCCATAATCGCCATAGTGTCCTCTCCAAATTAACAACAATACATCAAACATGTTGCGATGATCGGTTGAACTCACACTGCCCTCTCTTTACTATCTTCAAAGGCGACAAGATAAGCTTCGGCTAGATATAATTTACACTCTTTAAATTCCCAACGCGAAACGATATCTTCTTTGCCAAGAGCCGACAAACTAGGCGCGAGTAAACCGCGAGCTTCGCCGTACCGCGCGAGCCGTGTAAGTGCGCGCATCCGTGCAACAACAATATCGTAATACCAGCCAGCCCGAAATTTTTTATTGTTCTCAATCTTTTCCATAGCAAGCCGTGACGTTTCTTCGGCCACATCCCACCGCTCAGTGAGCAATGCCGCTTCGGCGCGTAAACCTTGTACCAAAGAGTATAATGTCGGGCTCCCCTGCTCGCCTGATGTTATGGCGAGGTAGTCTGGTAGGTATTTCTCTGGTTTTTCGCCGTCCTGAGCCAAATAGATTTGAAACTGGGCCAAATTAGTTGGTGCGGCGGCATCATCCAGAAAACGAATGCCCTGTTTGCGCTGCATTTCATATGACTTTTCAAAGAACTCTAATGACTCCATAATTTGCCCACGTCGGTACAGGGTAAATGCCAGTTGATTATAAAAATATTCTAAACTGCTATCAGACGGTTCTGTTTTTTGAAGTTCGATATCGATAGATTGTTTGGTCAGTTCAATAACAAAATTTTGGTCTACGATATCACCCGTTACTTTCGCAATACTTTGTGCGTCTTGAACATGGGTTTGTGTGTTGGTAAGGTGGTGTGTTACCCTGTCGACCAAAAGTTGGCGCGCTATTTTTTCGGCACGTTTTTTTTCGTTCACCTGTATTAAGCAACGGGCGAGTTCAGAACGACTTTCAATGGATAAATATGCCATAATGGGGGTCGTTAAAGGCATGTCTTCCAACGGAGACAGCAAAGAAACTGCATTTTCAAAATCTTCGCGATACTTAAAAAGTTTACCCATGCTAAACAGTAAAAAAGCATCGTCCAAATTGGTTAAGTCAAAAGTTTCTTTTGTATTTAAAGCCATATTTAGCACAGATTTATCGATTAATTTTGGATCAATCCTATCTTCGGGCGCTTTGTCTTCACCGTATAAAGTTTGCAATCCAATACGATATCCGTCAGCAAGGCGGGCTTCGTATTCTTCGTCCAATTGTGCAATTTGTGCAATTTTTTCTGAAATTTGTGCACGTTTTAACATGCTAAGCGTGCCCCCAAGTCCAGCGATAAGACTAAAGACGAGTAAAGCGGAAATGGTTGCAGCTATTTTATAGCGGGATAAAAACTTGATAGCACGATATGGCCAGCCGCCGTTACGAGCTTCAACTGGTTCTGAGTTTTCAAATCTTTTGATATCAGCCATAAGAGCATTAACCGATTCGTATCGGTCATCAGGGTTTTTCTGTCGACTTTTACGAATGATATGGCGCAAATCTTCAGGCAGGTTTGCCGCTATGTTATCCTCAATGTTCAGACGTTTGTCCGTTAATAACTTATGCAGTAAGCCGCCTAGTGAAAATATATCTGTTGCAGTTGTGATTTGTCCGTCAAAAAGTTGCTCTGGTGCGGCATAGGCTTTGGTTGTAGGAACAGAGCCGAATGTAAGCGTGCTGTCCAATCTATCAGCAACACCAAAATCAATTAATTTCACCTCCCCTTCAGTGCTAACCAATACATTAGCAGGTTTGATATCACGGTGTAGGACGAGCCGTGCATGAGCATGGGACAAGGCGCGGCACAATTGGCCGAATAATTTCAAGCGGGGTTTATACCCCAACTTGTGGCTTTGCGCATATTCTGTGATGGTTTGACCATTGACGTATTCCATAACGAAATACGGTTGCTCATTATCATTGACGCCGCCGTCAATCAGCCTACCGATATTAGCATGCTCCAGCTTAGCAAGGATTTTTCGTTCTTGTTCAAACCGTGCCAAATATTTTTCATCTTTTGTACGCGCCAATTTTAACGCCGCTACATGCTTGTAATCATCCGTTTCTCGCCGCACCAAATAAACTTCGCCCATACCCCCCGAGCCGATAATCTTATCAATGCGCCAATTACCAAGTACAGCGCCGCTCGTGAGGCTTGGAGAAAAATGGGGAAGGCCTATGGAAGTGCTCATGAAATCATCTGTCGCTTCTGAAGCGCTTACAAATTCCAGTGCTTTTTCAAGCTCTTCCTGAGTTTCACATACGTCAAGCAAATAGGCTCTGCGTCGCGCATTTGGTTTTTCCATGGCCTCGTGAAAAATATGTTCAAGTCGTGACCAATTTTCCATTTAACCCCCATTAACAATTTCATTTAACCTGTCACCTCATAAGGCTACAATGCTGTAGTGAAAAAAACAAACGAAATACATTGGAACTGGGGTCCTTATATTTTGAACGTTTAAGGGCGCTCCACCCACATGGTTTTTGCCTTGATTTTTGATATAATACACTAGAAACATACGCGAGTATAACAACAAAATAGACCAAAATGTAATTACGGTCACGGATAGGTTTTCACGCTGGCACGGCACAAAAATTGCATACGAAATGGCTAGATACTCTACTTTCGTAATTTAATAGATTTACATATTGAGGACATGAAAGTAGCCGCAAGCCCCTTCGTCTCTCTAAAGAATACTCTTTAAATCTCCTCCACAAAGAACTTAGGCATTTTACCCTCAAAAAACTCAATCAAAAACGGAGTATTGAGTTCGGGCGCAAGCGCGCCAAACAGGGTGCACCCCCCACAACCCTTTGTATCGATTTTGCTATAGCTGCGCGTCAAAGCGGCCCGTGAGTTCAAAGAAAAACCACAGCAACCAATCAGATTTTGCAGACAGGCTTTACTTGCCTAAAAATAATGAGTTGGGGCCTGGATGTGTTTATCTACCATCTTGGATGATTAATCCTTTAAGGCAATACTGCAAAGCCGTAGCTTAATATCAGTCAACAATAGATGAGCAAACTCCCTCTTAGCACAGAGCTAAGCCTGTGCTATAGGCGTTGACGTCAGACATATAATAATATTATGTCGCAGCTTCTTTCGCAATTCTCTCCAGATAATCCTCTGCAAAATCCACGTCAAAAGCTGACCAAAGGAGCTGATGATCAGACATTTGGTGTTTGAACCGATACCGATTAAAATACTGACGCATTTTATCACGGCTTCGCGACGCCCCTGTTTTCCCAATAACAAATTCATCTTTTACAACATCAATATAATGATCAGCATCTTCAGTCCGAAAAACCGACTCTCTAAAATCCACAGCACCGCTCACGCGATGTTGAACACGTTTGTCTGCCAACCTATGCGCGATTTGATCGTAAAATCCAACTTTTTTACCCAATGTTGTTGGAAGGTTTTCCATACCGTCAGGAATTTTGAAACCAGCTTGTTTCAGCGCGTCCATTGTTTCATGTTGTGGAGAAACAATATTAAAATCACCCAATAGGATATAATTTGCTTCACTTTGCGCCGTATCCCAGCCCAGTTTTTTTAAACGTTTTAACTCCGTACGACGTTCCTTTTTTTGTCGCTCAGCAAAAAAGTTAGCAAGTTCACGTATCTCCGACTTACGAATTTCCATGAACTGCCCCTTATAGGTGCTGTACTCTGCGTCCGTCATGAGCAAAGGTTTCTTTGGATTGCTTCCAAAATAAATATGAACCGTACAAAGTTTAAAATCCAGCCAGCCACAACTAAAGCCAACGACGAATGGTGACCGTGCAAATTGATGATGACGATTAAACAGAGTTTGATTTTCCAGACCAGATGATCCGACAATCGTTTGTCCATCCGGTAAGACTACCTCCCCGGCCAACCTTGAAAAACGAACCTTGCCCTTTCGGTATAGGAACGCCATACGCTCTTTATTCCCAAGACGACCGCCAGTCGTATCGGTAACAATATAATCCCACTCAACACCAAGATAATTTTTCATCAAGTCTTTGAGTTGAGACAAATTGGTATTCACCTCTTGCAGGGCAACTAAGTCAAAATGATCAATAATCTCTGCAATATATAAGAGAGCCTCTGTATTTCGCCAATAACCACCATTATTACCAAAGTGCATTAAATTCCAAGTGGCTAAACGAAGATCATGTTCATTGGTACGTTCTGTAACGTCCCTATTCAGTTGATTGCGTAATGCGCGAAGTCGTTCAGACACATGAATACGGTGTTTTTTGTTTTCAATTGTTCGTAACTTCCAATATTGCGCCATATTTCACTCCAGTATACAAAGCAACCATAGCACAACTTACCAGAGAATGCGCCTAGAAATGCCGCCAATATGTATTCCAGTTAATGAATTTAGATCTGGGCATGTTATTTTTACGAAATTTAGCAGGGTTATTTGACCCGTTTTACAAGCCCGTAAAGGCCGTTATTTTTGAGAGCGATTAAGGATCAAAATGGGTATCAAACTTATGGCGATAATCGTCAGAGCAGCCGTCGAAGCCTCGGACAACCGCTCGTCACTTGCGAGGCGGTAAACACGGGTGGCAAGTGTCTCAAAGTTAAAGGGGCGCAAGATAAGCGTTGCTGGTAATTCACGCATAACATCAACAAATACAAGCAACCCTGCCGCCACCATGCTAGACCGCATGAGCGGTAAATGGATGCGCCGAATGACGCCCAATGGTTTTTGCCCAAGTGCGCGCGCCGCCGCGTCCATCGCCATAGGTATGCTTTCAAGCCGTGTATTCACACTGTTAAATCCAATAGTCAGGAACCGCACCACACACGCATAAACAAGCAAAGCAATCGTTCCTGAAATAACCAGCCCCCCCTGCCAGCCAAAATATTCGACTGCAAACCCAGTGAAGAACTTGTCCAATTTATTTGATGTCCCTAACAAGCCCACTGCAAGCAACGCCCCGGGCAGTGCGTAACCAAGTGTAGACAATACAATCGCGCCACGCGTTATTGGCGAGCGTTGTACTCGGTTTGTATAGGCTAGAATAATGGCAATAATCATCGTCAAAACGGCAACAATAGAGGCTATCGTCAAGCTGGCTTTGGCAAGATAATAAAATTGCACGCCAAATATTTCGTCCCCACCTGTAAATGTGTAATAGCTAAGACCAAGAACAGGAATAACAAAACCAAATATCACAGGAAAACCACACACGCACATCGCCAAAACACTTTGTCGCTTTGTCAATTGTATCGGTATGGGCTTGGGTATTGGGCGTGTGCTGCCTGTCGTATCCCCTTTACGGCTTTGATATTCCAGCCATAAAAGCGCTATGACGAATAACAACATAATGCCAGCCAGTTTCAACGCCGCGACTTTCTCGCCCATCAACAACCATGTCCTAAATATCCCCGTGCTGAATGTCGGAATAGCAAAATAATCTGCGACGCCAAAATCGGCCAGTGTTTCCATCAAAACGAGTGCCAGTCCTCCAATAATAGCAGGCCGTGCCGTTGGCAGTGCCACACGCCAAAACGTCTCGGAGGCAGTAAGACCCAAGGTACGCGCCGCGTGAATTTGCGCGCTATTTTTTGAGCTGAAAGCAATACGCGCCAATAAATAAATATAAGGGTATAATACAAGCGCCAGCATTAATGACGCCCCAAACAAATTTCGAATAGACGGAAAATAATATTCGCCCGCTTGCCAGCCAAACACATGCCGTAGCCCCGACTGAATCGGCCCTGCACTCGCGAGCAAATCTGTATACATATAAGCAATAATGTAAGACGGCGCCGCAAGTGGTAGCATCAAAGCCCAGCTCAACATACGCCGCCCCTTAAACGCCGTCGCCGCAATAAGCCAAGCTGTACTGACACCCATAAGTGTCGCAAGCATACCCGTCATAAGAAGCAGTCCGAGCGTATTGAAAATATAAGAGGCTAAATTGGTTTGAAATAAATGCGCCCAACCACCTGTGTCCGTGGAGAAAACTGCCCGTAAAACAACGAGAATAGGCATAGACAAAACTAACGCCAAAACGACAGTCGCAAGCGTCCACACACTTAGGCTCTTATGCATATATATTTGTTTTAAAAACATAGAAGCCAAATATCCCAAAGCCTGTTACGTCGTAAGCATATTGTTTAAATCACGACTATGTGCTTGACTTTGATAATTAATGTCAACACAAAGTTTTTGAATTAAAAATTTTCTTTTCACTAGAAATCTCGAAAATTATAGAAGGAATAATGGATTGGGACTTAAGTTTCAAAATATACACCATGCCTATGGCCGCAACAAAGTTGTTCATGACGTATCCTTTAGCGCCGAACAAGGTGAGATCACCTGCTTATTAGGGCCGTCAGGATGCGGAAAGACGACACTTTTGCAAATTGCAGCAGGGATTTTAGATATTCAGCACGGGCAACTCTTTCTTAAGGGCAAAATTCTCGCAGAATCTGGCAATAATCCACCACCAGAAAAACGTTCTGTCGGCCTTGTCTTCCAAGACGGTGCCCTCTTCCCACATTTAAATGTCGAAAAAAACATTGGCTTTGGCATTCGTGACGCATCAAAGCGTAGCGCACGGGTAAAAGACTTACTTGAAAAAATCGGCATGGGCGGGTTTGAAAAACGTTTCCCCAACACCCTGTCAGGCGGACAACAACAGCGGATCGCATTTGCGCGCGCAATTGCACCCTCACCTTCGCTTCTTCTCCTCGATGAACCATTTGCAAATGTAGACATTCAACTTCGCAAGAACTTACGTGCTTTGGTGCGCTCCATATTAAAAACTGAAGGTTGCGCCGCCATATTGGTCACTCATGATCCGAGCGAAGCCTTGGAAATCGCAGATAAAATCGTCGTGTTAAATGCAGGACGCGTGATACAATCAGGTTCGCCTCAAACACTTTATGATCACCCCGCAACAACAGATATCGAAGCCTTGCTTGGTGGTGGGCAGCCCCTATCGGGCACACTCAGCCAAACTCACATCAAAACTGTATTTGGTGAATGGCCGCGTTCCGTAATTGCGCCTCAAGAAGAAAGTGCAACTCCACTGCCACTGCCACTGCCACTGCCACTGGGCGAAATCAATATTTGCATACGCGCCAATGATATAGATATAAAAACAAGCAACACATCCTCTATTTCCATACAAGATATCACCTGCATTGGCGCGCATCTTAGAGCAACACTTCAGACGCCTGAGAGTACGGATATCTTGTTTGCCAATCTCCCAAGGTCATCAAAACTGAATACGGGTGACACGGTTGAAATTCTCCCGCGCAAGTCCTCTATATTTATTTTTCCTAAATAAGGTTTCAGCTTGCACCTTTGGCACATGACCTATATATGAGAATCATTCTTAGTTAAAGTTTTGCCTACTGGAGTTTATTATGAAGATTGCTTACGCTGTATTTGCGCTTGCCCTTATCGGCTGTTCTCCTCAATCTGAAACTCTCGATACACCTACGCAGAGCACCGAAACAGCTCCTAATACTGTCCAAAATGCAGGTGTGGTTAATCTCTATACGTCTCGCCATTATGATACGGATTTAGCGCTCTATTCTGATTTCACCAAGGCAACGGGCATTACAGTCAATAAAATCGAAGCCGACGCAGACGCTTTAATCGCTCGTATAAAAGCCGAAGGTGAATATACCCCTGCCGATGTTTTCATAACAGTAGACGCAGGGCGCTTATGGCGTGCCGAACAAGCAGATATCCTAAAACCCATCACGAGCGAAGTACTAAGCAACCGCGTACCTACACATTTCAGTCATCCAGATGGTCTTTGGTATGGTATTTCAAAACGCGCGCGCGTTATCATTTACAACAAAGCCGCAGGTCGTCCTGAGGGACTAAACACCTATATGGATTTAGCTAAACCAGAGTTTAAAAACCAAATTTGCATGCGTTCCTCCTCAAACATTTACAACATATCCCTACTGGCAAGTATCATTGGGCATGTCGGGAGTGAAGGCGCCCAAAGCTGGGCCGATGGTATGGTTGCCAATTTCGCACGTAAACCCCAGAGCAATGATACAGGTCATATCAAAGATGTCGCAAGTGGTGAGTGTAAAATTTCACTCGTAAATACATATTACATTGCGCGTGTTGCCAGTGCGACAGCCACAGATGAAAAACCTATTCTCGACCAAGTCGGCATTATTTTCCCAAATGAAGGCGACGGAGAAAATGAGTATGGTACACATGTCAATATTAGTGGCGCGGCACTCGTCAAACATGCCCCGAACTCACAAAATGGTATCAAATTCATTGAATACCTCACAAGTAAAGACGCCCAATCCTATTTTGCCAATGGCAATCATGAATACCCTGTAGTTAGCAACATCGCCCCTACCGCAATTGTCACTTCATTAGGCGCGTTCACAGAGGATAAAATCAATATGGCTGAGCTTGGYAAGAACCAAAAAGAAGCGGTACAGATTTTTGATAAAGCGGGTTGGCAATAATCTYAATTKMGTATGYGGGCTAAACTTCAGCCCACATACGCAARAGATTTGAAATTGTCTTATTMAGGAACAACATTTCACGGCTATCATTMGGGATTTTTGCRCCCAATTCTGCGCGTAARTTYTCTAAATCCAACAARACTTCMCGYTGTTCCGCATTACGTATCATTGTCTCGATCCAGCCAACACAAACAATACGCTCGCCAGACGTCACAGGCGTAACTCYGTGAATCGTATTTGACGGATAGATAACAAGCGTRCCTTTGTCYGGCTTCAAAGATTGYACCATGCCCGGCATTTCAATCTCTAACGCACCRCCTTCATAATCCTKAGGGGCAGACAAAAATAAGGTAAAGGAGATATCAGCACGAAAACGTCCCTCGCCTGACCCCATAATTGCATTATCAATATGGTGGCCATAGCCTCCTTCAGTGCGCGTACGGCTTATCATAAATTTAGAAAACCGTTTTGGTCTCGCGACCGCACTCACAATAGGATGGCTGCTTATGACTTTTAATATTTTACGTTCAAGCGCCATGCCTTCTTGTGACTTCATCACGGCTTGTTCGTTTTTTTTAACAGAAGACGCCCGTTTTCCTGCCGTTAATTTACCATCACGCCAAGAAAGCGTTTCAATAGAAGTGCGAATATTCTCCAGCTCTTGTCGAGAGAATAAATCAGGTAATACAAAGAGCATAAAATCCACTTGAGAATGAGTTGCAATGTTATTGAAATTCATTATAAAGAAAAAAACGTAATTGGTAAGGTAGAATCATGACTATTAAATACAAGCACATCACCCGTCTTGGCCTCGCCGCCGCCTTTATTGGTTCAGCAACACTTGTTGCCTGCAGTGACAAACCAAAAGATGACGCAGCAGAAACCAAAACGGGAATAGAGCAGTCCACAACACCCCACGAAATGGATAAAGGCGGCGAAGGTGGCGAGGGCGGAGAAGCGGGTCACGCAATGGACATGGATGTTCTGCCCCTTCCCAAGCGTCTTGCCTTTATGGCTGGCCATGTAGAAGCTGGTCTCAGCCTCTACCGTGCAGGCGAACCTAAAATGGCTTCCAAACATTTACTTCATCCCGTATCAGAAACACACGCCAAAGAACGTGCAGGCATCGACAAGCTTGGTTTCAAAGGCGGCATTTTTGAAAAAGTATCCAGAGCCCTAGACCAAGGTCAAGCCGCAGCTGATATTGAACCACAACTCATCGCCGCAGAAAAAAACCTCGACGCAGTACGTGCAAAAGCTGGCGGAGATCCAGTGGAAATTCTTAACTTCCTCATGAACACCATCATTGATGAATATTCGATTGGCGTTACAGACGGTACTGTCACAGACGCAGGTGAGTATCAAGACGCTTGGGGCTTTGCCATTGTCGCGCGAAAAACAGCAAAAGACATGCCAGAAATTGTCAAAACCGATATTGAAACACTTATCAAGCTTTGGCCAGTTTCACCAATTCCGCCTGCACATCCTGCGCCTGTAGCGCAAGTCACCGCCCTCGTTTCAAAAATTCAATTAAATTTACCAAAAAACTAAACGTAACAAATAAACTACATTTTCTGTAATGCGTGCCTTTCACACGGCGCGCATTACTTTTTTATGGACAGTGCTCGCTTTATTTCAATGACCGCCTAAGTAAGGACAATTCTAGCATTGCGTCCTCTTCGACACCCTCTGCCTCTAATCGCGCTTTACGTTCTTGTTGTGCTGCCAAATCCTCTGCCGCCATTAATTTCGCTTGAACTGTTTCCAGTTTTTTAAACGCAAGCAATATATCTTGTTCCAAAATAGGGATGGCATCTTGTATTTGCGCCTGCGAACGCCTTTGGTGATTACACCATTGTTCATACACCATGCCTTCTGCGTGAGCCGCATATTGTCGCCCCATCTCAAGCATATTACGCTTTATTTGCTCTATACTCTCAAGCGCATCCACTTTTCGCTTCGTCTTCGTCGCGAGGGCCGCTTCGGCTTGACGCTTCAAAAGCTCTAAAATATGGAGTATTTCTTTCATTTATGCGCTCTTCTTTGAAAGCGTATCAGCATAGTGGATGGCCGCAGCAACAGCCGCATAATGCTCACGCGGGATAATATCACCAATTTCGGTCGTCGCAAATAAAGCCCGCGCACAAGGTGGGTTTTCATATATAGGCACATCAGAAATTTTCGCGCGCTCACGAATACGAAACGCCATATGATCAACACCTTTCGCGACACATTTAGGTGCCTCGCCCGACTCCCGATCCCACAACAGCGCAACCGCATAATGGGTGGGGTTGACAATAACAACACTTGCACTCGTTACATCTTGCAACATTGTTGTATTGACAATTTCATGTGCACGACGACGGCGATGTGCCTTCATATGCGGATCGCCTTCACTCTCTTTGTTTTCGTCACGCGCTTCTTGCAAGGTCATACGTTGCTTGATGCGGTGACGCATAAATTTCGCAGGATAGTCAATCGCTGCAATCGCAGCCGCGCCAATAATAACATAGAGCATAAGCTCTAACATTTTCTCCGCCATTAACCCCGGTAATAATTTCGCAGACATACCCACATAGGCAGGTAATATTTCGTATTCTTTATAAAAGAAAAACCCTGCAATCACCAAAATCACCATTAGCTTTGCAAAACTTTTTATAAACTCTCCCAATCCCCCTGGCCCATATTTTTTCTTGGCATTAGATACAGGTGAAAGGTTGGAGAGTTTTGGTTTAATTTTAGATCCGCTAAATGTTATCGATTGCTGGGCAAACATTGAGACAATCACAAACGCAGCAGGAATAGCAAAAAACGGCATAATACGCATTGAAACACTACCAAAAAACCAGTTTCGCAATTCATCACCCTCAGCGCGTGTGAACCCATTCGCATACCGCTCTGGGTATTCAAGCATAGACGATAATAGCGTAAGCACTCCCTTACTCACCATGCCACCAAGCATAAGAATAGCGAGGCAGGTTCCAATATACATCATCACTGTATTAAGCTCTGTCGATTGTACAACATCGCCTTTTTCACGCGCTTTTCGGAGTTTTTGCTCCGAAGCTTCTAAACTTTTTTCCTGACCACTATCTTCTTCTGCCATGCCCTAAAACCCCAATATGAGCGCGTCATACTCGCGCAACCAAATAAGGAGAAGACCCGATATAGAAATCGCCAACAAAACAATACCAGCCCCCGTAATAAACGGCATACCGACAAAAGACACCATAAGCTGTGGCATAGCTTTATTAAGAAAGCCAAGCATAACATTATACACAAAGCTAAGCAGAATAAAGGGAAGCGCGAGCCCAACAGCGAACGAAAACACAGACATCATTCGCTGGCTCATCCAATACGCAATTTTTCCTGTATCGGGCGTACTCGCCAATGGGAAAGTATCAAATGTCGTAATCAACATACCAAAAGCCCGAATATGTAAATCAAGGGTCACAAGTAATGTCACACCTGCCATCATCAAGATTGTGGCGACAGTTGTGCTTGGTTCTGTCGTCATACCACCGCCAAATACTTGTGATAAGGACATGCTCTGTGAAATAATTGATCCTGCAATTTGCAGCCCAAAAACCATAATGCGAAAAGCGAACCCAAGAACGAATCCATAAAATGCTTCTAAACCTACCGCAAACACCAAACTTACAAAAGACCACTCCCTACCGACATCTATATCCAATATAGGGACGATCAACCATGTCAGCATTAATGCGGTCACAAGACGTGTACGCGTAGAAATAGCCGTCTCCCCAAGACCAGGCAATAAAAATACAAAAACGGACATGCGTGCAAACACAGCCATGAGAGGATAAACCAAATTGAAATTAGCAAAAATGAAATCCGCTAATGTCGGGAGATAGTCCACACGCGCACCTAAGCAACGGCCAGTATAACTGGTCTTTCATTGGGCGGAATTTCTTCATAAGAAATCACAGGATTACGAATCCCTTTTGCCGCCATCACGGTTTTAAGAAAGCGTCGACGACGGGCACTTGTAGCAATTGCAGCATATGTACCCTGTGAGGCTGAGTTATTCAGCTTTTCACTGACCGCATCTGCAAGTCGCGAAAACTCATCTGGCGGAAGTGCGATATCAACATTTCCACCTTCATGTTTCACTTCATATTGAGTAAAAAGACTTTCCCATTCAGGGCCAAGCTGCACAAGCGGCAATCTTCCTTTTTCATCACGCATTTTTGCAATGAATTGATAAGAGATACGTTGGCGAACACATTCTGCAATTTGCTCTACCGAATTCATAACAGGTTTCACTTCGGCAATCGTCTCCAAAATAAGCGGGATATTTCGCATAGAAACACGTTCTGACAACAACAAACGCAAAACACCTTGGAACGTATCCATAGGTACTTTATCAGGAATAAATTCGTCCAGTAATTTTGTATTAGATGCTGCACGCGCTTCATCTGTCACATTTTTAAAAGCATCCAAAGTCTCACGCAATGAACGACGTGTCAGAAGCTTGGTAAAATGCGCTTGCAATGTTTCAAGTAAATGCGTTGCCAGAACTTCTTCAGCTTCAATAATAGGCAAGCCATGCATAACAAGTTCATCACGTCGTGACTTCTCAACCCAACGGGCAGATGCATTATAGACAGGTTCTTTAAACTGAACCCCTTTGATCTCAGGAAAATCAGTTTCCTCCATCAACGCCATCACATGATCAGGTTTAAGAATACTCTTTGAAACTTCAGTACCTTGAATGAATATTTTATAGCTGTCCGCTTCAAGCTGTGCGTTATCTGTCAGTCGAACCGCTGGTAAAACAAAACCAAATTCTGTCGCGATATATTTTCGTATTTTCTCAACACGTTTATTAAAACCTGTCTCCTGATCCATCGCAATGGGCACTAATTCTTTGGAAAGAACAAGGTGAATTTCATCAATATCGAGAACATCTCCCATTGTTTCTTCAACAGGTTTAACATCCTCAAGAAGTTCTGGGGTTTCCGCTTCGATCGCCTCCGCTGCTTGTTTTTTCATCGCATTAAGACCTAAATACCCAAGCAAGCCCGCGCCCACAATAAATGGTAAAAATGGAAGTCCTGGGAAAAGCGCGAATACAACCATTACAAGAGCCACGGAAAACAAGGCTGCTGGATGCGCCGTAAACTGTTTGAACATCGTTTTGTCAACAGTCCCTTCTTCCTTACCTTTTGCAAGAAGGAGAGCCGCAGAAATAGAAATAATTACAGCTGGAATTTGCGAAACAAGTCCATCACCAACAGTAAGCAATGAATAATTTGCCAAAGCATCGCTAAAGCTTACTTTGTGAACCCCCACGCCGATTGCGATCCCAGCAATCAAATTGAGGAGCGTAATCAACAAACCTGCAATCGCGTCCCCTTTAACGAATTTTGAAACACCATCAAGAGAACCAAGAAAAGCAGTTTCTTCCTGTTCCATTTTCCGCCGTGCACTCGCCTCTTCATGGCTAATAGCACCTGCGGCTAAATCGGCGTCAATCGCAAGCTGTTTACCCGGCATAGCATCAAGAGCAAAACGCGCACCCACTTCCGCCATACGGCCCGCACCTTTTGTGATCACCATAAAGTTCACAATGATAAGTACAGTAAAAACGATCAGTCCCAGAAAAAGATTGTCGCCCATGATAAATTTGGCAAAACCTTCAATAATTCCACCAGCCGCGTCTGTGCCTGTATGCCCTTCACCAATGATTAATTTAGTAGAGGAAATATTCAACGACAAACGCAAAATTAACGTCGCAAGCAAAACAGCAGGGAATGATGAAAAATCCAATGGTTTTTCAATGAATAAAGTCAGCATAAAAATCAAAATTGCAAAGGCAAATGACGCCGTTAGCCCTATGTCCAATACCCAACTCGGCACAGGTAAAATCATCATCACAATTATTGTAATAAGGGCCAATGCCATGCCAGCCGTCGGATTAAACATGTTTTTGAACGACAAATTTTCCATTAGCTAGCCGCGATCACAGGTAAAACATGGGTGTCAAAAAGCGCAACAACAATGCGCGTCATATACCCCGACGTCGCGAAAAATACGAAAAGCATCACGGCAAGTTTTGGCACAAATGTAAGTGTCATTTCTTGAATAGACGTCAAGGCTTGCAAAAGACCAATAACAAGGCCAACGATCAACGCAGCCGCAAGCAGAGGCATAGCCATAAGTGCCGCGCCCCATAGAAACTCTCGTAATATGGATAAAAGGTCGCCTTCGCTCACTTAATTCCCCTAAACAGGCATACGTAGAAGCTCTTGATAGGCCTCCACAACACGGTTGCGAACTGTCACAGCTGTTTCCAATGCCATTTCAGCAGTTGCCATCGCTTCGACAACTGAATGCGCGTCCGCTTTACCAACACTAACCGCTTGCGATGTCTTTTCAACATTGTCAAAAATTTTGGCAAATTCTTCAGCGCCTTTGGCAATTTTGCTAGGCCCGTCACTGCCAGAAAGCTTGGCACTGCCAAGTTTAGCATCTGGCGCAATCGCTTTTTGTGCGGTTTGATACTGGCGCAAGGCCCCAAGTGTTGCTGGATCCATGAAAGCCCCCTATCGACGCATCAAATCAAGCAAGCCGCTATACATACTACGCGCTTGCTGAAAAGTTGTAAGATTAGCTTCGTATGAACGACTGGCTTCGCGCGCATCCGCCATCTCGATCATTAAATCCACATTAGACTTGGCAACATAGCCCTGCTCATTCGCAAGTGGATGCGCAGGGTTAAATTCCATTTCACCCGTGGATTGATCAAGAGAGATACTATCAACAGCAAGCCTAGAGCGCCCCGTCTCTCTATCAAGTGCATTTTGAAAACTAATCATTTTACGCTTATAGCCGTGGGTATCCGCATTAGAGATATTCTCACTGACGACACGCATACGTGTAGACTGCGCGTGCATGCCTTGCGATGCGGCAGCCATTGCCGCTGATATTGAATTATTTCCCATTAAAGCCTCCTGCTTATGTCGGGCGAATCTCAATCTTATCGATTCTTACCGTACTCTACGCTATTAACTGTTTTTGTTAATCGCCATTTTCATCAAATCCAAAGTTTTACGATAAAGCGCCAATGCCATTTCATGATCACCAACCGCTTCCGCAGAAGTAAGCATTTGCCCTTCGAGCGAAACCGTATTGCCATCAACACTTTCAGGGCCACCTAGCAAAATCAAAGCAGACCCCTCAGAGACAATTGCCACATCGCGTTCTTCACGTATTGATTGGGCATAAATTTCAGAGAAAGGCTTTACGTCTTTAGCTTTATAGCCTGGCGTATCAGCATTTGCGATATTTTCCGCGATAACAGTATGTCGACGCGAAGCGTGTTTTGCCATCGCAGACATATTCTTGAGCATTGCTAAATCATTCAGCATTTGGATCTTCCAAAATAACGTGGTTAACGAATACCTAACAATCTAGCATTATATGCTAAACAAACTATTAACATTCCCTTTAGAAAAGCTCGCTAGAACTGCAAAATGCACACTAAACTTGAACATTTGATGGCACAAAGCCTCCCCCAAAGCCCGACTCACTATTGGGGAAGAATCACTAAATTGTCAGCACAAACCATCACAATCGACGGATTAAGTGCCCTCGCAAGCATTGGTGACAAAATTGAAATGCGTGGTCGGGACGGGAAACCTGTCTTTGGCGAAGTCATTTCACTCACAAAAACAGAGGCTATTGCCACCGCATACGGTGAAGTCAGCAGCCTGACCACAGGCACAAAAGTCATTTATCATGGCCAAGAAGACCCACGCCCTGACCCTGCATGGATAGGTAAAATCCTCAACCATTCAGGGCGCCTTCAAGACGGGAGCCTTCCCGAACAAGGCTCTGTTTCAACGCCATTAAAAGCCAGTCCACCATCCACAATGCGTAAGGGCATTGGCAAAAGACTAAACACAGGCGTCGCGGCAATCGACACATTCCTCCCCCTTTGCCAAGGTCAGCGCACAGGTCTTTTCGCAGGGTCAGGCGTTGGTAAATCAAGCCTATTGGCTGAACTTGCCAAAGGCACGAATGCAGATATTGTTATTCTTGCCCTTATTGGTGAACGTGGCCGCGAGGTCAGAGATTTCACAGAACACACGCTCGGCCCAGAAGGCATGAAGAAATCAATCGTCATTGTCGCAACCTCTGACGAACCCCCTGCCCTTAAACTACGCGCAGCCTATCTCGCAATGGCAACTGCCGAATATTTTAGAGATCAAGGTCAGCAAGTCTTACTCCTTTTTGATTCCCTCACCCGTTTCGCAGAATCTCACCGCTCCGTTGCCCTCAGCGCAGGTGAAACACCATCTCTACGTGCCTTCCCTCCCTCGACCTTCCAAGCCTTAGCAGGGCTTTGTGAACGCGCAGGCCCAGGCGTAGAAGGCAAAGGCGACATCACAGCCGTCTTCAGCGTACTTGTCGCGGGCTCCAATATGGAAGAACCTGTAGCGGACATGGTGCGTGGTATTTTGGATGGCCATGTGATATTGGAACGTGCCATTGCAGAACGTGGCCGTTACCCCGCCATAGACATACGCCGCAGTGTATCACGTGCCTTACCAGGCTGTGCGAGTGAAGAAGAAAATATCAAGTTAAAAGTCGCACGACGCTTGATCGGCGCCTATGAAGACGCAAAGTCCCTTATACAAGCTGGCCTATACCAAGCAGGTAGTGACCCATTACTTGATGAAGCCGTGTTGAAATATGATGAGCTGGATCAATTCATTAGCCTGCAAGCTCAAGGCACAGCAGAGCATGCTTTCAAGCTATTAACAGACATACTGACAGGTGAAGATGCAGAATCGATAATCGCGGAAGACGTATCAAAGCCCTAATTACTGGCATTAGACAAGAGTATATTCAAAATCCCTGCGGCCCCAAAACCATTACCCGTGCCCCCAAGCAATGCCAAAGCCGTATAACCAGGCGTTGTCGCACTTGGGCCTGCATTAATTTGCTCACGTAAATGAAACCGGCGCAGTACATCATCCATTTTATCTGGATCAGAAAAAATATCTATGGAATCACTACCAAACAATAGCTTGGCTTTATCAACTAATATTTCAACTTGACGATCAAGATCAATTTGAGAAAATTCAGTAGGCAAGTTGAACGCAGATTCCAATACAGCACGTACGGGTAAAGAGCCGAGTGCCTTTAGCCATCCTGTAGTACGGCTATAGTCTGAAGTCGAAAGCTCTCCCATTTCACGCTTAAACCAAAGCGCCTGTCGCATTGTATCATCAACATCACCAACAGATTCTTCAAACTCACGCGCTAAAAACTTTTCAACAATTTCGTCTGTGCCAGCTTCCGTTATCTCAAAGCCGCCTTCATTACCAAAAGAAAAGAATTCAGCAAAATTAATATACTGGGTATTATTCAACCTATTCGCGAAAGAACCCGTTTCCTCTGTCCCGCCATCGATTACGGTGCGTACATATGCACGCTTATAGACCTCGTCAGACAGGCCAAAGGCCCCTAAAGCAACGCTTAACAACCTACGGTCGGCAACAAGGTCAGCAGAACTCGTAATATTTCCTATATTTTCTTTGAAATATTCAATTTCGCGCTGAATATCAGGCGATTTATTAAAAAGCGCTTCCTGCCTCTCCTGTGTACGTTGAAGGAAATTCCATCCTCCGACGCCACTAAGTGGAATGACAGGTGCAAAGGGCATTAACTTACAGCTGCCAAAGGCAGATTAACGGCTTTGATTACGTCTTGAGTTTCCAAAACAGGTTGATGCGCAGCAAGCATTTTAGCCTCTACGTCAAACAAACGTTTCAAACAGCATAATACAGAATAATAGCGTCCAGCAGTAGCGGCCAAGAGAGCTTTCCCAACCTGAACACCCGCATCCGTGTTTACGAATACATCGTTGAGCGTTTTCAATGCAGAAATTAACTCCAAAGTCCCTTCTCCATCAGCAACATCCCCCGACAAAATAACTTGTGCGAGATAATAAGCATGACGAACAGGCGTATTTATAGTATCAGGATGCAAACAATCACTAAGACGCAATACATTTACGGACGCGTCAGGCAGGTGAATCTGCCCTCTTTTGTCGCCATTTTGCACAAGCGCCCCATTAACGAGGAATTTTTCATTTGCCTTCAAGCTAAGAACAAGACCCGCCATTATGCTGCCTCCGCCGATTTAGCTGTATCAAGTTGCGTGCGTTTGCCGGCAATAATAGATTTATTAATTTCAATAAGAATATCGTGTTCTGCCTCACCGCGCAAAACTTTTTGAGTATGCAAGCGTGTGAACTCTGCCAAATAAAGTAGGCCATTCTTAAGTTCGAGAGGAAGTGTATTTGTTTCGTGGCTCATATCAAGGAAAAGTAAGTTCCAGAGACGCGCATTATCAGTAAGCGCTTCGGCCAATTTAGGAAATCCGCCAATTTCTTCAGGTTTGGCAGCGATTAAACGCCCCGTAATCTCGGTGAATATTTTCACCTCTAGCTCTGTTTCAGAAGCGACTTGTTTTTGAGATGTTGCATAGCCTCTTTTGGCCATTTCGGAAGCGTACATACTTTTGAATCCTTCTAAAGTAGAAAATCATGAGTTGGTTCGGAGCACTAAGCGCCCCGAACCGAATTTTAAAAGCACTAAGACTATCTAAAGAGTGTTAGTAGTGATTGTGGTGCTTGGTTAGCGATTGAAAGCGCTTGAACGCCCAATTGTTGCTGAACTTGAAGAGACTGCAAGCGAGCAGAAGCTTCTTCCATGTCCGCATCAATCATTGCGCCAATACCAACCTTCATTGAATCCATTAGTGAATTCACGAATTCGTCTTGCACTTCAATGCTTTTTTGTGCTGAACCGAATGATGCAGCAGCATCAATAGCAGTCGCCAACAACGCATCAATAGCAGCAAGTGCATCAGTTGCACCTTGAGCTGTTGAAACGTCTAAAGTATCAAGAGCGGCAAGACCACCAGCAGCTTTAGCTTCAACAGCGTCAGCAGCTTCAACAGCAGCAGCTGTAGATTCTGTGGTAATAGTTGTG
>NVXK01000005.1 GCA_002733905.1 Robiginitomaculum sp. | reverse complement strand
AACGCACCACATCGCCTTCACTGAAATCTGTCATGTTCAATCCTGTAATTTATCCCAAGATAATATGGGGGAGCTAGATATATAATCAAATGGCTCATAACACACAATTTTTAAGCCGCCCTATCTTTTCTCATTATATGCAAAAAAACAACAATGCCTCGACACCCATTTTTCAGCACCCATGAATATTTAAGAGTAACCCTACAACCTGAAACCTGTGGCCTGAAACCTGTGACCCGAAACCTATGACCTGAATATTGCGTTCGTATTGAGCCCCCGACCAAATGGTTTTCTAAATATCACGCACTTACTTTCTTCTCATTACATTGCCCAGTTTTATATTGGGATGAACGCTCTGAAATAATAATATTTAATATAGCTATAAAAGACGAGGCTCTTCCATAAATATACATTATTCGATAATGTATATTATTATATTGCAATATTTAATCAACATGGTATGTCAATATCCAAATTATCAAACCTATTGGAGAATGCAGTGTCAAATTCAGAAAACGATAGCCCATATCTTGATATATCTGGTCTTGATATATCTGGTCTTGTTATATCTGGGCCGCGACTTGACGAACCTGCACCACAATTCACAGCACGAACAACACTGGGAACCCGGTCTCTTAGCGATTACCTTGGAAAATGGTTGATTCTCTTCAGCCACCCTGCGGACTTCACCCCTGTATGCACATCCGAATTCATCGCTTTTGCAAATGCAGACGCTGAATTCAAGGATTTAGACTGTGAACTGCTAGGCATGTCTATCGATAGCGTATATTCTCATATTGCATGGCTCAAGAGTATTGAAATCGGCTTTGACACCACCATTACATTTCCCGTGATTGAAGATGTATCTATGGCCATCTCGAATGCTTACGGCATGATCCACGAAAACTCGATCAGCACCGCGACGGCGCGGTCTGTATTCTTTATCGACCCACAAGGCATTTTACGGGCCATAACCCATTACCCGGTAAGTGTCGGAAGATCTGTGAAAGAAATTTTACGGGTTTTAACCGCGCTACAAATTGCAGAGTCTGAAAATGTATCCCTACCAGAAGGCTGGCAGCCAGGGGACAAAGCTGTGCGTAATCCACCCTCCGAATTCACGCCGACAACAGATGATCACTCTGGCCCCACATGGTATTATCAAGAGATTGATCTCTCTGGTAAAAAACCATGATAATTACACGCGACATGATGGGAAAGGCAGAGGAAGTTGCAGGATTGTTAAAACTGCTCTCCAACCCCAACCGACTGATGATTATTTGCCGTTTATTGGAAGGTGAAATGTCCGTAAGTGAAATCGAAACCGAACTTGGCATTAAACAACCAACCTTGTCACGAGAATTGGGGCGCTTACGGGATGAAGGCATTATCACTGCGCGCCGTCAGTCAAAAGTTGTATTCTATACATTTTCAAATGCCCGCATGGAGCGCTTAATCCTCGCAATTTACAATGCCACATTTTCAAACGAGAAGATCATCGCGGTCACCCCGCCGCCCCAGCCCATAAGTTTCAACCCTCGCCCCAAATTCAATTCAGGCCAAACCCGTCTTCAAAAAGACAGTGGGTACAGTCTCTTTCCGACTGTTCCTAAATACAGGAGTTCATAATGACAACCGCGCAGATAAAGTCCTTTTTTGACGAACCTACAAATACGGTCACCTATGTAGTTTCAGACCCCGATACAAAACACTGTGCCATTATTGATTCTGTTCTGGGCTATGAGGCCAATTCGGGACGAACCGAAACACACGCAGCAGACGCCGTCATCGCCTATATTCGCGACAAAAACCTGCACACCGAATGGATATTAGAAACACACGTCCACGCAGATCATTTATCTGCCGCACCATATTTGCGCGATACGCTCGGCGGTAAAATTGCCATTGGTTCCCATATTCCAGATGTCCAGAAAGTCTTCGGCGGCGTGTTTAACGAAGACGCACGCTTTAAACGCGACGGCAGTCAATTTGATCATTTGTTCAAAGATGGTGAAACTTTTAACATCGGCAATATTGCCGCAAAAATTATCTACACACCGGGGCATACGCCTGCATGTGTGACCTATCATATCGACGATGTTCTTTTCATCGGAGACACCCTATTCATGCCTGATTATGGTTCTGCCCGTTGTGATTTCCCCGGAGGTGACGCCGCAACATTGTACCGCTCTGTGCAAAAAATATATGCCTTTCCAAATGAAACCCGCTTGTATCTTTGCCATGATTACCTCACCTCTACGCGTGATACCTATTGCTGGGAAACGACAGTAGGCGCACAAAAGAAAAGCAATATACACCTAAATGAAGACATCAGCGAAGCCGATTTTGTCGCCATGCGGACAACCCGTGACGCAACGCTTTCCATGCCGCGCCTCATTCTGCCTTCCATTCAAATCAATATGCGCGCAGGCGAGTTTCCGCCCGCTGAAGACAATGGGCAACACTATTTAAAAATCCCCCTCAACGCGCTTTAGTAAAACCGAGTACAGGAGCCTCCCTATGAACATCAAGAATATGGACATCAAAAACCTTTCAGGCACAGTCTTTGTTTCACCGCAAATATCGTCACAGGATTTGAGTGCGCTTGCGGCGCAAGGCATCACCACAATTATTAACAACCGCCCAGACGGAGAAGCCCCGCGCCAACCCAAACATATAACATTAAAAACCAAAGCAGAAGCATTGGGCGTCAATTATCATTTTCTACCCATCACCCCCGGAAAAATGAGTGAGCAAGACGTCATAAAATTTGCCGAAATCCTTAACACTGCACCGGGGCCCATATTAGCATTTTGCCGAACAGGAACACGCTCAACCAATCTTTGGGCTCAAGCACAGATACACACGCAAGCAGGGGAAATGTCCGCACACGATATTATACAATCAGCGAAATCTGCTGGATACGATCTGTCAAACCTCAAACCCCTACTAGAGAAGGCGGAAAAAATACCGCAAAAAAAACCTCAAAAAAACCGTGCACATGACATTGTAATTGTCGGAGGTGGTTCAGCAGGTCTTGCAACAGCCGCAAGCCTGCTAAAGCGGCGTCCCAAACTGGACATCGCCATTATTGAACCTAGCGAATTACACTATTACCAACCCGGATGGACAATGGTGGGCGGCGGTATTTTTACCTCCAAGGAAACGGAACGCAAAACCCGCGCACTCATGCCAAAAAATGCAAAATGGATCAAAGCCAAGGTTTCAAAATTTCATCCTGACGACAACACCGTCGCATTAGAAGACGGGTCTCATATTAGCTATAAAATTTTGGTTGCTGCCCCCGGCTTGCAATTGGACTTTGACAAAATCGAGGGCCTAGAAGCCACATTAGGACAAAACGGTGTCACATCGAATTATCGATATGATCTGGCATCCTATACATGGGAATTGGTGCAAAATCTAAAAAAAGGTACTGCCATATTCACACAACCCCCCATGCCTATAAAATGCGCTGGGGCACCACAAAAAGCCATGTATTTATCTGGTGACCACTGGTTCAAAAAAGGGGTATTGGAAAATATAAATATCGAATTTTGCAATGCAGGAGGTGTGCTCTTTGGTGTAAAGGCGTACGTCCCTGCGCTTATGGAATATATCAAAAAATATCGCACCAATTTAAATTTCAGCGAAAACCTGATCAAAGTGGACGGCCCTAACAAAATCGCCTGGTTTGAAAAAACCGATACCAATGGCAAGGTTAAGATCATAAAACGTAGCTTCGACATGTTACATATATGCCCGCCGCAATCCGCGCCCGAATTTATAAAATCCAGCCCTCTCGCCAATGCAGTCGGATGGATTGATGTCGATCCTGAAACTCTACACCATGTGCGTTATCCCAATATCTACGCGCTTGGTGACGCCTGCTCGACCCCCAATGCCAAAACAATGGCCGCAGCCCGCAAGCAAGCCCCGATTGTCGCCACAAATGTTATTGCCAAGATGGAAGGTCTCAACACGCACGCCGTGTATGACGGTTATGGCTCTTGCCCCCTCACCGTAGAACGCGGCAAAATTATCTTGGCTGAATTTGGCTATGGCGGAAAAATTTTACCCTCTTTCCCAAAATGGTTTTTGGACGGAACAAAGCCAACGCGCCTCGCTTGGATATTAAAAGAAAAAATCTTACCGCCTATGTATTGGAAAGGCATGTTAAAAGGCAAAGAATGGTTGGTGAAACCAGATCCGAAAAACCATGTACCTACAATTGACCTAGCAGAGTAGCCCGTGAAGAATATATGACATTTAAATTGGCTAAATATTTCCCTATCCTAACATGGGGACGCACATATACAAAAGACACATTCGTTAATGACGGCATGGCTGCCATCATTGTGACGGTTATGCTAATTCCCCAATCACTTGCCTATGCGCTTCTTGCAGGCCTGCCGCCGCAAGTCGGACTCTATGCCAGTATTTTGCCCCTCGTCGCCTATGCAATATTTGGAACAAGTCGCGCCTTGGCCGTTGGCCCCGTCGCGGTTGTCTCCCTAATGACAGCCGCCGCCGCAAGTAAACTTGCCTTGCAGGGCTCACCTGAATATTTGGCGATTGCCATTCTCCTCGCCCTCATTTCTGGTGTAATGCTCTTGGTCATGGGGCTGTTTCGCGCAGGTTTTATCGCAAATTTCCTAAGCCACCCCGTCATTTCCGGCTTTATTACCGCCTCTGGTATTCTTATCGCCTTTAGCCAGTTAAAGCATATTTTAGGTGTGAAAGCGACAGGGCACAATCTTGTTGAAATCATTCGGTCTTTGCTCGAAAAACTGCCAGAGACCAATATCCCCACCCTGATCATCGGTGTGCTGGCGACAGGATTTTTATTCTGGGTACGTAAAAATTTCAAACCAGTTTTGCAAAAACTCGGCCTGTCAGAAAAACACGCAGGGATCGGTGCGCGCGTTGGCCCTGTTATTGTCATTGTCACTTCAATTCTAGCCGTAGCCATCTTCAACCTCGCCGACCAAGGTGTCAAAATTGTTGGCGACATTCCCAAAGGCCTCCCCCCATTTGCCGTGCCAGAATTTGATATGGGTCTTTGGCGCAGCCTGCTCGCCTCCTCGCTAATTATTGCCATTATCGGATTTGTAGAATCCGTATCCGTCGCCCAAACCCTTGCGGCCAAACGCCGCCAACGTATCGACCCAGATCAAGAATTGATCGGCCTTGGCGTGTCAAATATCGCGTCGGCGCTCTCAGGCGGCTATCCTGTAACTGGGGGGTTTGCCCGTTCTGCCGTCAATTTTGACGCAGGCGCAGAAACCCCTGCCGCAGGTGGGTTCACAGCTATCGGCATCGCGCTCGCCACTTTATTCCTGACTCCATTATTGTATTTTCTACCGATTGCCGCTCTTGCCGCCACCATCATCGTCGCCGTACTTTCCCTCGTAAATATAGAGACAATTAAACAGGCTTGGCAGTATTCAAAAACCGACTTTTCCGCCATGATGGCCACCATATTCCTAACCCTGACCATCGGCGTAGAAGCAGGCGTGATGGCTGGGGTCGCTATTTCTATCGGCATGTTTCTGTTTCGCTCTTCCCGTCCCCATTATGCCATTGTCGGGCAAGTTGGCCATACAGAGCATTTCCGCAATGTCACACGGCATGACGTCATCACCAATAGTCGCGTCCTGACCCTACGCATTGATGAAAGCCTGTATTTCGCCAATGCCCGCTATCTTGAAGATGCTATTTATGAACACACACTCGACAATGATAAAGTCGAGCATGTCATTTTGATGTGCCCCGCCGTCAACGATATTGATCTCAGCGCACTGGAAAGCCTCGAAGCCATTAACGCGCGCCTAAAGTCCGCCAACATTACCTTTCACCTCTCGGAAGTGAAAGGCCCCGTCATGGATAAATTGAAACGCTCCCATTTTCTTGCCGACCTTACAGGCGAAGTGTTTTTAAGCCAACATGACGCCATCAAGAGAATTTGCATCAATGCTTATGATCATGAACCGGAGTATTATTTATAATGGAAGATTTAGCAGTAACATTAGCCCGCGCACAATTTGCATTCACCATGTCTTTTCATATTATCTTTCCCGCCTTTTCAATTGGCGTTGCCAGTTATTTATTGGTGTTGGAAGGGCTGTGGTTGAAAACAGGAAAGGATGAGTATCTTTCACTGTTCAAATACTGGCGTAAAATCTTTGCGGTCGCATTTGGTATGGGAGTCGTGTCCGGCATTGTAATGTCTTACCAATTCGGTACAAATTGGAGCGTTTTTTCCGATAAAACCGGGCCAGTCATTGGCCCGCTTATGGCCTATGAAGTTTTGACAGCCTTCTTCCTCGAAGCAGGGTTTCTTGGCGTTATGTTATTTGGTATGGGCCGTGTTTCCAAAAGACTACATTTTTTGGCTACCTTTATGGTCGCGCTCGGCACGCTGATATCAGCGACATGGATTCTCGCCGCAAACTCATGGATGCATACCCCGGCCGGATATTCAATCAATGAGGTTGGACAATTTATTCCTGAAAACTGGATGGAAATTATTTTCAATCCCTCCTTTCCCTATCGTTTAGTGCACATGGTGTTGGCAGCCTTTTTAACCACAGCATTTGTTGTAGGCGCAGTTGGCGCCTGGCATCTTTTAAAAGACAAAAACACGGCCACGGCTCGGAAAATGTTTTCAATGGCCATGTGGATGGCAGCAATCATTGCCCCCATACAAATTCTAGCTGGTGATTTACACGGTATAAATACATTAGAATATCAACCTGCAAAAGTCATGGCGATGGAAGGACATTATGAAAGCCACCCCCATGGCGCGCCATTATACCTCTTTGGTATTCCAGACGACAAAGCGCAGGAACTAAAATTTGCAATTGGGATTCCCAATGCATCTTCTTTGATTCTCAAACATCATTTACATGCCCCTCTGGATGGTTTGGACACAATTAAAGCCGAAGACCGTCCGCCCGTCGTCATCCTGTTTTGGAGCTTTAGAATCATGGTGGGGATCGGCATGATGATGTTATGTGTTGGGATCATAAGTGTGTTTTTACGTTGGCGTAAAAAATTATATGACAGCCCCCTTTTCCATAAATTTGCATTAATCATGGGCCCCTCAGGATTTGTTGCCGTTCTTGCGGGCTGGATCACAACAGAAGTAGGGAGACAGCCTTACACAGTCTATGGAATTTTACGCACCTCGCAATCTATCGGCCCTGTTGAGGCCCCTGCCGTGGGAGCGTCCCTCATCGCCTTCGTAATCGTATATTTTGCTCTTTTTGGGGCAGGTACATATTACATTTTAAAAATGATGGGACAATCACCCGAAGATCTTGGCCCGTTAACAGAGAGCCCTGTCCGTATAGCAAGCCCACATTTGCTTGAAGGAGAAAACAATGATTGATCTCTCGACAATTTGGGCAGGATTGCTTGCCCTTTCTATTTTTATTTATGTAATTCTTGACGGGTTTGATCTTGGGATTGGAGTCATTTTTCCCTTTCTTGATAATGATGATGATCGTGCCATCGCCATGAATTCAGTTGCGCCCGTATGGGATGGTAATGAAACTTGGCTTATATTAGGGGGAGGCGGGCTTTTTGCCGCCTTTCCTCTTGCCTATGCCATCATTATGCCAGCCCTTTACGCCCCCTTTATCGCCATGATTCTTGCTTTGGTATTTAGGGGCGTCGCCTTTGAATATCGTTGGCGCGACAAACGCCATGAAAAAACATGGGACCGCGCATTTCATTTCGGTTCTTTCGTCGCGACATTCATGCAGGGCATTGTCCTTGGTGCTTTCATACAGGGAATTGAAGTAGAAGGCCGCGCCTATGCAGGTGGTTGGTGGGATTGGGCAAGCCCCTTTACATTCACCTGTGGCCTTGCGTTAACAGCAGGCTATGCTCTCTTAGGATCAACATGGCTGATCATGAAAACAGAAAATGGCCTACGTGATCGTGCGTACGCAATCGCAAAAAATACGGGTCGGGCCACACTTCTCTTCATAGGGATTGTCAGTATATGGACACCATTTCTTTCCCCAAAAATCGCCGCCCAATGGCTTAGCTTCCCGCACATATTCTTTGTTTTACCCGTACCTATCCTAACACTTGTACTTGCCGCTATCACGGCATGGGGTCTCACCAAGAGAAAAGACAATGTGCCTTTTTTGGCCACTATCGGGCTTTTTGGTCTTTGCTTTGCAGGGCTTGGCATAGGGGTTACGCCATATATTGTTCCCCATGTCATCACAATTCAGCAAGCCGCTGCACCAGATGTGAGCTTGTCTTTCATGCTGGTTGGCGCCTTGATTTTCCTACCACTCATTCTTGGATATACAGCCTATTCTTATTGGGTCTTTCGTGGAAAAATTGATCCGAAAGCTGGGTATCACTAATGTCAAAACATAAAAACATTCAAAACGCGCCTCAAAATCATCCCGCCACGTCTCAAAATCATATTGAGAAAACTGGGCCAAAAGAATGGCTTTGGTTCGTGGGATTATGGGCATTGGGCGTGCTGATCTTGACGATTATTGGTAGCATTATCAAACTTATCATGAGTGCATTATAAAATTCAACAACACACGCGCGCTCTTCAAAAACGACTGCTAAGTTTTGATGAATTCAAAATAGCCTCGCCCTATTTATCTGGGCTAAATTTCTTTGATAAACCAACATAGATTGTCGTTGTCACAACTGCGTAAACCAGATTAAGGGACAGAACCAATAACCACGGAGCGCCAACGCCAAAGTAAAGTTTTGCTAGCAATGACGCGCCCAAAGTCAGTGCCAATACCGAAACCAAAAAACGAGACAGAGCAGACGGCATTATACGGTAAATGACGGGAATCAACAAAGCCAAAAATATGGCTATTCCGTATCGGCTTAAATCATAAATGAAGTTCAATTTTTCTGGCGATACAATTATAGCGGCGGCCACGGCGTTCGCAATTGTACCAACAATGCCAGCAAGCACGATATAAATCAGAGTTTTCATTTTAAACATAAGGGTTCCCCAGTAATAGTAATATTACTTATATTACCCTTCACATTTACATACCAATCACGAATACGTCATATTTAGAATACCTAATGTCTAGGAGAAATATGGGATATGTTCTTGTTGGTTTTTTAAAAATCATAATGAAGAGCGGTGTATAGATTTGTATTATCCTTAAATTGTCCAAAGAAACTATACCGTTCCTGGCCGTAAAACACATTACCACCCGCCTCGATTTTCAAATTATCTCTCAGCTTATAAGACACATTAAACCGCATATAGCCGTCCTTGTCCGATGGAGAGTAAAAGTTGAACAAAGACAGTTTGAGGTCTTGTTGTTTCAGCATTTTTGTCAGCCGCACCGTAAGTAAATGTCGGGCTTTATCATCAACAATTGCGCCATGCGGTAAACTTGCCCGATACACATCATAATCGCTTTTACGTTCCAGATAATACTGAACAGAACCTGTCAATTCTGTACCGATTTCCTGTTCATAGCCCATCATAAAACGAAACTCGTTATTGCGGACAAAAGGATTGCTATCTGCCCCTTCCGCACTTTTATAATAGCCAAGCTCGAGAGAACCAATCCCATGAGCCACAGGGCCACGCATACTCGCGCCATAGACATGCAAGCGTGGAAATTCGGCATTGCCCGTCACCGCATTCTGACCCGCAGGACTTTTCCAATACCCGTTATAATAATACAGCGCCCCTTCAATAGCCCCGAACGAACGGTAAATCCGTATCGCCTGTTCATCATTGTCAAACCAGTCTTCGCGGCGATTGGCCACAACTGGATTTTCACGCCCCGTCAAATCACCGCTTGCACGATCAAAGAAAGAAAGACGTGTCCCGTCAATAAAACGGTCAGCATCAAACCTTGGCAGATAAATCACATCAATATTAGTATCGCCAAAGAAGAAAGACGTTTTAAGCGCGTCCGACGGCGCCTTTAAATATTCATTATCTCGGCCAATAAAAAAACTCTTATAGTCTTTGGCAAACAGATCATTGATGAACAGTAAATCACCCGTCCCCCATGTCAGCACTTGCCGACCCAATTTCACATCCATAAAATCAATCGGGCTAAACACTATATTGGCTTCGCGCACATCAATAAAACCCTGTCCCGTTTCCAGATCAACAGCATATATATCGGCAACAGGATCAAGCACAAAATCGGCAGCAAAATTAAAACTGACCGTGTCAAAATCTTTGACAATTCCGACTTGCAAACGGGTTTCGCCAAGGCTCATATCCTTTTCATGCGCGTCGTTTTGCAAGCGTACACCCGCCCGCATATCCCATGACATTGTTAAGTCAAAGGGCAGAGAGGCTTGTTCGTCTAACGATTCCGTAACACTAGAAAGATCACCTAACCCCTCAGGTAATTCGGGTAAGTCAGGCACATCTATCGCTTGTGCCCAAACGGTTTGAGAGAAAGACATTGCCGCTATGGCTATGAAAATTTTGTTCATAATTGCAAACTCATCTTATGTATTTACGCGGAACTTTCCGCAAATACCGCTCCGTGAAAATATTACTTGGCAAGCCAATATCATATTTTACAGAACTGTAATTCATCAGGGTTTTTCCACCCGTTTCATGGTTTTCCATTCGCGAAGCTATCACTGTCGGATGTTCACCCACCATCTCGACTTTCAACGCCGTATAGCTTCGTAATGTCTCACCCTGTGCATCATAATACTCTGTCTTGATTGGCAGATATGTTGATTTGTGAATCCAGCTTTTATACGTGGTGAATTCAACATTTTGCGGGTCTTTAGGCGTGCTTTTCACGATATAATATTTATCGTCGGTTTCCAATAATTCATGAATATCTTCATTGACACCACGACCAGAAACATCCTCATAAAAGAAATCCGACCCCACAAAACTTGTCCGTTCATCACTGGCCGCAATACGTTTAACCAAATCAAGTGCAGGCAAATATAGCCAGCGGTCATCATCACGGTCTAGGTTTTTAGCCACCATGAAGACCATTTTCTTCACATCTGCGGGTTTGTTGAAATAAACGTAGAATTTTTGTTTTCCATCTGTCTCATCATCATCCTTACGCAAGATAACAAATTCACGCACACGTTCACGCCCTTGTGCATCTATGATACGCATATTGACTTTCGCACGCCCGTCATCCGCTTTGTAATAAGATACATGGTTCGCTTGCTTGACAATCTCCATCACATTTTTTGTATCCGCAGCATATGCAGGCATGGCCCAAACGGCAGACAGCAGTAAAGTAAGTTTCAGTAAATTTTTCATATCAAATCCTTTTTAGTTTGTGCTTTGAACAAAAAGCGTTCAAAAATTTGGATGAGCGCAGGAAGAATTGTCAAACTGGCTACACCCGCCAAAATCAAAATAGCCGAGATAAACACACCAACAGTTTTATAAGGCAAAAGCGGTGCGAGCAGCAGAGGCATAAACCCAACACCAACCACAATCACATTGCGAGTAATGGCCCGTGCAGGTTCACCAAAGACCTCTTTTGTTGTTGATTTCCAATCTGGAAATTTCTCTTTCATCTCACGACTTCGTGCTAGAAAATGAATGGCATAATCAACCGCCAAGCCAAGGCTGAGTGAAGACAGAACCGCGACAGGCATATCATAGTCTTTGCCGACCCACCCAATCAGGCCGTAAATCATACCTATCGTAAAGGTCAACGGCACCATCGCCAGTAAACCCCACCAGAGAGAGCGAAACAGAAACACCATCATCAACAAAACAATGATAAAGCTACCGATAAAGGCCTTCGCCATACCGCTCACCATTTTATCCTGCCAGATCACATTGATATAAGTCAGGCCAAACCAGTCATGGGTAATCCCGTGCGGAGCAGGGTTAGCTTGAAAATATTGATCCACTTTTTCAATCAAAGCGGTCATATCCCGGTTATCACCAGTTTTCAGTTGCAACCACATATTTGTCTTTTTGTAATCAGGCGTGACAAAATGCCATAAATCCTGCGGACGGTGAGAGTTTTGATAAGTAATTAACGTCTCGGCAATTGCGGCGCGGCTGTCGGGAATACGATAAGCAGATGCCTCGCCCTGAAACAATGAGCGATGTACAGTTTTTACCACGTCCGACAAGCTATTGCTTTTGCCGACCAAACCTGTGGTTTGCAAATAATCCTGCAACCCACCCATATATTTAAGCACGTCTGGGTCTTTAAAAGTCTCGCCACTCGCAAGCTGATTACCCATCCACGTCAACGCGTCATCCCACGCGTCCCAGTCTTCATCAGACACAGTGTCCATACGCATTTCGGTTTCAGTAATCAGCAAGTCTATCAATGCTTGTCGGTTTTGTGACTGCGTCAACAGATCAGCAACACTGTCTGCCATATCGTGCAATGGCCCCATTATATTGGCCCGCATATCTTGGGTAAGACTTTGAGAAAACTCTTCAAGACTACGCGTATCTGCCTCGGAACTCAGCATTAAATATGCCATATACGTCCCTGCAAAGCGCTCATTAAGTGCTCTGTCTGCCACCCTGATTTCATGATTGGGCGCAAACCATTTTACGGGATTATCATTGATAGAGATTTTAGTGATACCAACCCAAGCCGTGCCGCCCAAGATAAGCACCATCAACATAATCAATTTCGAACGCGCATAGGTAAACCGTCCCACCCCACCAAGCACCTTGCCCATAAGGCTTGTCTCTTCACCTTTATTTTGGTCAAGTCCAAAGCCTGCAAAGCTCTCTTCCTTCATCAACATTATATAGGCAGGCACGAGCGTAATGGTAAAAAACCAAGCCAGTACAACCCCAATGGCGACAAAAATTCCGAACACTTGCACTGGCGGAATAGGGGTCAATGCCAAAGAGGCAAAGCCAACGGCCGTTGTCAATGTCGTAAACAACATAGGGGCAGACAGCTCTTTCATGACATGGATAATTGTCTGCTTACGGTCTTTATATTGCGGATATTTATCGTAAAAATCACTGAGAATATGGATCGCATCCAAAACGGCAATCGGCATAATAAAAATGGGGATCATACTGCTCATAATATGAATCGTATTTCCAGTCATGACCAACAAACCCATAGTGGTAATCACCGAAACCATCGCAACAATCATTGGCGACACCACTAAAGAGGCCTTCTTGAAAAAATACCACATTAACAAGAAAATCAACACCATCGCCATTGGCGCAGAAATAGCCATCTGCACAAACATCTCGATCCCGAACGTATCCTGTGCCACAGGCAAACCCGTCACATGATAGGTATCCTGACCGTTAAATTCAGCAATCTTTGTTTTTAGTTTTTGTACAACTTTATAGCTGATATTCTTGGACGTAATCGGAATGTACAAAGCGACCGCCTTGCCATCTTCGGATACAATTGTCCCGTTCAGCAAAGGCAGATTCATGGCCTTGTCACGCACATTCAGTGCCTGCACATCATTGGCAGGCGGCGTTTTCATCAACCATTCGAACTTAACGACCCCTGCCCCTCCGGTTTCAATATTATCAACCGTAGACGGCCCCATAAGATCAACAGAAATAACACCTTGCGTCTTGCCATCTTTATCTTGCCACGCAATATCCTGCGCGAACGCTGCCAAAGCATGAATGTCGGTGAGCGTGCGTTGATTGAATACGCCTTGCGGATGATCTTCATTGACCACACCCACAACAATCATATCATAAAGCGAAAATGCCTTCTTTTGTGTATTGTGTAACACACGGACTGGCTCGTCGGCCGCCAACATATTCTCTGGATCAGTATCAATTTTTAACGCATTTAACGCGCTAAACTGTGCAGGCCATACACTTGGCAACGCCACCATGGCAATCATCATCACACTTAACAAACCTGCCAACCAAAGGGAAATTTTAGGGCGGCGCGAAGCGGTTTCTGAAAGATGTATCATCGTGTTCTCCAGGGAGGCGTAAAAGATTAGGAAAAGGCTTTACCCGGTTTCACACCAAGTTTTTTTAACATCATCGCAAGCGGACAAAAGCCAGTAAATGCGGCCTGTAACATATTCACACCGACAAATACGCTCAACCCAAACCCGTATACATGAATTTTGAGACCCACATATATACCAATAAGGGTCATTATGCCTGCAAAGGCAAATATCATTCTATCCAAAGCCATATCAGCCTCCTTTTCTCTCGCAAAAACAAAAGAACACAATAAGCGTATGGAGTAAGTGATGAAAGTTACATAAGACGCAAAATTACTCGCCTAATCTTCCTAAAACAGAGCCTGCAAGCCTTGTCTGTCCAAAATCTGGATAAGGCCACGCCCCAATTCAATCAAACCTTGGCGTTCAAAAACTTTGAGCTGACGACTAATAACCTCGCGAACCGAACCAAGTTCACCCGCCAAGTCCTGATGCGTGATCTCGAACTGATCCTTGTTTTTATCCAACAATAAATGTGCGAGACGAATGTCGAGTTTTTGGAAGACTACCTCTTCAATAAGCATCATCAACATGGACATGCGCTTTGCATATACTTCAAAAACAAAACGGCTAAACTGATCCGATTGTTGTAAAAGCTGGTTAAAAACATGTGGAGGAATTGTCGCCACAATAATATCCGTTTCCGCAATACCTTCTGCGACATATTCATCATCCGAAATCAAACACGTCGTTGTCATCACGCAAGACTCGCCGCTTTCCACACGATAGAGTACAAATTCCCGACCATCGGCAGAGGTTTTTTGTACGCGAACCGTCCCCTCCAACAACATGACATAACCCTTGCATTCACTGCCCTCGGAAAACATGACCGTACCAGCCGACGCTTTTGTGATATAAATGCCTTGCGCCAACAAAGCCCGACTCTCCTCGGAAAGTTGATCCAATTCGGGAAAATGATCGGTAATAATTTTTTGCATAAAAATGTTCACAGTTGAGCAAGTGGTATTAAGGTGAATTCACAATCACCTTATCACACGTTTTCAAGTGATTTGGAATGTACAAATTTTATGTGTCGGGATTATTTTCAAATACCAATTTTACGCAATTCATGACTATTTCGGCACTATTCTGGCCTATTCCAACAAGGGCATAGCGCCCCCTAGTGCGAGATACAAAGAAATTCGTGCCTCAATTTTTTGTCGCTCAAGAGAGAGCCGCGTTCTATCTGCCTGAAAACTACGTTGACGGAAGGTGAGAACATCAAGCAGATCAACAGCACCTTCTTTATAGTTTATCTCCGCTAACCTTAGTGTTTCGCGAGCAGCCTCTGCCGATTTCTTTACGTACTGAAATCGACGTTCAACAACGTCTACATCATCAAGTTTACTCTCCACATCCGCGAACGCATTTAACACCACTGTTCCGTAATTTTTAAGGGCCTGTCGACTACTCGCCTCCGCAGCAGAAATACGGGCGTCTGTGAATCCGCCATCAAATATGCTTTCTGCTATACGCACCCCAAATGATAAAATAATATCTGAGGGATCAAACAAATCACCAATATTGGAAACAGCCGAAGACAGACCACCACTTAAACTTAAACTTGGCCACTGCCCTGCCCGCACGACACCTTCATTAGAAAATTCTGCCCGCACACCATATTCAGCCGACATTATGTCTGGCCGACGCCTGAGCATATCCGCAGGTTTACCAGCCGTTACAAATGGAATGACTTTGGGGAAAATATCGGGAATTTCCATGTCCCCATCCATGTCCCCATCAGGGTAACGTCCCAACAAAACTTGTAAGGCTCTGATAGATGTACGCAAATTGGCATTGGCCACTTCAACACTATCATACGCACTCGCAATATCGGACTCTGCCAATACCAATTCCCGTTTGCCACTTGCGCCGAGTTGATAGCGCACATTAACAATACGGTGTGTTTCAATTTGTGCCTTCAAGGTCGAATCCGAGAGCGCCTGTTGCTGTCGTGCTTCAATCGCAAGAATATAAGCACGGGCAATTTGTGCAATAAAGGATTGGCGCGCACTTTCATAAAAAGATTTTGCCCCCGCAAGATTGAATGCGGCCGCATTAATATTTGCATCAATATCCCCCCACAAATCCACTTCCCAACTTGCCTCAACGCCAACAGAATATCTGTCCGATAATTTCGCATGCTCAAGAGGTGTAGAGCCAGTACCTGACACATTTCCCGAAATACGTGGTAAGAGCGATGACCGCGATTGCTGATAAATAGCTTCAGATCGCGCAATCGTTTCAGCACTGGCCCGTAAAGATAGATTATTGCGAAGGCCTTCATTGATGAGTGCCATAAGTCGTGCATCAAGAATAATGTCCTGCCACTCATTTGCTATTTTTTGATCCAGCACAGAGCCAAACGCCCATGTGGACGGAGGCCCAAGCCGTTGCACTTCAAAATCCAAATCAGGCACTGGTTTCATTGGGCCTAAGCCCGTAGCACAACCAGATAAGGCGAATAGCGAGAGACCAACAAGGATCATATTTTTAGAATTAATCATGGCGTAATGCTTCAATAGGGTTAAGTTTTGCGGCCCGTCGCGCTGGGAAATAGCCAAAGAACAGACCAACGGCAACTGAAGCTCCGAGTGCGATCAGCGCGATTGACATAGAGACATTTACGGGGAAATCACCAAGGTTAGCCGCCAGTTTAGCCGCGCCAATCCCCAGTACAGACCCAATCAACCCCCCAAGAAAACAAAGGGCGATGGCTTCGATTAAAAACTGCCCTAAAATATCAGCCTTGCGCGCCCCGAGCGCCATACGAAGCCCAATCTCGCGCGTACGTTCTGTGACAGAGACGAGCATGATATTCATAACACCAACCCCACCAACGATCAGAGATACAGCGGCGGTGAAAGCGAGCAATATGCCAAAAGTCGCCTGCGTGCTTGACCGTGCGCGAATAAAATCCGCAATATTAAAGACGCGAAAATCATCGGCATCCCCCGGGCTTATGCGGCGCAAATCCCGCAAAATATCTTCTATTTGCGATTGGACGAGGGCCATATCATAATTATCCGTGACAGAGACTTCCATCGTAGAAACATGTTTTCCTGTGGTAGGATCAGCCCCTAATATACGGTTGCGCGCCGTGCTTATTGGAATAAGAATGATATCGTCCCGATCACCGCCAAAATTTGATTGACCTTTTTTCTCGAGAATACCAATAACTTCTAATGGCACATTATTCACACGAATGCGCTGCCCAATCGGGTTCGTGCCTTCAAATAAAGTATCGGCAATTGTCTGACCAATAACGGCGTATGCTCTGCCAGATTTCTCTTCCCCTTCATCAAAGAGCCGCCCTTCAGTCGTCTGCCAAGCTTGTGTAATGAAATAATCCGTATTCACACCATACAGGCTTGTCTGCCAATTTTGTTGGCCCGAGACGACTGTAACGCTTCCCCGATTCGTAGCTGAAACGGCGACGGCAAATGATTCTTGTTTTAACCGTTCAACGATTTTATCCGTAAATGGAGTGGCCGACGCCGCACCCGAAGACCGCCCCCCACGCCTATCTGCCCCTGGTCGTATGGTTAGATTATTCGCACCGAGAGCAGATATCTGTGCATCGACTTGTTGTGCAGCACCTTCACTAATAGCCATCATAGCCATGACCGAAGCCACACCGATCATAATGCCCAACATTGTTAGAAAACTACGCAACGGATTTGTTATCAATGATTCAAGGGCCGATTGAAAAGCGACTTTTATTTTCATGATGACCGCCTTTCATCCGAGACCAATTGGCCATCTCGAAATCGTAATTGCCGATGTGCATAATCTGCAACGTCTTGCTCATGCGTGACAAGAATAACTGTAATACCTTGTTTGCCCAGATTGACGAGAAGTTCCATAATTTCTATTGAAGTTTTTGTATCCAGCGCCCCTGTGGGTTCATCGGCGAGGATAACCGCAGGCGAACACGCGAGCGCCCGCGCAATGGCCACCCTTTGTTGTTGTCCCCCAGACAATTGCATAGGCTTGTGATCCATGCGTTCCCCCAAGCCGACCATTTTCAAACATTCTTCTGCACGATCATGAATATCGGTAATGTGTTTTCTTGAATAGCGTAGAGGTAGTTTCACATTGGTCAGCGCAGAGGCACGTCCAAGCAGATTAAACTGTTGAAACACAAAACCAATCGTTTCATTACGTATATCCGCCAGTTGATCCGATGAAAGCGCAGACAACTCTTCTCCATTAATCAGCAAGCTCCCTGATGTTGGCGTATCCAGCGCACCAATCAAATTCATCAATGTAGATTTTCCAGAGCCAGACGGCCCCATAATTGCCGTCATTTCACCTGCGTAAAAATCAATGTCCACACCGCGCAAAGCATGAACCTCATGATCCCCCACCACATATGTTTTTGTCACATTTCGGCACTGGATAATTGGTTTTTTCTTATGGGCAAGATCAGGCATTGGTCATTGATCCTGCTGAACTATCTTTAATTTCGTTACAAAAATATCGCCCTCTTTAGCCCCGCGAATAATCTCTATATAATTCCCGTCTGAAAGACCAATGCTGACAGGCTTGATGTATAAGTCGCCTTCCTGCGTCATTTGGTATAAATCAATTTGTTTGTGGGTTGGTCTCGCATCACGTGCCGCCTTAACTATCTTGTACTCTTCAGGCGTAAGTTCGCTTCTTAACACTCTCTCCATTTGCGCCTGCATTTTCTGACGCATCTCATTACGATTAAACGGCATGCCAGGAGAAGGAGGCTTTGGGCGGGACTTTTGCATTTGCTCACGAATTTTTTTGCCGATAGCCTCTTTACGTGCAGGTTCGATATCCAAATCGGCGAGAAGCTTACCTGCAAATCCTGCGCCACCACCATTAGGATTCCCAGCTCCATTGGGAGCGCCAGATTTTCCATTTCCTGTATTTCCATTGCCTGTATTTTCATGAGAAGGGCCAACTTGTATCACTTTCGGGCCATTATTGGGAGGACGAAATCGCACAACAGTTTCCAATAACCGAAGAACATCTTTGCGTTGCTCCGCTGTAATTTCTACATTAGCTGTCATACCTGGCAAGAGCCGACCACCACGATTTTGTGCGGCAATAACGACTGTATAGGTCACAACATTTTGCAGCTCTTCAGACGCTAAACGCACCTGTTCAACAACACCTTCAAAACTCTCGTCTGGATAAGCATCGACTTTAAAAACCGCGAGATCACCTGTGTTAATCCCCCCAATATCGGATTCAACCACAGCCGCATCAATACGAATATCACTGAGATCTTGTGCAATACGAAACAACACTGGTGACGAAAAAGACGCCGCGACAGTTTGGCCAACATCGACACTGCGCTCAATAACCACACCGTCAATAGGAGAACGAATAATCGTGCGGTCAAGTTCTAGCCGTGCAGATTGAAGAGAGGCTTTACGCTGTGATAAGCTCGCCTCCGATGATCGTAATTGTGCGCGAGTCACAGCTAAATCTGCACGCGCAACAGCAAGCTGTCTTTCTGTCGCTTCCAATGATGACAAAGCAATGGCATCTTGTTTGTACAGCGCGTCTTGGCGAGTGTAATCTTTTTCATATTGATTTAAATTTGCTTCTGCGCGGGTAATATTGGCTTGCTGAACCTCAAGATTAGCATCAGCACTCGCGACATCTGCTTTTGCTGATGCGACACGGCTTTCAAAAGTTTGCGGATCAATGCGCGCAACAATTTGGCCTTTGGTAACTTCACTATTATAGTCAGCTAAAAGTTCAATAATTTGGCCCGAAACTTGTGAACCAACCTCAACGGTCGTCAACGCCCGAACAGCCCCCGACGCCGAAATCAACCGCGCAACATCGCCGCGTTCTACGGTCGCAGTCCCAATGTCATACAAGACATCACTGGATTTTGAGCTTCCCCGTAAAAACCCCGCCCAAATCACTAAAGCGACAATCATACAAACCGCAGTATAGATAAAATATTTACGCATCTTTCCTCTCAATTCTATTCATTCCCACGCAGGTTTCCCACACATTTTTCATGCGTCGTACTCTCCATTTCTGGAGAGTAAATGGGTGACCGCAACATATTAAACGCAGACGCTGACCTTATCCGTCGATTTTTATTCAGTTTTTTCAAAAGCCCCACAACCCACAAACCCCATTTCAAATCCCCAAATTAAAATCTATAAAAATGAAAATTTACCACCTGAATTGCACTCAATTATACTCAGCGAAAAGCCGATTTATATCCGATATAGAATTGGTCATTCCATCAACTTCCATCTGAAACCTGAAAACGACAATAACAATATATGTAAATTCGCTCCTACCGCATCTATCAAACGCCGAAGACAAGAAATGAAAATAGGGACTGACAGGAAAGCACCGTCTTTCTGATCCAGTATTTATTAATACTGGCAGCCATAGGCTACAAGACTACACTTTAAAACAGGCTTGAAAATAAAAGCGTCACTTCCATAAAGGGATTTGTAGGGCTACACAAAATAGAGCATAGTGAGACCCCCTCATCAACTATAGACCTTACTTACTTCTCTCGACTGGTGCGTTCAGCGAACTGCCTGTTCTTTGGGAACAGCAGCGTAAATATTATAAATCGAGGTGTATCGTCTAAAATTTAAGTGGCCACGAAAAAGCCCCAGAGAGATAAACCCTAAGTCCCTTTACGATCTACAACCAATAAAAAACCCCGCCAAGAGAGGCGGGGTTTTCTCATTCTTTAGATATTATTTAAAGCAGTCCACATTTGTCTGATTTCAAATAATTTTCAATCTCTGTTAAAGACTGAGTATGCCACTCTGGGTACCAAGGTAATGTATGCCACATTGTTTTAATCTCAACATATTTCACATCTTTACCCGCCGATTTCATAGCTTTATAAAATATTCGCGAATGAACTGTATCCGCCTGCCGATCCCCGTCACCATGATAAAGCATGATTGGGATATTGGCTTTATCAACATTTTTAATTGGGTCCATACCCTTTACTGTCCAAGCTTGGTATTCATAAGAAATCCGGTTACCACCCCACAAATTACCGATACGTTCGAGGCTTGAAACCCCCGCACCAGAAATCGCACACTGATAAGGGCTGTTTGGCCGCACAGAAGCAGCAATCGCGGCAAAACCGCCATAAGAATAACCGAAGATGGCCAGTTTATCTGGATCAGCAATACCTTGCTTAACTAGGAATGCGGCGGCATCGTCATTGTCATCTGACATTTTTTGCCCCCACTCTTCATCCCCTGCTTTCCAAAGCTTCATACCAAGGCCTGTAGAGCCTCTATATTGCGGCTGAATAACGGCGATATTACGACTGGTTAAAAACTGCACCCAACCGGATTGATCCCAACCTTGGTAATCACGTGACCAAGGGCCACCATGTGGCATAACAATCGTTGAAATCCGACCTTTTGAACGCTTATAGCCAGGCGGTAAGGTTAAGATCGCTGGAATGTTTAAACCATCTCGAGCCGCAAAATTAACCCACCGTGATTTGCCGCTATCTTCTGGTTTCATCCATGGGCGGGAACTACCAAGTGGGGTTAATGCGCCATTATTATATATAAAATAAGACGGAGGATGACGGTCACTTGAAACAGTTACCAATGCCCTTTTGTGTTTCTTTGAACGGTTGCTAAGGTCAACATCCATACCAGAGAATTTTTTCTCTAGAGTAGCCTGTACGCCTTTCCAATATGTATCAGTAAATTTAACAATTGGTTTCGGGCCACCAATAACAATACCACCCGGCTTGCTGAAATCCTCGCCCTTAGTCCCCATCAAAATTACATCCAAAATCTCAAATTTTGGACTTGAGAAAACGGGGGTAGGGTTAAGTGTTTTTGATGATATTGTATATGAATATACAGCCGCATAATCTCTATTTGCATTTGAGCTAACAAGAATTTTATCGGCACTCCCGTCAAATCCTATGATATCAATGCTTTTACGATCTTTTAAGCGATAACTTAGCTCTGGGTGATAAACCCAATCTGAGGTTTGTGTATCTCTAAGATGGATTTTGGACCAATAATCACCATTTACATGATCAAGTGTTGTTTTTCCAAGAAGTTCGCCCGTTTTTGGATGCACCATCGCGCTAATAAAGTCCCAATCTTCACCTGTTTTACCGATTCTTTTGGTTCCGCCTGTTTTCGTATTATATTTAAAAATATGTGTTGAACCCGTGCCCACATCTACTTTTCTAAGTAAAATAAATTCTTTACTTTTAAGGCTATCATTAAAAATTCCTGTTGTAATACCACGAGATTCAACATGACGAACCGCGTCATTCAAGGTCCCCGTTTTCTTCATCGGCTCCTTAATATTGCGCCCGTCCAAGTCCGCTACATACAACTTTCTCGTAAAATCTTTTTTACCACGCGCTGTAATCGGCTGGTCCGTTACAAAAATAATTTTGTCATCACCTAGAAAGTCCACAAATAAATAACGCATTTTCTTTGTCGGAATCCAAACGGGTTTTGCTTTTAAATCGTCCGTCTTCCAAATTGAAATGACTGGCCATTTTTGACCGTCTACAGCCACCAAACCAACAATGTGTTTCCCGTCTGGGGACATGTTGACACTTGTAAGAGCGCTATGTTTTGCAATCGATTCGATTGGAATTGGCGCAGAAAATGCAGGGGTAGACAGAGTACCAATAGTAACAATGCTAGTTGTTGCGGCGAGTAATATAGATTTAATTTTCAATGAAAATCTCCCATTGGGTTAATCCCAAAATTAATAGTTTATTCCTGTTTATTTGATCATGTACGCGCATAAAAAGCAATAACTGAATACAGGCTTTAGTTTGATCGCAATAAAAATCAGACGAAAATTATTAGCCCGCCTCCTTTTAAATCGACGAATCTACCCCGCCAAAGTGTTGCACATTAGCAACAACAGAAGCACAAACGACATAGATTGTTAAAAATAGGTAACATATCTATTTAAACTTCATGACATACCTATTACTAGGCAGGAGAGCAATGAGGGATAGTTGACAATAAAATATACAATTCTCTCAATACATCAAATACATTCACATGGGAATTATATGACTTTACCATCAAATAAACTAACTCTTTTGACCAGCAGTCTGCTGTCATCTAGCTTTCTTCTGTTTTCAGCACAAGCTTTTGCCCAAGAGACGCCTCCGGTCGACGCAGAAACTTCAGAAGCCATCATTGATCTTGAGGCAGATGATACTATGGATAACATCATCGTTACGGGTTCTCGCATTCGTAGAAATGAATATACCAGTTCAGCTCCTGTTCAAATCATCAACACAGAAGCATCAAGCCTAGCAGGTCTCATGACGGCTTCGGATATTCTCCAAGGTGCAAGTGTTGCAGCAGGTTCAGGCCAAATTAATAATACTTTCGGCGGATTTGTCGTAAATGGTGGAGCGGGTGTAAACACTGTCTCCCTTCGTGGTCTTGGTGCGCAACGTACATTAGTTCTTCTTAATGGTCGTAGATTAGGGCCTGCAGGTATTAGCGGAACCGTTGGTGCCGTTGACCTCAACATTATTCCTAATTCTGCCATCAATAGATTTGAAATTTTGAAAGATGGCGCGTCTTCCATTTATGGTTCTGACGCCGTTGCTGGTGTAGCCAACCTAATTACCAAAGATAACATGGAGGGCTGGAATGTTGGCGCCACTGTGAATATTACAGAACTCGGTGGTGGCGAAAATGGCAACATTTATGCTTCATACGGCAAAACTATGGATCGACTTAGTTTTAATGTTTCTGGTGAATACGCAGAGCGTAAATCACTTAAACGTGGAGATCGTGACCAATTTTCTTGTCCAGAAGATTATATCTTTAGCGTAGCGACAGGCGAACGTTCTGACGCCATTGATACACGTACAGGCGAATTTAAATGTTTTAATGCGTTAGAGGGTTACATTCAAACTTTCTTCCCTGATGACGCTGCATTTGGTGTTGGCGGAGGCTTCTTTGGTAGCCGGGTTCCAGACGCATCAGTAACAACACCGACTGAAACTAGCCCAATTGCTGGTTATCGGTTTATTCCTTATCAAGAACGTAGTTTCGATGATCCAAGACAATTGGAAGAAGATGTTATCTCTCCAAACAAAAATTACTCTCTTTTTGCAGAAGCCACATACTCACCTTCGCAATTTGATAATCTTGAAATTTATGCAGAGGCCTTGTTCTCTCGACGTGAATCAGAACAAAAACGTTTTCGTCAACTTTTCCCGTTCATTCATCAAGATTCATCTGTAAACCCACTTAACTCTACAGCGTTCAATAATCCAAGTTTTGCATATGGACCATTATTTGGCTTACCGGCTGGGTCATTTCAAGCGCCACTAGAAGGCCTTCAAATTCGCCCAATCGTGCTTGTGCCCACTAACTCAAGTCAGGAAGTGAACTATATTCGTGGTGTTGCAGGTATTAGAGGCGAATTTGTCGACAAAGGTTTCTTTTCTGCTTGGAATTATGATCTAAACGTAGTTCATTCTGAAAGTTCGGCCACCTATTATAAAACAATTATCATAGAAGACCATTTGGCTGCTGGTATCGGTACAGATACCAGAGACAGTTCATTCATTGGTGTTTGTGGCCCGACAGCTCCTGCGGGCTGTGTGCCGCTTCCTTTAGCAAGCACTGATATTTTGTTTGACGGCAATTTCACTCAAGCACAGTCAGATTATCTATTCGCAAACGAACGCGGAACTACAGATTACACGCAAACCATTATAGAAGGCGTTATTACAGGCGACCTAATGGAAGCACCTGCTGGTACAATTGGTGTTGCGGTTGGCGTAAGTTCACGTTGGGATAAAATCGATGACACACCTGGTGAGTATTCTCGTGCCGGAAACTCTTGGGGTCTATCAAGTGCTAACAGAACAGAGGGTACCGACAGAGTAACCGAAATATTTGGCGAGGTAGAAATTCCTTTGATAAAAGGGAAATCATTTTTTGAAGATCTTTCCTTTAACGGCTCTGCACGGTATTCTGATTACAAATCAGTTGGCGGTGCGACTACCTATAAAGTTGGCCTAAACTGGGCGCTAGACGACACATTCCGTTTCCGCACAACACACGGGACTTCTTTCCGTGCCCCAGCACTTTATGAGTTGTTTTTGAATGAGCAAACTGGCTTCTTGTCACAAATCTCAGTTGACCCTTGTATTCGTTACGGTGTTCCTGGCGAAGATGGCAACATCAACACACCTGCAGTTGTACAAGCAAATTGTGCGGCTGACGGCCTGCCTGCTGATTATAACGGCAACGGTAGCTCAGCGCGTGTTACAACAAGCGGTGGTTTAGGTACTCTTGAAGCAGAAGATTCTGTAGCGAACTCAATCGGCTTTATTTTCACACCACAAGGTACCGGCTTAAGCGTTGCGATTGACTACTTTACGATTGAAGTTAACAATCAGATCACAGCTTCTGGAGCTGGCGTTATCGGCGCTTGTTACCGTGATGCCGACTTCCGTAGCGTGGCTGGATTTTGTGATTTATTCACACGTGACCTAGATTCTTCGTCTCCAACATTTGGTCAAATTACAGAAGTTGACGGAAGTTATAGAAATATACCTTCACAAACAACTAAAGGGTTTGATATTACGGCTCGCTACGAGCATGAGTATAACTTTGGTAATTTGATCATTAACAGTCAATTCACCGTCACTAACGAAGAAAAATATGCTTTGTTTGCTGATGATGTTGTTGATTTCAACGGTACAGCTGGTGATCCAAAGGTTGTAGGCACTGTACAAGCTCTCTTCACACGGAAAGACTGGACAGGGTCATGGACTGCTAACTATACTGGCGGTACAGACAATCTTGATTATGAAGGTGAAGATGGTTTAGTAAATTACTTCTATTCTGGCCCATCTACTCAAATCACAGCGGTTGACGCTTTTATCACGCACGATGTTTCCATACGTAAAGAATGGGATACACTGAGAGTTGTCGTGGGCGTAAGTAACCTGTTTGCTGCAACACCTTCTCGCCTATCCACTGGTGATGACGTGGGTACAGCGGGTCGCCTTGGTGTTTGGCCTTTCTCTAGTCAGTATTTCGAAGGATACCTAGGACGTCAATTCTTCATGACTGTAGAAAAATCATTCTAGTCTCTAGTGATCTTAGCGGGTACTGAAACAAAGAAAGTTCCGCTAAATTAAAATTATTCATACAGCGCATCCTGGGTTTCTGGGGTGCGCTTTTTTGTATCAAAACCTCACACCTTCCTCCTTCCCACTATAAAATCTACTTCCATGCTTCTGTTCAGAAACACAATTTATGTCTTTAATACTGTGCTCTGACAAACGTCCTGTATATTTTCAGCCATCCCTTTAAGATAAAACCCCCTCTACAACCAAGCACAATACGCCTTTGCAAAACAGCCCCGTCCTCAATGAAATCGCTCAGTACGCCTACCATTCAGGGTGCCATGAAATCGGTCAGCTTGAAGTCTTGCACGAAGTTAAGCGCGAGCTTGACGGTGCTATCGGTGTGGCACGCGCTTCACAAAAGAAACTGGATATTCCCAATAGCTATGACAGTACAAAGCGTGGATTTAATCGCCCATCGTTAAATGGAAAAATGGGCGTGGTTTAAAGACCCGGTTACGAGAACATAAGTCAGGAAAGACAAGCGGCGACAAAAGTTTTTGCCGTGGTCACATCTATGCCATTTTGAACAACCCGCTTTATATCGGACAAATTCAGCACAAGGACAATATCTACAAGGGTAACCACGAGGCCATCATTGATCAGAAAATATGAGATCAGGTTCAAGCCACACTCAAATCACATGCTGTTGAAAGATCGAGAGAGGGAAACAGCAAGTCCCCCGCACTCCTCGCAGGGCTTCTCTTGGATGATGAAGGTCAGAGACTTGTTCCGCATCATGCCAACAAGAAAGGGCAAGATTATCATTACTATGTCAGCCAGAAGCTAAAATCGGGTGATCGGGATACTGGGTGGCGGATTCCTGCTAAAATAATTGAGGACATTGTTCATGGTATTCTTGTGCAAACACTTGAATCTGATATTTCCGCTATTCAGCTTTTAAATATACAGGGTGCCCCTGCACATCAAATATCGGCCTTCATTAATAAGGGCAAAACACTGTCTGTAAGAATTGGTAAATGTGGCCAATCTAAACTCAAAGCACTTTACAGCAACCTCCTCCAGTCAATTACACTCTCCGAAGGGCAGATTTATATCCGGTTCAAAGAGCGAGCTATTCAAAAAACCTTCCGCTTCAAACCCGGAAGCGACATTACATACGAATTCACTCATCCCGTATCTATCAAGCGCAGAGGGCAAGAAATGAAGATGGTGATTGGTGGCAAGACACCGTCTTCGTCCGCTATTGATCCGGCACTTATTAAACTGGTTGCCAAGGCTCATGCATCAAAAACGGGGCTTGAAAATGGTATCGTCACTTCAATCAAAAAATTTGCACTACTACACAACATGGATCATGGCGATGCGAAGAACCTTATGCCGCTTGTGTATCTCGCTCCGAGCATAGTGACGGATATTCGCAATGGCCATCAACCTGTTGATCTCACAGCTATGCGGTTGAAGCGTTCGGCAAATTTGCCCATCCTTTGGGAAGATCAGCGCAAATACCTTGGATTTGAATAGCATCGGCTAAAAATTTAAGCGGTCACAGAAAACCCTCAGAGAGACAAACCCTATATATGCTCTATATGAGACACTATTTGGCGTCTCTTGCGCGTTATAACGGGGCAACATACCCGCTAACCCACGGAAACTACGATACTAATTCGAGGAGGTATATATCTCCAGTTTTAACGGAGACTAGTTGGTGGAGCCGAACGGAATCGAACCGTCGACCTCTTGCATGCCATAGCAGAAATTGGTTTGTAAGACCAGTGGAGCTAAATGGGCATGAGCCAACAAGAATGCATGAAAATGAAGGTTGGTAGTTTAAAGGAAAGCGGGAAAGTGAAGTTTGGTGCAATTTTATTGCAAACATTCAATTTGGTCACGGTGACAAGGGAGTGACTCGGCGCTTAAAATCCCCCAAAGCGGGCATAAAGTTCAATAATTTTCATGCCCGCTATAATAACGTTTTGGGCGACTTTGTGTTTGTAGCCTTAAGTATTTGCGTCCATACAATAAGTTAGATCATTTTCTTTCCGGCGACTGTCGTTCCGGCTTTATTTGAGGCTGCAGCTGCGTTGGTTTTAGGTTTGTCTTTTTTTGGTTTCTTTACTTCTTTTCGTGAATTCTTACCTTTGGCCATGGTCCATCTTTCTGAAAGGCCGCACCCGTGACACGCACAATAACGCGCTGTGGGTTACAATTCCCAAAATTTGGCAATATGAGCGGAATGAATATGATCAACTATTTCACGTGAAAAGCAAGGAGCAATTACCGGCAATGCACGAACATAGTCCCAAATCAATGATATGCGTAAGAACACCCGTTTATATACGCGCCAACAAAACTAACTCTCCGAAATCATAGTCACGGTGGTGAAGGATTATTGGCACGAATTCTATAGAATAGCCCCGCCGCACTTCTAGGTGTGAGGCGCTCCACTTAATGCGGTTAACCAAGCTTTTTCTTGATTGCCTGAAGGACATATTTCCAATGACTATAAATCAACAAATGACCTGCCCCTTTGACAACTTCCAACTCAGTCCCAGGGACATAATCAACAAAAGCTTGTGATTGAGAGACATTAAAGACCTTGTCGTCATCCCCGTGTAATACATAAAATTTATGTTTAAGGCCCAAAGCCTCTTGACTATAATCTTTCATGCCAAGAACAATTTCATGATGCATAGCATCTACACCCGGTATTAACCCCTCAACAAATTCCTTTTCCATCAAACTGCTAATTTCTGGATTTCTAAGTGCGGACATATCGGCGGTACTATCGGCACATGCCACATTGAAGGAGTGCTTGGCATGACCTTTATCAATATAGGCCATGGTAGCCTTCAATATTAATGACAATAACTGCGGCGTATGTCTTGTAATTCTCATGAAAAGCCGCTGACGTTTTGGCGTCTTAGCTATCCATTCATCCTTCCACATTGGTGTTCGTGATATAGCAAAAAGATGAGAAACCCGATCCGGATAAAGATGAGCAAACCGCATTGCATATACAGGGCCTATAGCGATACCCGCAATCGCCACCTGATCAATGTTTAACTGCCCCAGCAACTCATGCATGTCAGTACATACCATATTTATATATGCGTCCCCTTTCGCATCTTTATGCGTTTCTGAACGACCATACCCCGGGCGATAAGGCGATATAATACGCAAATTCATACGTTTTGCTGCCTCCGCCGCACCCTTGATGAGTTCTGCTCCATACGGAATAGTATGTAGCAATAAGACAGGGATGCCCTCTGGATCACCCTGTTCCAGATAACTCATCTTGCGCCCATCACTTAATGTAATTTGTTTTTGTATTTTCAGCTGGGGCGCCTGTTCTGTGTTCTCTCTGCCTGATGTGGATAGCTGGGATGATGTCAATATGCCTGCAGAAAAACCACACACGAGACGTACAATAGACGAAAGGTCCCGCGAGTTGGTTTTTCTCTTTATGGCTTTAATCTGAAACCGAACCGTCTCGACTTTTACATTTCGTTTTGTCGCAATTTCTGGAATTTGCAGCCCACTCGCCAAATGCACTGCAACATCTACCTCGGCCTGTGTTAATTCATAAGTTTCTTTGAGCAACTCCGTTTTTGATTGATCGAAACCTAGATTAACCATGGTGAGAAAATACTGGTGCCGTAAATGCCCATCTTGTTTCTCGCCATGGGGTTTTGAATTTTTGCCTGTTCGCCGTACAAAGATACAGGTATTTATGTTCTTTTCCGCATTTATATAACCTGGTTCGATCAAAAGTTTTTGGCTGTCGTTCCGAAACACAAAATCACGAATGCGCATCAACACATGTTCGCTCGTGCAGCAATTAGATAATACTTGGCATGACCTGAAACCAGCCAGTCTAGCCATATCATTCATAGCCACAATGTTTTCAGATTGATCAAAAATAAATGCCGGGTTTGGCGCAGTTTCAAGTAATAGCTCTGCGCGAGATTTATCTAGTTTGGGGCGCCCAAGGCGATCACTTATTTCATTAGAGCGCCGTATGTGATGCAAAATTTCTCGATCTATATTATGTTTATTATTGAATGTTGAATCTCCAACATTTGAAACTTGTTCAAAGAACAATGTATCAATCGCATCAAGGCTTTCATAATAAAACTCTGGTGACATGCTCGCCGAATACACAGCAGAAATAAGTTTCTCCCTATCTACACTCACTCCTCAACACTCCCCGTGTATTATATCTTGAACCATCATGCGAAGACCTACAAAATAGTGTAGGCCTCATCTATACTACTAAGCAAATTGCATAAAACAAATACAAAACAAACTTATAATCAGCATTGGAATTAGCAGATCTACCAGTATTAGGGTTTTGGTATATCGGCGTCAAACCTATGAACAACATCAGACGGCAGATACGCTTGATATTGAACCAGGCATGAAAACAAGTTCATGTATAGCCAAAATTGCCGCTTAACAAATAACACGCACCTATGCCATGCGTAATGCTAAAACATGTCGAAAATTTAAGAGAAATTTCAGAATAATTGGCACGTTATACCCAGTACTGGGTATGACGTGGTCTAGTTTTTTTGATACACATTTGTAACAACATCTTCTTGAAACTTTCGTGTTTATTGTAATCCTTGAGAGCGTAAAGATAATTTATTTTTTAACATCGAGATTTCAACAACAGCGAGTACGGCATTATGAAAACAAACAAACTATTGCTAATGATTATACCTATGGCTTGTATTATGAACAGTCCAGTATTCGCCAAAGTTTCGAGTGAGCAAGCAAAACAACTTGAAACTCGGCTCACGCCTATGGGAGCTGAACGCAGTGCGAATAGAGACGGGTCCATTCCTACATGGGGTGGCGGGATTACTACGGTGCCAACGGGATATAAAACAGGCGATTTTCATCCCGATCCATTTTCCCAAGACCCTATTAAATACACAATAACGAAAGCAAATATTAAAACCTATAAAGACCTGTTAACGCCGGGTCAGCTTAAATTGTTTTCTACATATCCCAACAGTTTCAAGATGAACGTTTACCAAACACGTCGTAGCGCCTCCTATCCAGAATATATTTACCAAGCCACAAAAACCAACGCAACACGTGCGGGGTTGATGTATAATGGTGCTGGTATAACAGGAGCGGTGAAGAGCGTTCCATTTCCAATTCCAGCAAGCGGTTTAGAAGTTATTTGGAATCACTTACTTCGTTATCGCGGACAATCGGTTACACGACAAAACCATCAGGCCGCACTCACTGCCAGTGGTGATTATACTTTAGTTGAAACCGAAGAAAAATTTATAATGTCATATGCTAACCAACAGGCCGCCCCTGATAGCGTGCAAACATCCAACATTATGTATAAGTACAAACAAAAAATTACCGCGCCAGCAAGGCTGACAGGTACAGCTCTGCTCATTCACGAGACTCTGGATCACGTTAAAACACCCCGGCAAGCATGGACATATAATACGGGGCAACGTCATGCGCGTCGCGAACCTAATACAACCTACGACGCCCCAAGCACCGCTTCTGATGGTTTGAAAACAGAAGATGATAATGACATGTATAATGGCTCACCAGACCGTTACACGTGGACACTCAAAGGCAAACAGGAATTACTCATCCCCTACAATGATTACAAGCTACACAGTGGTCAGACCAAGATTACTGATATTCTCAAACCAGGACATATCAACCCTGATCTTGTCCGTTATGAAAAGCATCGTGTATGGGTTGTTGAAGCAAATTTAAAAGCTGATCAACGCCATACATATAAAAAACGGGTATTCTATATTGATGAAGATAGTTGGCAAATTGCTGTGACAGATATTTATGATAATCGGAATGAATTGTATCGTATTGGCGTCGCTCATCCCATAAACTATTATGAACTACCTGCTCCATCCTCCACACTTGAAGTATTCCATGATCTTCAATCTCGTCGTTATATTGCCTCTGGTTTAGACAATGAAGCAAAACCCCATGATTATTCAGTGGTACATAAGGATAAAAACTTTACATCCTCTGCCCTACGACGTGCAGGACGACGTTAATGTTTGAGGGGGCACGCTTAACAAAGCGCTTTAAAAAGAAACCTAAACCGTAGAACCACTCACTACCCATATTATGGGTAGTGAGTAAAAGCCCAAGATCACCGTCACGAGCGTCACCAACGTCACAGTGGTGAAGGGTTTGGCGTAGGGTTTGTTCTCAACATCTATGAATATTATGCCTCCAGAAGAACCAGCTATAGTCCAAACTATGAAGAGCTCATCATTATCATTGGTGTTGTCCTCTGGGTGTTCTTAGCCGCGCCATTCTTCTTCATGCTAAAAACAGTTGAATTGTTGGAAGGCATGAGGAGGCATATCAAAAAGAAGGACGCCCCGGCCTTAATCACCGAAGTCGAAGACAAAGAAACCGAAGACTAATTCAGAAAATTTTTGACCGTAATTTTTCGACCTGTTATCCGAGGAGTTTTTTAATTTTTCGGAGAAGGCACAATCTCGGAAACAATTACGGTGGCGGTGATACTCAAACCACCGCAACAGGTTTCTTGGTGCATTAGGAAAAGGGAGCAATCTTGGAGCGGGAATGGGTTGCTTGGATTGGCTGGGCGCTATCGAAAACAGGTGGAAAACGAGGCCACCGTGACACTGGCGCTTACGCTTACGCTTTACTGTGAAGGTGAAAACCTTAAGTGAGTTGAAAGCAGGTTATTTTACAAGTCAAAAAATGCTTGTGAAGGCAATTTAAAACTCTCTATAAAGCCTAATGAATGAATGTATTTTTTGTCAAAATCAATTTGATCCTCAAACAGCTACTCGCGAACATGTTTTACTAAATGCGTTAGGCGGTAAACTGACAACGTGTGAAATAATTTGTTCCGCCTGCAACAATAAGTTTGGGGGTGAAATAGACGCTAATCTGGCGGAAGGTGTTGAGCAATTACGTAATATGTTTTCCTTGAAAAGTGGCAATAATAGACCGGCCCCTCAAATCATACTAAAGGGTGATGATGATATTAAACGAACAATATTACCTGTGCTAGCTCCAAAAAGAAGGCAATTGCCAAACAAATTCCATTATCATATTAATGAGAATGGTAAAATCTGTGTTGAAATATCAGGGCATGTAGATGCTTTACCGTCACTTAAAGACAAGCTTGCGAAAGAAATTTCAAAAAATGAAAGCATACCGATTGAAGATGTCTGCCAAGCCCTAAAAAACAAAGAAGTAACAGCACGTAATGAAGTAGAGAACATTACATCCCCAGTTGAAATTCACGTTGGGGGCGAAAATGGAATCAGGTCTTTAATAAAATCTTGTGTCATTTTGTTTGCGATGCACAACGATCAATTGAAATGTATAGCCCATAGCCCCTTGTTTGATAATATTCGTAACTTTGTTTATTCAGGCGATGAAATTGGCGAGTTGTGGTTAGTTGATCATTCGCTTCCTCCAAACGAATTGGAAATACGTACAAAGTTTGGGCCATTATTTAACTTAATACTGGTCTACAACGACCCAAGGCATGGCATAATGGCTTACACTAGAACATACAATTCGATAGCCTTTAGATTCAGGCTAGGAAAAATATGTATAGAGAATTTTTATACGCTATTGATCTCCAATCCTATTGATAGAACTCATACACGGGAGCTTACCATAATTGAAGAAACTATTGATTGGTTGATTAGGACAAACCCCGAACCTCAAAACTCAAACAACTCATCAATAAAACATATGGATAAGATGTTTCAAAATGCCACTAGACTAACTGGAGCAAATATTAATTTTACACCAAACCCCTCTACATAACGTTATTCGTATATCTATTACACACCCCCATGTCACCGTTTCCGAGTGCCTCCAGAACATCTTTTCGCTATATTCCGAATGACCAACGAGTGACACCTGACCTCATGCAGATGGGTGACCACAACTTCGGATAGTATGCAGCGCGCACCTATACCATAGTTTTATATACCAAAAATTGTTAGGAACAAAAGGCGTGGAGAACCGTAGGTTTGACAGGGAATGTATCAAGAGGCGCGGAAGGAGTGTTAGCGACTGACAGGGAATGTAAGAATGGTGGAGCCGATCGGAGAACCGACGACCTCTTGCATGCCATAGCAGAAATTGGTTTGTCAGGCCATTGAAGCTAAATAGACTTGAATAGATATGATTGCACGAAAATGAAGGTAAGGGTTTGGAAAGGCTAAATAGACGAAACATGACTTTTGGTGCAGTTACATTGAAGAAGGTAGAATTTAGACACAGTGACAGAAGGGTGACAAATAAACTTCACGACAACAGGCATTAAATATCCCCCGCAGGTTTTGTGTCCGAGCCCACCGCACAGAACCGATGTTGCACATGCAAAAAAAGGCAGCGCCGCATTAACCGCAAAAGTGAACGGGGTAAGGGTGCCGAAAGTTTCTCTAGTATTATAACAAACCGTTCTCGATCATATCGGTGATAGGTTTCGGCGGTCTGAAGATGCTATACACGCCCCGCCCGTTACAAACAGGTTTCAACTTCATAGGCTTGGTTGAACCGAAAGCCGCCCAATGCAAATTGGGCGGCTTAACAATTATTTAATTTAAGGTGTTACTTCATTGTATAGGACAATGTAAAACGGATGCTTTGGGACTTGTAGGCCTTTGCACCCAGACCATCCGCAAACACTGCGATTCCGGCGGTGACGCCACCATTTGATTGCCAATCAACACCGCCTTCTACGCGCGCCCGTGTTTCTGAACCTGGAACCGACTTCACATGGTCACCAAAGGCATAAATACCTTCAACTGTTGCATGTGGCCGCATCTGCCAGCCATTTTTCATTGCGATATTTGTCACAAATCGTGGAGCAAAACTAACCTCACCTTGAGATATATCTTGCTCTGGAACAACAACGCCCAGCTTATCCGTGTAGGCTTTTTGTGTCTCGGAGATATGACGGACCGTCAATGCAGGCTGCAAACTAGATTTTTTGCCAACTTTAACTTCGCCCGTAACCGAACCAGAGTACAAAGCCCGTTTCGTGTCAAACTCATCTGTAAATGTCCCGAGCGGAGAAATCGTATTTTTAGAAGACCCCCAAGCGGCACGTGCATCCACATAAATGTTATCCGACAACCGTGTTGTCACATATGGCCCCACCATAAAGCCGGCACCATCACCGGCACCAATGCCGTCTACACCATTTATTCCGCTTTGCTTGAACTTATCAAGCTGCACAAGACCACCCACAAGAACTTTATCGGAAACCAGATAATCTACACCGCCATACATGATAGAAAAATGTCCATCACGACCCGCTGCGTCAAAATTCGACAAATATGCCTCGCCCCACACATCAATGGAAGATTTGCCTGCGTTGCGCGACCCAGCGACAGCGCGAGCGCTACTCAAACTGGTCGCGAACGAGGCATCCCCACCATTCATCGCGACTTGGACTGGCAGACGTTTAGAGCCTGGGAGGGCGAATCCTCCAGCCGAAACCGAACCGAGGGCGCTCTGGCCTTTCAAACGATCAATCCGACGTCCACGTGACGGTTGATGTGAAAGAATGAGAGTATTCCGTGTGGTTACAAATTCTCGAATAGCCTTACTTGCTGCCTCACGAGAGTTCACGGACGTAAAAGTACAGGTTACATTTTCACCGGGCGCGAGAGCAATCGTAGCCTGGCCTGCGCTTAAATCAACACTGCCATCACCATCATTACAGCTGAGAGCCGTCAGCGCATAGCCTTGCGATTTCATATCTGCGGCTGTGACCGTATATGTACCAGTATTCACATCATCCGCCAGTAATTGGCCTGTGCCATTACTGGTCTGAATAGATGCGTTTAGGGCACTAAGGGATGAGCTATAGGCAAAGCTATTGTCGCTCCCTTGTACAGATTGGATAATCGTGATCGAACCTGTTGGCTGCACACCAATACTCACCGTATCCGCAGCAGAGGAGATTTTGCCGTCACTGACAATCAACTCATACACAAGTGTAGACGCCGCTGATATATCGGGCGCCGTAAATGTAGGCTGTGCCGTACTTGTCGAAGATAATGTGGCCGTCGGGCCAGAGACCTGACGCCATGTATATGTGAGTGTATCACCGTCTGCATCCGCAGATCCTGTACCGTCCAAAGTAACCGTCTCGCCAGCATTAATATTGGCTTGGTCGCTACCCGCATCTGATGTTGGCACACGATTATCGAGCACATCAACGCCCACTGTATCCGCAGCAGATGAAGAAGACCCGTCCGATACAACAAGGCTAAATGCATAATTCACATCATTGCTCACTGGTGCAGGGCCAACGACAACAACGTTACTGTTAATATCTTTTTGCGGAATGCCACCGCCAGCAGTGCCGTGCGTAAAGCTAGGCGTTGCTGTCGTGGGACTTGTTAAGGTCACCGTTGGGCCGCTGGTTTGTGTCCAAGTATACGTAAGCGTGTCGCCGTCTGGGTCTGAAGAGCCCGTACCATCGAGATTGATCACCGTACCATCATCAAGCCCATAAAGGGTTTGATCGACACCCGCATCCGCAGTCGGTGCATCATTGGTATTGATTGTAATCGATACCTGATCCCCTGCTGAACTTGAAGAACCGTCTGAGACAATCAATTCAAACACAAGCGTGCTGGCTGGTTGTCCTTTAAGAGAGCCCTCTTGGGCCACAACTATTACTTTTCCGCCACCGTCTTCACCTGATGCAGGGTAAGTAAATGTTGGCTGTGCCGCTGTCGCACTCGACAATGTAACCGCTGGGCCAGAAACCTGCGTCCAAGCATATGTCAATGCCCCGCCATCAGGGTCGATCGAGGCTGTACCATCCAAAGTTACCACAGTACCGCGCGCAACATCAGTCAAAGTCTGGTCGACCCCCGCATTGGCAACAGGTGTTTGGTCAATAGCAATCACCGAAGTCACAGTTTTTGTTGTCGTACTCACACCATCGCTGACTGTGAGCGTAAATATCACCGTGCCGCCCGTAGCCGGAACCGTAAAGCTTGGGTTTGCAGCATTCGGGTTGTCCAGAGTAACTGTCGGGCCACCCGTTTGCACCCAAGTATACGTAACAGAGCCACCATCAGGATCTGTAGATGTGCCTGATGACAATGTTATTGTTGAACCCGCCAAGACTGGCCCTGTTGGACTTTGTGTCGCAGGCGCTGTGGTTGTTGGCACCGCATTGGCATTCCACGTAACAGAAACATCATCCGTATGTGTTTCATTGGATGGATCTGTAACCGTCAAACGATACACCACTGTACCTGCGCTTGCAGGTTGGGTGTAGGTAATCGCCGTAATATCATTAAAGGTTTTAGTAGATGTTCCACCCGAAGTCTGAGAAGTTGCAATTTGTGACGAAAAAACACTCGTTGTAGGGCCACTGATTTGTGTCCACGCATATGTCAAAGTGTCGCCATCTGGATCAGATGAGCGCAAACCGCTCAACGTCACCGTTTGTGCCGTACCATTGCCAGAGAAATCAGCAAGGAGGGTCTGATCGACACCAGCATTTGCAACAGGTGCCGCATTCACGCCTACACCATCTAGTGTATCAGCCAATTCTAAGCAGACACCGCCAGCAGTTCTGAGCGCTGCACTTTGATATTGCGCTCGCCCTCTAATTTGCGAACTTTGGCTAGAGCCACCATCCCGGTATGATACTATTACGGATGAACCTTGTTGAAAGAGCGCAGCCTGTGCGGATGTAATGGATAGAGTGTCGTTGATAATGTTGCCACTCTGCGCAGTCGTAATTTCGCGCGTTTGTATGACAACAACCCCTCCGCTTGAAGACCCTACATACAGTTTGTATTTATCGTTAGTGCCCAATCCATCATTGTCTGCGTTAAATATTTGCGCTTTGAAATCAAGCTTACAGACACCTGCGGTATTCGTGATGTTCGTACTGCTTGCGTTAAATATATTAACCGCATGCGCCGTGCTCGTAATCATTGTTGTGGATAGCAGCGCCGTTAATATCGCCCCGCCCTTATTGGTTCGTAGTCTTTTTTGTAAAAATTTCATGGATAGCCCTCCGATTAAAAATAGAAGGGCATATCTCGTTGCAAAAATGGGGTGTGTGAATAGCCCATATGGTATATATTAAAATATAGGGCACCTAATCAATTGATTTATAATCATTTTTTATTGAATAATAATTGATTTAATTATGGAACACGCCAATATAGGGTTAATAATATGAAGACACCTTATTGATTTCTATTCTTTCTTACACCATAGTTAATCCTGACTTGGGGACATAATGAACAATCAAAAAATAGAGAACCAACTCATCACGCTTGCTTATTCCATGGCCGTAGAGCCTCAACGCTGGCATGTGATGACAGGTTTGATGGACCAGTGGTTGTTGGGTTTCGTCGACAATGCTGAAGATACAAATATCCCCACAGTTCCAGAAGACACCCCCCTAGTTGAGCATTTGATTCATGCAATGGATTTAATGGAACGCCAAGGTCAAAAATACAATCACGGGACCAGTTCTCCTCGTTTTATTGATTCTGAATTGGAGCCTGCCGCCCTTCTCACGCAAAAAGGCAATATTCAACATTGCAATATCTCTGCTGTACAAAAACTGGGTTTCTCTATTGGTACAAATGTGCCCAAGGATCCTTTTGAGCATGGTGAATTTGATATACTTCTCCGCACCCTCCGTAAAATTGAGCGGCTCAAGGTAGATAGTTTCGTTCAAGCCTTCAATGTTCGTGATGTAAATGGCCACAATCTTACATTGGCACTTTCTGTAACCCGTTCTGTGAACAATGAGACGATTGGACGTCTCACTACAATCAGCCAAAGTTGGCACCCAAGCACCGCACAGCAGTTCAAATCCTCTCTAAACCTTACAGATACAGAACTCGCCATCACCAAGACAATTGTCTCGGGCCAGACTTTAGCCCAACTTGCCAAACAGCGCGGTCGCAGCATCGGCACAGTACGTAATCAGTTAAAAGCCCTTTTAACTAAGCTAGAATTAAATTCAAAAACAGAACTCGTCTGCCTTTATTCTGGGTATGCAAGGTTCAATGGACTCTCCGCGCCTCAAGACCCGTCTATTTTCATCGACCCTGAACCTTGGCGGGAGCGTCGCCAACTTATTCGTCCAGACGGCACATGTTTAGCCTACGATCTTGTCGGCCCAGAAAAGGGGCGTCCTATCATTCATTTCTCAGACCTTGTCACAGCCCATGGGGTGACTACGAAAATGCGTGAATTGCTAGATGTTCATAATTTACGGCTTGTCTTACCGTGGCGGCCTGCTTGGGGACACTCTGATCCTTATGCAACGCTCGAAACCTGCGCCGAATCTTTTGCACGTGATATCGAAATGCTTATGGACGAACTTAGCATCCAAACCTGTCAAACACTGGGCTCAAACACGGGCACGCCGTTTCAATATGCGGCAGGGCGGCGCCTACCAAATCGCCTCCTGTGTCACACGAGTTGTTCACCGACCATTCCATTACACACATCGAAACAAATGAAGCAAATGAAGCCCCAACAACGGGTGATTTTTTTTCTAGCCCGCACGGCTCCACAACTGCTCTTTATGTATTGTCGATTTGCTATGGCCAAAGTTGAAGCTGGTTACGACGAACAACATGTCGCCAGCCTTTTTGAAGACTCGCCGTATGATTTAGCAACTATCAAAATCCCCGAAATACGAAACCTTACGCGCAATGCCTTTGCTATGGCGACAATGCAGGGGCCACAAGGTATTGCTTGGGATCTAATTCACAAAGCCCAGCTTTGGGATTATCTTGATCCACCATATCCAACGCCTATTCTCTTTTTATGTGCGGAGCACGATCCTGATATTAGCAAAGAGCTACTTGCCGATTTTATTGAAGACCGCAATGACATCGAACTTCGTATCATACCCAAATCAGGCACAATGCTACACCTCCAACATCCTGATATACTGTTCAAAGCTCTTGATGAACAATGGGCAAAAGTGACAAAAAAATAATTTGTTTTTCTTGAGAGCGTCTGCGCCTCGGTGTATCCAAAGCCCTGCAAAAATCCACGCCTCACAGGACATTAAATATCGGCAACTAGCCCACAGCCTTTATCAGCAGTCAAGAAGGCATGATCGATTTAGCGTACTCAATGGCTATTGAGCCACAGCGTTATCGCTCTCTCTTTGCCTTATTAGAAATTTGTTTGTGAGGCCATTGCAGCTAAATGGACATGAGCTAACAAGAATGCACGAGAATGAAGGTTTCGGTTAGAGGGGGTAAGATGGATGATAGGTGAAGTTTGGTGCAGTTTCGCTAAAGAACGTTGAATTTAGTTGCAGTGACATGAGAGTGACAACAATCATTTCTGCACACCCTTCTGACGGTAAAGGCGGCAACACCGAAAAACGATTCCGTGCTGCCCTTACTGCTTTAACGGGCACCGCTCTCACAAAACAAACATCCGATGATTATGACAGTCTTATGAGAATGGCGTGGCTCTACCATTCGGAGAAAGTCGAGGGCATGGAAACTCCAGTTCTCAACCATTTAGCAAAAAGAGCATATGTTGGCTCACCAAAAGATCGAAATATTGAAGAAAGTTCTTTGATTAAAAAACTCACCCGCGATTTCAAAAAATCCAAAAACATCTTATTGGCCCGTATCACCTCCCAAGATGATTGGGACAGGATGGATGAAATCAAAAACTTCAAACGCCTTTTAAGTAATTTGCAGAAGGCGGGTGTGCCCAACAACCCTACAGCTATAAGCCCAAAAATCGTGTCGAGGAATTTTTCTAAGGGCAGCTAAGTCCTTCGCATTCGTACAAATCATGTGATTATTAGATGGCTCCATTTTAACAAAAGGAGCCATAATGGAACATCAATTATACCCCGGTTCATCCGAACCATACTACACACTGCCTCAAGCAGGCAAACACCTCAACATACCCGTATCGACACTACGTCGAGCGGCAAGTTCTGGCCTAATCCCAACACACAAACCATTCGGGGAACGCATACGAGTGCGCCTTTCCGAAATCGAAGCCGCAACTGGTGCATTGGCTGGCCATGGCTCCGGGGCATCGACCATGAGAGCTTCTTTTTCATCTACCAGCAACTGGGTGTCTGCACGCTTTAGTTCGGTGCCTTTGAACAGGTTAGCATCAATGCCAAATTTAGTTCCGATGGCTTCCTCCATCCGATCTTCAAATTCCTTAAAGTTGGGCAGTAGCCTTTTAAGCGGTGTAGGAATATCTCCGAGATAAGCCTCTGCCGCATCATGCAGTAATCCAACCAGCGCTAGTTCTGGCTCCACTTCCCGCGACACATGCACCGAATGCTCGGCCACAGAATAGAACTTTGTGCAATGACCGTTAAAGCGGCAGAGCATGGAGAGGGCATGAGCAATGTCGTCAATATCAATCTGGTCTACATCGGGCTCCAATATTGAGAACTTCTTCCCGCTTGCTGTTTGTATCCACCCCATATCACCCTCGCTCGTATTCTTGGTTGCCGTTGTCGGCGCATTAAAACATGTGAACCTATCTGGGCACAATTCTGCGCTTTCCTCTGGACGGATAACCAAGCATGGGTGTGCAAGCAATTCTACGCTTGGTGTTGACCATCCAGTGCGAGCAAGTGTGGCACCAACTAATGAGAACACATTGTCACCTGTTACTGCATTGTGGGCATCAAGGTCTGGATAGGCATCAACCAAACCCTTCGCCGCAGTCAGGGCATCGCGCCAATGCTCCCCCGGGCCAGCATGGTTTACGCCGCTCACGAATGCCTCAAACAATAGCATCTCGTTACCTTTCGGCCATGTGTGCCAGTCGAGGGTCGCGGGTTTATCGGGAATACGTTCCTTGAGCTTTGTGAGTGTATAGCCCATTACAGCTAACCCAATCGTTGTTACCGTTGCCCCGGCTCCAGCAGACCACGGGCGACCCTTTTCACCGTCGCGTTGTTTGGTGATATTTTGGAGTTCATCTCGCAGGGGCACAAACATGGGGGCTTCAAAGCCAAGAGCGGCAGGGCGGTCTTTAGCCATTTCTGCAAAGAACTCTATGAACTCGTCCAAATCATTTCCGGTCTTCAACTGGTTCCCCAGTAGTACGGCCCAACCAATATTCCTTGGTGCACCAACATCTATGACACCCACTACAATTTGGTCAGAACTTACAGGCATATTCAAAGTATCCTTTGGGTATAGGGCAATATTATACACCAATATGAAGTATAGTCGTGTATTGCAAGTTTTTATGAATAATTCTCGGTGTATGGGATGCCCACTTGAAGTTTACTTCAAGGTATGGATACACAATTTAAGTCATATTTAGGTGGGCAGGTTCGGCACTTCCGGCGGAGCGCAGGATTAACCCAAGAGGCACTCGCCACTAAAATCGAGAGAACCGCCGAGGCGATCTCCAATATTGAGAGGGCCCGGAGCGCTCCATCGCTGGAAACCCTGATTGCATTAGCTGCTGCACTGGATATCCCAATGCGGGACTTCTTCCCCACCGGATCATTTGAAGACGGTACAAGCCCGAACAGATTGAAACGGGAGGCCGAAGTTGCTGTACTGGTGCGGGGGTTGTCAGACAACCAGTTGGAACTCGCTATGGCACAACTCAAGGCGATTGAAGAATTAAGCTAATAAACTACAATAAAATAAACATTCCTAAAATTGTTGAACACTATCAAAAACAGTGCCACGGGAAACCCGTGGCACTAACATTTTCTTACATTACTACGTACAAATAAGTGAACGCATCCAACCGATCAAGGCTACAAACCTATGCCGCTTTTTTGCAATGTAATGCTATTTGGGAGGCTTCCGGAAACCGTCTGCCTGTTTTTATTTCGCTAATTCGTCCGCTATTAACGTCAAAATGCGCCGCGATCCGTGATTGCAACCAACCCCTTCTCAACATTACCCAAACTTGTACTGCGTCCTCTATTGTGAGTTGGCGTGAGGGCTGCCCATAGTTTAATTTCGCCATACTTGGCTCCTGTATATTTAAAGTGCCCTCTTGATATGGTCGCTTCTATGTGTCAGAATCCATAAGTTCAGAAATGGAGTACACACTGGCTAACCAATATAGTAAGTCGGGGTTTACTTACCGAACCATGGGCTAGACTGTTCTGTTACTGCAGAGTTAAGTCTGGCCCTTTTTGTTTTGGGGCAGCATGGCGGTTCTCAAATAATAATGGCCACATCACCCTATACGTATCAATGCATAACAATCTCTTTTAACTTGCACAGAATCGTGCTTACCAAGTATTTAGAAGTAATTTAGTCATATTGCAAGACTTATTTCTGGACATATTCATTTAGTCCTGATAATAAGCCTCTAACAAAAGGACAAAGCCATGACCGATGAAAAATTATCAACAGGACGAAGCCCCGCCTACCCATTTGCCTCCCTTGACAAAATGCTTGGTCGAATACAAGCCGTATACGACATGGGAGTACAAGATAACGCTTACCCAGCAGGTACTTTTTATAAGGCCTGGGGATACGGAGCAAAAAGCAGTGGAGCCCGTCAAACAATGGCTGCACTAAACCATTTTGGGCTTGTGGAATATATGGGTCGAGGAGATGAAAGGAAAATAGCCCTTACCCCTTTAGCGCTCAGCATTGTTCAGGACAAGCGCCCGAATAGTATAGAAAGAGACAATGCTATAAAACAAGCTGCTCTCACACCAGCGATCCATTCTAAACTTTACGAAAAATTCCCCCCACCTTTCCCTGACAATGTTTTTGTAGAGCATTATCTTGTAACAGATGCCGGATATAATGAAACAGCCTCCCAAGCCCTCCTCAAGCAATACATGAGAACTATTGAATTCGCACACCTAGACAAGCCTGACTCTTTGTCTAAATCAGACAGTCAAGAATCTTTAAAAAAAGACTTAACCCTTGATATTTTGTCTGATTTTATAATTGGCGACCTCATTCAAGGTACAGTTAACGATGTCGATCAATTTCCAGAAGGGGCAACAATTCTCGGGTTTTCAGATGATTCAAAATGGGTATTCCATGATTATAGTTCCACTGCCATTGAAATAAAAAACATTGCTTTATTGAAAAAGGCCGAAACAGAAGTTCAATCACCTCCCCCTATGCCGTCTCATTTAGTAAACAAACCACATGAATCGCCCACACTTACATCGAAAGAAGCGCAGAACGGTTTTACAGTCCTGTCAAGCGGCACATTTAAGGATGGGGCTTTTGAGGTACGCACATCTGGAAAGCTAACGGCAAAAGATGTGGGCCGAATAATCAAAATGCTAACTCTACAAAAAGGGTTTCTTGAAGACGATGAAGATGACTTACGTGAAGACTAATGTATAACTCGGCCACGGTCCAAACTATTTCCGCCATATCCCGAGTGACCAATGAGTGACACCCGACCTCATGCAAATGAGTGACTGCAACTCCGGATAGTGTGCAGCGTGCATCTATACCATTGTTTTATATATCGAAAATTGTAAGGAAGTTGGTGGAGCCGATCGGAATCGAACCGACGACCTCTTGCATGCCATGCAAGCGCTCTACCAATTGAGCTACGGCCCCAAACCTATTTAGAATATATACCTATGCCGATTTCATCGGTAAAACAGATTGGCGTTTCTGCTCATATGTCAATTCTATGTCTAGCATCTCCAACGGGTGACGGTGCTTACTGTCGCGATATGACATAGCTTTTTTTATCTTGCAAGCAAATTCGAAATCCATGTACGGCGGTGAAGATATATACGCTATCATTCTGCTCGTCGTTATAAACTCAACGCATTATGATATTATAACATAACCCTAGACAACATTGCCATTATGTAATAATTACTCGTAAGTATTAAGACGTTATCTTTTCTATGTGGAGATTATTATGAATACCAAAAACTTATCTATTGCCCTCTTAACAATATTTTTCATGACCAATTGTGCAACCCCCAAAATGCAGCACACAATTCCCAAAGCTCATGCTCATGACCAAGCATCAAAAATCACTGCAACCAATTTAAAAAATGGCGTTTATGCACTTGTAGGCGCAGGTATTAACGGTAATGTTTTACTTTCAACGGGTGATGACGGTAATTTCATCATTGATGATTTCAGTACCGAGCTAACCGACGGCTTGCTTGAAACGATCAATACAATTGCCTCTGGTGATATAGAATATGTGTTAAACACACATTGGCATTTGGATCATACTGGCGGCAACCATACCATGGGTGACGCGAATGCCACTATTATTGCACACTCAAACGTCCGCAAGCGGCTGAGTACATCTCAGAAAGTTTTCGGGTTTGATATTCCAGCGCAAAACAAAGCCGCTCTGCCCGTCATTGCTTTTGATGAAACCCTTCATGTTTATCTTAACAATAAAGATATTGAGGCTGTGCATGTTCCACATGCCCATTCAGATAGTGATACGATTTATTTCTTTAACAATATTAATTTAGTTCATATGGGTGATATTTTTATCAATCAAACCTATCCATTCTTTGATCTAGAAAACGGCGGGTCCGTTCAAGGCGTAATCGCGGCTCTAAGCCTCACCCTCGAACGTATCGATAACAAAACCATAGTCATTCCAGGACATGGCCCTATCACAAACAAAAAAGAGCTCACGCAATATCACGCTTTTCTAGACGGCATGTTAAGCAAAGTTTCAAAACAAAAAGCCCAAGGAAAAACACTTGAACAAATCCAAGCGATGAAACTAACCCGTGACTATGACGCCATATGGGACGGTGGCATGATTTCAGCAGATATATTTATCGCAGAACTTTTTCACACATTGCAATATTAATTTTAGCCAATAAAAAACCCTATATGCGGAACATATAGGGTTTAAATTCGTAACATGAAAATCAGGGATTAAACGTCTTCTTCCTCGACATTATCTTCTTCGCCTTCTTTCGTTGTTGGTGGAGCTGTCTCCTCCTCCTCATCGTCAGCGGCTTCTTCCTCGTCGACATCGTCTGAACTTGAGAAACCATCCATATTAGGCGCGTCGCCAGCATCATCGCCGTCATCGCCGCCATTACCAGAACCGCCGAAGTTTGCATTGTCGCCGTCAAGCTCTAGTTCTTTTGCTTGTGCATCATCACCATCATCATCGGACTCATCCTCTTTTTTGACTTCGTCTTCATCAGGCTCGTCTACATTTGAACGCAGAGGCTGTGCCGTGCCAGCAATCAGGCTTGGATCAAAACTTGTCGAACAATATGGGCATATTGCTGGCATCTTTGATAGGTCGTAAAATTTCTTTTCGCACTCGGGGCAGTTTTGCTTTTCGCCCAAATCTACTTTAGCCACGTTTAATATCCTGTTTTATTGTATTGCGTTTCGTAATTTTCTTGTATTTTTAACCCGTCCCCTTACAAAGGCAGGCTTGCATTCGTTTGCTTAGCGTACCAAACACTCAAGTCAACTAACAAATGCTACGAAATACAGGATTGTTAGGAAAAATAGGTTTTAAAATGAAAAATGCAAACACATTAGAGACGCAAACCCACGCAACAAAACCAAATGCGCCCCTAAAAGGCACTGTCCGCGCCCCCGGTGATAAATCCATATCTCATCGTGCCTTGATTTTTGGTGCTTTAGCCGAAGGCACAACTACGATTCAAGGCCTGTTAGAAGGCGACGACATTTTACAGACTGCGGGAGCTATGCGCGCCTTTGGCGCTGAAATTACTCAAAAATCCCAAGGTAAATGGATCGTAAAGGGCTGTGGCAAACGCGGATTTACAACACCCAAGGCCCCCGTTGATTTTGGCAATGCTGGTACAGGTGCTCGCCTTGTGATGGGCGCGGCGAGTGCATTTAATATCACGGTTGATTATATTGGCGACGAAAGTCTATCTGTGCGCCCAATGGGTCGCGTGCTTGACCCACTGACCCAAATGGGCGCGAAATTCACATCAACCAACAGCACACTTCCGCTTTCGCAAACCAAAGGCGGCAATTTAAAACCATTTAGCTTCACCCCCCCACACGCCTCTGCACAAGTGAAATCGGCTTTGATACTCGCAGGCCTGAAAACACGCGGCACGACCGAAGTGATTGAAACAAGTATCACCCGTGATCATACGGAAAACATGCTTGAAGCCTTTGGTGTGCCTGTGACCCGTAAATCAATTGATACGGGTTCATCCGTATCCATCAAAGGCCCCGTCCTCTTGAAAGCAACAAATGTCACCGTACCCGGCGATCCATCATCCGCAGCCTTTTTAATTGCTGCCGCGCTTGTCGTACCGGGCTCAGATATTATCGTTGAAAATATAATGATGAACGCGTCACGCACAGGCCTGTTTGAAGTCCTAACAGAAATGGGTGCGTTTTTACGCGCCGATAATTTCCGTAAATCTGGTGGTGAAATTATTGCGGATATTCATGTTAAATATTCAAAACTTGTCGGCGTGACCGTACCCGAAGACCGTGTACCGTCTATGGTTGACGAATATCCAATTTTGGCCGTCATCGCCGCCTATGCCAAAGGCACAACAGAAATGCGCGGCCTTGCTGAATTGCGGGTGAAAGAAAGCGACCGCCTCGTTGCCACCCACGCACTCCTTAGCCAAAACGGCGTTGCAACTAAAATTAAAGGCGACAACCTTCTCGTCACAGGCGGGGTATTGCCAAGCGGTATTAAAGGCGGCGCGTGCGTCACGACACATCATGATCACCGTATCGCCATGAGCGCACTTGTTTTAGGCCTTGGCACAAAAAACCCTGTGAGCATTGATGACGCCGCAATGATTGCCACCAGTTTTCCAGACTTTTTTGATCTCATGTCCTCGATTGGCGCGCCCATCACTATGCCAAAGCCACACTAGGAATTCATCATGGTAGTTATTGCAATCGATGGTACATTTTCTTCAGGCAAAGGCACACTCGCGAAAAAAATTGGTGCACATTATAACTATGCCTATTTAGACACAGGTAAAATCTACCGCGCAACTGCCGCCAAAGCCATCGAGAATAATGTTGATCTTGAAGACGGCAAAGCCTGTGCAAAACTGGCAAAAACGCTCACCCTCAATGATCTAGATAATCCAGAGCTTAAATCTGGCCCGATTGGGGCCGCCGCGTCAAAAGTTGCCGTACATACGCAAGTGCGCGCCGCACTATTCACCTTCCAAACAGGCTTTGCACAAAACCCACCCAAAGGCTTTGACGGGGCCGTCCTTGATGGCCGTGATATTGGCACAGTAATTTGCCCAAATGCAGACGTAAAAATCTATATTGACGCCAAACCGAGCATCCGTGCAAAGCGTCGCCACAAAGAACTCATTTCCTATAATGAGGACATTTCCTACGACGAAGTTCTGGCCCAATTAACCGAACGTGACCACCGCGATATGAACCGCGCCGAGGCCCCCTTAAAACCTGCTGAAAATGCACACTTGCTAGATACGTCAAATTTGTCTATAGACGCGGCGTTCGAGGCGGTAATTTCAATAATTGATGCCGCTTTAAGGTAAGCATAAGCTTTAAACTGTAACAGCCCGAACACAGAGACGTCCGGATGGTCCGGGCTAGACCGTTGGAACCAACCAATTGGCATGTCAAATATCTATTGGAGACTATATTATGAGCGAAGCTCAACACCTTAATCCGACGACGGATGATTTTGCTTCGATGCTAGAAGCCGCCCTTGAAACAAATTCAATGCAAGAGGGTACTGTCATTAAAGGCACAGTAACAGCAATCGAAAAAGACATCGTTATCGTCGACGTAGGCCTAAAAACTGAAGGCCGCATCTCAATACGCGAATTTTATGTACCAGGTGAAGATACAGCGGTTGCTGTTGGCGACGTAGTTGACATCTATCTCGAGCGCATCGAAAATGCTCTTGGTGATGCAGTTCTTTCACGCGACAAAGCGCGCCGTGAAGAAAGCTGGATCAAAATGGACGAAATCTTCAAATCAGGCAAACCTGTTAACGGCGCAATTGTTAGCCGCGTTAAAGGTGGCTTTACTGTTGATCTTGGCGGCGTAAACGCATTCTTGCCAGGTTCACAAGTTGATATCCGTCCTGTACGTGACGTGACACCATTGATGAACCAAGACCAACCCTTCATGATTTTGAAAATGGATCGCCCACGTGGCAATATCGTTGTTTCTCGTCGTGCTATCCTCGAAGAAAGCCGTGCAGAACAACGCGCAGAGCTTGTCAGCAATTTGGCTGAAGGCGAAGAGCGCGAAGGTATTGTGAAAAATATCACTGATTACGGCGCCTTTGTTGATCTTGGCGGTATTGATGGTCTTCTTCATGTGACAGACATGTCTTGGCGTCGCGTAAGCCACCCAAGCCAAGTCCTTACTGTTGATCAAACTGTTAAAGTGAAAATCATCCGTATCAATCCTGAAACACAACGTATCAGCCTTGGCATGAAACAGTTGACCGAAGATCCATGGTTGGCAGCAGTTGCGAAATATCCAGTTGGCACCAAGCTTGTTGGTAAAGTTTCAAACATTGCTGATTACGGCGCATTTGTAGAACTTGAAGAAGGCGTTGAAGGTCTTGTACATGTTTCTGAAATGAGCTGGACGAAGAAAAACATCCATCCAGGTAAAATCGTTTCAACATCACAAGAGATCGACATTATCGTTCTTGAAGTTGATCCAGAGAAACGTCGTATTTCACTTGGTATCAAACAATTGATGGAAAATCCTTGGGATAGCTTTACTGATCGTTTCCCTGTTGGTTCAACAATCAAAGGCGAAGTGCGTTCTATCACTGAATTTGGTCTCTTCATCGGTCTCGACGGCGAGATTGACGGCATGGCACATCTTTCTGATCTCTCATGGGATAAGTCTGGTGAAGAAGCGCTGTCTGAATACACCAAAGGTGACATGGTCGAAGCAAAAATCCTCGAAGTTGATATCGAAAAAGAACGTATCAGCCTTGGTGTTAAACAACTTACCAAAGATACAGGCGCAGTACCTGGCGCATCACGCGGCAAAACTGTTACCTGTACAATCACTGAAGTTAACACTGGTGGCATTGAAGTTACTTATGGTGACGACAATGAAGGCAAAGCCTTTATCCGCAAAGCTGACCTTTCACGTGAACGTTCAGATCAACGTCCAGAGCGTTTCGCTGTTGGTGACAAAGTTGACGCCCTTATCGTTAAGATGGACCGTAAAACAAACCGTGCAACACTTTCTATCAAAGCACTTGAATATGCTGAAGAAAAAGAAGCAGTGGCACAATACGGCTCAACAAATGCTGGCGCGTCCCTTGGTGATATCCTTGGTGCGGCCCTTAAGAAAGACTAACTCTTTCCTAAGTCTAAATAATGACAAGCCTCCCAGATATTCTCTGGGGGGCTTTTTTTGTGGCCGTTTCATTTTTATCATTCATATATCTAGGATAATTTTACACGACAAATCCACAAACCCTTGCTAAGCCTATTTCATGAAAACAAGCCTCGAACATTTACCGGAACAAAAACAACGTGAATTATCGCGCATCACTGAAATTTTATTTCATGAATTTGAGGACAGTCTTAAACTGACCACAAGTAAATGGAAAAAACAGGGACGTATTCTAAAAATCATCCTGTTTGGAAGTCATGCCCGAAATGATTGGATTGAATCCCCGCAAACAAATTACATAAGTGATTACGATATTCTTATTGTCGTATCCCACAAAGGGCTAACCGATAGTGACGCATATTGGCGCCACGCCGAAGATAGATTTGTCCGTGAAAAAATTGCCAATCCTGACAAACCCGAAGTCAATTTCATTCTCCATACAATGGCAGAAATCAATGACGGTTTAGTCGGCGGAAAACCATTTTTCATCAACATCATAAATCAAGGCATTATTCTTTACGAAGTAAACGGCCACCGTTTTAAAGCCATAACCCCTTTATCACCTAAAATAGCATATGAAGTCGCAAACGAATATTATGAAGAATGGTTTCCTTATATTCAACGGCGTTTAGAAACATTCTCCGACCAATTTAACAAAGGTCTAAACGATACTGGTTGGCGAAAAGACGCAGCCTTTACCTTACATCAGGCAGTAGAAGCCAGCTATAATTGTCTCCTGCTTGTCCTGACCAATCACGCGCCCTTTACCCATAACCTCAATCGCCTACGGTCATTTTCTGAAAGTCTGGATGCGCGCTTGGTTGAGGCATGGCCACGCTATTACAAGCGTCACCAAACACGGTTTTCTAAAATTAAAAATGCCTATATCCAAGCACGTTATTCCAAACATTATCAAATATCCATGCACGATCTGGAATGGGTTGGAAAACAAGTCGTTCAGCTTCAGTCCTTGACCAAAATTATTTGTGAAGAACATTTAGAAAAACTAAAGCAGCAACAATGAAAAACATTCTCTTTCTCTGTGTCGCCAATTCCGCCCGTAGCCAAATGGCCGAGGGCCTTGCCCGTGAAATGTACAAAGATATTGCCAATGTTTACAGTGCGGGTTCGGCCGCCACATCTGTAAATCCATATGCAATTGAAGTCATGGCAGAAATCAACATTGATCTAAACACCCACACATCAAAATCGATCAACGAAATTGATACGGGCATAATGGACATTATCATCACTCTCTGCGCTGATGAAATATGTCCGATTGTCCCAGGCACAACCAAGCATTTACATTGGCCTTTCACTGACCCCGCGAGCAATGACCCCAAAATCACTGCAAACGCACTTCTAGCGCGTTTTCGCACAGCGAGAGACGATATAAAATCCAAACTTACAACTTTGAATCTCAATCCCTCTTGACGAAGCCCTGATTCAACGTCAAAGTAAACCATGCTTAAGTCGGAACTCATCGAAATTCTAGAAATTGAAAACCCTCATCTTAGTTTAACCGAGGTTGAACGTGTTGTTGCGATTGTATTTGAATCCATCACACAGACTCTGGAAAAAGGCGCACGCGTCGAACTGCGTGGCTTTGGTACTTTTTCACCACGTTACCGCAAAGCCCGTGCAGGCCGAAACCCTCGCTCTGGTGAAGTTGTTGCTGTCCCTGAAAAATATGTACCTTTTTTCCGTGCTGGCAAAGAAATACGTGAAAAAATCGACAACACTCTCAAAGATTAGAAATTATCTCTTATCACGTCTGACAGTGTCAACATATTGACCTCCACCATTTTTTATTGTTTAGTGCGCGCATCCATGCGTTCATCAGAACGTATTACATCCTAGGGGGAAAATACTATGGGTATGATGACAGAATTCAAAACCTTCGCAATGAAGGGCAATCTTGTCGATATGGCCGTTGGTGTCGTAATGGGCGCCGCATTTGGTACAGTTGTTAAATCATTCATCGATGGCGTATTCATGCCTGCAATCAGTCCTCTCATGGGCGGCCTTGATCTTGCGAGCTGGAAATACGTGATGAAAGAAGCCGTAATGGAAGGCGACAAAACTGTCAAAGAAGCCGTTTCTATTAATATCGGTGACTTCCTAACCGCGCTTATCTCGTTCATCATTGTCGCATTTGTCATGTTTATGATCATTAAAGGCATGAACAAAGCGATGGAAGCTGAGAAAGAAGAAGAAGAGGCCGCACCATCTGCACCGCCTGCACAAGAAGTTCTTCTTGCCGAAATCCGTGATCTTTTGAAAAAATAGTCACAAATAGTCACAGAGACATAACTTTAATGAAAAGGGAGGTTTCAGCCTCCCTTTTTTATTGGCTAACCCCCAAACCCTCCATATAAGGAAAGCATGGAATATTTGGTAAAAATGTGTGGTCTCACACAAGAGCGTGACGTCGAAGCCGCCATATTAAATGGCGCCAACTGGCTTGGCTTTATCATTGAATGCCCAAGCCCTCGCGCCCTCAGTATTGAAAAAGCGACACACCTTGCCAAACCACCCCAAGGCCTGTTGAAACGTGTAGCCGTAACCGTCAATGCCTCTGATATTTTACTGGCAAAAATTTGCACACTTATGCAACCCGACATGCTCCAATTGCACGGCGATGAAAGTGTGCAAAAATGTGCGGAGATCAAAGCCTTCACAGGCCTACCCATTATCAAAGCCCTGCCCATTCGCACGTCCCAAGATTTACAACGCACAAAATTATACGAAGACACCGTCGATTTCCTCCTCCTCGACGCCAAACCTCCCAAAGGATCAACCCAACGCGGCGGCCACGGACTTACATTTGACTGGACAATATTAGACGAATTTAACCCACCCATTCCCTATATTCTCGCAGGCGGTCTAACCCCAGATAATATACAAGCGGCCCTTAACAACACAAATGCAAAAATATTTGATGTCGCCTCTGGCATTGAAGCCTCCGCAGGCGTAAAAGATCACGCTTTAATGGCGCAATTTATGAAGAGTTTACACATGACAAAAAATACAGAGCGCAAAAATACAACAAGAGGCGCGGAGGACTTACGTCCGACCGGGAATGTATCAAGAGGCGCGGAGGGCGTTAGCCCGACCGGGAATGTATAATGAGTAATTTTCCAGACGAAAATGGACGCTTTGGTGCTTTTGGAGGACGCTTTGTCGCCGAGACCTTAATGCCGCCAATCCTTGCCCTTGAAAAAGCCTATCGAGAGGCACAAAACGATCCAAGCTTCCAAGCTGAATTTGATCATATGGCTGAGCATTATATCGGTCGCCCAAGCCCACTATATTTTGCTGAGCGCCTGACCGAACACGCGGCAAAAGACAGTGATAACAACAAGGGCGCGGCAAAAATCTATCTAAAGCGTGAAGACCTCAACCATACAGGCGCTCACAAAGTCAACAATGTGCTCGGCCAACTTTTGCTCGCAAAACGCATGGGGAAAACGCGCATCATCGCCGAGACGGGGGCAGGCCAACACGGTGTCGCCACTGCAACCCTCGCCGCACGTTTTGGCATGCAGTGCATAGTCTTTATGGGCGAAGTCGATATTCAACGCCAAAAACCAAATGTGTTTCGCATGAAACTTCTCGGTGCAGAAGTGCGCTCTGTTACCTCTGGCACGGCCACACTTAAAGACGCAATGAATGATGCTTTGCGTGATTGGGTCACCAATGTGAACGATACATCTTATTGTATCGGCACAGTCGCTGGCCCGCATCCATATCCAGAAATGGTCCGTGATTTTCAATCCATTATTGGACGCGAAACCAAACGCCAAATTTTGCAAGCCGAGGACCGCCTCCCTGATGCCGTCATTGCCTGCATTGGCGGTGGCTCTAACGCTATGGGAATTTTTCACGAGTTTATTGACGACAAAAATGTCCGCTTGATCGGTGTCGAGGCCGCAGGTCGCGGTGTCGATACAAAATTTCATGCGGCCAGTTTAAACGGCGGCTCGCCCGGCATTCTTCACGGCAATCGTACCTATCTTTTGCAAGACGCACATGGCCAAATTAATGATGCTCATTCAATCTCGGCAGGGCTTGATTATCCAGGCATTGGGCCAGAACATTCATACCTCCACGAAATCGGACGCGCAGAATATTTATCGGCAACAGACGACGAAGCGGTCGCAGCTTTTCAAATGTGTACCAAGCTTGAAGGCATTATCCCGGCCCTTGAAAGCGCCCACGCCATACCGCGCACAATCGACATTGCCAGACAGCTTGGCGATAATGGCCTTGTCATTATGAATTTATCAGGTCGCGGCGACAAAGACGTCAACACCCTCGCCGATATTTTGGGAGTTGAGATATGAGCACCAAAAACCCAAACCGTATCGACAATACCTTCGCAAATTTAAAATCCAATAACCGCTCTGGCTTTGTGGCTTATATAATGGGCGGCGATCCTGATTTCGACAAAAGCCTCGCCCTTATGAAGGCCATGCCAGATGCAGGCGTAGACATTATCGAACTGGGCATGCCCTTCACTGATCCTGCCGCCGATGGCCCCGTTATTGAGCTTGCAGGCCTACGTTCCCTAAAAGCCAAAACCAATGTCGGGACCATTTTAAAAATGGCGACAGAATTTCGCAAAACCAATAACACCACCCCAATTATCGTCATGGGCTATGCAAACCCTATCCATCATATGGGCTATGCTACATTTGCAGCGGCGGCCAAGAACGCAGGTATAGACGGTGCGATTATTGTTGACCTCCCGCCCGAAGAAGACGCAGAATTACGCGCCGCATTCGAAACACACGACCTCGCTCTCATCCGTCTCGCTACGCCGACAACAGATGATGCGCGCCTGCCTATCGTTACCAAAGATACAAAAGGATTTGTCTATTATGTCTCTGTCGCAGGCGTCACAGGCAAAGCGCTCGGCCAAAGCGCAGACGTCGCCAGCGCCGTTGCCCGCATCCGTAAATCCTCTGGCCTACCAGTTGTCGTCGGCTTCGGCGTCAAAACCCCAGAGCAAGCCACCAGTGTTGCCAAAGACGCCGACGCCGTCGTCGTCGGCAGCGCCATCGTCGACACCTTCTTCAAACACGGCCACAACGAAGCTATAAAACTTATAAAATCATTGGCAGACGCAGCGCATAAGACATAATCAATCACAAAATTGGTTTGGTGTGCCGCCAAATCAATAGTGTACCTATAATTTGAAACACCGCCGCCACAGTAAAACTTACAACATTGCCGTCCAAACCCATTACCTCTATTGGCGCATCTAGATCAGATAATGACCCTCCATATTGTTGCATCAAAGCCGCAGATACAAAAAATCCAAACAATGGCAAACACCCTATAATAGCCGCATGCCGTAAACTACTTTTTGTATTTGCTCCAATTATCCATAACAATGCCGTTACATACACGGCAATAGAACTGCCCACAATCAACAACCAAACCATATGGAACCGTGCATGTGGCGGCCAATCAGAATGAAAAACATGCGTATTTGTTAAATCAATTACCACTGGAATCACACCATATTGTATCGCTGCAATCGTCAGTAATATTTTAGCAAATTTCATCGTCATCCTCTCCAATTCTCATAAACAACCTACCTGTTAAAGCTGTCGTTCACAAGAACAGCGTTTATTACCTTCACAGTTATCATTTTCCACAACACTTCCCTCTTGCCCCTCCCCTCGCAAAAGGGTAAACATTTGCCCCATGAATTGGATAACAAAATTAACGCCTCCTGGTGTGAAGAAGATTTTCACGAAACGGGATACACCGGATAATTTCTGGCTTAAATGTCCGAAATCTGGAGAGATGGTTTTTCATACAGACTTGGAAGCAAAACTGCATGTGACCCCTGCTGGGCATCATATGCGTATTGGGCCAGAGTTTCGGTTTGGCTATACATTTGATGACGGGGAATATGAACGTCTGGAACTTCCCGATGTCGCAACCGATCCCCTAAAATTTAAAGACGATAAAAAATACACAGAGCGCCTGAAACTTGCCCGTGCAAAAACAGGTACAAAAGACGCTATGGCGCTTGCTATCGGTAAAATTCATGGCGTCGAAACGGTTGTGCTTGTACAAAATTTTGCCTTTATGGGCGGATCTCTCGGCATGGCCGCAGGGGAAGCTTTTATTACCGCATGTGAACACGCCATTTCCCGTCACCTCCCATTTGTGATTTTCACAGCTGCGGGTGGTGCGCGTATGCAAGAAGGCGCATTATCCCTTATGCAAATGCCGCGTACAACTATTGGTGTGCAAATGCTGCGTGAAAAAGGCCTGCCCTATATTGTCGTCCTTACAGATCCAACAACAGGCGGCGTCACTGCAAGCTATGCCATGCTCGGCGATGTCCATTTGGCAGAGCCAGAAGCCCTTATCTGCTTCGCTGGCCCGCGCGTGATCGAACAAACCATTCGCGAAAAACTACCCGAAGGTTTCCAACGTTCAGAATATTTACAAGCCAAAGGCATGATTGACCAAGTGGTCGCACGCAAAGACTTGCCCGAAGTCTTGAGCAAAATTCTTTCCGTACTGATGCAAACCGAACGCACAGCACCCAAGATAGCAAATGGCGCCTAACATGCGTAACGCCAAAGTGCATAAGGACAGCGAGGCCCTAAAAGCCGCGCTTAAAGATTTAGAAAGCCTACACCCCAAGAAAATTGATCTTGGTCTAGGCCGTATCGCACGCGTCTTGGATACACTTGGCAAACCCCAAGAAAGCTTGCCACCAACCGTGCATATCGCAGGTACAAATGGCAAAGGCTCGACCATTGCTTTCTTGCGCGCCATTGCCGAAGCTCAAGGCCTACGTGTTCATGTCTATACCTCGCCACATCTTGTTAGTTTTTGTGAGCGTATTATTCTCGCAGGTGAAATCGTCACAGAAGATGTTTTACTGGACGCCCTTAAGCGCGTTCGCACCGCCAATGACAACCAACCCTTATCATTCTTCGAAGCCACAACCGCCGCCGCATTTTTGCTTTTCTCGGAACACCCTGCCGATCTTTTGATTTTGGAAACAGGCCTTGGTGGACGATATGACGCCACCAATATTATCGAACGCCCTGCGGCGACAGCTATCACGGCGATTGACTATGACCACAAAGAGTTTCTTGGCAAAGACCTCGCCGAAATCGCGCGTGAAAAAGCGGGCATATTTAAACTTCACGCCCCTGCTTTTTCCGTCAATCAAACAGACCTTGTCCGTGCAATTTTAACATCTGAGGCGGCGAAATCCAGAAATCAACTTCGTAGTTTAGAAGAACATTTTCAGTGTTATATTCAACAGGGTCGCCTAATTTATGAGGACGAAAATCAATTAATGGATTTACCTCTCCCCGCCCTACACGGTGAACATCAAACCATGAATGCTGGTCTCGCCATTGCCCTCGCGAAATCATTACAAATCGATGACGCCTCTATTGCAAAAGGCTTAGAAACTGCTGTCTGGCCCGCACGTATGCAAGCCCTCTCACACGGAGCGCTTTTTGAAATTGCCGCCAAACATAATGCAGAACTTTGGCTCGATGGTGGGCATAACCCACATGCGGCGCGCGCGATTGCCGCCGCTATGGCCGAGATGGAAGCAAAGTCGCCTAGACCACTTATCCTCATCATGGGCATGCTCGCCAATAAAGACGCGCCCGGGTTTTTAGATGCATTTTCAGGACTAGCCCACGCCCTAATCGCCGTCCCTATTGAAGACCATGCCAGTATTGGCGCAAGTTCTTTAATGGACATGGCCAAAGGACGCGGATTTAAAGCAAGCGCATGTAATAATTTAAAAGACGCCGTTGCAGAAGCCACCGCCCTTAACCCCAAAACCCCACCACGCATTCTTATTTGCGGGTCGCTCTACCTTGCAGGCATGGCGCTAGCCTTAGATTAAGATTAAGATTAAGGCTGAGCTAAATAGGGATTAGATTAGACTTTATACGTTTTCAGCAAGCCATTCTGCGAGTTTGTTTTTTGTCATTGCACCGCTACGTGTTGCCACAACATCACCATCTTTAAAGATCATCAATGTTGGTACGCCGCGAATGTGAAAATCTACAGCCGTATCAGGGCTATCTTCGATATTTACTTTTGCCACAATAACTTTGCCCGCAAGCTCATCTGATAATTCTTCCAAAGCAGGCGACATTTGTTTACACGGCCCACACCATTCAGCCCAAAAATCAAGAAGCACAGGTTGTGACGCGCCAACAACTTCGGTTTTGAAATTATCATCTGTAACTGTAATTGTTGGCATGTGAATTTCCTTTATCTCAATCAAGCATAAAAGCCCGTCTTATTTCTAGGTAAGTACGATAGGTCGATTCGTCAAGACGGCAAAACCACATCCCAATCAACACTATCAAGCAATCTGTCCGAGAGCGGCATTAAACGTGGAGCATCTGTCCATAACAGCGCTGTTTTTATTTTTTTATTTGGGAAGATATCACGCGCGAGCGCACGATATGCCGCCATTTGGCGTATATAAATCACCGCAATATCGTCTTCTTTCATAGGCGGAGGACGATTGGATTTATAATCCAAAATCCAAACCATATCGCCAATCACGCATAATCTATCAATTTGACCGCTGAGGCGAATATGTGCAGGAAGTGTTTTTGCACCCCCCGCGAGCGAAACTTCCGCTAATGACATTTCAACATCACCCCCTTGGCCAAAGAAAGGTGCAAAATTTTCATTTTCAAGCACAGCAAAAACTTCGTCGCCAATCTGTGCAAGGTCTGCGGACGGTAAATCTTTTTGCAAATCTAAATACCGTGTCGCTGCCGCACGTCTGTCCCCAACAGCCAGTTCAGGCAGCACTTGCAATAATTTATGAATATGATTGCCGCGCGAAAACCGATTGCCCATTTTAGCTCGCTTGGCCAACGGCGAGCGCACAGCTACGTCCCAATCCAAACCGTCTTCATCAGGGCTTACCAGCTTTGACGGCGATATATATTGCAATCCCTTAGGCATAGGGGCGCTCAATATGCGCGCCCATTCAGGTAAGGCTTCGGGCTGAATATCCTCGCGTTTTACCGTTTGAGTTTCACCCGTTACATTTTCCCCATAGCGTAACCCATCGCCAAAAGCCGTCTCATAAATTTGCGCGTCCATAGCCACAAGTGATTTTTCAATACGCTCATGCCAACTGCCCTCTGCCACTTTACCATTGCTTTCATACCCACAAATCAGCAAACGCGATTCTGCGCGGGTCAAGGCAACATAAAGAAGCCGCATTGACTCGCGGGTGACTTTGGCATTTTCAATGTCTTGGATCTGTGCCAATGCACCGCTTTGCTGCGCCTTTGACACACGCATGACAAACCCACCCTCTGGCGTCGGCAATACAATATCTTTGTCCGCTTTTTTTATTTGTGTTGTATCAGGTAAAATCACGACAGGCGCTTCTAACCCTTTCGCCCCATGCACAGTCATAACACGCACTTCATCTTGTGTCGTATCCATATCGCGTTTTATGTCTTTTTCATCATTTTCGCTTTCGTGCACAAACCGCACCAAAGACGGCGCACCATTACGTTGATGGGCAAGTGCGCGTTGTAAAAACGCATCAATCGCGTCTGCAGCCTCTATGCCAATACGGTCATAAATACGCTGTAAAATACTTTTGCCGTCTGCTTTAAAAACATAACTTAGCGTGCGTGCAAAAAACTCATACGGCGCATAATTACGCGAAAGTTTCCGTAAATCTTTAAGCGTTTCTTTTTCAACACCATCAGAGAGCGCCAACCACAAATCACCATTTCGACGTGCCGCCACATCAAATAATTTATCATCATCCCAGTTAAAAAGAGGACTTTTCAAAACCTCGGCTAAGGAGAGATCATCGGAAGAGAGCAAACAAAATTTCGCAAGCGAAAGTAAATCTTGTATGGCAATTGAATCGCTCAGTAATAATCGGTCTGCCCCTGCAACAGGCACACCAAATGTTTTCAAATTTCGAATAACTCCATTTGAAAAATCACCACGCTTGGTCACAAGGATCATAATATCCCGCGCACGCATAGGCCGCGCACCGACACCTCTTTCAAACACAGTTTCTTTCGTATCAAGCCATGTTTTAATCTGCACCGCAATTTGACGCGCAAGCTGTTCACGTGGTGAGTGTTCGCTCGGTGCATCTACGGGTATGGGCTTGAACGCAATTTCTTCATCTGGCTTTGGCGGCTTTTTAACCGCAGGCCAAAACTCGACCATGCCTGTATCTGTCCTATGGGCAGAATGCCCATCCATATCCGACGCAAAGGTTACCGCGTTCATATCAAATGTTTCTGCAATGCCGTTTTGCCCATAAAACACTTCGTCCACCAACGTCAAAATTTGTGCAGTCGAGCGAAATGACATAGACATTTTCACATCTGGCGTATCTGGTTTTTTTAATGTCAGTTCCTGAATTTTTTTCAAAAACAACTCTGGCGCTGCACCTTGAAAACCATAGATAGATTGTTTTTCATCCCCAACCGCAAACAAAGTCCGCGCAACAGGAAATTCTACGTCTGGTGAGGCCTGAAAAAAAGGGCCCGACAGGGCGCTGACAATATCCCATTGCACACCAGACGTATCTTGCGCCTCGTCTACTAAAATATGTTCGACGCCACCGTCCAATTTATAGCGTACCCATTCGCGTGCTTCGCCATCCATTAACAGGCCACGCGCCATGTAAATCTGGTCATTAAAATCCATCACACGACGTGAAGTTTTAAGGCCGCGGTAGGCGCTGGCCAATTTCTGCGAAACCACATATAATGCACCTGTCATTTCAAGGACATTTGCGGCTAGCACGTGTTCTTGCGCGGCGATCATCCGTTCTGATTCTGGTTTTATGCCCTCTTTTTGAGTGCCAAATACAGAAATTCCTAGGCCAGCCTTCGCAGTCACCATAGATTTATTTGGCGTGCCGCCCTTTGTAAAAAATACTTGCACATATTCATCATAGGCCAGCGCAGATGTAGTGGCTGTCAAAGCGTTGAAAATATACTCAGCTTTGGCAACATCGGTTTTTCCGCCGCCTTGCATATCAATCGCCGCCGCTTTTATTTCTGTTTTTGGCGCAGCGTCCCATGCATCGGATTTAATGCTTTCAACACTTGCCCCCACATCAAGACCTAATGTTGTGGCAAGAACATCCATGCCGCCACTGTCTTTCCAGCCTTGCATTTTATAGACATTCCCCATCGCCCACCCATAGAGCTTTTCCATCGCCTCGTCTTGTTTATGGGACGCCAATAAAGTAATCGCATTCGCAATAACGCTGTCAGGATTATCTACAGCCGATTGCTCTAACTCTCTCCACACTTGAGTTTGTAACTCGCCTGATTGCACATCATCAATTGCGTCAGTACCTGGTAACAGCCCTGCTTCGAGTGGAAATTGACGTAATAATTTTACACAAAATGCATGAATGGTTTGCACCTTTAGACCACCTGGCGTTTCAAGCGCCCGTGCAAACAAAAGCCGTGCTCGACCAAGCGCTTCTGCGCTGCGTTTGATCTCGACACCTTCTAGCGTATTTAGCTTTCCTTGCAATGTGTCACCGTCAAGAACCGCCCACTCGCCAAGCGCTTCAAATAATCGAGACTGCATTTCCGCCGCCGCCGCTTTGGTATAGGTCAGGCATAAAATTTTATCGGGCGGTGTTCCTGCAAGCAGTAATCGCGACACACGCCCCACCAAAACCCGAGTTTTGCCAGACCCTGCATTGGCAGATACAAAAACGGAATGTGCAGGGTCAGCGGCCATGCGCTGCATAGCGTTCGCGCGCTGTAACGATGTGTCAAAATCGTGTGTCATTATGTTTCGCCCCCATCCTCTAACTTCGCCCATTCTGCACGGCGTGCAAGATGATCGTAATCGCCATATGGGTTTGTATATTGAGAACGCGGTTGGGAATAATAGGCGCTGTCTTCATGATCAAAATGTGCAATCAGGTTTTTTAAATCTTCAAAAGCCTTATGCGCTAATTCTTCCGCTTCATCTTTGGTTTTGTTGATTTTGCTAATTTTTCCGCCGCCATTGGGTTTAATATATAAAAGTTCCGCAGCGCAGTCGCCTTGATGTTTCATACTGCTTTTACCCAATTTTCCATAATACAACATCATCGAAAGCAATGGTAATTGCGGATCAAACCCTGCATTAACGATTTTCTTGGACGGAAGTGTGCCTGTCTTATAATCAATAATGGCAATCCCGTCCGCGCTCTTTTCAATACGGTCGGGAATACCCGTAAGTTGGAAATTTCCGTTAGACAATGCAATATCAAGAATATCCTTTTCTTCCGTAGCCAGTAATGACCAACCTTGTGCTTTGCGGTCTTCTGCCCAAGCCATCACCCAATCAACCATCGCCTCTAGCCTTGGATTCATACGCGCAAAATTATGATCAACATAGCCAGCTTTTTTCAGCTCGAATTTTAAAGTTTCCAGTAATACTGGCCGCGTTGATGTATCAATATTTTCAAGCGCTTTATGAATCGCAATACCGTATTCACGCCCCCCAATAGATTGGTCTAATGGATCAAGCCCGCGCAAGCCCAAAACATGACGCGCATATATAGCATATGGGTCGCGCACGAATGTACTGATTTGCGTCACAGACAGCTTGCGGCCACCTCTGTTTTCTGGCCACCGCGCAGATAATGCTGGCCTTGGTTCTGGGCGTCCAAACGGTTTTGTAATGTCTGGGGCTTTGTCAAGCATCCGCGCCCAATGTAAGTATTTCTCCGCTCCTTTTAAGGCCTCCGCCTCGCCAGCGCCTTTTACAAATGTTGTTAAGCGCCAAAGCCAACGCGACTGCACACCCGGCCCGTCATGTGTATTTTGCGAGCGTGTTAAAATCACATTTGGTTTCGCCGCCAATTGCGCGAAATCATGTGCGGCCAGACCAAACCGCCGCTCGGGCGCTGTCAGTCCAATTTTCAAACGCATACCGCGTGATAATATTGGATGCGGCGAAGGTGTGGCTGGCCATATACCTTCATTCAAGCCCCCTAACACAAACACATCCGCGTCAATCATCCGTGCTTCCAAGGGCCCTAAAATATGAAGACGGGTTTCTGTGCCGTAGCGCGGACGCACAACACGGCCCCGCATCATCATGCTGAGCAGGCGCATATATGCGGCGCCGTCGACCTCTGGCAAGAGCCCCCCATACTCCATTAATTCTTCCATCAAACTGGCCGCTTTTTCACCAGCCTCACCGCGCCAGATATTTTCCGCACCACCGCAAAGCGTTTCAATCAGTTTTGTATGCTCCGTCGCAAACACACCTGCTTGCCGCATTTCCCCGCTTAATGTATGCAAAGGCGACAGCCAGTTTTGAACAGCGATAAATAGTTTTAGCCCCTCTGGACAATCCCCGTTTAATCGGGTCTCCAACGCGGCAACAGACTGCACACGTGTACCACGAAGAGAATGTTTCTCTAATGCCTCCCAATGGAGTTGAGGCGAATATTTGAGCAAAATATCTGGCGCGAATAATTTATGCCCAACAAGGCCAGACAAGGCGACAGGGTCAAATGGGTCAAGGGCAAGCGCCATGCTGAGCGCCAAAAACGAACCATGTGAAGTTTCTTCCAAAGGTTCCCCTGCGGACGAATCCAGCTCTAGCCCCCAACGTGATAACTTTGCGCGCACACGCCGCGCCAATGCAGGGTCGGGTGTAATCAACGCCGCCGTTTTTCCCTCAACCTGCAAAGTTTCACGTAGAATCAGCGCAACAATACTTGCCTCTTCATCTTCTGTTTTGGCTTCGACCAGAGATAGGCCTTCCAACCCATCAGCGATAGGATTGCCATCACTTACACTGGCTTGCACCCGCGCAATACGCTCTGGCCAATCCGATGTCGCGTCAGCAGGTATCAAGCTCTCGGACACTATCCGCGCGCGCATTTTTGCCTTATGGCTCAATACTATATCAGGCCATTCGGGAATATCTGCACGACGAAGTTCCAGTCTGGACACAAGGTTTTTAAGCGAAGCCTGCGGATGTTGATCATCAATACCGTTCCACACCACATCATCAATATTTTGATCGAGACCTGGCAATACAACCAAACCTTTTGGTATTTTCGAAACAGCCTTTATCAATCGTGAAGTTGACAAAAACGTACCCGTTGAACCAGCAACAATGACGGGATTTTGAGGCGGTGTTTTTTCCCAAATTTCCGCCGCTGCATTTAACAAAGCAACATCATGTGCTTTGGGTTCTGACAAGCCAAGGTCTGCAAGATATTGCGGCCAATATGTTGCAATAATTTTTACAAATTCTGCCGCAGATTGAAAATGTGCAGGCATGTTTTCAATATCATCACCCAAACGGTCAAACACATTCATGTCTAACTCTTCTCGCGATATATCATTGAGCAAGCTGACAATAGGTTCGCTCATAGCAAGAACACTCGCCGCGTCGGGAGCCTCTGTTTCTCCTGACGCCGTCATTTTACGTGCAACCAATTGTGCAAGCTCAAAACGGTGCCGCACGGTGTCTATTGCAGGCGCAATATCTAAATCCACCGAGGCCAAAGAAAATGGCGGTTCATTCTCGTCTAGATCCGCCAAAGGGCGCATAAGGGGTAATAAAACTGCACCCGAATTTTCCAACGCTAGAAATGCTTCGGTTAATCCGCGCACGGCACGGCGTGTCGGCAGCAATATCATCGCCGAAGCAAGGTCGTTACCAAGCGCCGCTTTTAACCCTTTTGCCAATTCTGTGAGGAACGCCGCACCAGACGGCATTGTGTACACATTTGGCGTGTCGTGTTCAAAAAGGGCTTCGGCTGTGATGAGCATATCAGCCCACTTCTTTTAAAACTGCATGCGATTGTTTAACCGCGTCTGGGTCACCAACATGCATCCAAAAACCTTGCAAGGCATGTCCAAATATGCGGCCTTTTTCCAAGCCCACATCCCATATTTTATTACGTGAAAATTTTTCAAGCGGAAAGCCTTTTGCCAGTTCTGGTTTGAAAATTTCAACACCTGCATAAACATAATCTGCATATGCACCGCCACGCCGCGAAATTACACCATTTTTCGCAAAATCAAAATCACCTACGCCCGCATAGCCAAGTGTATCGCCCCTCGGCGCAAGCAATAATAACTCGTCCATTTTCGTGCTATCCCACGCCTGTATTAGACCAGAAATCACGGGTTCAAATTCAATCCACACAGCGTCAATATTACATATCAAAACGGGGTGCGTACCAAGTAAAGGCAAAGCCTTTACGACACCCCCACCTGTTTCAAGCAACATATCTCTTTCATCAGAAATGAGTATCTCTGGGCCCGTCGTGCGCGTTTTTAAATGGGCTTCTAATTTGTCGGCAAAGGCATGAACATTTACAATAGCACGCTGAATACCTGCTATATATAAACGGTCTAACATATGATCAATCAGAGTTTTACCCTCGACCACGACTAAAGCCTTGCATATATCATCCGTCAAAGGCCGCATACGCGTACCATGACCCGCCGCCATCACCATTGCCGTTGTAATATTTATCCCCGACATCACAGAATTACTCCAAAATACTTGGTGTATATTTTTTCACCCATGTTTTTAAATCCGCTAATGCAGGGTGGGAAATATCACGGACAAAATGCGCTTTCACACGTGGTATTAAGTCTAGATAATCTTGCTTATGATCTCGCCGCGCCAAGCGTACAAATATACCAAGAATTTTTGCATTGCGTTGCGCGCCCTGCACCGCGTAAGCCGCATGAAATTTTGCGTCCTCTTGTATGCCCGCCTCTTGGCAAAACAAAGAAATCAATGGCGCGATCAAATCTGGTGACACGTCACGACGCGCATCTTCTAATAAAGAGACAAGGTCAAAACTTGGATGTGCAAACAAAGCATCTTGGAAATCTATCAAACCAACAGAGGTAATATCACTATCAGCCTCCTCAAGCACAAATATATTTTGTGCGTGAAAATCACGCAGCGCCAGACCAAAAGCATGTTCATCCAAATGTCCGCAAATATCCGTCCAAATATCTTCCCATTCTTTTTGCGCTACCTCGCTCAATTCACTGTCAAATTCTGGAGCGTACCACTCAGTAAAAAGATCGGCTTCGGCCTGATATGCCAATTGATCATAACGCCCGATTTTCCACTCTGCCCCATGTGCCACAATATGCGTATCAAAACTTGAGCGGTAAATTGCCGCAAGCACACAAACCGCTTTTTTATACATTTTCTCTTCACGCTCAGGCGCATTTTCCAATACAGACGCGTATAGATTATCCCCCAAATCCTCAAGCAACATCAAACCTGATTTCAGATTCAAGCCTATAATTTTAGGAGAGCGAAACCCACGGCGTTTTAAAGCCGTCGCCAAGCATACAAATGCGCTGGGATCAGAACCTGCAAGCATGGCCAGCGCAGCATAACCTTCTGCACGTCTGCTCTCGGCACTACTGCCAATCGGGCAAGGTTTATCATTCTCGTCAAACGGCGCGTCCATAAGCACAGCTTTCTTACCGTTCAACGTCAACCGCTCATAACGACGCGCCGATGCGTCCGCCGTCACAGGTTCACGTACAGCCTCGCCCCATTCATGAGCGTTTAAAAATGCTATGATTTGCGTCTCTCTATTCAAAGTCGACAAGCCGTTTTCTCCAATTATCATCACCGTGTATATGCACTGTTCGCCCTTGTTCTTCAAATACAAATTCGAGCATTAGTTCCGCCCCAGACAGTAGGCCTTCAATCCGTTCAGGCCATTCAATCAGGCACACACCGTCGTCCAACGCCTCTTCTATGCCCAACTCCCAAACATCAGCTTCATTTTCCAAACGGTACAGATCAAAATGCCAAATACTAAAATTTGGCGCGTCATATGTTTGCACAAGCGTATATGTCGGGCTTGGTACCTCATCAACATCACAAAGTTGTGAAATCAAACCCCGTGAAAATGATGTTTTTCCAACGCCCAATCCGCCACGCAACGCGACTATATCACCTTGTCTCAAAAACACACCCAAGCGTGCACCAAAGGATAGGTTTTCCTCTAGCGTCCGTAATTTGATTGTTTTCAAGTGTGTCGTCATAATTTGTGAATATGCAGTCCTTACGCTCGCTTGCAAGCACTGTCTTCGTAAAAGGTTCAGGCTTCGTAAAAGGTTCAGGCTTGCATTTTCTTTTTAGTACACTACATAGATTACGACAAAGCTTGCCATATCTACACATGGCAATGAGACCAAAATAAGACGAGACAAAAATGCCTAAAATTATCTTTACCAGCTCAGACGGAACAAAACGCGAAGTGGACGCCGACAATGGCGCCTCGATTATGGAAACCGCTGTCCAGCACATGATTCCAGAAATAGACGCGGATTGTGGTGGTGCCTGTGCCTGTGCAACCTGCCATGTCTATATTGACGAAAAATGGATAAGTAAAATCAAACCCAAGGATGATATGGAAGAAAGCATGCTCGACTTCGCAGAAGACGTGCAAGATAATTCCCGACTCTGTTGCCAAATCCTCATGAAGGACGAACTCGACGGTATCGAAGTTTCCACACCCGAAAGTCAGTAACCAAGCATCAACCTCATCTAAATTATTTTAAAACCTGCGAGGCGGTCTTAAAAGCCTTGCGCCCATTGTCCGCCAAAGACATTATTTTGATAAATTCAGGATCATGTCTTATAAAATCCAGAAAAGGGTCACTGTCAAACGCTGGCAAATTATAATAGCCCGCTTCGACTACCTCTCTTAAAATTCTTATACTATTGTCTCTATCTCCCAATGCTGAATAATACAACGCCCAGAAATACCTGACCTCTACATCTGTAATGAATGTGTTTTCAAGGCGTCGCACCGCGTTCAATCCCTCATCCATTTTTCCCAACATCGCCAGCTTATACGCTTTTGAATCGCGTGCGAAATATCCATCTGGCGCGACAGCAATTGCTTTGTCAAAATACTCAACCGCTTTTTCCACCTTACCTTGACGATGATATAAAATTGCGTGCCAAGAAAGTGTAAAAGCTGTTCCAGCGTCCAGGTCAAATATTTTGTGCGCCTCCTCATATCGACCCACACTATAATAACTGGCACCTGCTGATCTGAATTTTTTGTTATGCGGATCTATGGAAATTGCTTTTTCCATCATCTGTATCGATAAATCCAACTGGCCTGCATACCGATATACATATCCTAGTGAAAAATATGCATCTGCATAATTAGGATTAATCTCTAACATCTTCCGCGAAGTTTTCAGAGCTTTGAGAAGCCTTCCCGTATCCGTATATAACAATGTCAAATTTGCCAAAGCATTTAAAGAACGAGGGTCGAGACTGAGGGCCTTTAATAAATGTGTTTCCGCTTCATTTACAGACTGCGTTCCACTTATCCCATGGGCCGAAAGTTGATGCATTCTTCGTCCAAGTTCTGCGTAAGCAGGTGCAAAACCATTTTCTAACCCTATTGACTGTTTCAACATGGCGATGGCAAGTGCGTCACCTTTTTCCGTTAAAGGGTAAGCAATACCACGAAGATAATATTCATACGCAATCGGATGAACGGACAAAGGATTTTTGTGTTGGCGTGCAGGGCTTTCTTTTTGTTTCAAATTAAATCTATCATAGGTAATTTTTGCGACCGCGTCCTGCAATGCAAAAACATTGGCATATTCAAGTTCAATATCTTCGCGCCAAATTAATTCATGTGTAGACACATTTATAAACTCAATATTGAGACGAATTTTATCCTCGTGTTTCAAGTAATTTCCACTAAGAATATAATCTACACCTAGTGTTTTTCCAATGTCCACAGGGCTTTGTTTCATACCTTTAAATTGACGCACCAAGGCCGAAGGGCGAACAGAAATTTCCTCAATATAATTCAGCCGACCAATAATTTGATCCGTTAGCGCAAACCCCAAAAAATCAATTTCGGCATTCGTACTTGCATTTATTAAAGGAAGAACAGCAATCGTTTCTAAACGTTGGATACCCACATATTCATTTTCTTGATCCAAGCGTCTAGGGTTTAATATCAAAAATCCAATGACAATTAGCAAGCTCACAATGGTCGTTATAAACATAATGGTGTTTGTTTTTTTAGGCTTAGGAAAAATACGGGAATTGTGTGGGCGTTCTTGGGTCTCGCAAACAAATTGATACCCTCGCCCTCGTATTGTTTTAATCATATTTTGTTCTTGAGCCGTATCGCCTAAAATACGACGCGCCGTTTTTATATGATTGCTTAATGAAGTATCGGAAACATGACGCCCTTGCCAAACATTGTCAAAAATTTCGTCTCTGGTGAGTACACGATCTCTATGTTGAACAAGATACACAAGAAGATCAAAAACTTGAGGTTCTACGGCACATTCATCTCCATTATTGGTGAGACGAAAATTGACCGTATCAAGTCTAATATTTCCAAATTTATAAAGCACGATTCCCCTTAAACGCTAACGTACATTGTTATTCTCACACTAGTCACAATATTCAAAAATGTCCAAATATTACCATTTCATGAGCTAATCATTATCCAATCTTCAGGTTTGCTTTTACCCAAGCAGTATATTTTCCTGACCCATAATTATGGGCGCTACTCATTGGACGCTACTCATGGAGATTAGATATGCCGACACCTTTAGAAATACTGCTCGACCCAATTTCATTTGGCGTCATAGGATTATATATAATATTCATTAGCCTCGAAACTTTTTTTCCAGCGCGAAAATTACCGCCAATTCAAGGATGGAAATTGAGAGGCATAATAAGTTTCATCGTCTATTTTTTTCTATCAACATACTTACCTCTCATTTGGGATAAATACCTAACGGGTCTTCAAATATTTGATCTCAAAAATATAAATCCGTTTCTCGCAACCGTTTCAAGTTTATGCGTATTCGAATTTCTTATTTATGTGTGGCACCGCACTATGCACAGCCAAGATTGGTTATGGCTTCCCTTTCACCAAATGCATCATAGCGCAGAGCGCGTAGACAGTTACGGCGCATTTTACTATAGCCCGTTAGATATGGCAGGGTTTACAATGGTTGGAAGTTTGAGCTTATCCATATTCGCTGGCCTGTCTGCCCAAACGATTACACTCTTCTTATTTGTGTCCCTATTTCTCGTCATGTTTCAACATGCAAATATCCGCACACCACAATGGATTGGCTATTTCATTCAAAGACCAGAAAGCCATACAATACACCACCAAACGGGTATGCATGCCTATAACTATTCTGACTTTCCAATTTTTGACATATTTTTTGGAACCTTTAAAAACCCCAAAGGTTTTCAAAAAGAAACCGGATTTTATACCGGTGCCTCCGACCGCATTCCCGAAATGCTTATGTTTCGTGATGTTAGTAAAATAGATAAATAGAATTTAGATAATCACAAATAGCCAGAGCATTCATTTTAAAATCAATACTTGTAAATTCGTACACTTCTGTTATTTCTGTTAATACAGAAGAAACTGTATTCAAGGTATGGAGGCACAAGTGCTCAAACTCACACCGACAACAGAAAAATTTATTTTACATTGGGGTGAAATGGGGGGCCAATGGGGCGTGAACCGTTCCGTGGCGCAAATTCATGCCCTGCTTTATCTAACCGAAGAACCTTTGCACGCCGAGCAAATTACCGTAATTTTGGACCTCGCACGCTCCAATGTTTCCACCAGCATTAAAGAACTTCTCAACTGGGAGCTTATCACACGCGCCCAAGTTCTTGGTGACCGCCGTGATCATTATGTCGCGATCAAAGACAATTGGGAAATCGTATTGCGTATTGCAGAAGGCCGTAAAAAACGTGAAATCGATCCAACACTGAACATGCTCCGCCTTGTAGCCAATAACACACAATATGACCATGAAGTCACACCCGTTCAACGCGCACAGATTGACGAGCTTGTCGGGTTTATGGAAACCATGACCAATTGGTATGACGATATTCGTACAATCCCCAAACCCAAACTTCTCCACCTCATGAAGCTCGGCGCTAAAATTGTAAAGTTTTTGAAATAGGTACATTCTTTAAAATAGGCACGTCATGGCACATATTTTATTTCGTTATCACACACCAAAACAAAGTGTCTCCAATATAAATGCGCCACCTGATTTCAAAAAGCTCTTGGGAGACAGTGCTTGGCAGAAATTACACCCCGCCGTTCAACGTCGCTTTGCAGACCATAGCTTAAAAACAACCTATTCAGGCGCCTTAAATATAAATGCCAATATATTTGGCTTCATTTTTGCGCTTTTGCTTTCCCCCTTCGGCCATCCGCTCCCTCTCTATCGCAGTGCTAAATTTGATGCGCGCGTAAATGTATTCCCCAGCCCGTGCGGCGGCGTTGTTTGGCAAAGAGAGTTTTTACGCCCAGACAAAACTCCCCTACGTGTCGAAAGTGTAAAACAATTAAGCCCCAAAGGACATTTGCTCGAATCTGTTAAATCAGGCCCCTTTGGCGGTATTGGCATGGACCTCGAGCTCTATGAACATAATGGGAGTTTATGTTTTGCAAGCACAGCTTATTTCTTTAAAATCGCAAAACTTCACATTCCGATTCCAAATTGGCTAACACCTGGCCGCACATGTGTTGAACATATAGACACACAACATCTTCACGGCGAAGGCAGTTTTCGGTTCCGCATGACCATGAGCCATAAATGGTTTGGTCAAACAATTTCCCAAGACGGTATCTTCATTGACCCCTTTGGAAGTAAGGCATATGGAAATAAAGCTTAGCAAGCTATCGCGGAAATGGCGTGCCGTAAATCGCGGCAAAATAATTGCCAATATCACGAACATTATCAATGAAAACATGACCATTAGCTATTTGTGTCACAACCCCATCTGGTGCCGCCTCACCTAACACAAGTGTCGGACAATTTTGATGATTTTCACCAAGCAATTTTACCATTTCAGTCCGTGGTTTTTCAATCGGCAAATAACGAATATCAAGCGCCTCTTTAATCGCTGGAAAATACGAGAGAATACCCCACATTTCAGCACATTCAGGGCAATATTCGCGTCGTCCTTTATTGGACCCAGTTTCGTCAAAGCCACGCCCCTTAAAACCAGGTGCTAATAGATATAAAATTGGCTTAGTCATTACGACTCCTTTGCTTGACGTTAGCACGGTTTAAGCCCACATAGCCTGTATGGCCAGAACTTTAGACCATAGTAATTTATCGACAACCAAAACCATCACTTTGGGATGTCGCCTTAACGCCTTTGAATCAGAGGTGATGGCGCAGCACGCCCAAAAATCAGGCCTATCTGATACCATAATTATCAACACATGCGCCGTCACAAACGAAGCCGTACGCCAAGGTCGCCAAACCATTCGTCGCGCCAAACGCGATAACCCAAATGCTAAAATTGTCGTCACAGGGTGCGCGTCTCAAATTGACCCAAAAGCCTTTGCAGGCATGGACGAAGTCACGCGCGTCGTTGGCAATACAGAGAAAATGCGCCCCGAAACATTTGAGCCAAAACATCTATTTGGTGGCAAAGATAAAATCATCCTGTCTGATATTATGACAGAGACAAAACCGACTATTGCCAGAATCGGGAAAAGCGTTGGTGGATTCGTCCAAAAATCACGTGCAATCGTGCAAGTACAAAACGGATGTGACCACCGCTGTACATTTTGTATCATTCCTTTTGGGCGCGGTAATTCGCGTTCTGTCCCTACCCAAGATGTGGTGTCCCAAGTACAAATTCTAACCGATCAGGGTTTTAATGAAGTCGTCCTTACGGGCGTTGATATTTCATCTTGGGGTCAAGATTTAACAGGGCAACCAGAGCTTGGTTCTCTTGTCGCACGTATTTTGAAAATGGCGCCCGATTTACCACGCCTACGATTATCATCAATTGATAGTGCAGAAATTGATGATGAGCTTTTTGATTTGCTGGCCAGCGAACCACGCCTTGCACCATATCTACATCTAAGTTTACAACACGGGGATAATATGATCCTTAAACGTATGAAACGCCGCCATTCTCGCGAAGATGCCATAAGCCTTTGCCAACGCCTACGTAAAGTCCGACCCGACATTAGCTTTGGTGCAGATATTATCGCAGGTTTCCCAACCGAAACCGAAGCCATGTTTGAGAACTCCATCGACCTTGTCAAAGAATGTGGCCTGTCATGGTTGCATGTCTTTCCCTATTCCGCGCGTAAAACAACACCTGCCGCACGCATGCCGCAAGTAAATGGGAATATTATCAAAGAACGCGCCGCACGCTTACGTGAAGTCGGAAACGAGATGCGCCTTGCACATTTGCAATCGCGGTGTGTACAAGGCGCTGGTCAATACGATATTGCCCTCATTGAAAAAAGCGAAATTGGCCGCCTCGCAGATTTCTCCCCTATTAAACTCCCACCCCATAATTACACCCCAGGATCATTGCACCCCGTCCGTATTACAGGTAATGATGGAACACATCTTATCGGGGAATTTCTATGATTATTGAAGAAGACATAAACCTAGCTGGGAATGTATCAACAAGAGGCGAGGAGGGCGTAAGTCCGACCGGGAATGTAACAAGAGGCACCCCAAGGGTACTTCCTCGCTTCGCTCAGGGCGCGAGTAGGAGCAAAGCTCCGACCAGGAACGCATAATGACTACTGACGAACCAAAAAAGAAAAAAGGGTTTTTCGCCCGCGCCTTTGGCCGAAAATCCAAAGATGAAAAAATTGCCGAAGAGGCTGCGCTGAAAGCTGAAAAGCAAGAAGGCATTGATCGCCGCATGGCTGAACGCATGGCCGCCATTAACGCCGCCGCCCTGAAAAGCGCACGTGAAATGGACGAAACTGTTGAGCCAAACCAAACCCCAGAAGAACTTGCTAAAATAGAAGCGGATGAACGCCAACGCGCCGAAGAGCAAGCCGCCCACGACGTCGAAACCGCTAAACGCCTCGTCGCAGAAAAAAAACAGAACGATGCAGGCGCTCTTAAAAAACACGAAGATGAAAAGGTCGCGCAAGCCCGTGAGGAAGAAAAACGTCAAGAAAAAGAACGCGCACAACACGAACAAGCTGAAACAGACCGTTTAGCTAAAGAAGCATTAGCGCTTCAAAAACAAGAAGACGAGATAGCCAAAACTAAAGCGCAGAAACTCGCCTTACAAAAAGACAAAGATTTGGCACACAAGCAAGAAAAGCTTGCCGAGGAAATAACGCGTAAGAAAGACGCTGCAAAACGTGAAGCAGAAAAATTAGAAAAAGAACAGCCTGAGCGCGAGGCTTTACAAGAAAAGCAACGGCTTGAAGATGAAGCAAAAAAAGCTCTCGTAAAAACACAGGCGCCAACTCCTCCAAAAGACACGCCAGAGACCAAACCAGAACCCACTAAAAAACCTGGTTTTTTACAACGCATATCGGCAGGACTTAGAAAATCTACGTCGCGCATGTCCGATAATGTTTCGGCGGTGTTCAACAAACGGAAATTGGACGCAGAGGCATTAGAAGAATTAGAAGATTTATTAATCGCGTCCGACCTTGGCGTTGGCCCCGCCATGCGCGTAACGCAACTGCTTGCCAAAGACAAATTCGACAAGCAAATCACCGATATGGAAATCAAAATCGCACTCGCCGATGTGATTGCCGCAACACTCGCCCCCCTCGAAAAACCCATCATACTTACCGATACCAAACCGCAAATCATGCTCTTTGTCGGTGTGAACGGATCAGGTAAAACCACCACCCTTGGCAAGCTTGCCTCGAAATACACACAACAAGGCAAAAAAGTTTTGCTGTGCGCGGGCGATACATTTCGCGCCGCCGCAGTCGAGCAATTAAAAATCTGGGGCGAACGTGCCAACGCCCCTGTTGTTTCTGCCCCGCTCGGCGCGGACGCGGCTGGTCTTGTTTATGACGCCATCGCCGAGGCCAAAGAAGGCGGCTATGATATTCTTATGATTGATACGGCGGGTCGTTTGCAAAACCGTACCGAACTGATGGACGAGCTTTCTAAAATCGTGCGCGTCATCAAGAAACAAGACGAAACCGCACCCCATCACTGCCTACTTGTACTGGACGCAACCGTTGGTCAAAACGCAATTTTACAAACCGATGCCTTTGAAAAAACGGCGGGCGTGACAGGTCTGATTATGACCAAGCTTGACGGCACAGCCAAAGGCGGTGTCCTCGTCGCCCTCGCTGATAAATTCAAACTTCCCATTCATGCCATCGGTATTGGCGAAGGCATTGACGATCTCGAAACCTTCTCCGCCCCCGTCTTCGCCGCCGCCCTCTCAGGAATCGCTGACGCAGTGATTGAAGAAAACTAGAATATAATCGCTGTACCTATTGTCAGTGCGTTCAACCTGAAAAATAAACATTCACAAGTCGTAATTCAGGAATAATAACTATTTTTCCATGAAACCATGTCCGTGAAGAGTAAATTTCATACGTAAGGCTATTATCAAATTTTGTTTGAAAACCTGTATATCCTCGAACCCTTGAGCTCTCAATCCATGAGAAATCTGCCTTACCTCTAGAAAGCTCCCATGTTTCATAAGGCCATTTTGACTTTTTTCCTTGTTTTATTTTTTTGAAAAACACCAACCCTTGTTTTTGTATTTCAATAGATATTGTTTCATCTAGCTTATAAAGCCCAAAGCCATAGGACTCATCAAAGCTACCCTCAAAAGCCACTCTGTATGTACTATCAATTTTAATTAATTTTGGTACCATATTACGAATATTACGCTTTTCAGCAAATTCAATTCCCAACACCAACAAAACCAAGCTAATCAGGCCTAAGCCTATAATCAAAACCATGGTGCGTAACATAAACAACCAACCCTATTCAAAATTCATCTAAACAATCAATCACAGTTTCAATATTTCACAATCTACTTTTTTTATTCTTAACCCTTGTTTCTTTTTAATGGGAATAATAAAAAACACCAATAAGAGTTAATCATCTGCAAGCGTTTCATTCTTGCTTTTGCCCACGACATAAGGCACACCGTTTTTATGAACACAACACCCGCCCCAGAGCCAAACGAGACAAAAAAACCAAACTCAACATGGATTGATATGGGGCCGATACTTGCCTATGTGATTGCGTTTAATATTGCGCGGAAGGTTTATCCTGATGCAGCGCTTTATATTGGCGCAGGGGTTTTTGCCGTCGCCGTGACGATTTCTGTGATTTACTCTAAAATCAAGCTTGGCAAAGTTTCCGCAATGTTGTGGGTCACAGCTATTATCGTCATTGGGTCGGCCGCAATTACCATCGGATTTCAAAACAAAACCGTATTTTACATGAAGCCCACCGCCATCAACATCCTCTTTGGACTTACAATTTTAGGCTCTCTGATCATCAAGAAAAACGTGTTCAAAGCCATGATGGGCGAAGCATATACCCTGCCCGATAGTGCATGGCGCACACTCGCATGGCGTTGGGGTTTTTTCTTTTTATTCCTAGCAGGATTGAATGAATTTATCTGGCGTAATTTCTCAGAAGCCTTTTGGTCTAATTTTAAGCTTATGGGTATGTTTCCCATTACCATTGTTTTCACCCTTATTAACTTGCCGCTTTTGCTCAAACATATGCCGCAAAATGATGATCAGAGTTCACAAAAGCAATAATATTTCCTCTACACCCCCTCCCAAGACCACTTTTGTTCAAAAAGTGCAGTATCAATAGTGTTTTTGGCATAAAAGCGCATTGTCACTATGATTTTCCTTGTCTATAACGTGATCAAATCAATACAATATGATGACTTGACCAACTAAGGATATATTTATGGCTTCTCTCGATAGTTTTAAATGCGAACGCGAACTCAGCGTACGCGGCGGCACCTATACATATTATGACTTAACAATTGCAGAAGAAAATGGTCTTGCAGGTATTTCAAAATTACCGAACTCTTTAAAAGTTCTCCTTGAAAACCTTCTCCGTCACGAAGACAACAAAACAGTTACCAAAGTAGATATCGAAGCCATTGCGACATGGCTGACAACACGTAAATCAACACACGAAATTGCCTACCGTCCTGCGCGCGTACTTATGCAAGATTTCACCGGCGTTCCTGCCGTTGTTGATTTGGCCGCCATGCGTGACGCCGTTGTTAAACTCGGCGCGAAAGCCTCAGCAATTAATCCGCAAAATCCTGTGCATTTAGTTATCGACCATTCTGTTATGGTTGATTATTTCGGAACAGCAAATGCGTTTAAGAAAAACGTAGACCGCGAATACGAACGTAATGGCGAACGTTATGATTTCCTCAAATGGGGTCAGTCCGCATTTGATAATTTCGCAGTTGTCCCTCCAGGCACAGGTATTTGCCATCAAGTGAATTTGGAAAACTTGGCGCAAACCGTCTGGACAAAAACTGAAGGCGGTAAAACATACGCATATCCAGATACGCTCGTCGGTACAGATTCCCATACCACAATGATTAACGGTCTGTCCGTTTTGGGTTGGGGCGTTGGCGGTATCGAAGCCGAAGCCGCAATGCTTGGCCAACCGATTTCAATGTTGATCCCAGAAGTGATCGGCATGAAGCTTACGGGTAAATTACCAGAAGGTGCAACCGCAACCGATTTGGTGTTGACCGTTGTGCAGCAACTTCGCGCACACGGTGTTGTTGGTAAATTCGTTGAGTTTTACGGCGAAGGTCTCGACCATCTTTCACTCGAAGATCAAGCAACAATTGCAAATATGGCACCAGAATACGGCGCGACATGTGGCTTCTTCCCTATTGACGATGATACGCTTAAATATCTACACGCAACGGGCCGCGACGCAGAACGCATTGAACTTGTCGAAGCATATGCCAAAGCCCAAGGCATGTGGCGTGGTCAAAACGAAGCCGTGTTTACAAATACAGTTTCCCTTGACCTTACAACAATTCGCCCGTGTATTTCTGGCCCTAAACGTCCAGAAGAAAAAATTGAACTTAAAAATTCAAATGTCTCATTTGCAAAAATTCTTAGTAATACATTTGATAAAGAACCAACAGACGGTAGCGCCGTAGACGTTAAAAATCGCGATTTTGCTGTTGATCATGGTGACATTTTCATCGCTGCGATTACATCATGTACCAATACATCAAACCCAAGTGTTTTGATCGGCGCAGGTCTATTGGCCAAACGCGCCCTCGAACTTGGGCTTAGCTGTAAGCCTTGGGTGAAAACTTCCCTTGCTCCTGGTTCACAAGTGGTTGCAGAATATCTTGAAAAAGCAAAGCTGCAAAAACACCTTGATAAGCTCGGCTTCAATATTGTTGGTTTTGGCTGTACTACTTGTATCGGCAATTCAGGTCCAATCGCACAAGAATTCTCTGATGCCATCGCAGATGGTGATTTGATTTCATGTTCCGTTCTTTCAGGGAATAGAAACTTTGAAGGCCGTATTGGTCCAGACATTCGCGCTAATTTCTTGGCCTCACCGCCGCTTGTTGTTGCTTATGCACTGGCAGGTTCAATGCACCATAATTTCGATACAGATCCACTTGGTGTTGATAAAGACGGCAATGAGATTTTCCTCAAAGATATTTGGCCAACATCAAAAGAAATCGCTGATTTAGTTGCAAAAACAATTACTCGCAAAATGTTCAAAGACCGTTACAGCTCAGTCTATAAAGGCGACCAACAATGGCAAGACATCAAAGTGACTGGTGGCGAAACATATAATTGGAATTCAAGTTCGACCTATGTGCAACATCCGCCATATTTCGAAGGCATGACCATGACACCAGAACCTGTTCGCAATGTAAAAGACGCAAATATTCTTGCTCTTCTTGGTGACGCGATCACAACCGATCATATTTCACCTGCCGGCGCAATTGCGGCAACAGGGCCAGCAGGTATCTATCTTTCAGAGCATCAAATACCTCCGCATGAATTTAACTCCTATGGTTCACGTCGCGGTAATCACCAAATTATGATGCGCGGCACATTCGCAAATATCCGCATCCAAAACAAAATGGTGCCAGGATCAACTGGTGGTGTGACGAAATACGCACCAACGGGTGAAACCATGTCTATCTATGAAGCGGCCATGAAATACAAAGACGACGGCAAAGATCTTGTGATCTTCGCTGGCGGACTCTATGGCAATGGCTCCTCTCGTGACTGGGCCGCCAAAGGGACAATCCTACTGGGCGTAAAAGCAGTCATCACTGAAAGTTTCGAACGTATTCACAGATCAAACCTTCTGGGTATGGGCGTACTTCCGCTTGAATTTACAGACGGTCAAACATGGGAAGGCCTTGGCCTCACCGGTAATGAAACTGTAAGTATTTCAGGTATCTCCGATATTGAACCACGCGGTACAATCGACGTATCAATCACGGATACAAATGGTAAAACCACAACAATCACAACCCGTATTCGTATCGATACTGAAAACGAGCTAGAATACTACCGTAATGGCGGCATCCTCCACTATGTTCTTAGAAACTTAGCTGCCGCAGCAAAATAATATTTAGCTACACGCTATAAAAATATAAAAAGCCCTGCTGTTGAGTGGGGCTTTTTTATTGGAACATTGTTGTCTTTATTTTTCCACTTCGTCTGGATCGTACAAATAGAAATTTTCGATGTAATCATCACAATTTTCAAAATAATATATCTCTAAATCATCTATATCGATCAAAAGTTCGTCAAAATCATAGTCCTCATCATGAATAATATCATAATACGTAATATGATAAGCCTCATAGCCCGCATCGGTAGTCAGTAAAAACTCAATAAGTTCTTCATAACCATCATAATACATCGAATAGTTCAACTTCGTTTTGAAACCCGAAAACTTCAGATATTGATCACTATTATACCATAACTCAGAAACTTCACTTAAATCCAACCAAGGAAGTTGTTTTTCCTTAGTAAAAATTGTTTTGAAATATACATATTCATCATCATAACGAAACGACTTTAAAAATGCATGGTACAAACATATTACCGCAACTACCGAAATAATAATTACAACACCATACCAAAAATAGACTTCGTCTGGGGGCGGTGCAATTGCAATATAAATACATGTAAGAATTAAGGGAATAAATAATAAATTCGCAAGCCGAGGCAAAATACTAAGCCCTATAATGCGCCTTGAACCAATCCTGACACTTTTTTTCTTAACTGTCATATCCAATAGTATAAAAAATACAAACAAACCAATCGGGACAATAGCTAACAACAAAAGCCAGAAATAAGGTTTTAGTTTTTGTAAAACCGTTTTTTTTCCTAAATTTTTATCATACTCATCTTGGGAATTTATCATCCCCATCATAATTTTTATTGTCCATAAACTACTGCAAAAATATTCTTTTTCCAATTCCTTTGGTTGATCATACAAAGCAAAAGCTTCATCAAATATAGGTTGAGCAATTTGAGGCTTTGCAACATCAACTTCACGTACCCATTTTAAATATAAAGCCCCAGCCAACCATTTTCGTGCTGTTTCAGTATTTCTTATACTGAGTGATTTATTTGCATAAACCATAGCTGTTTTGATATCACCCTCTGAGCATAATAAATACTTCGCATACGATGCCATAAACCTTTCATCATTTGGCGATAATTTCATCCGCTCTAAATGAAAGTTTTTTGCTTTCTTGATGTCGTTGTCATAAAGGGATTTATAGAGTAAATGGTGAATCGCTTTTTCCGTAGAATTTTTTCTTTTAGGTTTAAGGTCATATCCTTTTTGATAATACGAATATGCCTCATCATGTTTTTCCTCACGCGCGTAAATATCCGCCGAATTTAAATAAAACCATGGATCTATTGTTCCCAAGCTTTCTGCTTTTTTTAGTGCAAGTTTTGCTTTTTCTAACTCACCTGTAAGAAAATATACATGCCCAAACAATATATATGTTTGATCAAAGCTAGGATCAACAGCCCTGCCCTTGTACAAGTCATTTTCTGCAGCTTTTATTCTTTTCCAATAGTATTTATTATAACCACCAGATAAGGACCCTTTAATTATTTCATACCGTGCATGTTGATGATAAAGTTTTGCTTCATTTGGATGTAATTTTATTAATTGATTTAAGTTTTTTCCAATTTTTTTAATTGCTAAATTATCATAACGAGTATGTGGAGAGCGTATAGAATCTAGCTCTGTTACCAATTGTTCGAATTTTTTTTCATCAACAGTACTTAAACCATCATGCTTAGTTTGTGCAAACCCAACACATGTACAAAATAAAACTGTCACCCAGATAACTATATTTGTAAAAACCCATTTCATATAAACATCCCTACAATTACAGAGTGTGTATTACATGAATTTACTAATTTACTTTAAACACAGCCATCAGGTAAATATTTAATCATATCGTTTCCAGATTGGGTTTTCGCCGAGAGTGGATTTAATAAAATCTTCGTGGATTGCTCGCTCAGTGTCGGTTGAAAGTAAACCTATTGGATTTGGCCTAGGGCGTGTATTGGCGGTGACGACGGCGACAATTTCTTCTTCGGTTTCAAAATCCATAGTGAGGGCGCGTCCACCGCGAAGTTCAAGATAGACTTTGGCCAAAAGTTCCGCATCCACCAACGCCCCATGAACGGTACGACTAGCGAGAGAAATATCAAACCGTTTACAAAGCGCATCGAGCGTATTGCTTGCACCAGGAAATTTTTCACGGGCCATTGTCAAAGTATCTATAAACCGCGCTGTTGGATAGGTTTCAAAATTATACCTCTTCATCGCCGCATTGATAAAGCCCATATCAAAATTCGCATTATGGGCAATCATTTGGCTCTCGCCTACAAAATCGCGGAATTTTTGTGCGACGTCTATAAATTTAGGCGCGTCTCTTAGGCTTTCATTTGTATGGCCTGTAATCTCGGTAACTTTAGCAGAAATTTCTTTGCCTTCGGGATGAACTGTCGTGTGAAATGTATTCCCCGTCGGCAAAAAATCAATCAGCTCAACACAACCGATTTCCGTCAAGCGATCATCACCCCAAGCTTCAAAACCTGTTGTTTCCGTATCAAATGCAATTTCGCGTAAACCTTCAGTCATTGTACATTTCCAGTCGCGCTATGCGCTCCGCGCGCCCTGTAGGAAGTGCCCTTGGGGTGCCTCTTGTTATATTTCCCTGTTGCCCTTGGCACTCCGCGCACCCCTAAGGAAAGTACTCTTGTCTCCCTCGACTTATGCATTTATTCCTGTATGGGATACCGTTTTTCAACACTAAGCGCGAGGGTTTAATGTTCTTGTTGTGCTAATAATGCTTTCATTATGCTTTGCACATCTGCTTTGGCGCTCTCCATTCCCTTATCTGTATAAACAATAAAATCAGCACGCTTTCGTTTTTCTGCGTCAGGCATTTGTCGTGATAGAATTAGTTTGAATTTTTCAACACTCATTCCATCGCGGGCAAGAACGCGTTCTCTTTGCATTTTTGCATTTGCACTGACCACAACCGTCTTATCAACACGGGCATCACCCCTTGTTTCAAACAAAAGCGGTACATCAAAAATCATAATTTGTTTTTGATCCACAATAGCTTGTGCAATAGCTTTGCTCCGCATTTCTCCGACAAGAGGGTGAATAAAGCTTTCCAAAACTTTGAACTGAAGCGGGTCTTTTTGTAAATGCTTGGCAAGGCGCGCGCGAACAATAGCGTCATCTTTAATAATATCAGGAAATACGGCCCGCAAGATTGGCACCGCCGCACCACCCTTAGCATATAATTTATGTACAGCAGCATCCGCATCAAATATTGCCGCACCCGCATCTTGAAACATTTTCGCCGTCGTGGTTTTACCCATGCCGATAGAGCCAGTTAACCCAACCAATATAATATTTTTCTTGGTCATTTATGTGTGGCTTTGTTCAAATGAGCAATAATTACATCTTTAACAGAATTATCCGTTGGTGCGCTGGCTTCAAATAAAAGATTAAAAGACGGGCGTGCTTGTGCAATCAACATATCAAGACCACCAATTATATTTAATCCTAACAGCTCTGCTTGTTGTAAAAGCAGTGTATTTTGCGGCGTATAAATCAGATCATAAACCCAACCTTCAGGCTGAACATATGAGAGTTTTATATCGAGCGCGTTTTTACCATGCATTCCACCTGCACTCGCATTAATGACCAAGCCAACACCATATACCGCGTCATCACGCTTTTCCCACGGCATTGCATAAAGGCTGGGAATATTTATATTTTCTGCCAAAGTTTGCGCGCGTTTATCTGTACGGTTTATCAACCTAATTTCAGGTGCACCAATTTCAAGAAGCGCACCTAAAACCGCGCGCGCCGCTCCCCCTGCACCAACAACAAGCACCGTATTATTAAGAATAAAATTTCGCCCGACTTGGCGTAAAAGTGGTTCGCTAAAACCTTCCATATCCGTATTATGGCCAATAAGGCGATTATTACGTTTATACAATAAATTACAAACACCTAGTTTTTGCGCGTCCAAGCTCAGCTCGTCCGCAGCTTCAAAAGCCTTACCTTTCAATGGAATCGTAACATTCACCCCAGCAATTGAGGTCTTTTTCAATGATTTAAACGCCCTCACCGCGCCATGTGGATGAACGGCAAACATAGTGTATGCACCATGAATTCCCAATTGCTTTAACCAATAATTATGAAGTGTCGGTGACATAGAATGATGAATCGGCCATCCACATACGCCAGCCATTTTCGGGATAATTATTGGGGTTTGTTCATTCATATTTGTAATGCTCCGCGTGACCGAAGATGGCTTAAAAGTGGTAATAAAGGCAAGCCTAATATTGAATAAAAATCACCTTTCACCCATTCAAATAATTGTGCTCCGCGTGCCTCAAACATATAAGCACCCACACTATAGAGCAGTTTTTCACCTTCTAGCGCTAAATATTCATCAATAAAACTCTCACTAAAATCACGCATAAATAATTTAGTTGTACTGACATGCACCCAGTTTTCATGGTTTTCTTGCACAACAACGACAGCGCCGACCAAACAATGTTCACGACCACGCATATCAAGAAGGCGTTGTTTCGCTTCTTTCATCGTTTTTGGTTTATCAAATAATTCGCCGTCCATTTCCATTATTTGATCCGCACCAATAATCAGCTCATTTGGTTTTTTAACAACTGCATTTGCTTTCGCGAGCGCCAGCAGCGTCGCTAATTCATCAACAGGTTTCCCTGGCAAAGATCGTTTAAGCGCATCTTCATCAACATCCCCCACTCGTACAGAAAATGCAATGCCAGCACCCGTGAGAATTTCTTTTCGAATCTGACTTGTCGAAGCCAAAATAAGTGTTTGCGAACTTTCCACCACTAATCCTGTTTTGATTTATGATCTTGATGAATGTTAATAATGCGTGCCGCTGTTTCTTCAATAGAACGACGACTTACATCTACAACAGGCCAGCCATTACGCGCAAACATACGTTTTGATATCATCATTTCATCACGTACTTGATCTTGATCTACATAATCCGTTTGCCCCTGCCCCAACGCACTCAGTCTTTGACGACGAATTTCAACAATTCTATCAGGCGTAGACACAAGACCAACAATTAAAGGCTTTTTAAATTCTTTTAATAATTCAGGCGGCTTTGCACCAGGAACCAAAGGAATATTTCCAGCCCGATATCCTCTATTCGCAAGATAAATACATGTCGGTGTTTTTGACGTTCGGCTAATACCAAGCAATATTATATCTGCTGTTTCCAGACCTTCTACATTTTGTCCGTCATCATGCGCCATAGCATAATCGAGCGCATTAATACGTGAAAAATACTTTTCATTCATCGTTCTCTGTGCGCCAACTTCACTACTCATCGGAACACCAAGGTAACGCCCAAGACTAGCAAGTGTCGGATCAAGAATTGAAACTGCGGGAATATTCAACGCTGAACACCTTTTTTCTAACATGGCACGACGATCATTGTTTACCAGTGTATAAAAAACAATCCCAGGGTAGTCCTCTATGGTTTCCAGACATTTTTCCAACTGGTTTTCAGAACGCACAAGCGCATGCAAATGCTCTACCGCCTTACCTTGCGGAAATTGTGCACAAGCCGCACGTGATATTGTCTCCAATGTTTCCCCTGTAGAATCTGAGACAAGATGGATATTAAAAAATATCGAGCGTTTAATATGCACAATTTCTTTCATTTTTATCCCCATTCATCATTATTCGAATATTTCTCTACTCTGAGGATAATCGTGAATTCATACACAGACCTCAAGCTCTATTTCATTTTTTTCACGTTTGCGAGGATATTATCAGCCATATTTTACTAATTATCACCATGTGTATTCTCATTTTGTGAATTGCGCACACTCGTGTGTATAACTATTATATTTTCGTCTTATTACCCTACTATATTGAATCTATGTATTTTTTTATCTTCTTTTTTTCACACCCATAAATTCACCTGTATATTTTGTGTGTATATTAAACATCTCTTAGGATATCTTAACAAAAGGTTAATTTTATGCACAAGCTAACAGGGCCTACTACAATCCCTACTTAAACTTTAAATTAAAGAGGAAAGAAAAAAATTTGTATAAATCAAAATAAGAGCCCTAACTAAGGCTTGACGAAACAAAGCTAAGTAAGCTATTTAAGAAATTCCTTTCAGGGTTGTTATCCTACATCCCCTCCCCAACTTACATATTTCTATATATATAGAGAAGAGTGATCTCATGAATTCACCTGTTAAACTAGAGCCCCTAGATATCAATATCGATGATATCAAGTCTATGAGTCTTGACGAATTAAAAGAAATGAAACCTGCTGAATTGATCCAATTCGCAGAATTATTTGATATTGAAAATCCAGGATCTATGCGAAAACAAGACATTTTCGTTGGTGTCCTCAAAGAACTCGCCGATCAAGACGCAGAAATCAGCGGTACTGGTGTTCTCGAAGTTCTTCAAGACGGATTTGGTTATCTACGTTCTCCAGAAGCAAATTACCTTCCAGGCCCTGCTGATATCTATGTGTCACCAAAAATTATCCGTTCGATGGGTCTTCGTACTGGCGATACCCTCTCTGGTGAAATTCGCGCACCTCAAGGAGAAGAACGTTATTTTGCCCTTGTAAAAGCCCATACAATTAACTTTGAACTACCTGAAAATGCCAACAAAGTTCATTTCGATAATCTTACACCTCTCTATCCAGATGAGCGTATGATTATGGAATTAAGCGATCCAACAATTAAAGACAAATCTGGTCGCGTGATTGATATTGTTGCCCCTATTGGTAAAGGCCAACGTTCATTGATCGTGGCGCCGCCGCGTACTGGTAAAACAGTTCTCTTGCAAAACATCGCCCATTCTATCGAAGCAAATCATCCTGAAGTTTATGTAATCGTACTTTTGATAGATGAACGTCCAGAAGAAGTGACTGATATGCAACGCTCTGTAAAAGGTGAAGTGGTTAGCTCTACATTTGATGAGCCAGCAACCCGCCATGTACAAGTGGCCGAAATGGTCATTCAAAAAGCAAAACGCTTGGTCGAAGGCGGCAAAGATGTTGTCATCTTGCTCGATTCAATCACCCGTCTTGGCCGCGCCTATAACACGGTCGTCCCAAGCTCTGGTAAAGTCCTTACTGGTGGTGTTGACGCCAATGCCCTGCAACGTCCAAAGCGTTTCTTTGGTGCAGCCCGTAATATCGAAGAAGGTGGCTCTCTGACGATTATTGCCACAGCATTGATCGATACAGGTTCCCGTATGGACGAAGTTATTTTCGAAGAATTCAAAGGCACAGGCAATAGCGAAATCGTTCTTGATCGCAAAGTCGCTGACAAACGTATTTTCCCTGCTATTGACGTCACCAAATCGGGTACACGTAAAGAAGAGCTTCTGATTAACCCAGTTGATCTGCAAAAAACTTATGTGCTTCGCCGTATCCTAAACCCAATGGGTACTATGGACGCGATCGAGTTCTTGCTTGGTAAAATGAAAGATACCAAAAGCAATGCAGAATTCTTTGACAGCATGAATACATAATTGATATGCAAATATTTTCATAGCTAATCTCCGTCGTGTTTGTTAGGTTTACAAACACAAAATATTAGACGGGGATTACTATGACTATGAAACTTTACCACATTAGCAGCTCACGCTCTGTCAGACCATTATGGGTATTGGAAGAACTTGGCCTAGACTATGATCTCGAAACCCTAGATTTAAAATTCGGGTCTTCAGGCGGTGAAAACTACAAAAAAATTCATCCCTATAACAAAGTTCCTGCTCTGACTGATGGTGATATGACCATGTATGAAAGCGTAGCGATCATGCAATATATTATGGGTAAATATGGTCATGGACATTTAAGCCCTAAAACAGATAGTTTAGAATACGGCCCTTATCTACAATGGTTACATTTCGGCGAGAGTTCTCTTGCCCCAAATATCGTTACACTTATGTACCAACTTTATCTGTTTAAAGAAGAACAACGTAGCGAAGATATTAAATCCCACGCCAAACGTGAAATCTCTAAATATTTAAAAATGCTTGAAGATTATCTTGGCGATAAAGACTATATCCTAGAATCAGGATTTAGCGCCGCAGACATAAGCGTCGGCTATTCCCTCCTCCTCCTCCGTCTTGCCCAAGCCAAAGACCTCATGACCCCTCGCTTGGATAAATATTGGAAAACCATCACCGACCGCCCAAGCTGGGAAAAAATATCTAAACTTTAATTTAGATAACGAGAATACACAAAAACCTAGTGACCTAATTATAAAATAGGTTGCTAGGTTTTTTTTTATTTCTTAAATAAATTCAGTATTGATTATTACTGGGACGAACAAATGCACAACAGCCTATACTATATTAAAACCTAAGATTTTAGTGTATAAGAAGAGAAAATAGGCCATGGTGTTTAAATGAACAACCAAAATCAAATTACCTGCGTTTATGATGGTGCTTGTCCTCTTTGCACATATGCGGCTGTGAGCTACAAGCACGCTACACTTGAAGACAATGTAGTCCTTATTAATTCAAGAACTCAAACTGATCATCCTATTCTCGAAAAAATAAAAGAGAATAACATTAACCTCGATCATGGGGGAGTTTTTATGAAAGACGGGGAAATGTTTGGAGGGGTTATTGCAATGGAAAAACTGGCTAAAACGGATTACCGTACTTTTTCACACGCTGGACTTTTCTTAAAAGCATTCGGTGGAGGACGGCGAGCAAAAATTGTCTACCCAATCCTCAAGGCTATTCGCGATATTTGGATTACTTTGTCAGGAGCGGGAAAAATTAATCCTAATTGGAAGTGATAATGAACACAACCACTGATCTCCTAAGTTGGGAAATATCTAAGATTTGAATTAGATAAGAAAAAGATAAAAAGCCTAGTGGACTTATTACCAATATCAGAGGTTAGGTCTATTAGCGTAGAATAATTAGCGGCCAATATTATTTGTGTTTTTTAAGGACTTTTTTTTGTGTTCCATAAGCCACATACCATATTACGATTGATATACATGTGCCAACAGCTGAATAATAAAGTGCAGAGGAAAACGCATCTACCCAACCAGCAGAAGTTAAAACACCATCGATCCAGAGTTGTTTACCATTTGCATAATAAGACCCATAACTGCTTTTTTTTCCTGTAAAATAACTAGCTTCCATTGCAAAAACAATTATAAATGGAATAATGGCACCAGAAAATATTGCATAAACCCAATGTGTTTTTTGTTTCTTATGAAGAAAATACCATATAGGGCCTCCTAAAATGGTGAGAAAAACGAACCAAATAAAATAGGAAAAAACAAATAAAATTAATGCATTAGATAAAACTGAATCGTGAGTATACTCGCCACTATCTACCAGATACACGAGAATTAAAAAATCTACCGTTAATATTAAAGCACCTATTAGGGCGCCTATGGCTAGTGCATGAAAAGCTCTATCTTATGTGAGGTCGTGTTTTTTACGCATTTTTATTATACTCGCAACGGTGATATAGGAGCAAAAAATTTTCTAATGCCTGCTTTATTTTTAAAGAGATATTGATACATGGTTCTATTTATAATTTATATGTTTGTTTCTATTAATTCTACCTATGTTGTTTAGTTGTAACACACGAATTATAGTTCGTAAGATCACTTCCTTTTAACGTAAGCACAGACTGAGCCTTAAAAGCACGATCACTTACAATCAAATCTGGGAGTTTGGCGAAGTCTGTATATTTGCTGAGATCACCAGATTTTGCGACTTGGTCATCAATATCGTAAAAGCTAGCGGCCAAAATTGGAATATTTTTATCACGTAAGGATTTTGCTATACTGGCGGTGAGGGGGCCTTTGCCKGTCCAWGCGGTCATGACYGATGTTGGWATRCCGCGCACTTCGAGGGCTTTCACATCACCTGGTTTAAAAATACCRACAGATAGAGCYGCTTTRGGGGCGAGCTTGTGAAGTTTCAGRGCTTGCTCTGTATTATACGAAATCAGGATAACTTGTTCRATCATGCCWGCGTYKCGRATYGCAGTAATAACSTCGCYRKWATCKGCGCTMGATTTGAAATCGATTTCTAAATATATTTTRTCTTTGGCCCACGCAAGYACATCTGTGAAKCGGGAAGGGCGAATGGCACTAATATTATTTTGTGTRTCTCTTAARAGKAWTTTTTGAGAGGTWGGCCAATCGGTMGCGGCGACKACRCCTTTRCCSGTTGTTTTTCTMTCCCATACACCATCATGAAATAATATCARCGTGCCGTCTTTTAGACCYGCAATATCAATTTCTGCGAATTTGACACCTTTGGCATGAAGGGCTTGYAAACTYTCRAGRGCATTTTCAGGATGCACAGAGTTTTCAACCGTACCACGRTGGGCAGCWACAAATGCRGCATTGGCAGGCTTGCAKGAAAACAYATCTAAAACRGACAAATACGGCGTAATATTACGCACGCTCTCGTCGACTCTAGCAATWTCTGGTGTACCCGTGGAYTCTTGGCACGACGASAGAGTCCCTAWAATTARRCCTAATAYAGTAGTTTTTACTATTGTTTTATGCAAARAGAGCTGTTTCATGWTAAGTCCGTTTATTACTCCACGCCCAAGATCAGGGCTTTATACTGGCGTGAATTAAAGTATAGAAGGGTATGTTTATACGAAATTTTAGGTAAGAGTAAAATGGAAAATCAAACTGTTTCACGTGAAACAATTTTCGCATTAGCAAGCGCACAAGGTAGAGCAGGGGTCGCCATTATTCGGATGAGCGGGCCTGATTCTGCGCGCATTCTCAAACAATTGACCAAGGCAAAACTACCAAAACCACGATTAGCAAGTGTACGAAAACTTTATGATGCACAGGGCGAAAAAATAGATGAAGCCCTGATCCTTCGTTTTGTTGGCCCAGCCAGTTTTACGGGCGAAGACATGGTTGAATTCCATATTCACGGCGGGCCATCCCTTGTTGAATCTCTAAGCGAAGCCCTTTTTACCGCTGGTTTACGACAAGCAGAGGCAGGAGAATTCACAAAACGCGCCTTTCAAAACGGGAAAATGGACTTAACCGAAGCCGAAGGCCTTGCGGATTTAATAGACGCCGATACACAAGGACAAAGAAAACAAGCTCTACGTCAAATGCAGGGTGGTTTGCGCGAAATATATGAAAATTGGCGCGAAAAAATCATTGATAGTCTCGCCTTTGTTGAAGGGGAAATAGATTTTCCAGACGAAGATGATGTTCCAGACGCCTTGTCCCAAAGGGCAGGGCCAGCTTTAGCATTATTAGCACAAGAATTAGAAGCCATATTAGCCGATTCACAACGCGGTGAACGGACAAGACACGGGGTAGATATTGCAATAATCGGTGCGCCGAACGCAGGAAAATCCAGTATTTTGAACAGATTAGCCAAAAGAGATGCAGCAATTGTTTCCGCCGAAGCAGGGACGACACGCGATATTGTCGAAGTCCATATGGAAATCGCATCTATTCCCGTACGTATTTCAGATACCGCAGGCCTCAGAGAAACAAAAAACGAGATAGAAGCCGAAGGTGTACGCCGGGCAAAAGTCCGCGCTGCTGAATCTGATCTTCGTATTGCAATTATAGACCATCAAGATCCTCAAGGTTTGGATGTATTGTCAGAGCTGCAAGACGGTGATTTCATCGTATATAACAAAGCTGATCTGTCTGAAGAGCCCTCAAACGCACCAGAATCACAAAATGTTTCACGTGAAACATTTTTTGTATCTGCACATACGCAACAGGGCTTAGGAGTCCTAGAATCAGCTCTAAAACGTACAATTACCGCACGTTTTGGGGCAAATGAGCAAGTAGGTATAACTCGTGCTCGACATGTAAATTGCGTAAAAACAGCACTTTTTAGCATTAAAAAAGCGCAAAAAGCACTGCTAATTGCACCTGAACTCGCAGGCGCAGATTTACATCAAGCGCTACACGCAATCAAAGAACTCGCAGGTGAAACCGATATAGAAGCGGTATTGGATAAAGTTTTTTCCAGTTTTTGTATTGGTAAATAACATCTCAAGAGTCCCTAAAACCGCCTGAGAGTCCACACAATCACTATTAAAACAAAAATGTTTCACGTGAAACATTTTGCTATTTGTCTCATTTGTCTGTAACAAGCGCCCATGACAATTAACATGACAAAGAACAACACAAACCCTCAAACCCCCCAATCATCTGAATATGACGTTATCGTCATTGGTGGTGGTCATGCAGGTTGTGACGCCGCAAGTGCTTCTGCGCGGATTGGCGCTAAAACCTTACTCCTCACCGATAAGATAGAAACCATTGGTGTCATGTCGTGTAACCCCGCCATTGGTGGTTTGGGCAAAGGTCATCTTGTGCGCGAAATTGATGCATTGGGTGGTATAATGGGGCAGGTCGCCGATGCATCTGGTATCCAGTTTCGCCTCCTTAACCGCTCTAAGGGCCCCGCAGTTCAAGGCCCTCGCACCCAATCTGATCGTGGTTTGTACAAAACAGCCATGCAAAAAACCCTCAACGCTCAAGACAATCTGACGATTATCGCAGCTTCCGTAAAAGACTTGATCTTGGACGGAGACAAAATCACGGGTGTAATAGCTGAAGACGATAAGAAATGGAGTGCCTCCAAAGTCATTTTAACAACAGGTACATTCCTAAAAGGCATGATCCATGTTGGCGATACGCGTATTCCTGCAGGTCGGCACGGAGAAGCACCTTCAATTGGATTGTCAGAGCGGCTTTATTCTGCTGGTTTTAATATGGGCCGTTTAAAAACAGGAACACCTGCGCGGATTGAAAGTGCGAGTATTGATTGGTCTGCGCTTGAAATGCAGGCTGCCGACGAAAACCCGTCACCATTTTCATTTATGACAGACCATATAACGGTTCCTCAAATCTCATGCGGAATTACCTATACCAATGAAAATACGCACAAAGTTATTCAAGATAACATAATGAAATCTGCGGTATATTCAGGCAGTATTTCAGGTCGGGGCCCAAGATATTGCCCCTCAATTGAAGATAAAATCACCCGTTTTGCTGATCGTAATAAGCACCAAATCTTCCTAGAACCAGAAGGCCTTCCCGGAACACCTGACGGGGAACTTGTTTATCCAAATGGTATATCAACGTCTTTACCAGAAGACGTTCAGCTCGCATTTTTGAAGACGATTAAGGGCTTAGAGAACTGTGTTGTACGCCGTTATGGCTACGCTATTGAATATGATTATGTCGACCCACGAGAATTACGGGCAACTTTGGAAACGATTCGTTTGCCAGGTCTTTATCTCGCAGGACAGATTAATGGCACGACTGGATATGAAGAAGCGGCGGCTCAGGGACTCGTAGCGGGCTTTAATGCCGCGTTGAGTGTCATGGGTCGCGAACCCTTTATCCTGGACCGCTCTGAAGCTTATATCGGAGTCATGATTGATGATCTGATTACCAAAGGTGTAAGTGAACCATACCGAATGTTTACCTCTCGCGCCGAATACCGTTTGCTACTTCGTGCTGATAATGCGGATCAACGCCTGACCCCAATTGCGAAAGCTCTGGGCGCGATTACCGAGGAGCGCGCTTCTGCTTTTGATGATAAGACACAGACCTTAGAAAAAGCACGGACATTAGGCAAAAACCTCAACATTACGCCCAACGCGATCAAGGCCTATGGTATTAAGGTCAATGAAGACGGTATTCGCCGCACAGTTATGGATTTACTTGCTTACCCAAATATCGACATGAAAACCCTTCACCCGATTTGGCCAGAACTCGCCGACCTTCCTGAATACGCACAAAAAGCCTTAGAGACAGAGGCGCTTTATAGTGGCTATCTTGAACGCCAAGCCAAAGAAATTGCGGCCTTTAAACGCGATGAAGGTTTACGCCTTCCTGATACACTCGTATTCGCAGATATTGGCGGTATCTCCAATGAGGTGAGAGAAAAGCTAGAGACTGCGCGACCTGCGACCCTTGGACAGGCTGGTCGGATTGAGGGTGTAACACCCGGAGCTTTAACGGCTTTATTGGCCTATATGAAACGAGCTGGATAGTTGGACATGACCACGATAATAGAAAACACCGCAGAAGAGTTTTTGCAGGCCACAAATGTTTCACGTGAAACATTACAGCTATATCAGAACTGGTACAACCTGCTAACCCGTTGGAATAACAAGATAAATTTAGTCTCTCCCCACACTATACACAACTATTGGTTGCGTCACGCATTAGACTCTCAACAGTTGTGTTCTTTGGCGCCAGCGGCGACAAAGAACTGGATTGATTTAGGTTCAGGCGCAGGTTTTCCTGGTCTTGCTATCGCCATTGCTTTTAAAGAACAAGAAACGGGTGAAAATGCGTCGCGAAGCGACGAAAACAAAAAACCATCACGACAAGTGACTCTCGTAGAATCTAACGGTAAAAAGTGTAATTTTTTACGCGCCGTTATTCGCGAATTAAACCTCCCTGCAATAGCCAAACAAGAGCGTGTCGAAAATGCAGGCTCACAGAGTTATGACGTAATCTCAGCTCGCGCATTTGCACCTCTCCCTAAATTATTTGAATATAGCCTGCCTTTTTTCGGCGTGGATACATTGGCTATCTTTCCCAAAGGCCGCGCATGGCAAGAGGAGGTCGAAGCCGCCCAAAAACACTGGCAATTCACCCTCGAAACAAAAGACAGCAAAACCGACCCCGACGCCAAGGTTTTGTTGGTCACAGGCTTAAAAAAGAGGGATAAGGTATAATACACAATCTCTATTCTTACCGATGAAAATCGGTATCCCGCGCAGAAGAAAGCACCAATTTTTCAAGGGATTCCGCATCAAGTGCGAGAAGAACGAAGGTAATAGAGATGGATCGCATTAGTGTAACAGGTAATGTAACAACAAGAGACGTGGAGCGCGTTAGCGTGACAGGGAATGTAACAACAAGAGACGTGGAGCGCGTTAGCGTGACAGGGAATGTAACAACAAGAGGCGTGGAGCGCGTTAGCGCAACAGGGAATGTAAAAAGGCGCGGAGTGCCGTAGCACGACAGGGAATGTAAAATGAACAACACACGTACAATCGCGATCGTAAACCAAAAAGGCGGTGTCGGGAAAACGACGACGTCTATTAATTTGGCGGCGGCATTGGCATCCCTTGGTCAATCGGTTTTGCTTGTGGATTTAGATCCGCAAGGCAATGCGACAACGGGGCTTGGCCTGCGAAAAGGCCAAACAGAGAAAACCCTGTATGACGTGATTGTTGAAGGCGCGGCGTTGGCGGAAGTCTGTGTCGAAACCAATGTAAAGGGCTTGACCCTTGTGCCGTCTGATATGGATATGTCAGGGGCAGAATTAAGCATCGGTTCCAGCGAAGGGCGCACAACACGTTTGAAAATTGCCCTCGAAGATTATAAGCGTGACCAAAAAACCCCTTATGATTTTATATTGATAGACTGCCCACCTGCGCTCGGTCTTTTAACCGTAAATGCATTGGCGGCGGCAAATTCAGTGATTGTGCCTTTGCAGTGTGAGTTTTTCGCACTTGAGGGTTTAAGCCAGCTTTTACAAACGGTCGAAATGGCAAAAGGGAGTATTAATCCCAACCTCGTGATCGACGGAGTTATGTTGACCATGTACGACAAACGCAATCGTTTGTCTGAACAGGTGGCCGCAGATGTCCGCACCCATTTGGGACGCGCCGTTTTCAATACGATTATTCCACGCAATGTGCGTATTGCAGAGGCCCCTAGTTTTGGCAAGCCTGTTATTACCTATGACCCACAATGTGCAGGGGCCAAGGCTTATATGGATTTGGGCAAAGAAGTTTTATCTCGCCATAAAAAATTGGCAAAAGGGGAGCGGAAATAATGAGTAAAAAACCTGCATCAAAACTCGGACGCGGTCTCTCTGCGCTTATGGAAGATATATCTATCCCGCTCGCAGGCGATAGTGAAAAACCCACTGTAACACAAAGCGAACAATTAATAGGTGAGGCGGCGAAAGCCCCAAAATCCGATAGAGGCATCCATTCTGTCGCCATTGATAAATTAGAACGCAATCCAGATCAGCCAAGACGTTTTTTCGATAAAACCTTGCTAGAAGAATTAACAAATTCGATTAGGGATAAAGGCGTCTTACAGCCAATTCTCGTGCGCCCACTTCCGCGCTCATTCGAAGCAAAGGGCATAAAAACCGAAGGCCGCTATCAAATCGTCGCGGGTGAGCGTCGTTGGCAAGCATCTGTAAATGCTGGCCTCGAATTTATGCCTGTATTGGTGCGAGAGCTGAATGATCAAGAAGTTCTCGAAATCGGCGTTGTTGAAAACGTCCAACGGGCAGATTTAAATCCAGTCGAAGAAGCAATGGCTTATCAAGCCTTGAAAGATCAATTTGGCCGTAAACAAGAAGACATTGCCAAAGCAATCGGCAAAAGCCGTTCTCATGTGGCCAATTGCCTGCGTCTGTTAAGTCTTCCTGTCTTGGCGCGTGAATATCTTGCCGATGGAAAAATTAGCGCAGGTCATGCCCGTGCCATTTTATCTGCGCCAGATCCACAAGCATTGGCCGAAGCTATCGTGTCTAAAAACCTAAGTGTGCGCGACGCGGAAAACTGGGCCCATATGATGCAAAAGGCCGCACGTGACCCACAACCAGAAACAAAACGCAAAGACGCGGACACGCGTTTTATCGAAACACAATTGGCTGAGCACTTAGGTCTTAAAGTAAAGTTGAACCATAAAAACCCAACGGGTACGATGACGATTAAATACAAGACTTTGGAAGAACTTGAAGGCTTAATCGCACGTTTACGTCAGAGCTAAGTAAAATTGAGCAATGGGAGAGAAATATGGAAAATTTTGTAGAATATACACTTACGATAAAAACAATCGCGGCGGTTGGGGGTTTATTACTCGTACAACTCATTATTGCAGATATTGCGGGTATAAAATCTAAGCATAACCCAGGTTCAACAGTGACTGCCGATCATAACAGCTTTCTATTCCGTGCAACACGTGTTTTGGGAAATATGAATGAAAGCGTCATGATTTTCATGGCGTTCGCAATTGCAGGCATATTATCAGGCGCAGACCCTGTTCTCCTTGGCCGCAGCGCCATGGTTTACGCTTTGGCACGTGCATGTTTCGCCCTTTGCTATTGGTTCAATATTAAAACTGCACGCTCCATCTTTTTCGGCGTAGGCGCTATCGCATTATTTGTTATGGGCGTAGCTGTAATCATGAGTTTGACGTAGCGAGCATTAAACTTTCTATATAGTTGAAAACATGAAGATAATTGATCTAACTTGACATTGTGACTTTTGTCGCATAATGATTTGTGACATAAGTCACAGGAGTTGTTATGCATCATAAACCAAACCCACCTGAATTGGTCTTGTTAAAAGCCTTGTGGAAACATGGCGCAATGCCTGTGCGGCCATTGCATGATATTTGTGAAAAATCATTAGAGTGGTCTTTTTCCTCAACCCGTAAAACCATGCAGCGCATGACAGAAAAAGGTTTTGTTACAAGCGAAAAGCCAGAAGCAAAGGGTGCAATCCTTTATACAGCTAAGGTTTCGAAAACTCAGACACTCGCATATATGGCACAAGATTTTATGCACCGCGTATTGGAAATGGAGGGGCCATTACCTGCCGCCACATTTACCGATAGTAAAATACTGACAGAAGCAGAAATTGATGAGCTGACCAGCATGTTAGAGGATAAACCCTCATGAGTGTTTTGGCGTTCATAGTTTTTGCAAGCCTGTGGATGGCATTTATCTGGCTGGTCTCCCTATTAATAACACGTGTTTTTTCGCATATAGACTCATGGCCTGAATACTGGTTATCGATTTTGGCGGTGGGTATTTGTGTGCCATTTAGCGCCCTGATATATTTAAGTTTAAATTTGACGATACCACAAAATTTAGTGGTGGGATTATCGAGTGTTTCTGGCATTCAAGCGCTAACAGAAAACACATCCTTAAATTCGGGCTATATGAAATATATAGCGCTTACTGTTTATATATCTTGTCTTGTTTATCAGCTTACAAACCTAGCAAAAGCATGGGGGAAGTTATCGCGACACGCAAAGCAGAAAAACTATGCCATATATGAAAGCATAAATATAATCTCGGTTTCTAACGATATTCCGCCGTGTTCATTTGGTGTTTTTAAACCTGTCGTGTTAATGCCAAAAAACTTGATCGAGAGTTTATCTTCCACCCAATTAAATCTTATTTACGCGCATGAAGTTGCACATATAAAAACGAGAGACCCTTTCTTTATGTTGGTCTTCATAATCATTCGGGCGCTGTGTTGGCCACATTATTGTGTGCATGATTTGTATAAGCGTTGGCAGTTTGCAATAGAATTAAGAGCCGATAGCCAAGCTCTTATCGGCGCATCAAAAAATTTACGTAAAACATATGGCCAATTATTGGTCGGAGCCTTACGTAAATCAAATAAGACAGGCTCCAAAATTAATAGCAGAGAGACACTGCCATGTCCCTCTGCATCCCTCAGTCTCAACAACTATAGGAGTGCAAAAATGAGAGTGAAAAACATTATGAATACACAAGAAGGTTTCCGCAAGTCACGGGCGCAAAAAATAAAATTAACAAGCGCAATGCTGGTAGGTTTTATATGTGGATCAATTGGCCTTGTCTCTTTGGCAAGCGAAACGGTTAATCGCGACCGAGACGCGCAGCCTCTTACAAGGGTGCCGCCAGTGTTTCCTAAAAACTGCTCGATACATAAAGGTAAGTTTGCTGCAAAAGTTAGGTTAAAGTTTGATGTGAGCAAACTGGGTCAACCACAAAACATTCGTATAACAGACAGTGATAATTCATGCTTTAACGCGGTATCAATTATGTCACTAGAAAAATGGACTTATGCGCCTGTGATGGAAAATGGAAAAGCACGAAAACGAAAAAATGTAGAATCTATGCTTATATTTAAACACACACCGCTAACGTCAAAGACTAACAACTAAAATTAGTCACCTTAAAGTGATTTTACCAGACCCTCAGCCAATGCCAGACCTCCAGCTAATGTATGGATGGGGGTCTCGGGGCGGGCACCGAAATGGCTGATAACTTCGGCGGCGGCGATAGAGCCAAGTCGTCCTGCGTCTGACCAAGAAAGCCCCATTGCACGACCAGCTAAAACACCTGCCGCATATTGATCACCAGCGCCAGTTGTATCAATGATATTAGCAACAGGAATAGCAGCGATTTCATGGACTTTACCGTCTTCGATAATGACTGACCCTTTTTCAGATCGTGTCACACACGCAATTGTCCCCGTTTTCCACACACGTCGTAATGATTGACCAAAGTCCTCTAATTCATAGAGAGAAAGCAGTTCATCATGATTTGCAAACAAGATATCCACATGGTTATCCACAAGATGTTGAAAAGCGGCACGATGTGCGCCAACACAAAAACTATCAGAAAGGGTGAGGGCAACTTTGCGGCCTGCGGCCTTGGCAATTTCGGAGGCTTTTACAAATGCGGCTTTTTGGTCAGGCGTATCGAACAAATACCCTTCCATATAAGTAATGGCACTGTCTTGAACAATTTTCGCGTCAATATCCTTTGGGCCAAAGCTTGTATTTGCGCCAAGAAATGTACTCATAGACCGTTCGGCGTCAGGCGTGACCGCGATCAGACATCGCGCGGTTGCGGAACTATTTTTAAGAGGGCTATTTGGAAAAGCAACGCCAATATCTGTCATGGACTTTGTAAAGCGCGTGCCGAGTTTATCATCTGCAACTTTTCCGAAATAAGCAGCACTGACACCGAGGCCAGCAATACCAGCCATTGTGTTGGCGCCCGAACCACCCGCAGTTTCTGAAATGTTTTTGCTATGGCTTTTAAAAGCAGAGTGAATATCTATTGCGCGGCTTTCCTCTATCAAAGTCATAGAGCCTTTTGTGATCTTTAACGTTGTCAAAACATCATCACTGATAGGTGCGATCACATCCATCATTGCATTCCCAATACCTAACACATCATATTTTGCACGCATATCAGTCTCCATAATCTCTATCTATGAGAATTAGCGCGAGCGGACGAGAAAATCAATACAAATTGATAACGGATTCATAGCTTGTCCCTTGTTCTTTTTAAAAAGAGGGCGTAGGGACAAAAGAGGATTTTACGTTATTCATTGTGGAGATATCATGAGCGTAGCTTTGAAAAAAATAGCCATTTTGGCATCTGGGAATATGTTGCCGGGCGCGCAGGATACACGCGTTGATATATTTGAACTTACCGAAGAAATGGGAAAAATAACGCCAGTGTTTAAAGCACACGGCATGGAAACAGTTTTGATCAATTGGCGTGACGCAGTTGCGCGCGCACCTGATTTTGATGCCATGCTCTCTTTATTTGTGTGGGATTATTTCGAAGGCAATGAACATGATTTTTTGACCGCAATGGCAAAAGTTGAAAAAATATGTCCAGTGTATAATAATTTTGATGTGTTGAAATGGAATGCAAACAAATCATATCTTAAAGAACTCGGCGCGCAAGGCGCGGCAACGATACCTACCATGACAGTCCCAAAAGTAACAGAACGTGAGATTGAACGCGCACTCGAAAAATTTGATACAGATAAAATCGTAATAAAACCAGTTGTCGGCGGTGGTGCTTGGCGGCAGGTTTTGTATGAAAAAGGCACACCGTATCCAAGCAAGGATGAATTACCACCGAGCGACGCTTTGCTACAACCTTTCTTAGAAAACATAAAAACTGAAGGCGAGTATTCATTTTTATACTTTGGCGGAGGGTTCTCACATGCTCTTATTAAACGGGCCAAAGAGGGTGATTACCGCATTCAATCAAGTTATGGCGGCACAGAAGAAACCTATATCCCAACCAAACAAGAACGTGCCGAAGTACGCGCCGTTTTAGACGTGCTAGATTTCACACCGCTTTATGCGCGGATTGATTTTATCCGTGGAAATAATGGCCGCCTTTGGTTGATAGAATTAGAATTAATCGAACCTTATCTATATCTATCCCACGCAGAAGGCGAAGGCGCAGAAAACAAAGGTGCACAAAAACTAGCCAAAGCACTAGCAAAGAAATTAGGGATGTAAACTAAGACACTGGTTTTGTTTTATCTTTGAATTTGCAAATTGGTTCAATGGCGCAGTTAAAGCATTTGGGGGTACGCGCGACACAGGTATAGCGTCCGTGTAAAATCAACCAATGATGGGCATGCAACATAAATTCATCAGGGGTAACCCGTAATAAATTCAGTTCGACTTCAAGAGGGTCTTTACCCGGCGCCATGCCTGTACGGTTTGACACACGAAAAATATGAGTATCCACCGCCATGGTAGGTTGGCCAAACGCTTCGTTTAAAACCACATTGGCAGTTTTACGCCCAACACCTGCAAGGCTTTCAAGGTCGGGGCGATTATCTGGGACCACGCTGTCAAAAACATCAACAAGGCGTTTCGCACATAAAATAACATTTTTAGCTTTTGTTTTATAAAGCCCGATCGTCTTAATATGACTGATGAGGTTTTCTTCACCCAGTGCAATCATTTGCTCTGGACTTTGCACAATTTCAAACAAGGCTTTGGTGGCTTTATTTACCCCAACATCGGTGGACTGCGCCGATAAAGCCACGGCAACAACCAGTGTATAGGGGTTTACATAATTCAGCTCTGTTCGTGGATGCGGATCGAGGCTTTGTAAATGCCTATATATATCGCTGATCTGTGCACGCGTAAGCTTTGGGCGCGGCAGTTTTTTCTTAGCGGGCTTTTTTATTGTTTTTTTGAGTGTGCGTGTGTTGGTCTGTAACGCCACTTTTATTGACGACGCGTGATCTCGTCCATCATTTGAGAGACAAGTGTTTGGGCCAGTTGTTTTGTGCGGCCTTCCACAAACCGTCCTTTTTTATCAAATAAAGCATTTGCACCACCAGCACCAAGATGAGCATTTACGACTGTGGCACCAAGGCGGCATAAAATGAAATGCAGTTGGCGCAAAACCATAATACCTGAAAGCGCACCGGGCGTAGCAGAACCAATACCGTACACTGGCATTTTAAAATGATCTGATCCAGTACGGCTCGACCAATCAATTGTGTTTTTCAACAGGGCAGGCATGCAGCCATTATATTCTGGACTAGCGATAAAAACACCGTCTGCATTTTTCAATTTACGCACAAGGCTTTTGGTGGTTTTCGGCACACCATTTTCAGATTCCCAATCCTCACAAAAAATTGGCATGTCATAATCGGCGAGACTGATTTTCACAGGTTTAGCACCCGCCTCTTTAAACAAATGCGCCATTGCATTGACGAGGTTTTGATTAATCGAGCCAGTGCGCTTGCTGCCTGAAAACAAAACAATTTTTGGCACATAATTTGATGAAGACATACGATATCCTTAGCTAATCGAGGGCGCACTATACGCAAAACTTGGCAATACGCAAGAAACGGGTGGCGTTAAATGTAAACCAGATTAAACTAGGCTTATGACCCCTCAAACGAACATAGATATATTCACAGGCGCGGCCAAAGACTACCATATGATGGCGGATGTTTTGATTTATCTTGGTGATCATTGGCAATCACAGCCAGACTATAAAAAACTGGCGCAATTAGCAGGGCTAAGCCCACATCATTTTCATAAAGTGTTCACGCGGTGGACGGGTATTTCTCCAAAACGGTTTATTGGCGCAATGGCACATGACACGGCGCAAATCGTATTGGACGAGGGCGGTACAGTAGAAGACGCAACCTATGAAGCTGGTCTTTCTTCACCTTCACGTCTGCATGATCTTTTCATCAAACATCAAGCCTTATCACCGGGCGAAGCAAAATCAAAAGCGCAAGGTGTCGATATGGTCTGGGGTGTCGCACAAAGCCCATTTGGCACAGTGGTCGCATTAATCAGTCCACGTGGTTTATGCGCCTATGGATTTTGTGATTTTGGTGATGAGCTTGCAACATTTAATGATTTCGTGGCACGTTATCCAAAAGCAAATTACACACGTAATGATACGCAAATCATGGATATTACCCAATGTATATTTGGCGGTGGCATTGTTCCCATTGCCTTATATGGCACAGAATTTCAGCTCCAAGTCTGGAAGGCTTTATTAAGTGTAAGTGCAGGTGAAACGGCACGCTATATGGATATTGCCAACGCAATTAATAACTCCAAAGCGGTTCGCGCCGTTGGCGCAGCCATTGGCGCAAATCCCATTAGCTGGGTTATTCCGTGCCACCGTATTCTTGGCGCAGATAAACGCTTAACGGGTTATCATTGGGGTGTTGAACGTAAACGCGCAATGCTTACTTTCGAATCCGCCCACAAAGAATTTGCGGCTTAAATATATCAAACAAGCTGTATTTGTTCTTTCCTGTCCCAATGTAAAAGTGTAACATTCCTATCAAATTAATGTTTCTAAACAACAATAGAAGCAGGAATATTCAATAAGAGGCACCCCAAGGAGGAGTAAAGCTCCGACCGGGAATATAACACAAGAGGCGCGGAGGAGCAAAGCTCCGACCGGGATATATAATGACAGTATTTTTTGAAGGCTTATCATTTCTTTGGGCCATAGCCGCTATGGGGCTTGTCGCAAGCTTTTTTGGGATTTGGGCTTTTGTTGGTTACCGTAAATTGGCGGGTGATGCCGCTGCGGATTGGGACTATAAACTTGCCAATAATATGCAAGATTTACGCCTGACAAAAGAGGCCTATATTCGCGCCTATCGCAAGGTAAATGCGCCGCGTTTTCCGCTCTATATGGCCGCAGGTGCAGGATTGATTTTGCTCCTGACGCCTGTCGTATTTTCTTTGATTAATCTTGGGTTATACGGGGTGTGGATATTCAGCGATAAATCCCGTGTTTTTGAACCAGGGTATTTGGTCTGGACGTTTTCGATTTTCTTTTCATTGATTGGGGCTTGGGCTTTTATTGGCGCAAGTGTAGCAAGACGTTTTCATGCCAAAGCTCCGGGGCCAATACGGGATGAATTGATAAATGAACGTGCTGATTTTGAACCAACCGAGGCTTTGGTTGTTGGCGACAATCCTGCACATATAAATGCTAGTTTAGAAGGTGTGAACCGAGAGTTATATAAAACCATATTTGTTGAAATTTTGGGACTAAACCAAACCATAGAAAAAAACTGGAACGGTACGGGCCATGTTTGCGATATGTATTCTGACGGTACGGATATGAAAATATGCGTACACAGCCCAAAAAACAAAACCGCATTAACTGCTGAAACACATCCATTTTTCTTTCAACAAACCCATGCACGTGAAGAGGCACAGCCCGTTGAATATACAATTATTCTGAAGCTAAAAAATACCCATATTGCTTATGAAAAAATGCAAGGCCTTGGTATTAAAATGGGAAAAACAACAGGACGTGCGACTAGCCGTCTTCGTAGTTTTGACCATGAAAACCTTCATATATTTTTATATGAAGGTTAAATATACACAGGATATATAAAGAGAGATTATGGATTTTTTACACACAATGGTGCGCGTCACAGATGTTGATGAGAGCTTACGGTTTTACTGTGAGGGATTGGGCCTAAAGCAAGTGCGCCGTAATGATTATGAGGATGGACGCTTCAGTCTTATTTTCCTCGCCAGCAAAAACGACATTGCGCGTGCCAATAATGATGACATGAAAACGGGGTTTATTACTGGCCTCCCAATGTTGGAACTTACTTATAATTGGCCAACAAAAGAACAAGAGGGGCAGGAAGATAAGGAAGTGTATAAAGGCGGACGTAATTTCGGGCATCTGGCGTATAGTGTTGAAAATATATATGAAAAATGCACGCATCTTATGAAAATGGGCTACACAATTAACCGTCCTCCACGTGACGGATATATGGCATTTGTCCGCTCACCCGACGGAGTTTCGGTTGAATTATTGCAACAAGGCGAACGGTTAGCACCCCAAGAACCGTGGGCCGATATGAAAAATATTGGCGAATGGTAGTTAAAGTGCAAGCGTCATATAAATGCTAAACTCAGCTTCCCAATAATTTGCAAAGGGTGGACATTCAGTAAATCCAAATTTTTTATAAAGCGCCAATGCGGGAAAATAGGGGCGATTTGATCCTGTTTCTAAGCTAAGGCGCGTGTATTTGCGTAAACGCGCCTGCTCTAGGATATGGGTCATCAGTTTGCTTGCTACACCGCGTTTTAATGCGGCTTTGCTTGTTCGCATGGATTTAATTTCGCCGTGATTGGGGCTTAGTTCTTTCAGTGCGGCGCACCCAAGCAAAACATCATCTTCCCACACAGACCAAAATGTAATATCGGGTTTTTGGAGCGCTTCGATATCAAGGGCGTGAACATTCTCTGGCGGAGAGTTCTTATAAGCATCTGCGAGATGGCTGTGTAACAAAGCTTGAATTTCGGCTCCCTCTAAATCATCTTTGCGAATATTCATGATGAAGATGATTTTTCAAACTGAGGGAGACCGTCTTTTATATCGTAATAAGTACCTTGATCGGCACAATAAATATGTCTCGCGATTTTCATATTATGCGGTGTATCGAGAGAGCCCATAGAAATGGACATATATGTGTTTGCATTTTCACCATGATTGGCTTGCCAAAATAAAGTTGATCCACACGACGAACAAAACCCACGCCGCGCACGTTTAGATGATTGGAACCATGTCAAAGTGTATTCACCTTGAACAAGGCAAAAATTGTCAATATCGCAACTCACTGAGGGCCAAGCTTGTCCTCCCCATGATTGACATTGGGTACAATGGCAAGAGGACGGACTCTTGTGTGGGTTTTCAATTTTGTATGTGATGTCGCCGCACAAGCATTGACCCGTCAAAAAACTCACAACCCCAGCACATCATGCAGTGAGTAAAGTCCTGTTGGCTTTTTTATTGCCCAAAGCGCGGCGCTTAACGCACCTGCTGCCCAGACACTGCGGTCATTTGCAGAATGGGAAAGGGTAAGTGTTTCAAGTTCGCTGGCCAATGATACATGATGAATACCAATCACGCCGCCAATGCGCTCTGCGCTATAGTCAGTTTTTGGTGTTGCGCCTGCTGATGTTTGACCACGTTTTGCAGCGTCTCCAAGCATAAGCGCCGTACCAGACGGCGCGTCAATTTTATGGCGATGGTGAATATCATGGACACTTATGTCCCAATCAACACCGTCTTGGTTTGCCAGTGTTTTGGCCGCTCTTTCAACAAGGCTTTCCAAAAGGCAAATACCAACCGAAAAATTTCCTGATTTTAAAAGCGTAATATTTTGCGCGCTAGCAATAAGCGCTTTCTCTTCAATATCTGTATATCCGGTTGTACCCGTAATCAAAGCATGACATTTGGTTTCGTGCATCATAAGGGCTGCGTCAATCGCGGCGCGGGGATGAGAGAAATCAATAAGGGCATCACAAGTATTTAGTGCGGTGCGAATATCGGTGGTCAGGGTGATATCCCCATAGTCCGCGCCAAGGTTTTCAGATTCAGGCGCAGTCAGGGCGGCAACAAGTACCACCCCTTTGCGTTTTGTAATTTCGCTCAAAAGAGCACGACCCATGCGGCCTTCTGCACCTAATATTCCAATTTTTACAGTGTTAGTATTAGGTGTGGTCATAAATCTAGTTAAGGGCTGCACCTTCACCTTGTTCTGCTGCGCGGCGCATCATTTCAGCGCGGAACATGCCAGCAAAATCAGGCGGATCAAGCAAGATTGGAGGATAGCCACCACTTTGTGTCATGTCAGCCATGATTTGGCGTGCAAATGGGAAGAGCAGGCGAGGGCATTCAATCATAATCATTGGCAGTAAATGCTCCTCGGGAACATTGCCAAAAGTAAACAGGCCTGCATATTCAAGCTCACACAAGAAAACAGGTTTATTATCGCGCTCTGCTTTGGCAGAAAACATAAGAACAACCTCTGCAACACCGCCTTCAAGCATTTGACGACCAATTTCGATATTGATGGAAATTTCAGGTGGGCTAAGGTCAGAACGCAAGCTTTCTGGTGCGCTTGGGTTTTCAAAGCTGGAATCTTTAATATATTGGGCAAGCACGCTTAGCATTGGCGCGTCTTGTTCTTCGGTTTGAACAGCTTCAGTTTCAACTTTTTCAGTTTCGCTCTTTTTAGGGGCGTCTTTTTTAGCTGCTTCTTTTTTGGTTTTGGCCATAACTGCCTCTTGGTTTATAGATAAGTTGGTTTATAGATAAGTAGATATATATTGATGGGAATATGGCGTCASTTGCAATGCAATACAAGCCTTGTTGGYGTAATTCTCAGCTAAATTTWAAAGAAAGCGRTTTCATGCAAGAAATTATCTTATACGCRGTATTGGCATTAATTGTTGGCGCTATGTTATTTTCCGTATTGGGMAAARATGTTGGCCAAGGMCCRGAATCTGCACTYGAYCCSAAAGARGCYATAGARMARCTTGGCATGGGYGCAAAAYCYGAAAATRTSYCTGATGTRACATTYGAAGGCGCRGGCGCKGAAGGTTTRCARGCCATACACGCTGCRGATRAYAGYTTTAGYRMAAAAGGTTTTTTAGAYGGSGCAAAGGCTGTTTAYGGYATGATTTTAGAAGCYTATGCAGACGGCGACAAAGATACGCTYGAAAAYCTTTTAAAYGCACARGTSTATACWTCATATAGYGARGCAATAGATTCTCGTGATGAAAAGGGYCTAACACAAACRACAGACCTTGCACGTTTGATGGGCGCWGAAATTRTTGSYGCTTCCAAARCRGGTAAAACRGGAAAAATTTCAGTTTTRTATGAAGCRGAACTGGCGACCGCGCTYGTTGACAAAAAYGGWGAAGTYGTAAGTGGTGATTTAGATGTTCTCTCACGCGTGAAAGAAGTTTGGAGTTTCGAGCGCACGCTTGGGTCAAAAAACCCAAACTGGGTACTTTGCACAGTAGAGCCACATGATACGCTTGAAGGCGAAACGGACGGCCCAGACCATTCTCCAGATACGGAATAAATTCACATTATGCGGCGACTGAAAATTATATTATTGTGTGGCGTGGTTGGTACATTTGCTGCGTGTGCGACGACAGCGCCTGTGGTTAACGGGCCTTCGCAGGCCGAACAAGATTTAAAAAATGCGCCAATTGCGAAACCTATTCCAGACGAGCAGGCAAAACCGATTTTAAAACCCATTTCAAAACCTGGGCCAAACCCAGTTTTAGATCCTAATTTTCCGTCCATCGTATTGCCTGCGCCAACAAGTCCAGTGTCTGTGCCAGAGCCATTAACAAAGCCTGTACCAATTCCCCAACAGCCAATTGAGTATAGGGCGTTGCCACTTTGGGGACAGGCAGATCATATCCCTGCATTGAATGCATTTCGCAGAACATGTGGTGTATGGGCGACGCGTGATGATAATACAGACCTTGATAAAACCCGTTTTATATATGGGCAGTATAAAGATTGGCGCGAAGCGTGTGACAGCTTAAGTACACTTAATATTTCTCAACGTTTTGGTGCGTCATATGCAAAACAGTTTTTTGAAGCCCATTTCTTACCATTAAAACCACTCCCGTCGGATGGTAACCGTGAAGGCCTATTGACGGGATATTACGCACCAGAAATCGACGCGCGTTTACATGCAAATGCAGAGTTTTCAGAACCAATTCTTGCGCGTCCGAAAAACAAATCAAAACAAAACCTGTCACGCAGTGATATCAACGTCCACACCTCAAAAGTTCTGGCCTATGGTCGCCCGATTGATGTGTTCTTTTTACAAATACAGGGGTCGGGCCGAATTGTCTTTCCTGACGGCACAAAATATGTCTGCGCCTTTGACGGACATAATGGACATGAATATAAATCAATTGGACGCGTTTTAATTAATCGCGGCGAGCTGACAAAAGCACAAGCCTCGAAAGCCTCGATTGAAAACTGGATGAAACGCGCTGGCCTCGATGAAACACGCGCACTTATGAATGAAAACCCACGCTATGTGTTTTTCAAAACCGAACATGTACGTGGTAAACTTGGCCCAAAAGGTGCGTTTGGGGTTCCGTTAACAGCAATGGGTTCGCTCGCAATTGATCCACGTGCACGGCCTTATGGCAGCTTGGTTTGGTTGGAAGCAAAAATCCCGCAATCCGCAGGTGACTTTATCGGCAAACAGACGGGCTTGCTTGTCGTTGCCCAAGATACGGGCGGCGCGATCAAAGGTTATCGGCGCGGCGATATATATTTTGGCGCAGGTAAAGAGGCTGGCGATAAAGCTGGTGTGATGAAACACAAAGGGGTCTGGACAATTTTGCTCCCGACAAAGCTCGCAAGACGCGTACAAAAAGAACGCGCTCAGGCGCGCGGCCCCTCGTGAAAAAATCACGACCACTTACCCACGAAGACCTTCATATTTGGAACAGAGTGGCGCGTACAGTACGGCCATTATTATATGTAATGAGCCAATCGGATTTAGAAAAAGAATTGGGTTTGGATTTTAGAAAATCACATATCCATTTACCGCCAGCCCCAAAGCCGATTTTACATAAAACTCCAACAGATTTACAAACCCGAACAGATAAAAAAACCCGCAAAGGTAAAATTGAAATCGACAAAAAAATCGATTTACATGATTTAACCCGCGATCAAGCTTTCCCTGTATTGGTAAAAAAACTGCACCGCGCCTATAATAGCGGCGCACGGTGCGTTTTAGTGGTGACGGGAAAGGGAACTAATCTTGAAGGTGTATTACGGATGAGCCTGCCCACATGGCTTGCGGACGCAAAAGTCAGACCGATAATCGCTAGTTTCGCACCCGCCCATATCCGTCACGGTGGGACAGGCGCTTTTTATGTATTTTTAAAACGAAATCTAGGCTAATATGACGTTATGAGTAAACTTGACAAGCTTGATATTGCCCTTCTTGAAGCCTTGCAAACAGACGCGTCTGAAAGTCTAAGTTTAATCGCAGACCGTATTGGCCTTTCCCAAAATGCGGCATGGCGGCGTGTAAAAATTTTAGAAGACACAGGGTATATAGAAGGTCGTGTTGCGCGCTTGAACCCTGATAAATTGGGCTTGCATCTTACTGTATTTGTGGCCGTAAAAACCAATCAACATAATGAAGATTGGCTCAAAACATTTGCACAAGGCGTAGAAAAACTTCCAGAAGTGGTAGGTTTTTTTCGCATGAGTGGTGATGTGGACTATCTCTTGAAAATTCTTGTCACAGATATGGCCGATTATGATCGGGTCTATAAAAAACTGATTACAATTGCTCCGCTAGCGGACGTGTCATCATCATTTGCGATGGAACGCTTAAAGGATACAAGTAAACTTCCTCTCTCAATTGATAGGTTTTAATGACGGAAATGTGGAGAAATATATGTCAAAATTTAATTTCAAATTAGTCGCAAGCATATTCGTGCTTGGCTTATCTGGATGTGGAGTTTCCTCTGATATGTCAAAGATTTCAAAAGATGAAATTATCATGTCACTTGCAGCTAGTGAGTGGGACGCGGGAATTAAGAATCAATACATACGGTTTTCAGATAAAGGAAAATTAAACGGCAATGGTGGGTGTAATCGATTTTTTGCAAATTATACCCAAGAAGGAAATACGCTAAATATTGGCTCAATCGGATCAACGAAAATGATGTGTGCGAATATGAAAGAGGAAAATAAGTTTTTCGATGTGCTCCGTGCAACACAAAAAATAGAGGCCTCTCATTTGGTCCTTGTGCTTAAGGCTGCAGATGGAAAAACACTGCTAACCCTAAAGCGTAGGGATTGGGGTTAAGAGAGAGGCGAATCCCAACCCATACGCTTTGGCAGATATCTCCCTTATATTCTAGGAGAGATACCTAAATTTAATAGGCAAACCCGTGTTCACTTGCTTGCTTACGCACGGCGCTGACCATGACATTATCAAGGGTTTTTGTTGCAGACATTTCTTTGCGTTTGTCTTTTACAAAGGCTGATTGCTTTTTAGAAAGCTCTGAAATTTGTGTATTGAGCACGTCACGTTCCGCTGATGTTTTTTCAATAAAAGCCTTCCGCTCGGCCTTGTCTTTACCTTTTAACTCAGCAGGAAGCTCGCTTTCTGCCATTTCTAAAATACGGCTATCATCTTTCTTATAAGCATCAACCACGTCCCAGTTTTCATTTTTATAGGCTTTTGATGATTTCATTTTTGCGCGTTTCATCTGTACAGAAGGGCTCATCGAAATCGCATTACTATCTTGTGCGATTTGGCGTTCTTTATAACGGGCGCCCTGTGCCCCATATCCAAAATATGTAGCATTAAGTTTTTTATTGAGGCGTAAAATATCATCATCAAAAGGGGTCGGGATGTGTACAGATTTTTCGTCTTGGTTGATGGTCATATATATACCGCCTGCACAATCCGCGCCGTCTTTCCATTTGGTTTTAATGCCTGTTTGCTCGTCACCGCAATGGATGGTGTCGATAATAATACCGTCACGTCTTGCGCGGCCACAGGCTGTTTCATAACTGACATTGCCCTGTGTAAACGGTTCATTACCGGCTATAATAATGAGCTTCATATCCTGTTTGTTTTTTGACCATTCAAGCTCTTCCAGACTTGTCATAATCGCTTGCCCTGCATATTCCTGACCGCCATTTGTACGCAGTGCGAACAGTTTTTCTGACACGTCATCAAGGTCACTTGTCAGGCTAAGGACTTGGCGGATATAGCCTTTGGAAACGGAAATATTACTATTGCCATATTCATAAAGGGCGAGTTCGATCAGCGGTTCTTGCCCATATTTTTTACCCTCGCTCAGCTCATTGACCAAAGTCCAAAGTTGTGACTTGGTTTGCGAAATAAGACCGTCCATAGAATTGCTCGTATCAAGCAAGAGCGCGATTTGAATACGCGCCTGTCTAGGAGCTTGTTGAGGTGAATGCCGTAAGGGGGCCATAACTATATCTGGGTTATTCTTCACCTGTGCAAAACTTGGTGCTGATATTGCCAAACAAGAAAGAACAAGCGCGCTGCTCGCTAAAAGTTGGGATAGTTTCATAATCGCCTCCACATAAAATAAATGTTATAGTATATCTTATAGGCTATGCATTGTGGCGAAACTATGTCGCGTAAATTACAAGTCGGTAATCTACTGCTATTTGTGCATGTGCTTTTTTATTGCCAAGGTGACGTGGGCGCTTTCCATTTAAACCTGACACTGAAAACCCGTAGAAAGAAAACAAAAAGAACAGCAAGTATAGACGCAATTAACTCACTGATTTCAAGCTTTAAAAGTCCGAAATAAAGACTTGCACCGCCAAGGGCCGCAAATGCATATATGTCACCAGTGATGAATACGACGGGTACGCGGCCAACCAATACATCACGGACAATACCGCCGCCAATGGCAGAAATAACGCCAAGAACAATACTGGCCATAGGGGCGAGACCTGCGCTCAGCGCGATGGAACATCCAGACACAGCAAACAAACCAAGACCCATAGCGTCTAATATGAAAATAGGGCGTTCAAGTTTTGAAAATAGAGGCAAGGCAAAAAAAGCCAGCAACCCACCGCTCATGGCCGCAAAGGCAAATTCACCATGCTGGAAAGCTTTGGGTGGGGACGCGCCAATCACAAGATCACGAAACACACCGCCAGCAAGTCCAGCGCAAAGCGCAAGAACGATAACCCCAAACATATCGAGTTTTTTACGAATGGCAAGCACGCCGCCACTTATCCCAAACACAATCGTCCCCAAAAGATCAAGTATGCGAACAAGGTGGGCGGGCTCAATTTCAAACATGTTTAGACAGAAAGTGTAGGAGGAAGTTTGAATCCATTTTTACGGACAATGGCATGAAGTTCAAGGTTGAGGTCTGACAAATGCCCCCGGACATCATCCGACGAAACCCAGCACCGCGCCTGAAAATCCGCTGTGTGCGTTGTAATAAGAACGAGGGCTACGCTCGCCGAATCTGGTTTGAGTATATGTTTGCTCTTAGACAAAGCTGTTTGCAATGTTTTATGGGCTTTATCGAGGTCATTATCGCGGGACAGCGAAATAATAATATCGACACGGCGCTCTGTATTGCGTGAATAATTAATCACATGCTTGGCCCAAATTTGGGCATTTGGCACACAAATACTGACGCCATTTGATTTTTGAATTTGTGTGATGAAAAGCCCGATTTCCAAGACAGTCCCTTCTAAATCTGGCGTTTGAATATAATCACCAACTTTAATGGCTCGCAAAAATATCAACATAATACCCGCGGCAACATTGGACAATGTGCCTTGAACTGCCAGCGCAACAGCCAAGCCAGCAGCGCCCAATACGGCAAGCAAAGACGCGGCTTGAATACCCGCAGTGGTCAATGCGGCATAAAGTGTCACAAAGAAAATCGTGTAGCGAACAAATGTAACAATCAATGGGCGTAATGTATCATTGACCTGCAAGGCTGTGGTCTTGCTAAGTTGTTTACGTACGATACGCGCAGCCCATTTAGAGACAATCCAACCAAGAATGAATATGCCAACCGCTTTGAGGACATTGTTAAATACAGTCCATTCAATAGCCGCAAAATAATCTAAAATTGTTTGCATTACCGTTTCCTTTTCGCGGCATATGAAGCGAGGCTGAGGAGCAATCGTCCCATCAGGCTTTCAACAGGTGCCCCTGTAGATTTCATTTGTTTTTCAAGCTCTAGGCTTGATGAAATTGCCCGCATAAGCACATTTTCTGGCCAAAGTCGTAACTGGTGGGAAAACGCATTTTTACGCATCATAAATACGGGCGGACGCAGCGACCGCATAGCGTCATCGGGACTTTGCCCCGAGGCCATCAAACTCGACGCTTGATGTAAACGAATAAGATGACGTTGCAGTGAGAACAAAATAGAATGAGCGGTCAATTTACCTTCCATAGCACGTTGAAACCCTGCGTCTGCGTCAAGGGGATTGCCGCTCAGTGTATCAAAAACAATGTCGTCAATACCTGTACTGCCTGCGCCAGCGGCAAGTAATTTAACATCGGCCAGTTCGATTTTTGCGCCTTCGATTTGGCCATAGCCTTTATATAAGGCCATTTTTTCAATCTCGCCACGTGCGAGACGACGATCACCTTCGAGTAAAGGTACGAAGGCATCAAGTGCGTCACGGTCAATGCCAATACCTAAGGCTGATAGCTCTGATTTCACGAGTGTATTCAGGGTCGCTTGTGTATCCGCGTAACAGGCAATGGCGGTAAAATGGACAGCCGATTCAAAACATTTACGTACAGCAGAGCGCGGAGACAAATCACCTGCCTCTACAATTAATTTTGACGCGCTCGTATGCGGCGCGGCGTCGAGCGCTTTGATGGCTTTGGCAATGGCCGCCCCTGAACGTTCATGGGAGAGCCGTAAACGGATAAGCCGTGTATCGCCGAGCAAAGACATGGCTGACATTTCATCGCTCAGGCGTGCAGGGTCGCCTACCAAATCATCAGCGTTTAGCGAGGTAACAGAAAATGGATCATCAGGGTTATCAGTGAATTTTTTTGCAATTTCGCCTGCGCGTTCGGAACACAGACCTTGGTCCGGGCCATAAAATAAAACACCTAGACTGTCTTGCGGCGGTGCCTTTACAAAGCTATCTGCTCGTGCGCCGCTCAGTTTCACTTTTTAGAACCGCCGCTTTTTTGGGAAAGACCAGTGCCGCCTTTATAGCGTGCCAGACGCATGAGAATACGGTCAGCAGCTTCGGTAGCAACTTGTTCATTGGCATTATTTTGCGCGGATATTGTACCATAAGCATCACGCGGCGCAGCAAAGGTTGATGTGGCAATAATATTGTTTTTGAAAACAATATTACCTGTTTTTCTTTCTTTAAGAGTAAAGCTCGCACGCATGGTGAGGTCATAACGAGACGCAACATCTTGGCCACTAATGCCAAGACTGCTACGTGAAACTGTTGGGTCTATTGTAAGGATATAGCGTGTATTACTGTTATCGCCTAAACGGTCACGCAAAGCTTGTTTTAGTAAAAAGTCCGGTTTTTCTTCTTTGACGGTTTGTACAGAAATATCGCTATAGCTAATGCCCGTTGCCCCAAAACTATTGGGGGCGTGCATAGGCTTAAACCCACAAGCGCCAAGGGCAGGAAGAATGCATAAAACCATCAGCGTGCGTAGTGTGCGTGCAATCATTTTCATGTCCTCCAAAACCTTAGTCAAATATGACCAATCTTAATTTGCTACTATATTGATAATTCGCCCAGGAACAACGATGATTTTACGAATGGTTTTGCCCTCGATATGTGAGACCACATTTTCGTCAGCCAGTGCGAGCTTTTCAATCTCATCTTTAGACGCCGTTTTAGCGACCACAAGCTCTGCGCGGCGTTTGCCATTCACCTGTATTGGCATGGTGATGGTATCATCAACCAAGAGTGCGCTTTCTGCTTTGGGCCATACTGCGTCACATACAAAACCAGTGCCGCCAATATGTTCCCAACATTCCTCTGCCAAATGCGGCATAAAGGGTGCAATAAGACGCGCCAAAATACCGAGGCCTTCAATTTTAACGGCGTCATTATTTTTATATTTTTTAAGAGCATTGGTCAGTTCGTAAATTTGCGCCACAGATGTATTGAAACGAAATTCCTCAATACCTTCGGTTACTTTTTCGAGTGATTTATGAACAATTTTACGCAAGGATAATGCGTCGCCTTTTACGTTTTCAGGAACGGCGAGAGGATCAATATCATTTGCATCTGCCTCGGAAACCGTCGCCCAAATCTTCGCGGCAAAACGCCATGCGCCAATCGCGCCAGATTCCGTCCATTCGACATCACGTTCTGGTGGACTATCGGAGAGCACAAACCAACGGGCTACATCTGCGCCATATCCTTCAATAATGTCGGCAGGGTCGACGACATTTTTCTTGGACTTGGACATTTTTTCAATGGCGCCCTTAATGACTTTCTTGCCTGATCCAAGCTCGAAATACTCACCGTCTTTTTCGTCAACATTTGCAGGGATTACCCAGTCGCCGTCTTCGGTTTTGAAGCTGGCATGTGTTACCATGCCTTGAGTGAAAAGACCGTCAAATGGCTCGCCGCTTGGTAAATCCAACAGGCCGCAATCACGAAGACCGCGGGTAAAGAAACGCGCATAGAGCAAATGCAATACGGCGTGTTCTACACCGCCAATATATTGATCGACAGGCAGCCAGCTAGAGGCCTCTTCTTTGTCAAAAGGACGGTCGTCTGTATTGCCACCTGCAAATCTGGCGAAATACCAAGAACTGTCGGCGAATGTATCAAGTGTATCCGTTTCGCGTGTCGCAGGCTTGCCACAGCTTGGGCAATCCACATGTTTCCATGTTGCGTGACGGTCAAGCGGATTGCCTGGATTGTCGGCGCTGATAACCACATCTTCGGGCAAACGCACAGGTAAATCTTTTGCAGGCACTGGCACATGGCCACAATCGTCACACTGGATAATCGGAATAGGGCAACCCCAATAACGTTGGCGGGAAACACCCCAATCACGCAAACGATAAGTGACTTGTTTGGTGCCAAGTTCAAGCTCTTCAAGTTTTGCAATGGCGGCGCTTATGCCGTCTTTTTTGTTAAGCCCATCAAGGAAGCCAGAGCCAAATAAAACACCTTCATCTGTGAAGGCTTCGTTTTCAACATTATATGTGTTCGCGTCTTCGCCTTTTGGCAAAACAACAGCAGTGACATCAAGGTCATATTTACGCGCAAAATCAAGATCGCGTTGGTCATGAGCAGGACACCCAAAAACTGCGCCCGTGCCATATCCCATCAATACAAAATTGGCGGCGAAAACGGGGAGGGTTTTGCTGTCGTCAAATGGATGTGCAACGCGCAGCCCTGTATCAACACCAAGCTTTTCTGCTTTTTCAACCGCTTCCGCCGTACTGCCCATAAGGGTACAGGTTTTGGCAAGTTCTTGCAGTTTCGTGTTGTCAGGCATTAAGGCTTTGATTAATGGATGATCATAGGCCAGAGCCACAAAACTTGCGCCGAACAAAGTGTCAGGGCGTGTTGTGTAAACTTCGATATCATCTGTATTTTCTGGAACGGCAATTGTGCTGGCGTCCGAGAATTTAAACTTGAATTGCGCACCTTCAGAGCGACCAATCCAGTTGCGCTGCATGGTACGCACTTTTTCAGGCCAGCGCTCGAGATCATCAAGAGCATAGTGAAGTTCGTCCGCATAATGAGTGATTTTGAAAAACCATTGGTCTAGCTCGCGTGTCTCGACCAATGCGCCTGAACGCCAACCGCGTCCATCAATCACTTGCTCATTGGCAAGCACAGTATTGTCAACTGGATCCCAATTTACTTTGGCTGTTTTGCGGTAGACAAGACCCTTATCCCAAAATGCAAGGAAGATAGCTTGTTGTTGTTTGTAATACGCTTCGTCACATGTGGCAAATTCACGGCTCCAATCTAGGGCAAAACCTAGACGCTTAAGAGGCGCACGCATGGCATCGATGTTTTTATATGTCCAGCCCTTTGGATGCACAGATTTTTCAATCGCGGCGTTTTCGGCAGGCATACCAAAAGCGTCCCACCCCATAGGATGAAGCACTTCGAAACCACAAGCACGTTTATAACGCGCAATCACATCACCCATTGCGTAATTACGCACATGACCCATATGGATATTACCAGATGGGTAGGGGAACATTTCTAGTGCGTAGTATTTTGGCTTGCCTGATTTGGAATTTACTTCAAACGACTTTGCCCGCTCCCACGCGGCTTGCCATTTGGGTTCGACCTCGGCCGCATTATATCGGGACATGTTTCGTCTCTTAAGTTTTGGGTTAGTTATCTACCACTGCCAGCAATGAAAAGTTCACGTGCGCGGGTCAGGATAGAGTTTTCAATTGTACGTGCTGTATCCGCGTCAACCGATGCATCTGTCCATGAGCTGCCATTTTTCACTTGTTTGAAAATAGAAACTTTCAAAGCGTCAGCACGTAGATTTGTATCGAGAATATAAACGGTTGCTTTAAAGCGTTCTTCTGGTGCTTGTGGACTTGCATAAAAATCAGTGATGATAACGCCGCCAAATGGGTCGGCTTCTGCCAAAGGCATGAAATTAAGCGTTTCAAGTGAAGCACGCCAGAGATATTCATTCACACCCATGCGGGGGCGTACAGTATTGGTCACGCGTGTACCAGAACTTGTGCTTGCTTTTTTTCCGCCAGGAATAATTTTACGAGCAGTGCTACAGCCACTGAGGCCAACAAGACATACGCTTAAACTTGCGCCAATTAGAAGTTTTGTCAAAGTTGATGACATAATGCGGTTCTCCAGTAGGTGCGCCATTTTCGGCATCTTCTTGCTCGTCTACCTTGGTATTAAAGTCAAGGAAAACGGGCGATTTATTAAAACGTTAAATCGCTATATACCATAGACGCCGAACACTTCTAGTCCTACCTGCATGAAAAATGGCTCTCAACCTATAAATATTGGTAAGGGAAGGAGAAATTGCAGGTATATGGGGTGTTTTCCCCACGCGTTTGCATTTTGTTAACCTTTTGTTAGCCGCCTTGACGGATACCAGACATGTTTAGACTTTGTTAAGCATAATTCGTGTGGGACGTTAAGGATATCATTATGGCGAGCGGGAAAACCATTGCCCTTCTATCAGTAGGTACATTTTTAGCGGCAACATCTGTGGGCGCTATGGCGGGGACGGGTTCAAACTCACCTTTTGCCTCCAAGACGAAAAAACCGAAAGCGTGGGAAACACAAATTGCGCCACAACCTACGCAACAATATCAGCCGCAAAGCCAAAATGGCGGAAATTACACAATTCCAGAATATAAAGCTGCAAAAGAGAAAGCTCCAGAATACACGGCGCCAACATATACTGCGCCAGAATATACAATTCCACAGACTAATAATGTGAAAACATATGGTGTGCAGCCTTGGCGAACGCCAATGGGAAGTTCAGCGACAACACCGCTATCGGCACCAACATCAATTGGTGCTTCTGGAATTGGCACTTCTAGAATTGGCACGTCTGGTGCTAATTACCAAATGCCGTCTAGTCATTATCAACAGCCGACACCGTCTGCCTCTGCGACAACAAATACGGGAGAGCATTATCCAGGCCGTCAACCTGCGGTGCAACCGTCTTGGGCGAAAACCCCAACCTATGCTCCGCCAAGCACGCAAACAACATCTCAAAGCATTTACGCCAAGCCTGCGAAAAACTATACGCATCAATACGAGACGGGTCAAAACGCTCAATCACAGCAATACGGTTCTCAAACCCCACAAACCCCGCAAGCTTCTAGGCAAAATCAATATGCGAGTGCGGCGGCTTTGCGTCCAAGCTCTAAACCTTCATGGGCGCAACGTTTAGGCTTTGGCAATGTAAAACTTGATGTGAGTGGCAAAGCCAGAACAGGCGTCGCGGCAGTTTTTAAAGACAGCAAAACAAAAGCAGAAGCCATCGTTGATTTAGATGTACGCGCCGAACTTAGCGCGATTACCGAAGGCGGTCTGGAATACGGCGTTGGTCTGCGCGCGCGCGCGCAACATGACAGATTGAGACGCGGATTTGGCGGACGTGTTGGTGATTGCCCCGCAAGTAATGTTGGCTGTGCGCGTGCACTTGTTGGCACAGATACCCGATCCGTTAAGGGTCATACAGGACAATTTTACACAGACGGTGCACGTGACGCCAATGATGTAGAAATCGCACTTGAAGGCGCATATCTATTCTTGCGCTCAGCCTATGGCGATGTGGCCATTGGTCGTGATGACGGCGCAGCGTATTTATTCTCGCTCGGTGCACCATCATTATTTGCCGTTGGTGGTTCAAACTCTGGCGTAGATTATACAGGTCTTGATAGTGTGAAGACAGTAAATGACGCGTCAGGCTTTGCAGAAAAAATTACTTATACAAGTCCGCGTCTACTCGGCGACACAATTGGTGTCGGGGTGCAGTTCGGTGTTTCTTACTCGCCGAATGCAAAAGCATGTGGGGTTAATTATTGTGTGAAGAAAAACCTCATTGGTGCGACAGATATATTCGCGCCTGAAATTAAAAATGTTATAGAGGGCGGTCTTTCGCTTGACCGTAAATTCGCAAATGGTATGGGCATCGAACTTACGGGCACATATGCGCGTGGTTCAGAAGACACTGGCAATGTCGCCTTTAGCAATCTTTCCTCTTGGGGAAGTGGGCTAGAACTTACCTATGCAGATTTTGTATTTGGCGCCTCTTATCTAAATTCGAACAATGGCTATGCAGGCGATGGAGATTATACAGCTTATGATGTCGGTATTTCTTGGCAGCCCTCAAATTGGGGCGTAAGCGCATCATTTGGCCACGCCAAAGATGACATTGCCCAACTTACATCTAACCAAGCGGTGTTTGGTATAAATTATGATTTCGCAAAATTCAGTGTTGGTACAGGCGTACAATATGTAAATCGTAAAACACCATTTGTGTCAGGCGTAACTATTGACCGTAATAGTGAGGACGCTGTGGCTGTCTTTATTGAAACGGGCATTAAGTTTTAAACTTTAAACCTAAAGACTTTTCCCACCTGGTAATTTTGCATCTGGTGGGCGGTGATATAATGGGATGGCAGGATGTGTATTCACATTTCGGTCAAGCCCAATCCACGCAAGTCTAGCAGGGCAAACATAGCTATCTTGTTCTTCAAACGCGCCGAGCAAATGTGCGCCATTTCCAACGCATTCAGTTTGCATATTCAGGGCGGTTATGGCGGCATCTATACCCGTGAGGTGTGGTGGTGTTTCGGCAATGCCATTTGTGAATATTTGCCAAAACACTTGATTTCGCCTGACATCCGCGCACGCAAGCACGCTCCCATTTTGAGCAGGGTCACTACTTATGGCCCATATTTCTAAAATAGATATGCCGACAACAGGAATGCTGTGGGGGAGGGCGAGGCCTTTGGCAAATGAGAGCCCAACACGTAAGCCTGTAAAACTACCGGGGCCAGAACTCACTGCGATTTTGTCAATATCTGAGACTTTTATAGAGGCTTTGGCGAGGGCATCTTTCACCATCAGACCCAGTCGCTCTGCGTGGCCGCGACTCATCTCTTCAACGGCAAATGCGAGAATGCCGCAATCATCGACAATAGCCACAGAACAATAATTGCCCGTCGTATCAATGCCTAAACAAATATTTCGAGCGCGTCGCACCTAGAAAGCCTGTTCAACTCGCGTAACCTCGGGAACATAATGACGGAGTAGGTTTTCAATACCGGATTTAAGGGTCATGGAGGAAGATGGGCACCCAGCACAGGCACCCTTCATTTGTAGATAGACAGTGCCGTCACGAATATCAAAGCGTCTGAAAACAATATCGCCGCCGTCTTGCGCGACAGCAGGGCGAATACGGGCTTCGATTAATTCTTTAATTTGCTCAACGATTTCCAGAGCGTCACCTTCATAAATTTCTTCGTCCACGTCTGCGACGGGCGCGGCGTTGGCGTGCATGGTATCACCGCCTGCGACATAAAAATCCATGATTGCACCAAGTACAGCAGGTTTCAGGCGCGGCCATTCCGCGTCATCACTACGGCTAACCGAAATGAAATCAGAGCCAAAAAACACCCGCTCAATATTGGGAATTGAAAATAACATTTCCGCAAGGGGAGCCGTCTCGACATCATCCCCACGCGTAAATTCAAGCGCAGAAAGTCCTGCACTCATGACTTCCCGACCAGGTAAAAACTTTAGCGTGGCTGGGTTTGGTGTGTCTTCAGTCTGAATAAACATGTTGGCTCCATCAATCTATAACCTCTAAATGGCGCTTTATGGGTGTATTTGCAAGGGGTCAGAGCTTGCAGTGGCAAAATAATAAGTTATGAAAGACTATGCATAAAACCATCTCTCTTTCTTGCCTTATATTTATATCTGCGTGTGCAAGCGTTGAAACACGCCTGCCAAGTGTTGACCCTTCGGCGTTTGCGAAAGAAACCGCCATGCAGGAATCGCAAGCTTTTATACGATATACAGATATGTTGACGAGGCTCGACCGTGTTTCAGCGAAAATTTTGAAGACAAATGCACAATTATGCGAAAAAACACGCTCAGATATTGGCGCACGCACGCATATTTCTAAATCATATAGCAAGCATCTGAGGCAGGCGGCGGCGCGGCAGTTGGGCGCAAAGAAAACGCCTTCGGTTTTGATGGTGCGCCCAAACTCTCCAGCCCAAATAGCAGGTTTGATAAAAGGCGACGTTCTCTTAAATAAAAACAACAAATCCGTATCGGAAAATGCTAAAAATATTCTGGGCAATGATGGACAGTTTAAAATACGTCGCGCTGGGAAAATAATGACCCTTATGGCAAAGCCAGAAACCATCTGCGATTACAAAGTCAACTTACGTATGAGCGGCGCCGTGAATGCATATGCCACGGGGCGTGCGATAATTGTAACAACGGCCATGATTGCTTTCGCAAAAACGGACGAAGAATTAGCATTAGTCATTGGTCATGAACTTGCTCATAACACAATGGGGCATATCCCCAAAATTATCCGCAATGTTATTTTGTCAGGATTCGCCACGCGAACAACGCGCCCATTCGAAGCAGAAGCAGATTATGTCGGTCTTTATTATATGGCGCGCGCAGGATATGATTTCAAAGACGTAGAATTGTTTTGGCGCAGACTTGGTGTACAACATCCAAAAGCAATATTACGTGAAAAAACACATCCGATGACACCAAGCCGACTTTTATCAATTCGCAGTACTGCCGATGAAATTCGCGCCAAACAAAAAACAGGCGAAACCCTTAGGCCTAATTATATAAAACCACAATGATAACGCTTAAAACGGCAACCCATATTGCATTAGCCATGTGTTTTTCAGCATGTGCAACACAATATCAAATCTCCCCACCAGATAATTATCTGGCAACGAAAGCGCGACTAGATAATCTCGCTGCGCCGATCTTGAAGGAATGGCAAAATAAATGTGGCGAAACGATTGGCGAGCTTAAGCCTGTCTCACCAAAATGTGATCATGAAATCACCTTAAATGACGACAATATCATCAATGCATATGCAAGCGGGGAAGAAATTATCATCACAAAAGGTATGATGTTGTCTGTCGACGACCTTACCTTATCCCTTATTATTGCACATGAACTGGCACATAATGTTTTGGAACATATAAATTTAGACCATACAGAAACCAGAGAATTAGACGCGGATCGGTGGGCAATGTATATGTTGAAATTTATCGGCTTAGATTACGAAACCGCAGGTTTACAAACCGCGTCATTTCGCATTCCTCAAAACAACGAATATCCAGAGGAAAGCGACGTAAAAACTGACGTTAAAAAACAAGTGTCAAAAGAGGAACTCGTTTTGCGAGAAACCCGTCGCGCCAATCATTTTATTGCTGTGATTAAAGACATAAAAGCTGAAAAATAATACCTTAATTTATGATCACAAGCACGCGTTTATCTCCTGTACGGGCAAATGTAAGTACGAGCGGAATAGACTTTGTACCATCAGGGATATTTACATCAAACAACATGATATGCTTTCCACCAGATTTAAATGCGGTGGTTTCAAATGCCTGAATTTTTACTGTTTCGACCTTACGCATTTTCAGCACCCCGTCCTCGTGTAAATGCGTATGTATTTCTATATTTTCACTTACAGGGCTTGTGGCAGAAAGTAATTCGTCCGCGCCCCCCACATTGATAATATCAAAAAAGGCCGCCGCAGTTGTTTGCCCGGGAGCAGGCAGGCGGAGTCGTGCATTTTCAATGCTGAGATTTGGTGTGTTTTTATCAGAATTACCCGTGACCAAATAAAGGGTAGCAAGCCCCAAAAGTAAAAAGAAAAAGATAAGTGGAAATACAAGAATTTTACGAATCATTTTACGCTCCCCAGAAACCAATAATTTTACGCACTTCGGCAACAATAGGCGCTGCAATGTTCGCAGCGTCTTCTGCCCCCTTGGCAAGAATTTTATCAACCTCATCAGGGTTAGCTAAAAAATTATTCATCCGCGCAGTAATAGGATGCATGGTCTCAACAGATAAATCTGCAAGTGCAGGTTTAAACACGCCAAAACCTTTACCCTCATACTTCGTTAAAACTTCTTGGTCAGAGAGGCCAGAGAAGGCGCTATAAATAGACACAAGGTTTTTTAGTTCTGGACGGCCTTCCATTTCAGATAATGTTGCAGGAATTTCGCCTGCGTCCGATTTTGCTTTGCGGATTTTTTTGGCAATTGTATCCGCGTCATCAGTAAGGTTAATACGTGATTTATCAGACGGGTCAGATTTTGACATTTTCTTCGTACCGTCACGAAGAGACATAACACGCGCACCGGGGCCTTTGATAAGGGGTTCTGGTAGTGGAAAAAATCCCGGAGCATTAAAATCATGATTAAATTTTTGGGCAATATCGCGTGACAATTCCAAATGTTGTTTTTGATCTTCGCCCACAGGTACGTGGGTCGCTTTAAAGGCAAGAATATCTGCCGCTTGCAAGACAGGGTAATCATAGAGACCAACGGACATGGCTTCGGCATTTTTTCCAGATTTTTCTTTAAACTGGGTCATACGCGACAACCATCCCACACGCGCCACACAATTGAAATACCATGCGAGTTCCGTATGTGCGAGCACAGTGGATTGCGGGTAAATAATTGCTTTTTTAGGGTCAACACCTGCGGCAAGATATGCAGACGCGATTTGACGTGTTTGATCAGCAAGTGTTTTTGGATCCTGCCAAACGGTAATCGCGTGTAAATCAACAATACAAAAAACGCACTCATAATCATGTTGTAAATCAGCGAATTTCTTAAGTGCGCCAAGATAATTCCCAAGATGTAAATCACCCGTCGGCTGTACACCAGAAAAAATGCGTTCTGGCCCTGTATAGTCTATTATTTTTTGGTTGTTTGGTTTTGACATATTCTCTTATTTCATCAGTCTATTATGTTTATCCCTTGCGGAGCGCCGTTTTGATATCAGTAAAATCATAAGCACGTAATAGCAAAGCTACCACAGCATAAATACAGAGACCAAGCCCAGATACAAGTGCAAGACATAAATAATTTTTCACCAACCCTTGTCCTAAATATGGCGCAAATACATCAGAGAGATAACAAATTGCAAAACCCATAATAATGGCCGCTATACCAATGCGAGGAAGACGTGAAAGTAAACGTAAATCAGGCGCAAAGTTTTTCTCTCGCAGCAGCGTCCGTACAAGAAAAAATACATTTACCCACGCGGCAAAACTGGTTGCGAATGCCAAACCGACAAAACCTACGATTTTAAAAAGAATAAGGCCAAGCGCGAGATTAATGGCCGCGGAAATAGAGGCATAAATCATAGGCGTTTTTGTATTCTCACGTGCAAAGAATGCAGGTGTAAGCACTTTGATGAGAATAAATGCAGGAAGTCCAAATGCAAACATGCGTAATGCCCGACCTGTTGCCAGTGAGTCCGTACTATCAAATGCGCCTTGCTCGAAAAGCCCTGAAACGAGAAATTGAGGCATAACGGCGAGCGCAACGGCGGCAGGCAATGTTAAAAATGCGGAGATTTCTATGGCGCGGTTTAAACTGTTTTTCGCGCCTTCTTCATTACCCGAGCGTAGATAGCGTGTAAGTGTTGGCAAGAGCGCAATCCCCATAGCAATCCCGATCATGCCAAGCGGTAATTGATACAGCCTGTCTGCATAATACAGCCAAGAGGCCGCACTGTCTTGGAGTGTTGCAATCGTATTACTGACCATAATATTGATATGGGTTACGCCTGCTGCAAGCATGCCGGGTATACCAAGAACAAATAAACGTCGCACGCCCGGCGTCAGTCGAGGGCGCTTTAGTGAAATATGGACACCTGATTTTTTACACGCCCAGATGACGAGCAAAAGTTGACACACACCAGAAGCAGTCATGCCTATACACAAAAACATCGCCAGAAGCGAGACTGGCCACATGGCCTGCGCCATCAAAAACAAAATACTGATGAGAATTATATTGAGGAGTATGGGGGTAAAGGCGGCAATCGCAAAATGCTGATGCGTGTTTAAAATACCAGAAAATAAGGCAGTTAAAGACATAAGTAAAAGATATGGCATGGTAATTTGCGCGCATAAAACCGCAAGGCCAAATGGGGCAAGTTGAGACGGGAACGCCCCGCTCGGATCTAAAGATTCGCGACCAAGGCCAACGCCGAATAAATTCATTGTCCACGGCATGGTAAGTTCAAATAAAATCACGATAGCGGCAACAAGGACAAGTAATGCGGCCAGAGATTCTGACGCAAAATTATCTGCATCTTGTGACCCGTTTTCTTCTATACGCCGTGCATACAGAGGAATAAAGGCGGCATTAAAAGCCCCTTCGGCAAAAATACGGCGAAACGTATTGGGGATTTTAAAGGCCGTGATCAGCGCGTCATTTAACGGCCCCGCGCCAAGATAACGTGCTGTCATCGTATCGCGCACAAGTCCAAGCACGCGACTTCCAAGTGTCAATGTTCCGATGATGGCCGTGGATTTAATGAGCCTCATGGCGTTGTCTTGCTATCCTCTTTTGATTGTGTGCCGATATCACCAGCCAGAACTGTGAGCAAATCCTCTTGTAAAGCTTTTTTATCTATTGATACAGAGCTCGCATGGGAAAGATAGAAAACATCAATAGCTTTTGGTCCCAATACTTCTACATGCGCGGAACGGATAGACAGGCCGTAATTATCAAAAAGGCTGGCTAAGTCGAAAAGAAGTCCCGGGCGATCACGTCCGCTGACTTCAATAATAGCAGAGCTATCATCAGAGGAAATAAATTTTGCGCGTGGATGAATGGGAATAGCCGCCGCACGTCGTGACGGTAATGAGGGCGGTAAAGTTGTTGAGGCGAGTTTATTTTGCAACGCATCAAGTGTCACTTTTTCTAATTTCTCGAGTCTGGCTTTTGATTTACGGCCAAATGCAAGCCCTTCTGGGTTTTGCAAATAGAAAATGTTAAAGACAAACCCGTCATCGCCCGTATGTAATTGTGCACCTGTGACTGACGCCCCGTTTAGGGCGATTGCGCTAACAATATCGGCAAACAAGTGTTGGCGATCATGACTAAGGATGAGTAATTCCGTAATGTCTCTGGTTTTGCTGACATAGGTACGCACAAAATGTGTCGCGTCTTTATTTTTTTCATGTGCGCGGGCGGCATCTTTAAAAAATTTGGCATGGACAATTTGTGTTTTACGGTGTGTTTTTTGCCAATAAGTTGTCCCTAAAGATTTAAAAAACGGTGCACTGGCATGGATTGTCGCCTTATCAAGGTTTTCTTGTAATACCTCCCATGCTGCAGTGACCATTTCTTGATTGGGGTCATAACTGCCGTCACGTAAATATTGCATAGTTGCGTCATAAAGTTGACGCATAAGTTCACCTTTCCAATCATTCCAAATCCCCGGACCAACCGCGCGAATATCAACAACGGTGAGGCAGGTTAATAATTGTAGCCGTGCAACAGAGCCAACGGTTCTGGCAAAATGTTCAATCGTGGCAGGATCAGAAATATCACGGCGTTGGGCGGTTTCGCTCATTTCTAAATGATTACGCACCAGCCATGAAATCGTGTCTATATCTGTATCCGCAAGCCCCATGCGCGTTGTCGCTTCACGGGCAAGGCGCGCACCATCCAAACATTGGTCACCTTCACTTTTACCAACATCATGAAATATGCAAGCAAGATAGAGACAGCGGCGATGGCGCAAGCTGAAACCTTTTAAGATATTTGTCGTATAAGGATGCTCACGCGTAAGCTCGTTTGTTTCAAGGTCATGTAAAAACTTAACAAGAGAAATCGTGTGATCATCAACCGTATAGGCGTGATGCATGTTAAATTGTGTACGCGCTACGATTGATCCAAATTCAGGAAGATAAGCACCCAATACACCTGCTTCATTCATGGTTTGCAAAACAGCACCTGGAGGGGCGCTTTCGAGAATAGTTTCCAAGAAAATTTCGGTTGCCTTAGGCGAAGCGCGAAACTCATCATCAATAAGCGACATGTTTTGCAATAAAGTCGCGAAAGCATCGGGATGAATATCAAGGTTACGTTTGCCGCCAATTTGAAACAAACGCAAAATAAGATACGGATTTTTTTTCAAGGCTTTAGGGTTGGAAAAATTCAGCCGCCCATGATCAAGTACAAAACCTGGTTCTTTGAGTCCGCGTCGCGCCGTAGGTAAAAACCTATCCAAACCTTGTGGTAGTAAAATCTCACTTTGGCTTTCTAGTTTTGCACAGGCAATACGGGTCAGGGCACCCACTTCACGTGCGGTCATGAAATACGTCCGCATAAATTCCGCCACACGGATTTCGGGCTTGCTTTGCGTATACCCCATGCGTAAGGCCAGCGCGTCTTGGCGATCAAAGCTGAGAGATTCGGTGGCACGTCCTGCGACATAATGTAAATGATGCCGCACTTGCCACAAAAATTCTGCTGCTGCTATAAATCGCTCACCGTCTTTTGCGTCCAATAACCCATGCCTCACATAGGCCAAGACCCCGTGTGGTTTCACAGGTGCGAGGGTTTGATCACCCTCTTTTTTACCGTAAACAAATCTTGCGATCCAATAAAGCTCATGCAAATCGCGAAGACCGCCTTTGCCTTCTTTGATATTTGGCTCAATCACATAACGTGAATTGCCTTCTCGCGCATGACGCATTTCACGTGCACCCAATTTGTCAGAAATATAGCGACGAATTTTTGGACGTGTGCGCTCTTTACGTAAAAGCGCCACCAGATCGGTCGCAGGTTCCGCCGCACCGCCAAGTAACCGCAAATCGAGCAAGCTCGATAAAACCGTATGGTCTTGACGGGCGAGTTGAATACATTGATTGGGTGTACGCACTGCATGTCCAACCTTCAGACCCATATCCCAGAGTAGATATAAAATATATTCAACAATACGATTGCACCGCTCGGATGTTTTTTTACGAGGTATGAGGATCAGCAAATCTATGTCGGAAAAGGGCGCCATTTCACCGCGTCCATATCCACCTACGGCACAAAGAGAAAGAATATCTTCACTGTCGGTTTCAGGCGGTGGGAAGGCATGGGTGTGTGCATATTTAAAAATAGCTTGAAGGATGTCATCATGCAAAAGCGAAATTTCACTCGCGGTTTGAATGCCAGACAGCGTATTATTTTCAAACTGTTTTTGCACCAAACCCATCCATTCAGATCGCTTGGATTTAATAGCGGCAAGCACGCGTGCGCGCAGATCAATGTCCGTACCGCTCTCACAGGTAAGCGCAGATAGTTCTGCGTAAAAACTTTTTGCATTTCCTTCAAGTTTAGACATTGAAACTACCTATCATTTGAATCTGAAATATGGAGAGACTTTAATTCGTAAAGTAAATCAAGCGCGTTTCGTGGCGATAATGTATCTACATCAAGCGCATGAATGGCCGCGTCAATTTGTGATGGTTTGGATTTGGCCATAGGCACGGGCGCACTAAATAAGGGCAATCCGCCGAGCGCGTCACCAATGGCGATTTTTCCGTTATCAGAATCGGCTTCAAGACGGTTAAGCACTTCACGTGCACGTGCAACGGCGGCTGGTGGTAGCCCCGCAAGCTTGGCGACTTGCACACCATATGATTTATCAGCCGCCCCTTTGCGGACATCATGCAAAAACACTAAATCACCGTCCCATTCTTTTGCGTGCAAACAGGCATTTCCTGCCGCAGGCAAAGCTTCGATCAGTTCTGTTAACTCATGATAATGTGTCGCGAATAGGGCGCGGCATTGATTAACTTCATACAAATGTTCGGCCGTTGCCCATGCAATGGAAAGCCCGTCAAAGGTCGCCGTCCCACGGCCAATTTCGTCCAGAATGACAAATGTGCGTGGCCCCGCTTGATTAAGAATAGCCGCCGTTTCAATCATTTCTGTCATAAAGGTCGAGCGTCCGCGTGATAAATCATCCGATGCACCTACACGTGAAAACAGGGCGTCTGCGACACCAATATGGGCAGAGCGTGCAGGCACAAAACAACCAGATTGCGCCAAAATAAACATAAGGGCATTTTGACGAAGATAGGTCGATTTACCCGCCATATTTGGCCCGGTAATCAGAGTAAGCCGTTGTGCATCTTTATCGCTTAAATTGGCATCAAGTACACAATCATTGGCCGTAAAAGGCTTGCCACCATCTTTAACAAGTGCGGCTTCGACAACAGGGTGACGGCCACCAACAATTTCAAATGTCAAAGAATCATCAACAATTGGTCGCACCGCATTATGGGTGCTTGCCCAATGTGCCAGCCCGCTCATGACATCAATCTGTGCTAGCGCGTGTGCGGCGCGGCGTATTGTTTCGCTCAAATTTTGCATGCGGCCACAAAATTCTTCGAATATCTCAAGCTCAAGCGCGAGGGCTTTATCACGTGCCCCCGTTATTTCTGCGTCCAGATCCACAAGTTCAGGCGTCGTAAACCGCACGCCGCTGACCAATGTTTGACGGTGAATAAAAGCGTCTTTATGTTCGCCGCTCAACAAGACATCTCCGTGTCGGGCGGTCACTTCGATAAAATAACCCAGCACATTATTATGTTTGATCTTTAAACTTTGCACGCCCGTTAATTGTGCGTATTTTGCTTGAAGGCTAGCGATAATACGGCGACTTTCATCGCGGAGTTTCAAAAGCGTATCTAGTTCTGGTCGCCAGCCTGCATTCACAAACCCGCCATCACGGGCAAGCATGGGCGCGTCCATTTTAATCGCTTTGCCAATGTCGCGCACAAGGTGAGCAAGCTCAGGCTGGGCGGCTAAACTAAAATCATCAAGTGCGGTTTTCGTATTTAGGGGCGTGCCCTCCAGATGTTTTGCAAATGTCGCATTTAACAATTCACCAATATGTAATGCGTTGGCAATCGCGCCCAGATCACGTGGCCCGCCGCGCCCAAGGACTAAACGGCCAAGTGCGCGTGCAGGATCACCTGTTTGTTTTAAATGCCCACGTATTTCATCACGAATATCACGGTTTTCGTGAAAGAAACTGACAGAGTCTAAACGGTGTTTGATCGCCACAGTATCAATAAGTGGCTGTGACAAATATTGCGCCAACAACCGCGCACCGGGCCCGCTTACAGTTTTGTCAATAACGGACAATAACGATCCTGCTTTGCCACCATTGGACGACAGCGCCCTGTCAATTTCAAGACTTGTCCGTGTTGCAGGGTCAATCGCCATAAAACCAGACGTATGGCGTTGGCGCGGCGCGGCCAATTGTGTTTGTTGGCCAGCTTGCGTAAGCTCCAGATAATCGAGCAATACACCGGTCGCCATAATTTCTGGCTTGGAAAAATCACCAAACCCGTCAAGCGCGCTCACTTCATAGCGCGCTTTAATACGGTCTTCGGCGGCCCGTACGTCAAATTTTGCATTTGCAAGTGGGGTCAAGGACGCACGGCTTAGCTCTAGCACGAGTTGAAATTCGGGGTTTTGATATAGGGTTTCACTCAGCACAATTTCGCGCGGACTTAGCGCCGATAATTCTGCCTCAAGGCGTTCGGGCGAAAGGGCGCAAACATCGAAACTGCCGACAGATATATCTGCCCATGCAATCGCCATTTGCCCCGTACGTGACGTCGCAATACACAGAATGTTATTGGAAGCACGCGCGTCAAGCAATGTATCTTCGGTCAAAGTGCCCGGCGTAACCACGCGCACAATTTCGCGGCGCACAACGGATTTGTGACCGCGTTTTTTTGCTTCCTTGGGGTCTTCGGTTTGTTCACAGACCGCAACCCGAAATCCGCGTTTAATCAAGCGCTGTAAATAATTCTCGGCGGCGTGTACGGGTACACCGCACATGGGAATAGGCTCCCCGTCATGGCTGCCGCGTTTGGTCAACGTAATGTCGAGCGCTTTGGCGGCGCGTACGGCGTCGTTGAAAAACATCTCGTAAAAATCACCCATGCGGTAAAACAAAATAATGTCTTCGCCCGCTTCTGCCTTAATGGCCAAAAATTGCACCATCATAGGCGTCGGGCCTTTCACCTTTTTCGTGGGTGATTTGGCCGCTTTTTCAGCGAGAGCGTGTTGTGCAGAGGATTCGAGCGGTTTATTCATGTCTATACATTTGCAAGCTTAGACGTTTAGCGCAAGAGTAATGCACGCCTCAGCCGCACTATTCTTGCACCAAGCGATAAATATCCGTTGATGTTTCCATATGGCCGCGCCTATGGTGCGTAAAACAAATATGAACGAGAATAATATGAGCGAAACAAAAGCCGTCCCAGACAACAAAAAACCATCCCTAAGATCATCATTAAAAACCGTATTTACAGATAGGCAAGCATTCGCAATGTTTATTCTCGGTCTCGCGTCTGGCCTTCCTTATGTGATAATCGCGGGTACGCTGAATGCATGGTTTACAGATGTGAATGTAAAAATGTCCACAATCGGGCTTTTGTCATGGGTGACGCTTGCTTATGTGTTTAAATTTATGTGGGCCGCAGCATTGCAAAGCCGTAGAACGCCTTTCAAACTCAATATTGGGCCTAGGCGATTTTGGATGTTTGTATTTCATGCGCTGATTACAATTGGCCTAATAGCGATTGCGTTTTCTGACCCACCAAATGGGCTTAAAAAAATCGCTTTGCTTGGTGTTGGGATTGCTTGCTTATCAGCAAGTTTTGATATGGTTCAGGCGGCATGGAAAATCGAAAGCGCACGTGATGCGCTTCATCTTGATATATTGTGTGTGATCGAACAATTTGGTTACCGTATTGCTTCGTTTCTTGGCGGTGCGGGCGCGCTTATCCTCGCTGATCACATTGGGTGGCAACCTACATTTTTAGCCGTCGCTGTGCTCATGGGTTTTGCTGGCATTGGTATTGTCCTCGCGGCACCTACACCTCAAAAAATAAATGTGGAAACAACGGGTGTCCTAAAACAGGGCGGAAATCTAAGCCCTGCTTGGCGGAATACGGCTACGCTGGTTGTATTGGCAGGTTGGGCTACGAGTTTTTATATGATTGGCAAATTTATGATGCTTGCTCTTGATGATCCTAAAGCCCACAGCTCAAGAACATTCATACGAGAACAAGGGCCAGTGATCATTGGCTTAACTGTGATTTTGCTAGGGGTTGTATCGGCGATATTGGTACAACAAAATGAACGAGCAGCGCGGCTTGCACAGACAGATAAAAATACAACGAAAGTTGAAAATGCAGGTGTATTATTAGTTTTATATCAGGCCATATTAGAACCAATGGTAGAGTTAATTTCTCGACTACGTTGGGCAAGCTTACTGATTGTTGCACTAATATTATCTTACCGATTTACAGATTTGATTTGGGGTGGGTTTGCCTATCCATTTTACCTTGGACAAAATTTTGGCGCCCTTGGTCATACATTATCAGAAGTAGGGGTCGCGTCAAAAATGTTTGGCGTGTTATTTACAATTCTTGGCATTGCGATTGGCGGCCTCTCTATTTTAAAATTTGGTCGCATGCCCGTATTGTTTGTTGGCGCTGTATTAGCGGCCGTGACAAATCTTCTTTTTGCTGATTTGGCACAGGGCGCGTATTTCACTGATGCCGTTCTTGGTTTCACCCAACTTGACCATGTATTTAACTTTTTTGGACAAGAGATACGCATGGCACGGCTGATTACAGTGATCGCAGCTGAAAACATTGCTGTTGGTGTGGCAAGTGCAGCGTCGGTTGCGTATTTATCATCAATTGTGAACAAAGAATACGCAGTCGTACAATATGCGCTATTGGTATCTTTAACATTTTTACTAGGGGTGTTAGGACGCGGCGCAATTGGTGAAATTATTGAAGAAGATGGTTTTGCGCGCGCATTTATATTGTGCGCCTGGATGGGCGGTGTCGCGGTTGTGTTCGCAGCACTTGAATGGATACGCCAAGCAAGACTCGCCAAAAGAACAATTAGCAACTAGCAAACTAAAGAGATTAAACTTAGGTTGGAAGTGTAATACTTTCGGCGGCTTATACTAACCCGCGAGGCGTGTTTGGTTTTCTGCGACGTTCTTGACCCATGTTGAAACCATTTCTGTCAACTCCTCAGCAGACACAGGCTTGGTCATAAAGTCGTTCATACCAGAATCGAAACAGGCATTACGGTCATCATCGAATGCATTGGCGGTTAACGCAACAATCGGCATTGTTTTTCCAAGACCGCGAATTTTACGCGTAGCTTCTAGGCCGTCCATTTTTGGCATACGCATATCCATAAAGATTAAATCATATGCGCCTGTTTTTACAGCTTCGACAGCAAGTGATCCGTCTTCAACTGTCTCGACGGTTGCGCCATCTGCCTCAAGCAATGTGCGGGTCAAGAGTGCGTTAATGGCATTGTCTTCAGCAAGTAAAATATTCAAGCCTGCACCTACGCGACCATCATTTTGTGTATTGGGTGTAGACGGGTTTTCTGGTATAGGCGTTTCATCTACAGTTTGCTCCGTTATCAAGGGAGCCCCTTCTTCTACTGATACTGATTTCACCGCGTCATTACCTATGGCTTTTGCAATAACCTGATCACGCCAGTTATTGCCCAACACACTTTCGCTATCTTTAATGGGTAGTGCGCGACGTGCGATCATGCGTGGTTCTTCTGGTATTTCAAGTGGTGGCGGCGGTGTGTGCGCTTCGGGCGCAACAACTTGTTCTGCTTGTACTGGCTCAGAGTGTTGAACTTGCTCGGTTATTTGTGTGGTTTGCAGTGTTTCAGGCGTTGCACTTGCCGGAGCGTCAATAATCGGTTGTGATGATTGCGGCGTTGATGGTGTTATGTCAGAATTATCATCACCAGGCTCGTTTGCGAGCGTTTCTTCTAAACGTGCCGGGTCTAAACGTGCCGGGTCTAAACGTGGAAGGGCAGATTCGACATTAGCGGGAATGACGTGTTTTGGAGCGGACTGGCTCTGTTGAGGTGCGCTTTGTTGTGCATGCGCAATAAGCGCAGTAACATTACGGGCAATGGCCATTGTATTGCCGTCGGCCATAACGGTTTCGACCCAGTCATAAATTGCGAGGCTTTCGCCTTCACCTGTACGTGTTTCAAACCGTTGTGCGCCTTGTAAATTTGGTTCAGGCCAGCCATTTAAAGGGCGTCCACACCAATCTTCAACGCGTCCCCCATAAAGGCTTAAGAACGCGGCGTTGACAAAAATAATGCTACCAAGGCGATCCCTTTTTAAAAGTGGATCTGGCCAAGGCCATAAATTCGCTGCTAAAATATCGTCTACGGACATAATGTAATCCCACAAGTCTGGTTAAATTACGTATTAAGGCTTGAAAAAACCTCACTTGGTTAACAATAAGCCCGTGAATATAAAAAATGTCTTACCAAAACATAGAAAATCAATGATAAATGTCGATTTTACAATTTTAAATGAACATTGAGTGGTTTCAAGTTTTCGTAACAGCAAGTAAGAATGTTTATTTAGCGAGTTCTGAGGTATTTACCACTTGAACTCAAAGGAGTTTGTGAATTTAAATCTTTAGACGTGCGTCGATGTGAGAGGGCTTCGGCAATGTGTAATCGCTTAATCTGTTCACAATTGTCTAAATCTGCTAATGTGCGCGCTACTTTAAGTGTGCGGTGATAACCACGTGCCGTCAGGCCGAGGGTTTCTGCGGCTTGTTGCAAAAGCGCCTTGCCTTGATTATCTGGTTCTGCCACATGATCGAGTTGTTGTGTTGATAATTCTGCATTTGTGCAACCGCCATTGCGCGCCTCGGAAAGCGTACGGGCCGCTAATATACGCGCCGCGACGTCTTTCGTGCCCTCTTTTGCTGGAGGAAGTGCAAGATCGGCAGGGGTAACCGCTGGCACGTCAATTTGCAGGTCGATACGGTCCATGAAAGGCCCCGAAACACGTGATTGATAATCTTGAGCACACCGCACCCCGCGTTTACAGGCGACACCATCCGCACCGCCAGTGCCACAACGGCACGGGTTCATTGCGGCAATAAGTTGAAAACGGGCAGGGTAGCGGACATGCGCGTTAACGCGGGCCACATGAATTTCGCCTGTTTCCAAGGGTTGTCGTAAACTATCGAGAACTTGAGCACTAAATTCGGGGAGCTCATCTAAAAAGAGAACCCCTCTATGTGCGAGTGACGCTTCGCCAGGTTTGGCTTTGACACCGCCCCCGACCATTGCTGCCATAGAGGCAGAGTGATGTGGGGAGCGGAAGGGGCGATTACGGCTTAATTGTCCACGCTCCAAAAGGCCTGCAATAGAATGCACCATCGATGTTTCTAAAAGCTCGCGTGCGTTTAAAGGTGGCAATAATCCAGACAGCCGTGCTGCCAACATGGATTTCCCAGATCCCGGCGGCCCAACCATAAGTAAATTATGTCCGCCTGCAGCCGTAATTTCTAATGCGCGTTTCGCAGTTTCCTGTCCACGAACATCGCGTAAATCAAGCGTGCTTTGCACCCCCATCAGTGCGCCTGCTTCTGGGCGAGTCAGGATTTGAGACCCTTTAAAGTGATTTAAAAGCTGAATGAGGTTTTCGGGTGCAAGCAGGTTAAGTTCTCCCGCCCACGCGGCTTCTGGGCCATTTGCATAAGGGCAAATCAGGCCCAACCCATGTTCACTCGCGCACATGGCCGCAGGTAATGCCCCTGCTACATTAGCAATACCGCCATCAAGGGACAATTCACCAATTGCAATAAAGTTTTCTAATATATCCATTGGCACTGCACCAATGATTGCCATAAGCCCAAGCGCAATCGGCAGATCGTAATGGGCGCCTTCTTTTGGCATATCAGCAGGGGCTAAATTAACAACAATACGTTTAAGAGGAAGCCTTAAGCCAATAGCCGCAAAGGCCGCCCGTACACGTTCGCGAGATTCAGCAACGGCCTTGTCTGCAAGTCCGACAATATTAAAGGCTTGCTTTCCTGGCGCGATTTGGACTTGCACATCAATTAGGCGCGCTTCGGCCCCTTCAAATGCGATGGTAGAAATACGTGCAGTGATACAACTCTCCCCTATGGTGTTAAAGTCGAGTAACACACGTAAAAGAACAAAGCAAGAACTTATACAAAGACAAATATAAAGACATATATAATGTACATATATAGCTATGTGATCTGACAAATAGTTTGCATCCCATAGTATGGTTTACTAAGCCAGAGTATGATTTATTAAGCCAGAGTATGATTTATTAAGGATGGCATATGGGCACACCAATCAGAGCGACATTAAATAGGCTAGAGAGTTTGCAAGCCATGCGTGGTTTGGCGGCAATACTTGTATTGCTCTTTCACCTTATGACGATACAGCGCGAAATGATAAGTGATGACGCCGTACACGAATTAGTATTATTATCTGGATTTTGGGAGCGTGGTTACGCTGGAGTCGATGTGTTTTTTGTGATTTCCGGCTTTGTCATGGTCTATATCACACAAAACTTGCTCCAGAAGAAGGCTCAAAACCAGCCCCAAAACCAGCCCCAAAACCAGCCCCAAAACCAGCCCCAAAACCAGCCCCAAAACCAGCAAGGCTATAGCGTATCGGCCGTCTTTAAATTTATCTTTGCCCGTATCACACGTATTTTCCCATTATGGTGGGTTTTCGCAAGTTTGATGGCATTATACTTTTGGATATCCTATCAAATGCCTGCGGATCCATTTCGTATATCGCGCGAAGCGCTGATCCCCTATCTTGCCAAGTCATTTTTGCTGGTACCGCAAACGCATCTGCCAGTATTGTCTGTGGGCTGGACACTCATTCATGAAATGTATTTTTATTGGGTGTTTGCTCTTATTTTGTTTTTACCACGACGTTATTGCGCTCACGCTTTGTGTGTGTGGGCAATACTCGTTCTGATAGGTTTTGCCAGTGGGTTTTCACAAAACATGGCCAACTCAATTGTGTCATTAACAAGCTCACTGCTGACCTTAGAATTTATCGGGGGGGCATTTGTCGCACTCGTCGTGGGCAAAAATTGGCGTAAATACGCAAGATTAATGATTTTTCTAGGTTCAGCTTTATTCATATCCGCACTTTTATTTTACACACATAAAGGCCCCTCTATGTTGTTATGGGGCCGCGTCATTATGTTTGGATTGCCCTGTATGGTGCTTTTATATGGGATGGTATCTTTAGAGCAAACAGGAAAATTAAAATTGCCAAATTGGAGCGTGCAAATTGGCAATTGGTCATACTCATTATATCTATCCCATATTTTGGTGTTAAGTGCTGTGAAGCGCGTGTTTGCAATGCTTGATACATCCTTACCAGAGAGTTTCGCACCAGTGTTTAGGATAGGCGCTGATGGCGTTTTGGATAATTTAATATTTGCAAGTGTCGGCTTTGTCGCTTGCATCATATTTGCTGGCGTGTCTTATAGATATATTGAAAGACCTTTGATGGGGTTAGCGCGCAAACAACAAATATTTAAGTCCAAAATAACAATGAAGGCAGAGACAAAATGAGAGATAGGTTTTTCTACCCTATAGCCTGTTTGGTGATTATTGCCATTATGGGTATTGCAATGTTTCCTTCTCTGCGTTTGAAAAATCAAATGGTTCAGGTGGATATTTCAAAGGGCTTTATTGTGAAGGGTGAAGCCTTACAACAATTAACGCCTCCTGAAGGCACAGTTATAAATCTTGTACGTGATTTAAATGACCGTATTGAATATGTGAATATGAGCGCAAATATATCACGCGCATTGGCCCCGCCTTCTGCTGGTGTTTTTGCAAAAGTTGGCACAGAATTCGAGCCCTCTTTTTCTGGGCAAAACATACATATTACTGTTGTGGCAAAATCGGGCATTACCCGACCACTTGGCAATTTTCAAATGGCATATTTCAGCAAAAATAAGTCCTCTGGCTGGCAGAATTTTACCCTGACACCAAAGTATAAAGCCTATGTATTCAGCTTTGCTCACCCCAAATATGACAAAGCGCATGGCCAAGAATATATCGGCATTTGGCCCGGTGAAAAAGGCCAGAACCTCACAATGGATGTAAAAGAAATCAGAGTTGAAATTATAAAGCCCTAAGACTGTTATCTTTAAATTTTTTGTCTCTTACGTCTTGCGTGCCTGAAACCATTTGGTGAAATCTGTGCGTTCTTGTTCACTCATATGCAGTCCGCATTTTGTCCGCCGCCATAAAATATCATCCGCAGATTTCGCCCATTCATATGTGCAAAGATAATCGACTTCTTGTGCGCTGAGGCCACAGGCAAATTGTTGCCCCATATCATCACATGATTTTGCCTCGCCAATCATTTTTCCGACATTGGAGCCATAAGCACGGGTGACCCGAAGTAAAGTCTCGCTTGGTAGCCAAGGATATGTAAGGGTTTTGTTCGAGACATATTTATCAAAATCAGCATTACTCATATTCCCCCCCGGCAATCGCGCTTTAGATGTCCAGCGTTTTGGCATGTCTGGGAAATGCTTGCGGAGCTTGCCCATCGCATGTTCGGACAATTCTCTATATGTGGTGATTTTGCCACCAAAAATAGAAAGAATGGGCGGCATATCCTTGTCCATTAAATCAAAAACATAATCGCGTGTGACTGCGGATGCGCTTTGTTTATTATTGTCATACAGAGGACGTACACCTGCATAGCTCCACACAATATCATCATGAGTGATCGGGTTTTGAAAATATTCGCTTGCCGCCGAAAGAAGATAATCGGTTTCCTCTGGCGAAATTTCAATAGCACCATCAGACATCTCATATGGCGCATCGGTTGTCCCAATCAAAGTGTATTTTTGCTCATAAGGAATGGCAAAAATAATCCGCCCATCAGGGTTTTGGAACATATAAAGCTGCCGCCCTTCATACAGGCGTTTGGTCACAATATGACTCCCCTTGACCAGACGTAAATGGTTTTCATGTTCACGGCCAAGCGCGACCTCGACCAATTCATCAACGCGAATCCCAGAGGCATTGATAATACATTTGGCTTTGACAATACGGGGTTTCGCTTTTGTGTTACTGCCTTCACCATGTGTCGAAAGGGTCGCTTCCCAATAGTCACCATTTTGTTTTAGCGCCGAACATTTCGTCCGCGTCAGGATTTCCGCGCCGCGTTCTTGCGCGTCCAGTGCATTCGCGACGACAAGGCGTGCATCATCAACGCGACAATCTGAAAATACAAACCCTGTTGTAAACTCAGGCTTCAAGACATCTTTGCTCTCGCCAGTGCGAAGATTTGCGACGCTCGTGCTCGGCAATAATTTACGCCCTCCCAAATGATCATAAAGGAAAAGGCCAAACCGTAGCATCCATTTTGGACGCAAGCCCTTGTGATGGGGCAAGACAATCCGCAAGGGTGAAACCAAATGCGGCGCGGCGCGTAATAAAACTTCGCGCTCGATCAATGCTTCCCTGACCAAACGAAATTCTGCATATTCAAGATAGCGAAGACCGCCGTGAATAAGTTTCGAACTTTTGGACGATGTACCACTGGCGAGATCGTTTTTTTCACACAAGATAACTGACAGCCCACGTCCTGCCGCGTCACGGGCAATACCCGTGCCATTAATGCCCCCGCCAACGACCAAAAGGTCTACGATTTCATTGTCTTTTTGATCATGCATAGCTAGAGTCTCCACAAATAGCGAGTCTAGCGGACGCGCATGGTTTTGCATATCGGAAATTGGACATGAATTACATTTTATCTATAGATCAAGGTACCACTTCCAGTCGGTCTGTCCTCTATGACAATCAAGCCCTGCCAGTGTTCACCGCGCAACAAGAATTTCCGCAAATCTACCCCAATGATGGATGGGTCGAGCATGACCCAGAAACCATTTGGGACAGCGTTTTAACCACGGCTAAAAAAGCGGTCGCGCTGGTCAAGAATATGGACGGCGATATTCAGGCAATTGGCATTACCAATCAACGCGAGACCTGTATCATTTGGGACCGTGCCACGGGCAAGCCACTCTATAATGCAATCGTATGGCAAGATCGCCGCACGGCAGATATATGTGCAGAGCTACGCGCCCAAGGCCATGAAGATCAAATCATAGACAAAACGGGTCTTCTGCTAGACCCCTATTTTTCGGCCACAAAAATTGCGTGGATTTTGGATCATGTCGAGGGCGCACGTGCACGCGCCGAAGCAGGCGAGCTTGCTTTTGGTACGATTGATACCTTTCTGATCTGGCGGCTTTCGGGCGGCACAGCTCATGTTACCGATGTCACGAATGCAAGTCGTACCTGTGTGTTTAATATTGTCACGGGGCAGTGGGATGATGAATTGCTGGCGCTGTTTCGGATTCCCAAATCCATTTTGCCAGAGGTCAAAGACTGCGCCGCAGAATTTGCGGTGACTGATGCATCTGTGTTCGGCGTTGCCCTACCAATTCTGGGCGTAGCAGGCGATCAACAGGCGGCCGCAATCGGCCAAGGCTGTTTTGAAACTGGCGATATCAAAAGCACATATGGCACAGGCTGTTTCGTGCTCCTCAATACAGGCACGACAAAGATTAAATCCAAGAACCGATTGCTGACCACGATTGCTTACGGCCTTGACGGTGAAATTCATTACGCCCTTGAAGGCTCGATCTTTGTCGCAGGGGCGGCGGTGCAATGGTTGCGCGATGGTCTGGGCATAATCAAATCCGCTCAAGAAACGCAGGCGATGGCCGAAAGCCTCAGCAGTAATAACGGCTTGTATATGGTACCGGCCTTTACGGGGTTGGGCGCACCCTATTGGGACCCGAACGCACGCGGCGCGATTTACGGCATTACCCGCGCCACGGGCCCAAATGATTTTGTCCGCGCCGCCCTCGAAAGTGTCTGTTACCAAACCAATGATCTGCTAAACGCAATGAAAGAAGACGGCACATCACTGACCGATTTAAACGTCGACGGCGGTATGGCGGCCAATGATTGGACCATGCAATTCCTCGCAGATATTTTAAACATTAATGTCACCCGCCCCAGCAATATGGAAACCACCGCCCTCGGAGCCGCCCTCCTCGCAGGCTATAAATCAGGCCTCTACAAATCCATGTCCCCCTACACCGCCCCCTCAAATCCTGATAAAACATTCACGCCAAATATGGACGGGGAAATACGCGATGGTTTGCTAGCGGATTGGGCAAAGGCAGTGGGTAGAACGCTAAGTTAAAGGCAACACACCTTATTCAACCAACAACGCCTTAAACCAATCCTCACCCCACACCGATTCAAGATCTGGGTCACTGGCGAGATGGGCCGCATCAGGCAATGTTCCGTGAACCTTACAGGTTTCCAAACATTTTTGACATTCTGACATTTCGCCTAATAGAGCATGGGCACATGCTAAGCTATAAACTTCTTCAGGTTTTAAAGCTTGTAATTTCATTGAAATTGTTTTGGCTTTTATCAAAGTGTTTTTGTCACCATTAATTCGATATAACTCAAATAAACTATTCCCCCAATTGTATAGGGCATTCTGATAGTCAGGTTTTATATTGATTACTTGTTTATATTTCTCTGTTGCTTGTTTGTAGAGTTTTATTTTTTCTATTTTCTGTTCAGTGTTTCGGGCTTGATCAGCAAGAGCGTTCCCCCAATTATATAGGGCATTCTGATCGTTAGGTTTTATTTTGATTGCTTGTTTGTATTTTTCTGTTGCTTGTTTGTAGAGTTTTATTTTTTCTATTTTCTGTTCAGTGTTTCGGGCTTGATCAGCAAGAGCACTCCCCCAGTTATATAGGGCTTTATAATAGTCAGGTTTTATCTTGATTGCCTGTTTATATTTTTCTGTTGCTTGTTTGTAGAGTTTTATTTTCTCTATTATCTGTTCAGTATTTTGGGCTTGTTGAGCAAGAGCAACCCCCCAATTGTATAGGGATTCATGAAAGTTTGGATTGAGGTTTAGGGCCAATTCTCTTTTTTCACGCGCTTGTATGAATAAGTTTGATTTGCTTTCACGGAACGCTTGTTGATTCAATGCTATGGCTTGTTGTTCATATGCCCATGCGACAAGGGATTTGTCTTTTTTGGGTATTGTGTTGCGTGTTTTGCTATGATCTATGATTTTTTGATAAGCGCCTTCGGCGAGTAAAGACACATAAGACGGCCCTTTTTTTGCCCATTTTGTTTTATCCTGTTCTAATTGCACACGTATGTCTTGTGCGTAATCAATTTTATTATCGTTAGAAAAAGGAAACTCTGCCAGCGGTTTTAATTCTTTTAATAAATGCTCATATGGGTTTTTCATAAGTACGGGTGGAAAACATCCAAGTTCTCGGGCGAGATCCATAAGGAAAAAATCTGCATCGGCATTGGCAATGTAATTGGCAATATCACTCTCGCTTAAAAGACTTGTTATATGGTGAGGCAGCTTTTCTTCAAACCCAGCCCAGAAAAGTTGGTTTCGATCATTATAGATAGTGTTCATTTCCTCGAAAGCGGCATCAGATTGACCGCTATACCCGACAATTAATATCTTATGGGTATCAAATGTATCTTGTAATAATGACCGTAAATTTTTTACATGCTGTTCTGTTTCACGCCCTGTGTTTAAAAGTGTGTGTCCATGCCCTTGGCCGTGTAAATGAATGATGGCAGGGTTCACAATATGATCTGTTGAGCTAGATGCCGCGCTACCGTAATCATACACCGCTGGGTATTGGCCAACCATTCCACAGGCGCGTGCCAAAACTGAATCAAAGTTAAAGGTAAGAATGCGATCAATATACCCTGCTTCTAGCATAGAGGCGATGGCAATATGCGCCCAATTAACCTTTGCATTTTTTAGATAGGGGGCAAGAATTGCTATCCTCTCTTTTTTATCAATATTGGCCATGCATTTGCCATAATTTTCTTTATCTTTGCCCGAGAGCTTTCTGCATTGAAAAGCATGTTTTTTCTGAATTTCTTTGGCGAGTGTAGACGCTAATGGGATGCCTGCAGACAGAGAACAGCCTGCGCCAGTAATGAAGGCAAAATCTGTGCTTGGATCTTTTTTTGCACGACGCATAGCGTCGGCAACACTTTCAATGTCATCTTGTGTGTGTTTAGCCATTAATGTTTACCCGATATGTAGAATCAGTAAAACATTAAACTTAGACTTGTGTGTTTGTCTAGGGTTGAGTTGGCAATAAAAAACCCCACACCATTGCTGATACGGGGTTCATAAATCGTGTAGTTGTTTGGTTTATTTCAACACTGCCCAAACCGTAGTCGGGTCAAATAATTTGCCTTCTATGCGGGTTTCGATGTGGACGTGGGGGCCAGTGGTGACGCCTGTATTTCCCATATGAGCGATGAGGTCGCCGGCTTTGACGATTGCATGTGTCTGCACGGTGTAATCATCAAGATGGGCGAAAAGCGTTTGCACCCCGTCCTCAGTTTCAAGAACCAGAGTTTTACCAAGCTTGCTACGTTTTGGGTATGTGTCTGTCGCTATGATGATACGGCCATTGGCAGGCGCGTAAATGGGCGTGCCGCGTGAGTTGGCAATATCAATGCCTTGGTGGACTTTGTTATCAAGCTTTCGCACATATCCAAACCGAGACGATGTGCGGCCTTTGACGATATTGTGTGACGGGGCAGGGTGATATGTAATTAGTTTTGGTGTGCCATCTGCTTCGCTAGCGCCTTTTGATTTCAGGTATTCTGCCACTTTCGTTTTGCCGTGTTTAGTCGCTTCACCGAAGGGTGTGCGCCATTCTCGTGCGCCGTTATGATGGTCTTCCCATGCGCCAAGGCTAACGTCCGCGCCTTGGGCGACGAGGTATTTCACCATGTCTAAATGGCCATTACGCGCAGCATTTATCAAAGGTGTTTCGTCGCGCTTGACAATAGCATTCACGTCTGCGTCATGCGCGATTAATAATTTCGCGATTTTCATATTGCCATGCTTAGCCGCCATGATCAGTGGGTTACCGTCTCCACGGCTTGGCAAATTTACATTTGCGCCAGAGGAGAGGAGGAATTGGGTCATGTCGTAATCATCATTTCGTACAGCCGCAATCAATGGCGAGCCGTCTCTGATTTGTACAATATTGACATCAACACCTTGCGCGATCAATTGTTTGACCGAGGCAATGTCGCCACTACTGGCAGCGCGATAAAGTAGGCGTGCTTGCGTCATAGAATGCGTTTGTGGATTATGGGCAAAGGCACGCGGCGTAACAATCACAAGGCTGGCGAAAGCAAGGGGTACAATAAGAGATGTGGTAACAAGTAGGCGCAGAGAAATTTTGGTCATGGGGGATCCTTTATAAAGGCGCTGTACGCGCTCTGCGAGTTGGCTCGCATGGGGGTGAAAACACATCACAATTGGGGCAATGGGCGCTATCCGTGCAGAAGGAGAAAGAGAGGCATTGATATGGTTTTCGGCCAGATCAACAAGGGCGCGGGCAAGGGCTTTGCCTTTGCCTGTTTTTTGCGCGGCGATATCGTCGCATAATTTTTCACGTTCAATGCCGATCTGGGTATTGATCCAATACAGGGGCGCACACCACCATAAAAGGGCAAGTACAATACGCTGTGCCAGATTTGTCCATATGTCATTGCGGTGAATATGCGCGATTTCATGTTCGAGAACGGTGCGGGTTTCTGCCTTGTTCAGATCAAGATCAAAGTTTTGCGGAACGAGAATAACGGGACGCAAAAACCCAAGAACAAGCGGTGACATTATAGGTGAGCTTTGAGCAATTGTAACGCGACGCGAAAGACTGTGTTGTGAAGGAATTGTGATAATCCTCGCAGACTTTGCCAACGCATTGGCACGCAAGGCCGCCAAAAAAATACGCACAAGCATGAATAGTGTCCCGAGCATCCATATGATTGCCAAAACTGTGGGCGCGGTATTTCGGAGATAAAGCAAAGTGTTTTTGCTTTGCGCGACAGGTGGTTGCGCCAGTATTTCGCCTTCATGATTTGTGTAATGCACGCTGCCCTCAACAAGGTTTACCTGCATCGACGTATTGACGGTTTCAGAGCGAATACCGACAGATATATTTTGGGCAAGGGACGGTGCAAAAGGAGCCGCGCATAAAATCAAACAGCCAAATAACCCACCAAGCGCAATACGGTAACGCAAATGAACATGTGTACGTGGTAAAAATTTAAGCGCTAAAAATACGCAGACGCTTATCAATGTGGTTTGCCAAATTAAATTACTGGCGAGAAAAGTGAGAAGTGTTTCGGGGGGCATTATTCACCCTCCTCTAATAATTTACGAAGGGCGGCAATGTCGTCTTTAGAAAAATTTCCGTCTTTGACAAGATGCTGCGCCAAGAGCTGCGGCGAGCCTTCAAACATATTTCCCATCAAACTTGTGAGTGCATTTGTGCGCGCCGTAGATTTTGTCACGAGGGGGCGGAACACATGGGTGCGCCCTTGTTTGTAAAATGCCACATAGGATTTATCGGCCAAAATACGTGTTGTTGTCAGAATCGTCGTATAGGCAAGATTATGATCTTGCGCTAAAACATCGGTGATCTCGCGTACAGTGGCTTCGCCCTTATCCCACAAAACTTGCATAATGCGCTGTTCGGCTTTGGTCAAATTATCTGCTTTAGGTCTCGCCATAGTACTAATTCCTTAGTTGATGGAATTTGCGTGTAAACAGCCCAGCAAACTTTGTCAACTAAGGAATTAGTAATAAGGGAATGTGTCTAGTGAAAGGGCTTAAAACTTACACCAATAAAATGATTGTCACGCCAGATCAGATAACATGTTTTTTGAATCCCGCTTTGTAATATATGCAGGGTAAAGGTATCGGGGACATTCAACGCGTCTGGGCTTTCTATTTTTGCACCATGGTCTGATAATTCGCGAAGAATGGCGTCGAATGTACAATACCCGTTATTGAAAATAAGCTTCACTTTTTTAAACTGGCTTGCGCGTATGTCTGGCTTACGGTTTTCGATATAGGTTTTTGGCAGAGCTATTGGCACATTTGATACGATTGGTGCTGGTTGCCTACGGCCAAAGCCTGTGTTTTTTATTGTCATGTTATACTCTTATATTATTGGACCCACTAAAGCTTGGATAACACAAAAGGGTTAAAGAGCCGATACTATCAATGATAAGTTTGTCATCATGTGCCCCGATAACTTTGTTATTATATGTATGAAATTAAGGTGTAAACTTCACGCCGATGAAGTTTTGATCACGCCATACGCGCGTGCATGTTTTTTCAAGGCGACCATCTGTGGTTTTCATGATAAACTTACCTGGCAAATGCACAGCATCTGGCGTTTCAATTCTTGCACCATTTTCGGATAAATTTCGTAAAATAGCATCCAAAGAACTATAGCCATTATTGTAAATCAGGCGCACAGGTTTAAACTGCGTCATGCGCATAGGCTCTAGTCTGCGTTGTAAATAGCATTTTGGTGTAGAGCTTAGTCTACTCACAGGCATATTTGGTGTTGGTTTCTTGATGGTGCGTTGACCGAAACCAAGTTTATTCCCGGACATATTGAACTCTATATTGTTAATCGACTCCACACACGTGAAAAAGTATAAGTGAGTGGTAAATAAATCGTAAACTATGTAAAGAAATGGCCATATATGGCCACTTTACAATATTAATTTCAAGAAGTTAAAGCCTTAAGCTAATAAAATATAGCATACACCGCCAATAATGACGGAAACAAAGAGGCTAAGGATTGCACCTTCTTTGACCATATCGCGAATAGTAATTCCGCCTAGACCATAGGCAATGGCGTTTGGTGCAGTGGCAACGGGTAGCATAAATGCACAGGACGCGGCCATGGCAGCAGGTATCATAAATAATGCAGGGTCAAGACCCGTTGCAACGCCCGCCGCCGCTAATATAGGCATAAGCAATGTTGCGGTCGCCGTGTTGGAGGTAATCTCTGTTAAATATGTCACGACCAAGCAAATGGTCAATATCATTAAAATCAAAGGGAGACTTGCGAGGGAAGATAACCAATCCCCTAACATGTCTGATAGCCCAGACGCCGTAAACCCTTTGGCCATAGCAATGCCGCCTGCAAATAACAGCAAAAGACCCCAAGGAATACTGCGCGCGGTTTCCCAATCAAGCAGGCGTTCTTTGCGGTCACTTACAATGTCGGTTTTGCCATTAGGAACAAGAAACATAACAACGACGGCAAAGAGGGCAATTGTACTATCGCCAACCAATGGCATATCGAGTGCACCGCTCCATCCTCCATAAGGCGCTTTGCGTGTAATCCATGCGAGTGCCGTCAGCCCAAAGACAAAAAGAGTGCGCCGCTCTTCAATGCGCCAAATACCGGGCAGAGGGAGTTGAATGTCGGATTCAAGTTTTACATGCCGCGTCAGCCAAAACGCCATGACAGGAAGAGACAAGATGACAACAGGCACACCGACCTTCATCCACTGTAAAAAATTATATTCTTTGCCTGTTTGTTGCTCGTAAATAGCCATGAAAATAACATTAGGCGGTGTGCCGATTGGCGTGCCAATCCCGCCAACACTAGAGGCATAGGCAATGCCTAAAATCAAGGCGAGGCGAAGTTTGGGATTGTCAATATCTGACAAAATAGCCAGTGCAATCGGCAGCATAATCAAAGTGGTCGCTGTATTGGAAATCCACATGCTGAGAAAGCCGGCGGCTAACATAAATCCAAAAACAAGGCGTCGTCCGCTAGATACGCCAACCGCGCGCAACATATAAAGGGCAAGGCGTTCATGCGCGCCGCTTTTTTCTAAGGCTTTGGCCAGCATGAACGCGCCCATCAATAATAAAATGACATGACTGCCGAGGGCAGAGGCAATTGTCTTATGGTCTACAATTCCAAATACAGGCAAAAGCGCGAAAGGGACAAGTGATGCCGCTGCGATGGGAATGGCTTCGCTGATCCACCAAATGACGGTGAGCAAGGTAATGCCAGCTGTAATGGCTGCGGGGCTAGCCAAGCCAATGCTTTTGAGGCCTAGCGTAAACACTACGGCAAGTATTGGCGCTGCCCATATAAAAATATCACGTGTAAGTTTCATTTTGTCCCTAAAGTGTTTTTTTCAAAACCATACACGAAAAAACGATGAAAATAGGCCGCGAGACTAGAAATATATGGGAATGCCCCCAAATGGACAAATATGTGTCAAAACCTTGCCACAATTGAGACATAAATATTTCAGGGTTGAACACAGTGTGCCACAAAGCTAGGCTCGTGTGAGGGAAATAGGAGAGTATTATGGCGACGATTGCACTTGTTGATGATGACGAAAACATTTTGACATCAGTTTCAATTTTTTTAGAGGATTTGGGCTTCACGGTACAAACCTATCATGACGGCGCGAGTGCGTTGGAAGCCTTGAGTAAATCTCCCGTAGATTTAGGTGTCTTTGATGTGAAAATGCCGCGTATGGACGGTTTGGAACTTCTGCGGCGTTTACGCCAAAGCTCAAACATGCCTGTGATTTTCCTAACCTCAAAAGATGACGAGTTTGATGAAGCCATTGGCTTTAACATGGGCGCGGATGATTATATTACCAAACCTTTTTCTCAACGCCTGCTCGGCGAACGGATTAAAGCCGTATTGCGCCGCTCTAAATTAAGTGCTGGTGAGGCAACACCAACACCGCAAGAGGGTGATGACGCCGTGATCACCCGTGGCCAACTTATTCTCGACCCAAATCGCCATGCCTGTTCATGGAAGGGGGAGCCTGTGCGTTTGACCGTAACGGAGTTTCTAATATTGCACGCCCTCGCCCTTCGTCCTGGTTATGTAAAAAGCCGTGATAATTTAATGGACATTGCTTATGATGATCAAGTCTATGTTGATGACCGCACAATTGATTCTCACATAAAGCGTCTGCGTAAAAAATTTCGCAAATACGACAAAGAATTTGACGGAATTGAAACACTTTATGGCATAGGCTACAAATACAAAGAAGCGTAGTGCGCCGTCTTGTCTCCTGAGTGCGTTAAAAGCGGATTGAAATATGACAAATATTCCTTCACCACTTTTGCCTGTTCAGTGAAACAATCTGACACACTACCCATGTATAGCGCGGTTGAGCGACCGTGTGACTGGAGTGTGATCGGAGTGTGAGTGAACCGGGGAATGAAAAATAAGTTTGGCATAAGGCGCGAACGCCGCAAAAACACGCGAAGATTTCTCTTCTTTTCGACGCTGACGCGTATGATTTTTTTAGCCAATTTATGCGGGTTGATCATCTTGATCGTAGGTGCGCTGGCACTTAATCAGTTTAGTCGTGAGCTGATCCATGCAAAAGTTGATAATCTGACATCCCAGACACGCTTAATCACAAATATCCTCGGCGATCAGGCGACGGGTATTGATGGGGTTCCTGTTTTGGATGAAGATGCAGTAAATGCAATTATCCGTCGCATAGATTTGCCAACCAAAGCACGAGTGCGTGTCTATGATAAAAATGCTAAATTAATTTCCGATAGTGCCTTGTTGGACGCAAGTATAGAAGTGTCAGTTTTGGGCCCTGTAACACCCATTGGTCAACTTGGAAGTCGTAGGGAACATCATGGCAATCAATGGTGGGCGAAACTGCAATCGTGGATTGATATAAAAATAAATAACTTGCCAGTATATAAAAAACATAGGCAAGAACTTCAGCGAAATTTACAAAAAGATATCCGCTTGGCTTTGCGTGGTAACGGAATATCTGGTGAACAATATGAAGGGGATGCATTAATCGTAACTGTGGCCCTTCCGGTTAAGCGTGTGCAAGAGGTTCTGGGTGTTGTTGTTTTTGAGACACGTGATGTTGATGCCATATTGGCGAGCCAAAGAAACAGCCTGACCCCTATAATTCTTATTGCAATTATTGCGTCGATTTTGTCTTCATTTGCGCTGACAATGTTTATTGCATTGCCTATACGTAAACTCGCCCGTGCAACGGACGAGGTCTTAAGTTCAACACACAAAGGTGCAACGATTCCAGATTTATCAGCGCGTAGGGATGAAATAGGGGACCTCTCTATTGCTTTACGGGACATGACGGAAGGCATGCATAATCGTATTGACGATATTGCAAACTTTGCTGCTGATGTTGCACATGAAATTAAAAACCCCCTTACGTCTTTACGGTCGGCGAGTGACACGCTCAAGATTGCAAAAACCAAAGAACAGCGGGCAAAGATGATAGACATTATCCAAAGTGATGTTGCCCGTATGGATAGGTTGGTTACAGATATTTCCAAAGCGTCTCGCATGGACGCGGCCCTCGCGCGTGAAGAAGCATTGCCGCTAGACCTTAGTGTTTTCTTGAAAAACATGGCCGATTTTTATACGCAAACGACACGGGAAACAGGCGTTGAAATACGTTATGAAGAACAAGATCATGCCCTTATGCGCCCTCAAAACCCTAAACTTTCAGACGCAGAAAACGAACAGAATAACCTCATAATTGTGCGTGCGCTGGAAAATTCATTTGGGCAGGTTTTGAGAAATTTGATTGATAATGCCATAACATTTTCGCCGAAAGAAAAAAGAGACAATACCTCTGTAAAAACTTCACGCTCAAGCGTGCGTTTATCTCTGAAGCAAGGGGTAAATAATGATGAAGGCATGGCTTTAATATATGTTGATGATGATGGCCCGGGCATTCCGACGGAAAGTTTGAAAACAATCTTTGAACGATTTTACACCCAACGTCCCAAGGGCGCAGTATTTGGCAATCATTCAGGGCTAGGGCTTGCAATTTGTCGCCAAATTATGGATGCCCATTATGGTACAGTATCCGCTGTGAACCGATTGGATGGTGAAGATAAGATTATAGGAGCCCGTTTTATCGTCCGCATACCATTACAAATTGAAAAGCGTATGAAAAAGGGACAAAAGAAAAAAATGTTAAAAACGAAAACATAAAACATATGTAAACTTAAAAATATGTACATGAAATATTCGCTATTCATTACAAATAAAGCTTCCCAATGTGCTCAATTTTTGTTTAAGTAACCCCTAGTTTTACGAAGGGCTGTCAATTGATTGGACTAGTAGTTGTTACCCATGGTGCATTAGCAATAGAATTGCGAAAAGCGACCGAACATGTGGTTGGGCCAATGGCACAAATGCAAACCGTCTGCATTGGTGCAGATGACGATCTCGAAAAGGCCGCGCAAGAAATTCGTGAAGCTGTCGCGCAAGCTGGTAGTGGCACAGGTGTCTTGCTCTTGACTGATATGTTTGGCGGCACACCTTCCAACCTTTCAATTGCTTTGTTAAAAGACGGCGAGGTGGAAGTGATTGCTGGTGTAAATCTACCTATGTTGATCAAGCTTTCTCAAGCGCGTAAAAAAGAAACCCTTGATGAGGCGGCACAAACTGCGAAAGCGGCAGGGCGACGCTATATCGCCATTGCTTCCGAAATTATTGCTGGCGACGAAAGCTAGAGACGGTTATGCCCGATCCGCAAAAAGATACTCTATCTGGCGACGCGGCGGCTACATGCAATGACACATGTGAAAACACACCATTACAAAAACGCGTAACACTCTGCAATGTTCGCGGTTTACATGCACGCGCCGCATCAAAATTTGCTACACTCGCACAAAGCTTTAACGCCAACATCGAAGTCACGAGCATAAATGATGTTTGCCGTGAAACGGTTGAAGGCGACTCGATTATGGAGCTTCTTTTACTCGGTTCAGCCTGTGGTGAAGATATCTGTATTTGTGCAAGTGGGCCAGAAGCGGAAATGGCGCTTGAGGCATTATCTACATTAGTGAAAGATAGATTTGGAGAAAAAGAATGAAAGTAAAATCATGTGTTCCCATTCTTGCTCTTGCGTTTATGTTATTAACAGGCTGTGCCAGTAAAACTATATTTTACCCAAAATCCGATTATCCGCCCGATCCTTGGGTGAAAGGTTATGCTGATAAAAATGATTGTATAGGCGGCGAAAAACTGGCGGCAAAATCATTTACTTTGCCCACATATCCCAAAAGGGCGTTTAAAAGCGGGCGGCAAGGTTGGGTAATTTTACGCCTTGATATTGATGCAAGCGGCGTACCTACAAATGTAGACATTGAACGGGCTTTACCCGACCGCTTATTTGGCAGTAATGCTCTAAAGGCCGCACGCGCATGGCGTTTTCACCCCCCACAAGGTGGAGAATTGAAATCATGCCGTGTTTTACTACGCTATAAATTTGGCAAGGTAAGCTTAGGCGGGTAAGCACGAACAGAAATGGCAAAAAGACTTTCCTAGCCAAGTGCGACTGAGCCTTGTATGATTCGTTATGCAGTGGGGAAACGGCTTTTATAATTTTAGAAGTCCGTAAAGTTTTGAGAGCAAAGTTTTGAACGCAGATACAATCAATGATTTATCATTATGGGTAACCGTAGGCGCGGTTGTCTTTGCAGTTGTGGTTGCGTTTAGCACGATGCGCCTCAGCGCGAGCAAACGTAGCGCTGCCGATAAATGGCGCAAAAAAGCCCAAGACCTTGACCATCAATTAGGCCGCGCAGAAGCCGTTTTTGGCGCTTATCCCGGATTGATACTTGTATGGGAACAAAAAGTACCAGACCCTGATCTGAATTGGGGCGACCCAATTGTATATGGCTCTGCCGCGGCTCTGGCATCATTAGTGCGATTCGCAGAACCGGGTAAACCCAAAGAATTTGCAAGGCGGTTACTAGACGGCATTGCCGACTTTAACACACTTTCCCAAGACGGTTCTGACCGCACATTACGACAATTGATTAGCGCCTTGCGCGAGAACGGCGAAGGGTTCTCGACCTCTATTACCCTTGCGGGGGGTAAGCTGATCGAGGTCGACGGTAATGTCGCAGGCGCGCAAGTCGTTGTCTGGCTCGAAGATGCAAGTATTCGTGGACGCGATGAAAAAGACGCTATTACGAAATTTGAAAAAGAAAAACTCATTGCGCTCACCGACCCTGTTGCATTTGTTGAAATCATGGGCAAGGCACCTTTTCCTCTTTGGCGGATGAGCGGCACAGGCCGTATTGTTTGGGCAAATAAAGCCTATTGCGATTATGTAGGCGTCGATAACGTGCAGACTGTATTGGCAGACCAAATTCAGTTAGATAATAAATGTGTGGCACAAGCCCATAAAGCAATGAACGAAAATATAGTGGTTAAGGAAGCACGTCCTTTGATTGTCAATGGCAAGGTTAAACCCTCGACATTGACCATGTTTCCCGTTTCTGGTGGGATTGCGGGTATCGTCGTTGATGCCTCCGAGGCGTCACAATTACGTACAGCTTTGACAAATCATATACGCGCCCATGACGAGACATTGAATAATATGGGTGAAGCGGTGGTTATTTTTGGTGTTGACCAAAGAATGAATTTTCATAATACGGCATTTGCGACCATGTTCGGATTAGACGAAAATTGGTTCAAGCTCAGACCGAGCCACGGGGAATGGCTCGACCATATGCGTGAAAAACGCCGCTTGCCAGAACAGCCCGATTACCGCGACTGGAAGCGTGCGGAACTTTCTTTTTATACAGACTGGCCAGATGAAATGACGGACGAGTTGTGGAGCTTGCCAGATGGTCGTGAAATTCGTCTTGTGCGTATGCGCGATCCAGAAGGTGGCTTGTCATTATTATTTGGCGATATGACAGATCAGATGACGATGCGCTCACGCCTTGGCACATTGATTAATGTGCAAAAAGCGACGCTCGATAAATTGACCGAAGGTGTCGCCGTATTTGGCCCTGATGGGCGTCTTAAAATACACAATGCAGCGTATGAAACCATGTGGAGCTTGCCAAGCAATGCACTTAAGGATGAGCCATTATTTCGCGAACTTACAGGTCTACATCTCAAACTTTATCATGACCGCGCTTTCTGGTCTGAAATGGTGGCAAGAACCACAGACCCAAGTCCAGAAGCACGCCGCCATGTGAACGGTGAAATTCGCAGATCAGATGACACGATTCTTACTTTCCTGAGCAAGCCACTTCCTGACGGCGCGACATTAATTGCATGGGACGACATTACAAGGTCACGCCGCACCGAAGATGCATACCGTGAACGGGCCGAAGCTCTGGAAGCCGCAGACCGTTTGAAAACGGAATTTGTCGGCCATGTCAGTTATCAATTACGCACGCCCCTAACCACGATTTCAGGTTATGCAGAATTTTTACAAAGTGGTGTCGCGGGAGAGTTAACCGACAAGCAAAGTGAATATATTTTTGCCATTCAAACCGCGTCCGAGGAATTGGCAAAAACCTTTAATGATATTCTCGACATTGCGGCGGTAGAGGCAGACGCGGTTGATTTAGATCTTGGTGATGTCGAGATTTATTATCTGTTGGAAAATGCATTGGATTATGTGGTCACAAAAGTTGAAGATACACAGATCAAAGTTGTTTTGGAATGCCCAACAGATATTGGCATTATCCGCGCTGATGAAAAACGAATTAAACAAATCGTGCAAAACCTTATTTCCAACGCGATACGTTTTACCAAGCCAGGCGGTAATATTGAAATTGGCGCGTCAAAAGATGCGTCGGGTGATGGTTCTGGCATTCGTATTTGGGTGAAAGATGACGGTATTGGCATTCCGGCCGAACGCCAACCACAAGTGTTTGAAAGCTTTAAATCAACACGCGGCGGTACAGGTCTTGGCCTTGCTTTGGTCGAGCGTTTTGTCGCGCAACATGGGGGTTGGGTCGAGTTGGAATCAGAAGAGGGCATGGGTACACATGTGACATGTCATCTTCCAAGAGAAGCTTCACTCGGCGGCGCACATCCTGAACTTGATTTGTAAATTAAACTAAGCGCTAAAACGCCCATTATTATAGACAAGCTCGGACTCAAAGGCGACAGGCCCTGTCTTAATCACATGATCATCGCTCTCACGCCATTCAATGTGCAAGACACCGCCGTCCATAATAACATTGGCAGATCGCCCAATACGTTTTTGACGGTGCGCCGCGACAAGAGCCGCACATGCGCCCGTACCACAAGCTTGGGTGAGGCCAGCGCCGCGCTCCCAAACACGCAGACGAATTTCTGCTTCACCATTTGCCGCATTGCGAATTTCCGCAAAGCCAACATTGACTTGTTGGGGAAATAAAGGGTGAAATTCAATCATAGGGCCAATTTTATCCACCGCAGTCGCGTCAACATCATCGACAAAGAACACGCAATGTGGGTTGCCCATGCTGACTGCACCAGGATTGCAAAGAACAGGGTCGTCAATCGGGCCAACTTTTACATCGACAATATGGGTGTCCATATATTCGTCTAGTGGAATTTCGTCCCATTCAAGGCGTGGCTTACCCATATCAACACTGATTTGGGTCTCGCCTTTACGTTCGGTGTAAAGGAGGCCTGCATTTGTTTCGAGAACGATTTTATCTTGGCCTTGCTCAACCATAATCAACCACGGAATACACCGCGAAGCATTGCCACACGCATCAACCTCGAACCCTTGCGCGTTCCAGATTTCCATAAATATATCGGCGTCTGGGTTTTTAGGTTTACGCATCACGATAATTTGGTCAGCACCCAATGCGCCCATAGGCCCATTTTTTGCACTCGTAGAAACCGCGAGAGTTTCGTGCATGACAAAATCAGCGTCGTCGCGTGCATCAAACACGCCAAACCGATTACCTGCTCCATTCATGATATAAAATTTCATAAAACTGATATAAGCAGTGTGAACCATATTGGCAAGAACGACATGTGGCTTTATATTGCGAATGCCAATGGGGAAATACGCAATGACACAGATCAATATACCTGACGAAAACAAAAAAGTTTTACTCACCAAAATTCAAACCTATTTCAATGAGGAGCTGAACCAAGATATTGGTCGTTTCGAGGTGCAATTTCTTTTAGATTTTTTAGAAAAAGAAATGGGCGCCTATTACTATAATCAAGGCTTGTATGACGCGCAGGCCCTATTGATCCGAAAAATGGAATTACTTACCGAAGCCATTTACGAAATAGAGAAACCTACGGACTGAAATTCAATATATTTTACAGGTAATATATGCCTGAAATGTCCAAAAATTAGAACAGTCTTCCCTTGCTACACCCAATATTTTCCGATTGAATAGCCCTCAATACATATAAGATAGATTGAGGGACATATTATGAAAAAATTTCTTTTAATGGGCTTATGCGTTGCGGCGCTTACTGCGTGTCAAGCAAGCGAAACGCTTGATGACAAGGCAATCATGACATCTGTAAAAACTGCATATCAATTAAACAAGGATACCCCAATGGCATATACGACTGCTGGTCAAACAGACGCAGACCATATTTGGCTCGAAGAGGTATTGGGCGAAACGGCTCTGGCGAAAGTTAATGACTGGAACACAGCCTCCGCCGCAAAAATGCAGGGCGATGTGTATAAAGACATGAAAGCCGAGCTTTTAGAGATTTATAATTCTCCAGAAAAAATTGCCTATATTTCTTACCGCGCAGGTCTGGCACATAATTTTTGGCAAGATAAAAACCACGTCAAAGGGATTTGGCGCACCACGACACTTGAAAGTTATGCAAGCGAAAACCCTGTATGGGAAACTGTCCTTGATATGGACGCTTTGGCTAAAGCAGAAGGTAAAAACTGGGTCTATAAAGGCAATTCATGTCTCGCCCCTGATTATAATCACTGCATGGTTTCGCTGTCTATCGGCGGTAAAGACGCGGTCGAACGTCGTGAGTTTGATGTGGCCAGTAAAAGCTTTGTCAAAGACGGATTTGTCCTTGCTGAATCAAAAGGCGGCGCGGCGTGGCTCGACAAAAACCATCTTGTTGTCGGCGTTGATTTCGGCGAAGGCACCATGAGTAGTTCTGGTTATCCACTTGTGGTCAAGCTCTGGACACGTGGCACACCATTGTCAGAAGCACGTGAATTATTGCGCGGCGAAAAAACTGACATGGGCGTTTGGGCTGGTACAATTGAAAATGCTGACGGCGTCGATGAAATCATGATTGTCAAAAGCAAAACTTTTTACACCACAGAATATTTCTGGATTCCGCAAACGGGCGAAAATGCTTTCAAACCTGTGCAAGTGCCAATGCCTGAAAAAGCAAGTCTTGGCGAGCATTTCAAAGGTCAGCAATTAATGACATTACAAGAAGACTGGCGTGGATATAAAGCAGGCGCACTGCTTTCATTTGCGATTGCTGATTTTATGTCAGACGGAAAAATCGATACATTGCATGAAGTCTTCACCCCGTCCGAGAGCCAATCGCTTGGCGGTAGCGGCGTGACAAAATCAGCTCTACTCATGAGTATATATGAAGACGTTTCTGGCGCGGCCTATGCTTTTGATTTCAAGGATGGCAAATGGAGCAAAACCAAGCTCGATTTCCCTGAAAATGGTAATGTGTCTATTGGGTCGACCAATAGCAAAGAAGACGTAGCATTTATCAATACAGAAAGCTTCCTCTCGCCTGATACGCTCTGGTCTTTGGACACATCGACAATGACATCAAAAGTGGCTAAATCCTTACCAAGCTGGTTTGACGCAACATCTATGGTGGCAGAGCAATTGCACGCAGTGTCAACAGATGGCACAAAAATTCCATATTATATCGTCCATAAAAAAGGCATGAAGCATGACGGCAAAAATCCGACACTGCTGTATGGTTATGGCGGTTTTGAAATCTCGATCAACCCAAGCTATAGCGCCACCATTGGCCGCGCATGGCTAGAGCGCGGCGGTGTCTATGTGTCGGCAAATATTCGCGGCGGTGGTGAGTACGGCCCGAAATGGCATCAGGCGGGTTTGAAAACAAAACGCCAAATCGTGTATGATGATTTCATCGCAGTCGCCGAAGATTTAATTGATCGCAAAGTCACAAGCCCAAAACATCTTGGCGCTCATGGTCGCTCTAATGGTGGTTTGCTAATGGGCGTCATGTTCACCCAACGTCCAGATTTGTTTAACGCGATTGTGTGCGGTGTGCCGCTCCTTGATATGATGCGCTTTCACAAATTACTGGCGGGTGCAAGTTGGATGGGAGAATATGGCAATCCAGACGACGCGGTCGAAGGTGCATATTTGCGGAGTTTGTCGCCATATCATAATGTACGCCCAGACGTAAAATATCCAGAAATGTATATTTATACATCAACCAAAGATGACCGTGTGCATCCTGCCCATGCCCGAAAAATCGCGCAACGTCTCGAAGATATGGGCCATGATTTCCTCTATTATGAAAACATAGATGGCGGTCATGCAGGCGCGGCTAATCTTGAAGAAACCGCGCATTCTTACGCCCTGATTTATTCTTACCTTGAAGATAAATTAATGAGTAAAGATAAACACTAACTGCCCAGATAAACCAAATGAAGCCCTCGTTTCCCAAAGGGGGCTTTATTGCGGGTTTTTTGTGTGTGTACCTTAAGCCTGTTTATACTAGCTCTTGCCAGTCCAGACGCCTCGTCGTACATATGATGAATAAATAAAATAAATTTGGGGAATAAAATGCTAAAATCTTGGCGTGCTTTGACATTGTGGAAACGGGTTTTTATCGGTTTGTTTCTGGGTGTAATTATTGGACTCGGGCTTCATTACGGCCTTGGTGAGAAAGGCGAAAAAATTGCACAAGACTGGATTTATCCATTTGGCACTGCCTTTGTTAATTTGATCCGCATGTTGGTTGTGCCTTTGATTGCCACGACACTTGTGTCGGGTGTGATCGCAATGGGTGATCCAAAACGATTAGGCTCGCTCGGTGCGCGTACAATCGGTTTATATTTATTCACCACCTTTTTCGCAGTATGGCTCGGACTGGGTATTGGCACATTGGTGCAACCTGGTATTGGCATTGAAAACATTGCCGAGGGCGCACAAAAAGGCATGGCGAGTGTCGCCAATAGTCTTGAAAATGCAGGCGCGGCCAATGCAGGTATCGCTGATAAATTCATCTCGATCATTCCGCGCAACCCTGTACAAGCCTTTGCAGAAGGCAATGTATTGCAAATCATTTTCTTCTCTGTGCTTCTTGGTGTTGGTATTCTGCTAAGCGGCGAAAAGGGCAAACCACTTGGGGATTTCTTTGAATCCGCTGCCGAAGTTGTGATGAAAATTACGATGATGGTAATGAATTTGGCGCCATATGGCGTTATGGCGCTGATGGCTTGGGTGCTGGGCACGAATGGTTTGGGGATTTTATCAAGCATTGGTAAACTGGCTTTCGCTCTCTACCTCGCATGTTTCCTTCAAATTATACTTGTTTACGGCGGCCTGATTATTAAGGGCATTTTACGTCTACCGGTAAAGCGCTATTTTTACGGCATTGCCGATGCGTTGGGTGTTGCCTATTCAACCGCGTCAAGCAATGCGACATTACCAGTGACGATCTCATGTGCAGAGCATAATTTGGGCGTAGATAAATCTATCGCTGGTTCAGTCTTGCCAATGGGTGCGACCATTAATATGGACGGAACAGCGATCTATCTCGGTCTTGTTGCTCTGTTTGCGTCACAAGCTTTTGGCATTCCAATGGGATTTGGAGATTATGTCATGGTGGCCGTAATGGCGACACTTATGTCAATCGGCGCGGCAGGTATTCCTTCTGCGGGATTGTTATTGGCGGCGAGTGTCTTGATTTCAATTGGGGTTACCGACGCGCAAGCCACCATGATTATCGCGTTTATTTTCCCGTTTGACCGTTTGCTAGATATGATGCGGACTGTCACAAATGTTTCGGGTGATATCGCCGTTGCCTGTACCGTTGCCAAATGGGAAGATCAATTGGACGAAGAAATCTTTAAATCAGAATCTGTCGTTTAATCCGATTGGTCATTCAAATCATGAAAAAGCCCTCAAAGAATTTCTCTTTGAGGGCTTTTTTGTGTCTGGTATTTTTACAGGGAAGGTTGTGCGACCGTCTCTTTTTCATTGGGTTCCCCGTCGGCACTCAAAAGAACAGCAATCCAATGAGTGGTTTTAAACTGTGCCAAAACAATCATCATAATGACCGTAAGAGGCGCAGAGAGAAACGCACCAACACCGCCCCATAATCCTTGCCAAAGCACAAGAGAGAGGATGATAACAAGCGCGCTTAAATTCATACTATCGCCCATCATCTTTGGCTGAACCGTATTTGAAATAACAAATTGCACGACAAATAATAACGCCGCCATAATGCCAACGGGCAACAAACTATCAAATTGCACGAGTGCAAACATAGCTGGAAAAATGCCTGCCAATACAGAACCGACAACAGGAATGTAATTTAAGATGAAAATCACAAGCGCCCAGAAGAGCGCATTATCAAGCCCAAAGAATTTCATAACACCAAATGAAAGCGCCGTCATAATCAGGCTCATCAGCGTTTGAATACCGAGATATTTCTCAATACTGACACGAATGCGTTCCCCAACTTTGGCCGCCTGTATGCGTTTGGTTGGATCTGGAAAAAGATCGTCCATTTTTTTGGGGAATGAGTTCTGCGCCGCAAAAAGAAACGCCACATAAATCGCAATGAAAGCAAAACTGGATACCACACCTTGAATAGAATTGGCAAACCCACCTAGCAAAGACTGAATGTTTTGGGTCAATTTGAACTTCTCATTGAAACCATGCCATGTGCCGTCACTAAAGCGTTCAAATAACGGATTTAGAATTTCGCCAAGACGTTCTTGATATTGTGGGGCTTGATGTGAAACATCAACCGCCGTATCTGCTATAATGACAATGATACCGCCAAGGCTCGCCGCGACAATCGCAACCGCAATCGCAAGTGTTGCAAAATAGGGCAGAAAACTCATCTTTCTGTCCATCCACCGCGCAAAGGCGTCGATGATAAGCCAGAAGAAAATCGCCAAAGCAAATGGCGCCATAATATTACGAAGCCAATACAGCACCCACGCCAGCGTGACAAAACTCATAAATAAAATACAGGCTCTTACGGTTCTATCCATTTTTCTCTCCCAATCAGATGTGTATTAATCGCGAATAACTGCGGCGAGGACACCGTCATGCCACCGCTCATTGTCAAGGTCATAGAGAGGGAAGTCACCGACAAAGCTCCAAATACAGCTACCGATGTCTTCTTCTGCCATTTTGTCACGTCGTGCACTCATCCATGCTATACGTTCATCAAGCGCAATATGTAAAATAGCCCCGTATTCCCCTACGAGAAGCGGATAATCATTGGCGGCTTTAAATGCGGCGGCTTCATTATACACCATCTCAAGATTGCTAATATCCGTATCGCTGCCCCATGTAGTGCCAAGCGGCGGAGGGAAGGGAATGAAGGTTGCGCCCTGATGGGTAAAGTTAAACGGTTCATAATCATGAAATGTTGCAACAAGATAATCATCATTTGGCCACACCACATCGTTCAATGTGGCAATTGTACTGTATTCATTGCCACCAAAAATAATTGGCCGTGTCGCATTGGTCTCGCGGATCGCCGCGACAAGATCTATGTATAAAGCATTCAGGGCTGCCACTTGGCCAACATTCTCTGGCTCATTATAAGGCTCAAAATAAACATTGCTTGGCGCATTTTGAAAATGCGTTGCGATTTGACGCCACATAGCAAGAAATTGTTCGCGGTTGGCTGGAATATCTTCGGCGATCGGGAACCAATTGTGCGAGTCAATAATAACCCCCACATTTTGCGCGGTCGCTTGATCGACAACTTCCTGTACGCGGTTCAGCCAAGATGCGTCGATTGTATAGGGCGCACTTGTTCCGGCGTGTGTATCCCACCGTACGGTAAGGCGAATTGTATCAAACCCAGCCTGCGAAATTGCCACAAGATCGCGCTGGCGAATACTATATCCAAAATCACCTTCATCTGGCGCGTCCATAGCATTACTAAGGTTGATACAGTTTTTCACGGGAAAATAATCTGTTGCCACAGGCGGCGGTGGCGGCGGCGGCGGAGGTGATGTTGGCCCATCACTGCCACCACAAGCGGCAAGCGCTGTCATGCCAGCAAGAATTGTTGATATAAAAAATATGCTTTTCATAGACTGTTTTCGACTTTGTATTTTCATTTTAATCTCCACATTAGTGTGGTGGGTAACAACAAAATTTGAAAATATACTTAATGCCGCGTAATTTAATGAAATAAAATCCAAAGGGTGTGAGGTGGGGGCGCCAAAGGGTGTAGAGGGAATGTAATGACCCCAGCTGTGACTTAAGAAAAATTAAATCATTATAAGCTATAGAAAAGGCAAATGTGGGGAAGGCGTTCCAAAACGTAAGAATTTAACGCAAGGTTTTGTCTTAAGGCAGAGCTGCCCTCACATAATAAAAATGTGGAGTGATGTGGTATGTTAAATTTTTCTATCCCTAAAATTATGCGCGCGTATATACGCAACGAATCTGGCAATTTTGCCATTGTGTTCGCGCTTAGTTTTTTGACGTTAACGACAGCCGTTGGTGCTGCTGTAGATTATAATGCTTTTTCTGGTCAAAGAAAGAATGTGCAATATGCTGCTGACGCGGGCGTGTTGGCCGCAGTGCGGCATGTCGAAAGTGAAGTGAAAAAAGGTACGACCCTCGCGATTGCAAAGAAACGGGGCAGGAAAGTAGGCAGACAAGTTTTTAAAGCTAATCTAGGCGTAGGGAAAGGGTCTAAGTTACCAGGTAAATTTAAGTTAAAATTAAAGCGCGACGATGAAGGAACGCACGGCGCCTTAAGTTTTAAGGGAGAATACGATACAGTAATGGTTGGTATTTTTGGCGTATCCTCACTTGATTATACTATTGAAGCGAATGCTGACTATGCAGACGGTATTGTCAATTATATTGAATTACACATTGTGGTCGACACATCCGCGTCAATGGGCTTGCCCTCTACGAATGCGGATCAAGTACGGTTGGGCGCGCTAAAAGGATGTTCCTTTGCATGTCATAATGAAATCGCACAATGGCGTGCCCAAGGTATTGTTTTTCGCATAGATGTTGTACGTGACGCCGTTCTGCAAATGCTCAGTATTTTTGAGGATAAGGGGTATATTGGCGATCGTATGGCGATCTCGGTTTATACATTTGGGACTCAATTAAGGCAGGGTGTTGCGCCAAATACGAATGTAGATGTTGTTCGTAGTTTTGTGAGTGGAATTGATTTAGAATCAGATTCTGGAACCGATATTGGGACAGTCATGTCACAACTATCTACGCGTTTACCAAAGTCAGGCGATGGACGATCTCCGGATGATAGAAAATTATACGTGGTTTTGTTCACGGACGGTTTGACCCACGGCAATGGAAACTCAAGTCCTATGATTTATTCATTAAAAGTTTTTGACCCGAACCATTGTATGCAAATAAAGGCAAATAATGAAGCAACGATGTTTGTCTTTAATGTAGAGTATATTGCTAATTTAATCGGACTAAGTTGCCCTACTGGACATGGGTATTGTGCCATAAATTCAGTCATGAAACCAAGTATTGCACCACGTCTACAGCAATGTGCATCATTACCAGAATATTTTCTTCCTGCTGAAACGCCGGAACAAATCGCAGCATCGATTGAAGTCTTTACCGATCTTATCGTAGAGCAGGCGCTGAGTATTGCGAAATAACCAAATACGTAAATAGTTTGTGGGCTATTTACACAGAGCCTCCAACCATGTGGGTGGTTGGAGGCTTTCTCTTTTTATAAATCTGGTGCTGTAACTTGAATTTGGGCCGCTTCCATACTATGCCAATCATTCTGACATATATGGCATGAGGGATGTTTTCATGAGTGATTCAATTTTTATAGGTCTTGATACTGACGGTAAAAATCAAGAGCTATTATTACACCGCGCCAACCGTCATGGCTTAATAGCTGGCGCAACTGGCACAGGTAAAACCGTCACCATGCAAATCATGGCCGAAGGGTTTTCAAACGCAGGTGTGCCAGTCTTTATGGTCGATGTAAAAGGCGATGTATCAGGCCTTTCGCAGACAGGAAAGTCGAGCGATAAATTACATGATAAATTAATATCGCGCGCCGAAAAAATTGGCCTTGATAATTATGCCTATAAAGCATTCCCTACAATTTTTTGGGATTTGTTTGGCGAGAAGGGTCACCCAGTACGTACGACGATTACCGAGATGGGCCCGACGCTTTTGACTCGTCTTATGGATTTGACCAATGCACAAGAAGGCATTCTTAATATTGCGTTCCAAGTCGCCGAAGACAATGAATGGCCTTTGCTTGATCTGAAGGATTTGAAAGCCACCCTGCAATTCATTGCCGCGCAACGCAAAGAGCTTTCACTGCAATACGGCAATATTACCAGTCAATCGACAAGCGCCGTTATCCGCGAACTTCTTGTCCTCCAACGCGATGGTGCCAATGATTTTTTTGGCGAACCCGCGCTTAAGCTTTCTGATTTGATGCGTAGCGATATGTCGGGCAATGGCATTATTTCTATTTTGGCAGCCGATGACCTTATTAATCACCCACGCATGTATGCAACATTCCTGCTCTGGTTACTGAGCGAGCTGTTCGAAGAATTACCAGAGATTGGCGACCCTGATAAACCCGTCATGGTATTTTTCTTTGACGAAGCCCATCTCTTGTTTGACGGTGCGCCCAAAGCGCTCGTGCAAAAAATTGAACAGGTCGCACGTTTGATCCGCTCCAAAGGTGTCGGACTTTATTTCGTCACCCAAAACCCAAGCGATATTCCTGACAGCGTTTTGTCCCAAGTCGGCAACCGTATTCAACATGCCTTGCGTGCCTATACACCCAAGGAAATGAAAGCCGTCAAATCCTCGGCCCAAGCTTTTCGGCCAAACCCTGCGTTTAAAACCGAAGACGTTATTTCTGATCTCGGCGTCGGCGAAGCACTTGTATCACTGATGGATACAAAAGGCCGTCCACAAATTGTTGGCCGAACCCTTATCCGTCCCCCCAGTTCGCGCCTTGGCCCTGCCACAGACGCGGAGCGTAAAACAGTGATGAGTAGGTCGCCCGTCAAAGGTGATTACGACGAGAGCATTGACCGTAAATCCGCCTATGAAGTTTTGATGGCAAAACGTAAAACTGTATTGGCCGCGCAAGAAAAAGAAAAAGCCGCCAAAGAAAAGGCAAAAAAGAAACCTGCACGCCGTGGCCGTAAACGCCAATCCGCGCTAGAGGCGGGTACAAAAGCCGCCGTGCGTTCCCTCGGCGCGTCCATTGGCCGCAAAATCGCTGGCAAACACGGCGCCGCCATCATGCGTGGCATCCTTGGCTCCATGATGCGGCGATAAAACAATTTACGCTCTCCTCTAGACAGCATAAAGCTTGCCTCCTATTCTGTGTGAAATGGAGATGTACGTTATGAAAAAAATCATTTTGCCTTTAGCAGTATTCATGTTCACTGCGTGTAGTGGTGATGCGCCCGATCAAGGGAAGGACACACATGCATCCGTATATGACCGCGCGTCTACCGACGTAAAAATTGTTGATTGGGTACAGGCTGAATTACAAGCAGGTAAGACGATTTCATATGTGAATGCGCTAGATGATGTTGCGGCGGATTTTGTGCAACTTGCCTTGCACATGGGGCGTCATGATCCGAATTTTGTTGATGCTTATCATGGCCCCTCTATCTGGGCAGACCAAGCAAAAACGCTTGAACCAAACGCGCAACAACTAACTAATGATATTGCGACACTTCGTAAACGACTTGGCAACATCACACCGCAGGACGCGCAGGGCAAAACACGTAAATCCCAATTGTCAAAATCATTACGCGCAATGGCGACGCGCTTATCTGTTGTTACTGGTGAAACGGTCAGCTTCGATACCGAGGTTTCTTTTATTTACGATATTGCTCCCCCTGTTTATGATCTCAGCACTTATGATAAAATCCTGCACGAAATTGATATGCTCTTGCCGGGCAAAGGTGACCGCGCAGATCGCGTCACAAATTTCCGCAACAGTCTCGCTATCCCAAAGGATAAATTACAGCCCGTGTTCGAACGGGCAATCGCAGAATGCCGCGCCCGTACCATGAAACATTTTGACCTTCCCAAAGGCGAAAAATTCAACATGGAATTTGTCAATGACAAACCATGGTCGGGATATAATTATTACCAAGGCAAATTTGAAAGCCTGATTCAGATCAATACGGATTTCCCGATCATCATTGACCGTGCGGTTGATCTTGGTTGTCACGAAGGTTATCCGGGCCACCATGTCTGGAATTTATTTGTCGAACAAGAGCTTGTCCAAAACCGTGGTTGGATTGAATATTCCGTGCAGCCATTATTTGGCCCGTTCGGCCCAATCGCAGAGGGCTCTGGAAACTTTGGTATTAAACTGGCTTTCCCAAATAGTGAAAAAATAGAATTTGAACGTGATGTTCTTTTCCCGATGGCAGGCCTTGATCCAAGCAAAGCGGAAACGTTAGAAAAGCTAAATGCACTCACGGGTAAACTCGCACATGCGACAAATGAAATTTCCCGTCAATATCTCGATGGACATTTAACCCGCGAGCAAGCAATTCCTTTGATCCGAAAATACTATCTGGCGAGTATGAAAAAATCTGAACAACGTTTGCGCTTTGTCGAAACCTACCGTGGGTATGTGGTCAATTACAACATTGGCCAAGACCTTGCCGCTAGCTATGTAAAATCCGCAGGAGACGCGCCTAAGCAACAATGGTCAGCTTTTTATAAAATGCTCACCACGCCAATGACGGCGTCCGATTTGATTGCCGCGCAAGATATCTCAGGAAAATAAATTGGTAAACGCTTAGTCCAAATCCAAGATTTGTGTCACAGGGGCATGGTCGCTTGGACGTTCCCAGAAACGACAATGACGATGAACTTCATGGCCATCTTTGCCAGAGCTAAGCGCGGCGTCTTTTAGTGCCGCGCTCACCCAGATATGGTCAAGGCGACGGCCGCGGTCTGATTTATTGATGTCGCGTGAACGATATGACCACCAGCTGAATAGTTTTTCATCATCTTCCAAATGCGCACGCGCACAATCGGTGAAATCCCCACAAGCCAGAAGTGTATTTAAAATATCGACTTCAAGCGGCGTATGGCTAATGACTTTCAAGAGCTGTTTATGCGACCAGACATCGTTTTCATGCGGCGCAATATTGAAATCTCCAACCAAAACTTGGCGCGCATTTTCTGACGCCCTCGCTGTAAAATATTTGGTCATTGTGTCGAGAAATCCGAGTTTATGTGCGAACTTTGGGTTGGTCTCTGGGTCGGCCTCGTCGCCGCCCGCAGGAATATAAAAATTATGTAGCTCGAACGGCTTTGCCCCGTGCGGCGTTACAATTGTACTGACATGGCGTGCTTCTTCGCGTGGGCAAAATTGTGTATCCATGCGGGTTAGTGGGATTTTTGAGACTGTGGCTGCACCGTGCATGCCCTTTTGGCCGCTGATTTCCATATGGGGATAGCCCATTGCTAAAAACTCTTCGCGTGGAAATTGGTCTTCCATACATTTAATTTCTTGTATGGCGATAATATCGGGCGCGGCGTCTTTTGCAAAATCTGCGATTTGAGGCGCACGTAAACGGACGGAATTAATATTCCAACTAGCTATTTTTATTTTTGTCATGCCCAAAGCATACGCATATAAATAGCGTATGCAAAGCACATTTATTTAAATTGTCTAGCGGCGTCTATCGCGACGATTATCATCACGTATAACAAACAAGCGTGGATTTAAGCGCTCATTATATTTTAAATCCGAGAGGATTACACGTGTTTGCTGACCAAATCCGTCATGCACAATCCATTCTGTAAGCGCCAAAGTTTGTGCGTCAAACACCATGGTAATAGCACCATCCATTTCGCCGCTACCATCTTTGGCGGTGACGCTAATTTTCGTTGCTGTTTTTTGTAAACCCACCACTTCTACATCATCTTCCAGTTTTACATTTTCTGCCAAGAAGAAGGCGAGCGGCGTCGCTTTTAACGGCACACGGTCTTTGGTATCAAGTTTGCGGTCAAACTGGGTCAAGGTAACACCGTCAGAGACGAGCAAAAGAGCGGCTGGCGGATCATATTCAAAACGAATTTTTCCGGGACGTTTAAGATAAACCTTGCCTTGGGCAAAACTACCGTCTGAGGCATATTGCCCAAATCGCCCAGAAAAGCTGGCCGTATTATTCAGCGCTGCATCAATACGCGCCAAGTCCGCAGGCACTTGTGACGGATGTGTGAAGGCCGGAAGTTGCGTGGTTTGTGACTGCGTAGGGTTTTGCGCCTGTTGTGCAAATGCGGCTACGCCTCCAAATGTGAGGGCAAAAAGGGCGATTGTTTTCATAAGTGTATTTTTCATAACACCATCCTTACAAGGTTGAACCTGTATGAAAAGTGAATTTTTGTCATAGACTGTGTTCATATTGATTAAATTTGAGAAAGGTTTAGCTTTTGCCTGCACGAATTGGGGCCTGTAAAGTTAAGGCTGTAAAGTTAAGGCTGTAAAATTGGGAGAATGAGCATGGATTACGAGATTTGGTTTAAATTGGTAAATCTAAGCGTTATGCCTGCTTGGGCCTTATTGGTGTTTGCCCCGAAATGGAAAGGCACAGAAAAAATTGTACATACTGCCTTTTTCCCACTGATGTTTGGCCTTGCCTATATTTATTTTTTAAGTTGGGGTATTGTTTTCGGCGGCAGTGTCGAGGGCGCGGGCATGTCGACTTTGGCCAAAGTCATGCTCTTGTTTGACAGCCCTGTGTCAATGCTCGCAGGGTGGATTCATTATCTAGTGTTTGATTTATTCATAGGCGCGTGGATAGCACGTGACGCGCAAAGGCATGATTTTGCTCACATTTTTGTTGTGCCTTGTCTTTTGCTCTGCTTCATATTTGGGCCAATAGGTTTATTTTTATACATGGTATTGTGCTGGGTGAAAGGCAAAGGCTTCTCATTACGCGAAGGATAATCTCTCCTGAAACAAATAAAACCCTGCCGGTGGGAGTCGGCAGGGTTTTGTATAGAACGTGGGAACGTTTTAATTTGGGTGATTGGAAGGCCTGAGCCCGAATAGGGGGGTTGAAATGTCCAGAGTTCAACGCCTTCCAATCAGTGATTGTCTTATGCAACATCAATGCGGCTTGAAATGGGCGCAAATGGGGCAATAATAAGGCGCGGCCTTTTTTTGAATTCTGAGGTTAATATTTGGTTAAAATTACCTGTAAAAACATGTGAAAAATGCAGAATAAAGCTTCTCATAGAAATAGAAGGAATATAGAGCGGAAATAGGGTGAAAACCTGCATAAACCCGTGCAATTAGCCCGCACCTTAGCTATATTACACCATATATATAAAGTGATTCGCGTGAGCTTAGGCTACGCTAAAGGGTAATAATCAATATGGCAGAGCCAGTAACAGAAGAATACGGCGCAAATAGCATTAAAGTCCTCAAAGGGCTTGACGCTGTGCGTAAACGTCCGGGCATGTATATTGGCGACACGGATGACGGTTCTGGCTTGCATCATATGGTTTATGAAGTCGTTGATAACGCGATTGATGAAGCTCTGGCTGGTCATTGCGACACAGTATTTGTGGCACTACATGGTGACGGTAGTGCAAGTGTGCGCGATAATGGTCGCGGCATTCCTGTCGATATACACGAAGAAGAAGGTATATCTGCCGCTGAAGTGATCATGACTCAATTACATGCTGGCGGTAAATTCGACAGTAATTCTTATAAAATCTCTGGTGGTTTGCATGGTGTGGGTGTTTCTGTTGTCAACGCCCTGTCTTCGAAGTTGACGTTGACGATTTGGCGTAATGCCAAAGAACATGAAATGGAGTTCGCGCACGGGGACGCCGTTTATCCGCTAAAAATCACTGGTGACGCACCGATGGTTGATGGCAAACCTATGACGGGTACGCAAGTACGCTTCTTGCCTTCCGAAGATACATTTACAATGGTCGAGTTTGACAGATTAACGCTTGAGCGTCGTCTGCGTGAACTGGCTTTTTTGAATTCAGGTGTGAAAATTGTACTCTCGGATAATCGAGGCGAAGAGCCGATTGTCACAGAGCTATTGTATGAAGGTGGGGTCGAGGCTTTTGTACGTCATCTGGATGCCAATAAAGAATCCCAGTTTGAAAATCCTATTGTTATTAACCGCGAAAATGCTGACGGTATTTCTGTCGAAGTGGCCATGTGGTGGAATGATAGTTATCACGAAAATATTCGCTGTTTTACTAATAATATTCCCCAACGGGACGGCGGCACACATTTGGCAGGTTTTCGTGGTGCCCTCACCCGTGCCGTGAATAAATACGCGGCAGGTTCCGGCGCGGCGAAACGTGAAAAAGTGACGATTAGTGGTGACGATGCTCGCGAAGGTTTGACATGTGTATTGTCGGTCAAAGTTCCCGATCCGAAATTTTCATCCCAAACCAAAGACAAGCTCGTGTCCTCAGAGGTTCGTCCTGTTGTCGAAAGTCTTGTCGGCGAAGCGCTAAACGAATGGTTTGAAGAAAACCCGAAAGACGCCAAAACGGTCATTCAAAAAATTATCGAAGCCGCCGCTGCCCGTGACGCTGCGCGCAAAGCCCGTGATTTGACCCGCCGTAAGTCGGCGCTTGATATCGCGTCCCTTCCTGGAAAACTGGCAGATTGCCAAGAACGCGACGCGTCCAAAGCTGAAATTTTCATAGTGGAAGGGGACAGTGCGGGGGGCAGTGCCAAACAGGCGCGTAACCGCCAAAATCAAGCCATCTTGCCGCTGAAGGGTAAAATTCTCAATGTAGAGCGCGCCCGTTTTGATCGCATGCTCTCTAGTCAGGAAATCGGCACCATGATTACGGCGCTCGGTACGGGTATTGGTCGCGAAGAGTTTAACATTGAAAAACTCCGCTACCACAAAGTCGTGATCATGACTGATGCGGACGTGGATGGTGCACATATCCGCACCCTTCTTTTGACGTTTTTCTTCCGCCATATGCGTGAATTAATTGACCGTGGCTACCTCTATATCGCCCAACCGCCTTTGTACAAAGTCGAACGCGGTAAATCCGTGCGCTATATTAAAGATCAAGAAGAGCTAGATAGTTATCTGATTGAAATGGGTTCAAATGATGCTTCGCTTACATTGGGCAGTGGCGCAAAAATTATCGGTGAGGATTTAAAACGTGTGGCGCTCGAAGCCTTGCAAGCCCAAGTCTATATTGACCGTCTAAAATCAAAAGCGTCTGATAGTGTGATCGCACAGCTCGCCATTGCAGGTGCGCTTGGCGCCGAAGCTGGTGAAGCTGAAGCCAAAGCCGCTGCCATTCGTCTTGACCGTGTTGCCGATGAAGGTGAAGATGGTTGGACGGGTATTTTTGACGATGAAGGTTCACTAATCATGGAGCGTGAAGTGCGTGGCGTCATGGACCGTGTTGTTCTGCGCCAAGCGTTCAGAGATAGCTCTGATGCACGCCGTCTTCATAAAATGGCAAGTGAACTTGAAGAAACATATGGCGAGATTGCTATATTTAGACGCGGCGACGAAGACGCGGTTGAGGTTTACGGCCCTGCACAATTACTTGATATTGTTTTTGCGGGTGGCCGCAAAGGTTTCAAAATTCAACGCTATAAAGGTCTCGGCGAAATGAACCCTGATCAGCTTTGGGAAACAACTCTCGAYGTCAATGCRCGTACRCTTTTACAAGTSCGYATTGATACGGCWGATGGCGCAGACGAGYTATTCACMAAACTYATGGGTGACGTSGTTGAACCAAGRCGYGATTTCATCATCGCCAACGCYCTYGACGCRGATGTKGATAGCTARRCAATAMKTGGGAATTCTCACACGAGTTCARGMTTTATTTACCTTMCCCTGCCAAACCYCTTATCTGGGGAYTATGTGTGGGCAGTGGGGRAATAGGGATGAAAATATCTAGTGTGATAGATGATTTATTGACGCTATTRGCGTTRACAATTTTGGCRGATAARCGTGTCTTTTCKCAAGAAGTCGAAGCTTTCCTRGAMGCRGCGCGGACATTGCAGGCYGAYTTGGATATGGARSCAAAYCTGACCAATGCGAGYYTGCTCGCWTGGTTTGAAAACAACCGYGACAGCCTCAAGCTCACMYTGACMCATCCAGAATTTGAAAAYCGTRTAAATGCTTTRTTTATGCGGGTGAGYRTTCTYCCMRAYAARCRACCRATTTTAGAGCGCATGCTCTCTATCGCCGCGTCNNNCGATGAWRWMNNNCATGTCAGCGAACAAGCCYTGATCATTCTYGCCGCCAAACAYTGGAACGTTGAARCGCCKAAATGGTCAAAAACAGGATAGGCATAAATAGCTAATCCTTTGGCGCTTGRTCRCGGTGRTCCATATCRTAATCACGCACAATATTGCAGATACGTAAACGGTAAGATTTAAAGATATRAGCRCGTGCYTGATCTTGTGCGATCTTATGTTTTTCAACATGMCGCCATTKTTTAATTGCGTSTTCATCTCTCCAAAARGACAAGGATAAAATTTTGCCRTYATTGCTTAARCTTGTRAAACGTTCGATGGATATAAACCCGTCTATRTTATCAAGAAGTGGGCGCAAGTTTTYGGCAAATTYTAAATAATTATCCAATTGCCCATCAGCGGGTTCAGCCTCGAATAATACAGCAATCATAATGTCGCCATAGGAAGGTGAGGGGTCGATACACATTTTAGGAAGATACGGTCTTCACGACGAATAAAGCCTTCACGGGCTGCAAATTTATAATTCTCTTTTCCAAGTGGATCGTCTGCTAACCGTAATTTATAGTCCTCATATGCCGCAAGTGAGGGGAGACTATAGACGCCGTAAGCGGTCGTCGTAGAACCTTCATGAGGCGCAAAATACCCTATCAAATCTGCCCCACATCTTGGAATAGCCTGCCCCCAATTTTTTGCATATTGTGCGAATAAGTGTTTTTTAAATGGATCAATTTCATAAGTAATGAAGCATGTAATCATAATTTCCTCGTTTGTTGTTATACTTTTTCTTGTGCATTTATAGCTCTTGATTGCGGGCGATGGTACGGTTAAGCTCGAACTATGAAAGAGGGCCCGCAAATATCAATTATAGCGTCACTCATTGGTGACCCAGCACGCGCAAATATGTTGACGGCATTGATGGATGGTCGTGCCTTAACGGCGAGCGAGCTTGCTGCGGTTGCCGGTATTACAAAGCAAACAGCAAGCACGCATTTGGCAAAACTTAGTACTGGAAATTTGCTCGTACGAGAGGTGCAGGGACGCCACCATTATTTCAGACTCAAGGACGAAAAAATTGCCCATGTGCTTGAAACACTGATGAGTTTTGCAGAGCATAATACGCAGGGGCGTGTACGTGTTGGCCCTAAAGACCCGGCATTGCGTAAAGCACGAATTTGTTATGATCATTTAGCAGGTGAGCAGGGTGTATTTTTGTACGATGCTTTGTTGAAAAACCAATGGCTATATAATGACAAGGATACAATTAATCTCACGAGTAAAGGTCAGGGGATTTTCGAAATATTTGGCATAGACATAGAGACTTTAAATAAAAATCGTCGCCCAATATGTCGTACCTGCCTTGATTGGAGCATGCGTCGTCATCATTTGGCAGGGGGATTTGGTGCGATATTAAGCGGCTTGTTTGATAAAAAATGGATATACCGCGATAAAACCACCCGTATTATTCATTTCAATCCCCGAGGTGAGACTCAATTTAAAAAATGGCTTACATAGAAATAATGCTCCCGCGCAGTCGCAGTTTGATAATTACGCTCATATTCGCTCGCGTGCAGAGCAAACCCAAGTCAACTTATGCGCCTACGTTAGCGATGGTGGTGACGCCGCCAAACAGTGGAACGTCGAAGCCCCGAAATGGTCAAAAGTGGGTTAAGTCGGCTTCTTCAAAATAATAAACTCATTTGGATGTAACGGTTGAACCCTATATATGATATGTTATTACATATGTAAGGAGACGTAATGCGATATATAATGAGGTCGATTGTAATATGTATCGGCGCGAACTGTGTGATGGCTTTCAATGTGCAGGCACAAATTTGCAGCATGAGCACGCCTTTTGCAAATGACGAATACGCTAACGCAAACTTTCACAGAAATAATGATGATTTCCTAAAAATCAAAGGGGATCTCCCATTCATCCAACCAAATCCAACCAAATCCTCTGACAGAACTTGGCCGCTTGCGAAATTATATGTATCTGCGCGTATGCTGAATATACGCAATGCGCCTAATGGTGAAATTATCGGACAAACCCATCGCGGTATGCGCGTACGCATTTATGCAAAGCGTGGAAATTGGCTAGCAATTACGACTCCGCGTCCTAAAAGTGAATGGTCAGGTGGGACGATAAGTTGGGTCCACAAATCATACGTCACAAAAATAAAACCTGCTGCATATACATATAAAGAACTTATAAAATATTGCCCAATTGAAGATATGGCTGCGCATATGATAATGGAAAATAACAATGCCAATTGTGAGTCTATAAACGGGTATATGAAAATGACCCAGCTATCATATTGGCTTGATCGTAAGGGGGTCAAAAAATATCAAAAACATTTAATCAAACGATTAAATCAAGAACCGCTAAATGTAATTAAGAATATCAAGACTTATTGTTTCCAACTTAGGAAAAAATAAAATACTTGTTTTTCGAAGTCAAGATGAGCATAGGTGCTAACTCATTTGCACATCCATTATCACCACTATAAAACACGCCTTAAATGTCGATTATTGCAGCGTTAACACGTGAGAAAAACATGTGCCAAAATAACTAGAATCATAAGTTTGTACGCGATAGGTGAAGTCCCATTTAAAAACAGGTCAAATTAGAGGCAAAACAAGAGCAACTTGATATGATTTGAATGATTTGGCGGTAATTTAATGCCTTTTTTGCTTTGGCATAGGGAATGTCTGGGTTATAAAATAGTTTGATTTTGAAATCGCCCTTTAAGGCGAGCCTGTATTGGCAAAGGATATGAGCATGAGCGCGAAGCAAGACACAAAGCCAAAATCACGGTTTATGCAAATTTCAGAGGTCGCTAATCAATACGGCAAACGTAGTTTTGATAATTACGCCCACATTCGCTCGCTTGCCGAACAAATTCAAGCCAGCCTATGCGCCTATCTAACCGATGGTGATGAAGACGCCAAAAAATGTGTATTTCTCGTACCGCCACAAGGCCCTTTCCGTTCACAAAACTATGGCTCAGCCGCATATTCTGTTTCGGGTAAAGGCTTTCTCCCTCTAGAGCCAATAAGTTTTGGTCTGGGGGTACGTGTCACCGAATCTGGTGATTTTATGCGTATTGTTTTGCATTGCCGCAAAGAGGGCGAACGCCTGTATTTGCAGGTAGAAGAGAATACATCTTATGAATTTGACCTCCCAATCAATGAACATGATCTCAAATCGTGTAAAGAAGGCCTGTTTCAACATCTTCTGCATTGGTTCCAAGACAGGGTCGAGCGCTATGATCACGGCAATTACGGCACCACAGATATTGGATTCGATATCCAACGGGTAGATGATTAAAATGGTCCCCAGCATTACAATTTTGGACTTGGGTATTTAAAGGAAAACTATGTCTGATGTCGCACACATAGCGAATGATTTTCTCCCGTTTAAGATCGCGCTTATCGGGGTTTTGGGGATTGGCGCACAATGGCTTGCTTGGCGTTTGCAACGGCCAGCGATTGTTTTAATGGCGATTGCGGGTTTGATTTTTGGCCCGCTGATGACATGGTTATATACGCTCGGTTTTGTCCAAGACAATGAAACGCTTGGCGGCATTGTTGACGCATTTCGCCTTGATCCGAAAAAAGACTTTGGCGATTTATATCGACCTATGATTGGCATTGCCGTGGCAATTATCCTATTCGAGGGAGGGTTGAATTTACGTTTTAAAGATTTACGTGATGCCACCCACGCCGTAACACGCATGGTCGTTGTGGCTGCGCCGATTGCGGCGATATTAGGCGCTTGCGCGGCGCATTATATTGTCGGGCTTGCGTGGGATATTTCCTTTATGATAGGTGGCCTGTTCGTGGTGACGGGCCCAACAGTTATCCTGCCTTTGTTACGCCAAGCCCATTTGCCGGGTCGTCCCGCTGCGGTCTTGAAATGGGAAAGCATCGTCAATGATCCGCTGGGCGCATTATTTGCGGTGGCTGGGTATGAATTTATTCACTTCACGGCTATGGGCGAACATCTTCAATTTGCGATGATCAAGCTGGTCGTCGCCGCAGGTATAGGCGCGCTATTTGGTGCTGTCTCTGGTTGGGGATTGGCATGGGCATTTAGACGCGGCGACGTTCCTGAATATCTCAAAGCCCCTGTTGTTTTGGTGTGGGTCTTGTTTATCTATGTGATGGCCAATGAAATTGCCGAAGAAACGGGACTGGTTGCGGTCACGGCGCTCGGCATTGCAATGGCAAATTCAAAATTTGCGGCCATGGTCGAGATGCGCCGTTTCAAAGAGAATATCGCTGTCCTGTTAGTCTCTGGTATTTTTGTCGTTTTAACGGCGACCCTGACGCCTGAAGTTTTGCAAAGCATGGATTGGCGCGTAATGGCATTTGTTCTGGCGATGATGTTTATCGTCCGCCCTGTAGCCGTATTCGTGTCGACAATCTGGTCGGGGCTTAACTGGCGTGAAACGCTTTTGGTAAGTTGGATTGCCCCGCGCGGCGTAGTCGCCGTGGCCGTTGCAGGTTTGTTTGCGACAGAGCTCCAAGCCATAGGACGTCCCGAAGGCGCAATCTTTGTACCACTTGCCTTTGCACTTGTGTTTGCAACTGTGCTGTCATCTGGTTTCACGATTACACCACTTTCCAAAGCTTTGGGTTTTGCCAAAAAACGAAGTGAAGGCGTAATGATAGTTGGAGCAAATCCTTGGTCTTTGGGTTTGGCAAAAGCATTAAAAGAAATGGATATCCCTGTTTTGATTGCCGATACGAACTGGCGTCGTTTACGGGGTGCGCGACTTGAAGGACTGAGCGTATTTTACGGTGAAGTCCTGTCTGAAAATGCCGATCATCGTCTGGATCATTCAGCCTTTGAACATCTAATCGCGGCGACGCCTAATGATGCCTATAACGCGCTCGTCTGTGTGGAATTTGCTCCTGAACTTGGTCGACACCGCGTCTTCCAAATCTCTGGACAAGAGAGTGAAGAAGCAGATCCTGCGGCGATTAACTTTACGGCGCGTGGACGTACATTATCAACACATGGACGTAATTTTGATGTCTTGACCCGTGACTGGTGGGGTGGCTGGCGTTTTCGTTCGACTACATTATCCGATGAATATAGTTTTGAGTCTTTTGTAAAAGATCGTGGCGACGAGATTGATATTTTACTGGCCAAAAGACCAGACGGTTCCCTCGATTTTCTCAGCCCGGAACAAAAATCTAAAACTGAAGGCTCAACATTACTTAGCTTCGGCCCTGTACGTAGCGAGACTGTGGATCGGGGCGAGGGCGCAGGCCCTGAAGGTCCTTTGACAAGCGATGGCAGTGTTTCATTGGCCCCAAAAGGTATTTTACCAAGTTAAGAAAATCGGCTGTATTTTTCACAAGATTCATCTCTATTTAATCCCTATCGGTTTATGTGTCTTTAGAGACTGTTAACTATAGATTTATGCATGTTCGCAACACTGAATATGCAGGCCTTTACCATGAACGAATCTGATAAAAACAATGATGATATGCGCGATGAGCATGTGCAACCCGTACTCGTGCCAATAACAGCGCCCGTGCATAAAACACGAGGTGGTTTTCGTGAAAAATTGCGTGCGTTTTTTGTATCAAAATTCAAGAAAAATACGGCTATATCTACGCGGCGTAAATGGTGTGTAGGCGTGCTCTGGGCAGTAGGATTGCCTGCGTATTTTACCTTGTCTGGTATTCTGGCATGGTTTGTGTGGGTGGCGCAGGATATGCCAGATACATCGGCTCTATGGGCGCCAAAATCTACGCCACTGATTGTTATTCAAGACAGGCACGGGCGCGAAATCTTGCGCACAGGCGGCGCAGAGGCTAAACCCGTTATCCTCGCAGAGCTGCCGCCATCCCTCATTCAGGCAATCATTGCGATTGAAGATCACCGTTTTTATCACCACCCTGGATTTGATGTTATTGGCCTTATGCGTGCCATGCAGGCAAATATAAAAGCAGGCCGCGTTGTGCAGGGCGGTTCGACATTGACACAACAACTTGCAAAAAATGTGTTCCTGACGCGCAGGCAAACTATGAAACGAAAATCCCAAGAAATACTCTTGGCAGTGTGGCTAGAGCACCGATTGACCAAGACGGAAATTTTAGAAACCTATTTATCACGCGTCTATTTTGGCGGCGGGACTATCGGTATTGAATCTGGCGCGCAACGGTTTTTTAACAAGCCTGCACGTGATCTTAATGTGGGGGAGAGCGCTTTATTGGCGGGTATTTTACAAGCTCCTGATCGTTTAAACCCTGTAAAAAATACTGTGGCGAGTGGTCGGCGTACGGCGCAGGTTCTGCTTGAAATGCAATTACGAAATTATCTAACCCCAGAGCAGACACAAATTGCAATGCGTGACCCTATTGAAGTTGAACCAACTTCCGTACAAAAAATTGCCCACGCGCGCTATTTCACAGACTGGATTCTGACACGTATTGATCAAGAAATTGGTGTGCCGCGACAAGATATTATTGTCCATACCAGTCTTGATTTACTGATCCAACAGGCCGCGCAAGCGGCGGTCACGCGCGGTGTAAATACAAAACGTAACGCACAACAAGCCTCACTTGTATCTTTTGATGGTACAGGAGGGGTGCGGGCCATGGTTGGCGGCGCAAGTTATATACATAGTTCATATAACCGTGTTTTACGGGCGAGGCGTCAACCGGGCTCTGCTTTTAAACCCTTTGTATATTTGGCCGCAATTCAGGCAGGTATTGCGCCGTGGGATACACGCGTCGACGCGCCTGTTAACATTGACGGATGGCAGCCTGGTAATTTCAGTAATAAATATTTGGGAGAACTCTCGCTTGAAACCTCTCTCGCCTTATCAATTAATACAATCGCTGTGGGCTTGGCAGAAGAAGTTGGCCGCGCAAGCGTAGTGAAAACCGCAGGCGTGATGGGACTTGGTGGTTTTAAGGCCTATGCATCGCTTGCCCTCGGCGCGCAAGAAGTGACGCTTTATGATTTAGTGGCGGCGTATATACCATTCGCCAATTGGGGATATGGCGTCACGCCTTATGGACTCGAAGCGATTTACGGCGCGGACGGTACGACTATATATACGCGCCCACTCGCGCCAAAACCTCTGCTACTCAATAGCAAAGAATTGGGGCAAATGAACCTCATGCTCCGCACAGTGATTGAACGGGGCACAGGCAAGGCAGCGCGTATTTCAGGGCGTGACGTTGCAGGAAAAACAGGCACAACCAATGACTACCGCGATGCGTGGTTTGTAGGGTATACGGCTGATATGGTGACAGGCGTTTGGGTTGGCAATGACGACAATTCTAAAATGGCGCGCATTACGGGTGGCTATATTCCTGCACGTATCTGGCGAGATTATATGGATGCCGCTTTGGAAAACACCCCGTACACAAAACTCCCAACCGCTATTCGTCCCGAGGTAAAACCCGTGCGCGTAAGCTCTCCTACCGAAATGCAAACGCGAAAAACCCTCGAAGAATTATTGTTAGAAGTTGAAAAGTCATTCCAATAATTATTGAAACTTCAACTATGGAAAAAGAGTCGCAGAGCTTTTCATAGACAGTGTGCAAAGCATGTTGGTGTATAACTACAACATTTCAGAACAGCCCGTATGCGCCATTAATGCTCCCGCCATGTTCAAGAACCCGTTATAGTGGCGTAAAATAAAACCTATAAAATGTACGCCAAATGGCAATGAGATGATGGGGATGAAAATGGCAAAACTTAACAAAATGTATGAAAACCGAATCTGTGTGATAACGGGCGCGGCGTCTGGTATTGGGCGGGCTTTAGCTTTGGCACTGAAAGCGCGGGGCGCTATACTCGCACTCTCGGATGTGAATGCCGAGGGTTTGGCCGAGACCTTAAAGCTGGCAGGAGGGGTCAATAGCAATACGATTTTGATCGATGTTTTGGATGTATCGGACGCAGATGCTATCATGGCATATGCACCCCATGTTGAAAAAACTTTGGGCAAAGCCGATTATATTTTTAATGTGGCGGGCCTAACCCGTGTGGGAAATTTTGATAAAACATCGTTGGAGTCAATGGAGCTCGTGATGAATGTAAATTACTGGGGTGTGGTGCGTATGTGCAAAGCGTTCTTGCCGCAGTTGAAAGCCACACAGGGTGGTATTATCAATATTTCAAGCTTGTTTGGTTTAATCGGATATCCGGGACAAACACATTATTGCGCGTCTAAATTTGCCGTACGCGGATTTTCAGAAACCTTGGCACAAGAGGTAGAGGCCTTTGGTATACGGGTCAGTTGCGTTCATCCCGGCGGTGTCGCAACGGGTATTTCACGTAACGCCATCGTTGACGCACTGCCAGACAATATTGAAAGCCAAGACGCGTTGAATAAAAAATTTGACGCAGTGGCGGCAACAAGCGCACTCGATGCGGCACTTGTCATATTAAAAGGCGCGGCCAAAGGGTCTAGGCGCATATTGATTGGTAGGGACGCCGTTTTCTTATCATATGTTCAGCGCTTATTTCCAAGCGGATATACGAAATTTTTGGCAAAACTTATGCGCTGATTTTACATATGCATTAATGTGCCGCGCCGACAGCGTGCAAGCGGCCCGCATTTTGTTTTAACCAGTGTTTCGCAGGCTTTACCGTATCGACAAGCTCGTCACATAAATCCCAAAACCCTGCGCCGTGATTGGCCTCAACCAGATGGGCGCATTCATGGGCGCAAACATAATCCAGTACATAAGGCGGCGCACAGATAAGTCGCCATGAATATGAAATTTGTCCGCCACGTACGAGATTGCCTTTCACGCAAGACCCCCACCGTGAGCTCGTGTCTCGGACACTGATTTTATCAACGGTTTTGCTGAGTATATTGGCATATTTTTGCGTAGCATCAGTCAATGCGCCTCGTGCCTCGCGAATTAAAAACCGTTTGGTGCGTCCTTCCAGTGTATCGGGGTTGGCCGGCACGCAAATCTCTCGTGTTTCGTGATCTATAGATGGTCGGCCACGTGTATCGGGAGAGCGCAATATATACATTTCCCCAAAAAACAATATCTCACCGCCATCAATAAAGGGTTGAGAGGGGGGGAGGGTTTCAAGCTGCACCAATATCCAATCATATTTTTCACGCACAAATCTTTGGGCATCTTTCAGGCGATTGGCATTACCTGGCACAGTAACCATAATACTACGTTTGGCGGCGTCCATTTTGATGCTAATACGTCTTGCGCGTGGCCTTAAGTGATAGCTGACCCTCGGATCATTCTCATCTTGCCATTGGTTTATGATATTTGGTGTTGTCAAACCTGTTGCCCGTGATTTATGTGCACTTAATTTGGAAAAAAAACCAGCCATACAGTCCTTTGTTAGATTTACAGTTTCCTTACGCTACCGACATTTTCTTTGCAAATAAAGAGCATTTTGCTTGAAATTTCACCTGTTTTCATGTCAGATGGAGCTTACTCAAATAACAGGATATAGAATATGCGTAAATACTCTTCAATTTCGACACTCGCACTCAGTGCTATGATGTCTACGACACTATTGTTGGGCGGATGTGGGAACAAAGATGAAGTTCAACAATCAGCGAAACAAGCAGCAAAACAAGCCGTGAGTATAAAATCTCGGAATGTCAGCGAAGCCGAGGCGTCAAAAGCCCTCAAACTTATGGGGCTTGATGTTTCAGGTACTGAACATTTGTCATGGGCTTCACGTTCAGGCGACAAAGGCAATTATACGTTTAAAGTCCTAACGCCAACAGGCGAAAATGCAGACGAGGGTTCAATCCAAGAACTTGTTTTGCGCGGTGTGCATATGGAAGGCGACGCGCCTGCCTTTGACCAAATCTCTGTAAAAGGTATCAAAACTGTTGATCATGATACTGTTGTCACAGTGAAGTCACTTTCTCTATCAAACCCGACAATAGCACTTTCAAGTGCTATTGGGTTGGCACTCGGTGGTGATGATGATGCGTTTGAAAATATTGAAGGTGATTTTGGTTTTTCTGCAATGGCTTTGGATGCATTGAATGTTAAAAGTGACGATGCTCATTTAACACTTGATAGTGTCGAAATTGCCAAAGGTAAAAATGGCAAAGGTACTTTTAACCTCAATGATTTTAAGCTAGACACGAATGAAGATGATAGAGCTATAAATATTAGACTTGGGTCAATCAATGTGAAGGGCGCAAATATTGAAAAATATAAAGGAATTCTTTCTGAAGTACTTAAAGGTTCTAAAAATGGAAGAGGCTTTAACGAAGAGGCCTTTTCAAAAGTTATGGGATCGATGAATCCATATGATCCTGATTTTGAAAGCTTTAGCATCAAAAAATTGAATGTGGATGCAGAAGGTATAATCATAAACCTTGAGAGCATGAGCGGCAAAGCCCATAAAAAAGGCAGCAAAACCATCATGTCACAAACAATGTCTCCATTGACAATAACGCCGCCAAAAGACGTTTCAAAAGCGTCAACGGGTGTAAAATCATTCGTCAAATCTTTGGAAACACTTGGCTATAAAAAGCTAGAGTTTACGATGGAGCAACACAGCGTTTTAGACGAAGCAAAAGATAGCATGGTCGTTACAGATAGCTATTTTGCGTTGAAAGACGGCTTTAAACTCAGTTTTGATTATGACATGGTTGGTTATAAAGCCTATTTACAAAATGCGATGAACCAATCGATCGGAAAAAAACCTGACGATGTGATGAACATGTTAAATGCGCTGAAAATCAATAAAGCACGTATTGCTTTGCGTGATGATTCAATCGTAGCGCGTGGTTTTAAACTTGCGGCGGAACAACAGGGCGGCACACCAGAGGCACTGAAATCCCAAGCAAAAATGGGTCTCGCTTTTTTACCAATGATGGCACAAGACGAAGCGCAACAAAAAATCGCGGCTGACCTTGGCAAAGCATTGGGCGAATGGCTTGATGACAGCGGTACACTTGTATTTTCTCTGAACCCAAAAACACCAATTCAACTTGGTGCACTTGCTAAAGGTGCAAAAAACGGCGATTTTGACGCTGCGACTTTAGGTCTAAGCATCACACGCGAATAGGCAAAAGCTTACATTGTAAATATTTGGAAACGGGGTGCTTAGCGCCCCGTTTTTTTATACGCGACGAGACGTTTTGCAATGTCTTGTGGTGTGTCATTATGGCTGAAAAGGTCAACAAACTCACCTTCTTTGTCCATAAGGTAAATAATGCTAGAATGGTCATAAGTATAGCCAGCCGCACTCGACGGGTCGGGTACTTTATTGCCAATCGCGGCAAAGACTTTTTTGACCGCATTGATTTGTTCTTGGCTGCCCGTCAGGCCGACAAGGTTTTTTGGAAACCCGTTTGCACTTACATATAACGCAAGTTTTTCAGGTGTGTCCCGTTCGGGATCAACGGTGATCAGCATGGTTTGGTAATGCCCATCAATGCTCTTGTCCGCCTCGGTCGCAATTTCAATGGCAAACGCCATTTGCTGCAAAGCCGTCGGGCATATATCAGGGCAAAAGGCAAAACCAAAATAGATCAATTGTGGTCGGCCAACAAAATCTGCCTCTGTGACCGCATTGCCGTGATGATCAACAAGGGAATACGCGCCACCAATAGCAGCCTTTCCTGCGACAACCGTGTTAGGGCCGCTCATCGCAATTGGCTTGTCTTGCCCACACGCGCCCAGCAAAGGAGCAAGTAAAGCAGAAAGGCTAAGTGTTGCAGTAAGGGTAAAACGTGATGTAAAAATTGTTCGTGACATGTTGGCTCCACAAGATAAGGTAAATTCACTTATGATCTGAACCGATGTGAAAGGCAAGATTGCAAATGGCATTTGAACGCAAAGCGGTCTTGTTTGTGTGCCTTGGCAATATTTGCCGTTCGCCAACGGCACAGGCGGTTTTTAAAAAACGAAGCAAAGATGCAGGGCTTTCTGTCTGGAGTGATAGCGCAGGTACGGGTGCTTGGCACGCGGGCGAAACGCCAGATAAGCGCGCAATAAGTGCAGGCCGCGCACGCGGCTATAGTTTTGCAGGGCAATTTGCCCGTGGGGTCGAAGATACAGATTTTGAGGCCTTTGATTTAATCTTGGCAATGGATACTGCAAATTTAAATGATCTACGGGACGTTTGCCCAGAGGCATTTCAAAACAAGCTCAAACTTTTTTTAGACTATGCGCCTCACACTGATATGCGCGAAGTTCCTGATCCGTATTACGGCGGCGAGGACGGGTTTGACCGCGTTCTTGATCTTATCGAAATTGCGAGCGAAGGTTTGATTAAAGAGCTCAAAAAAATGTATTAGCTCTTTTCAATTATTGACCTAGCAAAGGATAATTGGCTTCGCTTTGATAGATATTGGGGCCAGTTTTTTGTGGATGAGAGGAATAGAGCGCGAACTGATCTACAATAAATGGTTTGGATTTATAGGATAGGTTCTTACGAATAAACCGCGATAAATCCCCCAGATCAACCCCGTCATGCATATAGGCAAGACTCAGGTGAGGCGTAAATTTACGTGTCTCCATCTCCACATGGGCACGCCGTGCGGCACTGCGTACATGCTTATGCAAGGCGGAGAGCGCCTTATTTTCTTCCAAACCAAGCCAGAGTGTATGAGGTCGTGAACCGCCAAAAACATCTACGCTTGAAAGCTTAAGCTTAAACCCACCACCTGCACCGCGCGCCAACTCATGATCAAGAATTTCGGCGAATTCCGTCGATACCAAGCCAAAATAACCAAGGGTGATATGTAAATTATCTTCATAGGCCCAACGCACCCCATCAATGCCTTTTTGCAAGGCATCAATGTCACGTAAAATATGAGGCGGCGGTTTAATTGCCGCAAATAATGTGAGCATGTCAGTCATAATAAATTGGGTAAATTTTGTGAAATATTTTGTGAAATACTTTGTGAAATTAAGGGCAAGGTGAACGATGTTGGCAATGTAATTTATGTACGCGCTTTTCTAATTCTGGTGTCCATTCGATTTTAAAAGCGTCAATATTTTCTTTAAGTTGGGCCATATTCGTAGCACCAATGATTGTGCTCGTCGTAAAAGGACGGGTCTCGACAAATTTAAGGGCGAGCTGAACGGGGCTTATACCGAGCTCTTTGGCAAGGTCAACATAATCTTGTGTGGCGTGTTCTGCGCCGGGGCCTTCATAGCGTTGCAAGCGATCAAACACAGTTTTACGTGCGCCCTCAGGCATTGCGCCGTTCAAATATTTTCCGCTCAGAATACCCTGCGCGAGAGGAGAGTAAGCTAAAAGGCCAATATCTTCGCGCATTGCAATCTCGCCAAGCCCATAATCAAAACGGCGGCTGAGAAGTGAATATGCATTTTGGATCGATGCCATACGTGGCCATCCCTGTTTTTCAGCAAGGCTTAGGAATTTCATTATACCCCAAGGGCTTTCATTCGAAAGACCAATGGCGCGAATACGCCCTGCGTCTACATGACGCGACAGGGCTTCTAATATATCCTCAAACCGTGTCATGTCACTGACATCATGATCGACAAATGTGTGAAACCCAAATCCGTCATAAACACGGTCTGGCCAATGCAGTTGGTAAAGGTCGATATAATCGGTTTGCAAGCGCTTCAATGATCCTTCAACGGCAAGATCAATTTGTGCTTTGGTATGTTGGGTGCGAACGCCCTCTGGACGCAGCCAATTTCCTTCGCCCCACCGCCCCGCGATTTTGGTTGCCAAGACAATCTTGTCGCGGTTTTTACGGGCGTGAATCCATTCGCCGATAATCGTTTCTGTCGCGCCATATGTCTCGGCCTTTGGGGGGACGGCGTACATTTCGGCTGTGTCGATAAAATTAATATCGTGGGCAAGCGCATAGTCTAATTGTTCATGCCCTTCGTCGCGCGTGTTTTGTTCTCCCCATGTCATAGTGCCAAGGCAAATATTGGAAACTTTAATGTCTGTACGTCCGAGAGTATTGAATTGCATACCGAGCCTTTAAAATATGTACTTAAGCGTAATGTGAGAATGTCTTGGAATTTCGCCAAAAATCCCTATATAATGTAAGTATGTATCGTGTGCGCGCAAGGTGCGAGCCTTGATTTAAGTTTATGACGCACAAAAAATTATCTTTAAGGAGATTATCAGATGAATAATTCTATCACCCACCAAGGTGAAATGGACCTCGGCCTGCGGAGCTTCATGCTCGGCACCTATAAATATATGATTATGGCCATGGCTGTTTCTGGTGTTTCGGCCATATTGATTGCAAAATTCGTGCTTTTGAACGAATTCGGCGGTCTAACGCCTATGGGCCGTACATTGACCAGTCCTATGGTTGCTCTTGGTATGACTTTTGGCATTATCTTCGGTTTTGGCGCAGTTGGCCGTAAACTTCACACAATGAATATTAGTACAGCCCGTATGTTTTTGTTTGGCTTTGCCGCTGTCATGGGTGTGTGGTTGTCAACGATTGCAGCGTTTAAAGACCCAATGATTTCCGTGCGTATTTTCTTTATGGCTTCGGCTATGTTCGGTGGTGTTAGCTTGCTTGGCTATACAACCAAGAAAAACCTGTCTGGTCTCGCTACATTCGCGTCAATGGCATTTATTGGCGTTATTGTTTTGATGTTTGCAAATGCGTTCTTCTTCAAAGCTGGCGGCGGTTCAATGTTCGTTCTTGGTCTCAATGCTGTTGGCCTTTTGGCGGTCGCAGCAATCACTGCGTGGGAAACACAAGCGCTGAAACGTACATATTATGGTACAGTTGGTGATCCTGAACTTGCTGAGAAATACTCAGTTTACGGCGCAGCAAGCTTGCTTCTGTCCTTTATCAATATGTTTATGATGTTGATGAATCTGTTCGGTCGAGACTGATTTGATTTTAAAAAACATTTTAACAACCCATCAAACCTTCGGTTTGGTGGGTTTTTTTGTGGGTATGAGGTGGTTTGCATTAAACCTTAATAAATGTTAATAATTGCCTTGCTGGGAACGGGCCAAAGAGCCTGAAACAGCATAAGTAAGTAAAATCAATAATAATAACTTATATTATAAAGGGGAGTAACTATGTCTATCGCACGTATAATCTGGAGCCTAAGTGTTGTCGCCGCTATCATTCTAGCATTCGTCAATACAGGCCAAGACGCGCTTATTCTAACAATACTTGGTATGGTCAGCGGATGGTTCGTTGATAAAGAACATCGCCTTGGCCTCTTGGTCGCGGCAATTTTCTTGATGAGCGGCGGTGCTGCGGCTTGGGGCGGTATTCCGTCTGTTGGTGCACACCTCACATCCATTCTAGGGGGCATTGGTGCCGTACTTGGCGCAGCTGGTGTTACCGCTGTTCTACGTCGCTTGGTTGAGCGTCTGTTCCTAAACAAAGGTACAGCAGCTTAGTTTTAAAGCGCATATTTAAGAAAACCCCGACAGCATTGTTGTCGGGGTTTTTTTATGCCTAAATTAAATTTGGGATTAGTGTGTTGTAAAACATTGCTTATCAAATACCCGCAAGACATGATTTTAAATCATGCCCATATTTCCCCTGTTAAATTAGTTGCAAAAGCCTGTACGGGTTCTCTGGTTTTTGGGTGTTATGCGCGGTCTAAAAACATTTACTTTAAGCTTACTTAACAAACTCTCATTACTTGTGCTGGTATTAGTCACAGTGTTGGGTTGAATTCGGGACTCCGTGGTATAACAAGGTGAATATGCGTTAGGCGTGCACATATTTTGTGTGGTGCGCTGATAATTGGGTAGGTGATGTGTTCGAAGCCATTTTCGAAACCAATACCAGCCGTACAAGATATAGAGGTGAGAGCCTGCCCTTTGGGTATAGCGGCTTTGCGGTGAATGATAATATGTTTTGTGGAAATGATTTTGAGATGATGATGGATTTGGGGAGAGTGGCATGAGTGTGTTGACTGAAGAAGATGTAAAGTATTTTGTCGAGGACCTAAACAAAGCTTTAACGCTTGATCTGAGTAATCTTGAAGTTGAGGCGCGGATTCTGGAAGGTGAGGAGAGGGGGCACGTAACCGCACAGGGCGGAAAATATACTTTGAAATACCATAGCTGGCTCCATCATAGTGATATGCGTTTTCGTTTTGCAGGGCCGGATTATATTTTAGAGGTTAGTGCTGAGTCTCGAATGTTAGGCGATGGAGAGGTTTTAACTTCTCCTCGGCAATTTATTATAAGTGACGCTAGATTTACGCAAGGGGGGGGGTGTTTCGGTTAAAGAAATGAATTATGCACTTAGAGTCCTGATGGCGTGTTTAAAAGTTTATTGCGGTAGTAAACGTAAAGCGGCTTTTTATGAAAACCTCGATTTTCGAAATGCAGTAGGGCTTTCTATGATGCAAGGGGTAAAACATTTACTTGACCCACAGGCGCATAGCCAAATTCCAAGCGGAGTATGGAGGGCTTTGGCGTGAGTATTGATACAGCTTTGTTGGAAGCCCTGACTGGCGGTACCAAGAAAACGTTCAAATTAACACTAAAGAAAGTGAACGGCGAGTTCTAGCCCTGCCTGTAGGCTCAACAATACAAAACGAGTATAGAAAAACCAAACGTAAACCTTATGCCTACCCCCTTCTTGTTGGGTTTCGGGATGAGAGTGATCCGACATCTGTGTTCTTGATTGAAACTGAAAAACCAACAACTGTCTTCGGGCGGCGGTTTGTCTTTGACGGAATGTATATAGAACGCATGGCACGCGACACCCCCCTGACCCAAACCATCAAACAATATCTACCATGGGTAGATCCTAAACATGTGCATTGGGAGGGGGCGGTATGGAATACATTAAATCATACGAGTGATAATAATAAACTTAGGAGCGAAATGACCCTAGCAGAAAAAATATCCCGCCATGCTTTTGTTAGTGCGAATAGGAGGTTTTAATGGCTAGTTATAAAGATTTTTTAATCACATTATTGGCGAATGATGCTTATGATCATTGGCAAATTAGGCGTTAAAGATAGTTCTTGAAGGGGGTAAGTCAGCAGGTGTTTAGTGTGCTGTAAAGCGCTGTTTATCAAATACCCGCAAGACAGATTTTAAATCATGTCCGCGTTTTAAGATAAGCCCACCAGGAGCCACAACGCTATATTCGCCTTGTTTATTGCGAAGCGCAGGGCGTTTGATAATTTGATAGAGAGGTGTTTCACTGGCGCGGCGATATACCGAAAAGATTGCCTCGGTTCTCAGCATATCAATCGCGTAATCTTTCCAATGCCCTTTTGAGACCATTTGCCCATACACATTCATGATAAGGCCAAGCTCTGTACGGTGATAGGCAACGGGCGCAAAGCCTTTACGCTTGTTTTTGTTGTCTGGTTTTTGCTCAAAAGGAATAATTTTCGCGCTCATACCACACCATAACGCGCAGACAGGCACTGTCAAATCTTTCTAAAACCTGACCAATTATCAATGTATTTAGTAACGTTTAAGTAAGGTGATGCGCGTAGATATAAGTTTATGAAACAATTAACCATGATCTTATCTGCGAGTATTCTCGCACTTGGTACGTTCACTGCTTCGGGATGTGCAGTGGCGACTGCAGGTGTCACCAAG
>NVXK01000024.1 GCA_002733905.1 Robiginitomaculum sp. | reverse complement strand
TGCTGATCTCAACCGTGTCGATGTAAATGATCTGAAAGCATTCTTTAAACGTTGGTACGGCCCTAACAATGCGGTCATTACTATTGGCGGTGATTTTGACCGTACGCAAACTCTTGATTGGGTGGTGAAGTATTTTGGTTCCATCCCGCGCGGGCCGGAAGTACAAGATATTGAGAAGGTCAAAGTTACACTAGATCGTGACCGCTATATTTCTCTCGAAGATAATATCACCCTGCCATTGATACAAAAATCATGGCCAACAGTATATGCGCGGCATGAAGACGAAGCGCCATTGGATGTTTTGATGCAAATTATTGGCACAGGTAAAACCTCGCTTCTATATCAGAATATGGTCAAGAATGGTTATGCGGTGCAAGCGAGTGCAGGTCATGGGTGTTCAGAACTATCTTGTACATTCACGGTTACAGCCTTGCCAAGTCCGGCTAAGGGTAAGTCATTGGCAGATTTGGATGCAATAATTTCAGATACATTCATAGAGTTTGAGAGCCGTGGCGTCATGCAGTCTGATTTGGACCGCATGAAAATCAGAATCCGCAAGGGCTTTATCTACGGCCTTGAGAGCGTACAGGGCAAAGTCTCAAGTCTTGCCCGTTGGGAAACCTTTGATAATAATCCGAATTTGGCACAAGCGGAGTTGGTTAGGTACGAGGCGATTACTCCTGACGATGTCATGCGTGTCTATCACCAATACATCAAAGGTAAGCCAAGTGTAACTATAAGCGTCGTACCGAAAGGGCAAAAATACAAAGTAGCCAGAGCTGATAATTGGTGGCCGACAAAACGTACCTTGCCAACATCCTCAAGCAAAAGTTCATTCATCGTTAAAGCAGAGATCAATGATAATTTTGATCGCTCTATACAACCGCCGTCCACAGAAATCCCAATCGTCACCATTCCCACTCTTTGGCACACGCAACTGGATAACGGCATTAAAGTGTCGGGTTCCGTGTCTACCGAAATTCCAACCACAGCTATTACCGTGCGTATGAAAACTGGGCAAAAGGATGAGCCGATTGACAAGCTGGGTCTAGCGGGTCTTACGGCGGCTATGATGGGACAAGCCTCCAAAAATACAAGTGCAGAAGATTTGTCTACACAACTACAACTCCTCGGTTCATCTGTTGGATTCGGGGCAGGGACGAACAGTACGGTATTGTCTATCTCGTCTTTAAGCGAGAACCTTGACGCGACCTTAGAAATCGCCCGTGAAAAACTCATGGAACCAGGTTTTATACAAGAAGATTTTAATCGCCTTAAAAACAATATGCTTGAGGGAATTCGTTCTAGTAAGAAAAAGGCAACCGCCAATGCAGGCAGTGCTTTATCTTTATTGCTCTATGGCCGCGATAATGCATTTGCATATCCGGGTTCTGGTCTTGAAGAGACAGTCTCCAAACTGACATTAAATGATGTGAAGCAATATTATAAAGACCATTACTCTGCCTCTATTGCAGAAATCATTACAGTGTCTGATTTATCCAAATCCGATCTGACCGAAAAACTATCTGTCTTTAATGATTGGCAAAAAACTCCAGTACAAATTGCTGCTATTAAGCCCTTCCCGAAACTTGCTGGTGGTACGCTGTATCTGATTGATAAGCCGGACGCCGCTCAATCTGAAATCCGTATTGCAAAACGTTCACTGACATATGACGCAACAGGCGAAAACTATCTCACCAAGCTTATGGCCTATCCATTGGGCGGGGCATTTAACTCGCGTATTAATCTAAATTTACGGGAAGACAAAGGCTATACCTATGGTGCCCGAGCCGGCTTTAGCGGGGGTAAATATGCGGGTAGTTTTGGCGCGTCCGCAGGCGTAAAACGAGATGCCACCAAAGACGCCATAGTTGAGTTCTTCAAAGAGATCGATGATTTTGCTAAAACAGGCATGACCCAAGAAGAACTCGACTTCACCAAGTCTGCCAAAGGGCAAAAGGATGCAGGCGCATATGAAACGGCGCGTCAAAAATTGGGATTAATCGGGCATTTGCTAAACTATGATTTGGCAGAAGACTATAAGACCGAACAAAAAAAGGTTTTAGATGGTTTAACCGTTGAAGACACAAAACGTCTCGCACAAACTCATTTGAATTCAGAAGATATGATTATCGTTGTGGTCGGCGACAAGGATAAAATCTTGAAGGGCCTGCAAACTCTTCAATACCCGATTGTTGAAATCGATGAACTCGGTCGTGAACTAGTGATCCCTCGTCGCTAACACACGCCTAGCTATGCGGGTCATTTCACGTTGTGAGGAATGGCCCGCATTCAAGGTTTCAAACACAGTAACTAGCTTGAAAGTGATTATGTTCCGTTCATTGGCAAGAGCAAATATTGGAGAACAATGGAAGCTGTTTTTGGCTGCGATCGTTGTACTGACATTGTCTGGTAATTTGATGCTTATTACAGTCGGGGTGATGGGGGCAAGTGTACGCTCAATGTCGGCGTTTCCAAGGTCTTTAGACGTTGATCTATATATTACACCCATAAAGAAGAAGAAATGGCAGCTAGGCTCTCAGGTAATAACATTGGGTAAGAGTTTACCAGAAACATTGGTGCAAGACCTCAACATTTTTTCGGAAATCGAAACATTAGGACTGTTTGAAGAACATTTTAGTTTCAAATCGTTACAAACACCAACTGGTCGTACTCAACTGTTCATATTTTCACTAGATAGTATCGACCGTCCGTTATTAATACCTCGTATTATTACTAGTGAGACAATCGCAAAATTAAAGATTCCGGGAACTATCTTATTAAGCCATGCGAACGCAAAACGAATGGGTGTGTCTATTGGAGACACCATCATTACCTTTGACGGTCTTAACGAATTGAAAGTGATTGGGATTGTCTATGGTGAGTTAGGGCGTGTCGATTTTACAGGCTCGTCAAGGTTCAATTTTATAAGTGTCGAAACCGCCGAGTTAATTCAGGCCGACGCACGTCCATATAGTATAGCAGATCAGTCTCTTTTAGTAAAAATTAAAGAAGGATATGATGTAAACGCAACGCAAACTAGGCTAAATGCGTACCTTAAGACTGTAGGATTGGAGGCCGTTTCATCAAAAACATATAGTGAGATAATTTCAACTGCACAAATATTGAAGAGTAAACAATTTCAAGGGTTTCTGATAGTCGGTCTGTTCTCTGTAGTAATCTCCTTGTTTATTATAGTTCAAACCCTCCAAAGTGCACTGTTAGCCCAAAAGACCCAATTTGCAACATTACGCGCTTTAGGTGTACCTTTTTGGCGATTGTCGGCCATTGCAATGGAACAATCTTTTTGGGTTGGGATAATTGGCGCGTTTCTTTCTATTGGTATTGCGAGTGCCATTAAGGTCCAATTAATTGATCGTGGCATCATCATATATACCCCCCTAAATTTCATTCTCGTTATTTGTTTTAGCATTCTCATGGCGGCCTTAATCGCAGGTGTATTCTCTATATTTTCAATCATGAAAGCAAAACCTGTCGAGTTGTTACGATGAATACTAAACCCTCAAAAACACCTTTGATTTCTTGTAGTTCACTTCGAAAAACTTTTGGGTCAAAAAAGCAAAAAATTGTCGCTTTGGATGATATTTCAATTTCATTGAGCGGAGGGGGGCTGACTTTACTCATGGGGCCGTCTGGGTCCGGGAAGTCGTCTATGATATCTTGTCTGGGAGGGCTGCAAAAACCCGACGGCGGTCACGTTTATGCGTTTGGCGAAGATTTATGGAGCAGACGCCCCCGTAAGATAAATAAGTTCAGACGTGAACATTGTGGATTTGTTTTTCAGTCGGTTGGTTTGTTTCCTGCTTTGTCGGCCATAGAACAAATCATGCTTCCTCTGAAATATCTTGGTTGGAATAAAAAAGCAGCACGAATATCTGCGCAAAACGCATTGGAAGAGGTTGGGTTGGGGGATCGACAATTTTCTCGCCCTTCTGAAATGTCAGGCGGACAAAACCAACGCGTTGCCATCGCGCGTATGCTGGCAAAAACGCCTCAACTTATTTTTTGTGATGAACCAACCTCTGCCTTGGATGGTGAAAATGGTAAGCGGATTGCTGAACTTCTAAAGGAAGCGGCGCGCAAACACAATGCGATGGTTATGTGTGTCACACATGATGAGAGACTTTTGCCTTATGCAGACCGAGTAATCCAAATAGATGACGGTGTCGTCATTAGTGATACTGAAAGTGGAATAAGCGTATGAACACCTTAAAAAGCCTATTGAAATCTGTATGGGTCTGGTTAGCCATAATCAGCGTCGTTACATTTGTGTCTTATAGAATTAGTTTGTCACAGACCAAAAATGACGACCGAATTGAAGTTGCTCACATACCCATACCCGCCGCGTTGTTTTCTCTAACAACAAAAGGCGCAGTCGAAATAGAAGGCGGAATCATCAATGTTTCAGCAAGTCGAACGGGCACCTTTAGAACTGTATATGTAAAGGAAGGCGACTTTGTAAAAATTGGGCAATTATTGGCTGAACAAGAAGATCGAGATGATAAAATTTCTATCAATAATGTTAAAATTGAAATTGAGAATATACATGTTCAGTTGCAGCAAGATAAGTTGACTCTGGAAATTCATAATCGAGCCTTAGAGCGCGCTCAAATTCAGCGTGATCAAGACGCAATTTCCCAACGAGAATATGACGGCGTTGTTGACAAATTGGAAAGTGCAAAACTTGCTACAATTCGTCTCAATAATAATTTGCGTATAGCTTTAACGAGGCTCGAAACTGCTAAATTCAAATTGACGCAAAGACAGCTCAAATCTCCGGTAAATGGTCAAATTTTAGAGGCCGCAATTACCGCAGGCGCAGGCGTTTCCGCTGAGAATGTCACGACGGCCTTTACTATTATACCTGACGCGCCCAAACAGGTTCGCCTGAAACTGGCAGAAAAAAACACTGATAAAGTCTTTGTGGGTCAAAGTGTTGATGTTTCAAAAAGTTTAAGTTCAGAAGTTGTTTATAAAGGGAGAGTCGCTTCAATCAGCGAGGTGTTTTCGTCCGCGCTGGGTAGTGGCGCTTCACCTGGTCGAAATGCGGCAAATACAGTTGATGTAATTATTGAAGTTGAGAAACTTCCATATCGGTTAGGCAAGACGGTGTTCGTTAAATTTAGAAAGGCGAACTTCGCAGGAAGTGTGACCAATGATGAAAAATAGTATTGTTTTAAGTGTGTTGGTTTGTTCAAGCCTAATGAGCGGGTGTGCGCACATCACCGGAGAAAAGGGTCTTTTAATAATAGAAAACCCTGCGAATGTGCTTGATGTCAATCAGTCGATACCGCCGAATTGGCAGGAGGGTTTTAATGCCGATTTGCCGAAAACCTTATTGTGGTCAGACTTTAATGACCCAGTTTTACAAGGCTTAATTAAAACTGGTTTGACGAACAATCTAACCTTAAAATCGGTGGCATTAAATTTACAATCGGCCCTGATCACATTGGAAAGCGTGAACGCTTCAACGAAGCCAAATCTATCACTAGGGAGTGGAAATGTTGGGCTTTCACAAGGAAGGCGTGGGGGGGTCAATCAGAGTTATAGCTTAAGAGCTTCGGGGAGTTATCAGTTTGATTTATGGGGGCGTCTCAAAAACTCCATGGAGCAAACAGAGCTAGCGCTGGGGAATAGCGAGACCGCAATCAGAGCGGCGCGGATCACTGTCGCTCAAACTATCACACAACTTTATTTGGATATTCGTGTTCAAGATGAGTTTATTAGATTGCAAAATCAACAAATTGAAATTCAACAAGAACAATTGAGACTATCAGAAGTACGTTTGAAAGCAGGGGCAATTACACGATTAAATGTGGATCAAATTGATGTAAATATTCAACGACTGCGAAGTCGCCTAAATGATTTACATACATCTCGGGTTAATTTGCAACGATCATTGAGTATTGTTTTGGGTCAGTCTTCCCAAAGATTTGAATTACCTGAAACGAATTTTTCATTTGTAGATATTCTGCGCTTGCAACCTTCGAGTCCTTTAGAAGTTATCTTTAATCGTCCCGACATTGAACGAGCAGAACGCGCTATATTAAGGGCTGATATTTCTCTGGATACCGCCCGAAAAGCGTGGTTGCCAAGTTTGTCATTGTCAAGCGGTGCCGAGCTTAGTGGTACATCTATTTCCAAGTTTTTAACCCTTGATGCTTTGTCTGCTTCAATAGGGGAATCTCTTTCAATACTTCTTTATGATAATGGAAACCGGCGCCGTTCGATTTCACGATCTGTATTGGCAAGGGAACAAGCCGTTCTCGCATATGAAAAGTCTATTCTCGCTTCGCTCCAAGATATTGAACGCGTTTTAGGACAACAATCAAAAAATATTCGGCAAATCGAAATTCAAGAATTGCAACAAGAATCGCAAGACCGAGTAACCCGCATCATACAAGCACAATACGATACAGGGGTTGCAAGTGCATTTGATCTTATCCGCGAACAAAGCAACGCACTAAATGCGAGACAATCCCGTATCACAAATTGGCGGTCTGGTATGCAAAGCAGTATCTCAATTCTCGTTGCGCTTGGCATAGAACCTTGATCAAAAAAGAACAGCCTTGGTTTTGGTTCCCTTCAAAACAATATCAAGGCGCGTTGGAAGCGCGGCGTGTGAAACTGTCCACATGCTGTTGACCTCGTCGCGCTTCCAACAAATTAGTTATCATTTTGTACTGTCGTACATATAGGAATTTGGTTTTATGTCAGCAGCATTAGATAAATTAGATGTTAAAATACTGGATGTGATCCAGCATGATGCGAGCCTAAACTCCAAATCCATCGGGGAGAGGGTTGGTTTGTCTTCTTCGCCTTGTTACCGGCGTATTAAACGTATGGAAGATGATGGTATAGTTGAGCAGCGCGTGGCGCGGTTATCGCGTAGGGATTTGGGATTTCGGTTTGGCGCATTTGTGGAGATCAAACTTAAACAACCAAACTATAACAACATTATCATGTTTGAACTGGCAATGCTGGCATTGCCAGAAGTCCTGCTATGTCGGGGGGTAAGCGGTGATGTTGATTTTATCCTACATGTCGTAACACTGGAACTTTCGCAATTTGATGTTTTTTTACACTCGAACATTCTCTCTATGGATATCGTCTCGGGTGTGAGTTCTCGCGTTATTGTACGGTGCACCAAGGACAGTGTAGTACTTCCACTTAAATACATAGATGTTTAGTGTGTCTGATCATACGGCCAGTGTTTATATTGCTCTGAATCCCGAGTGTTAATTCATGAGGTTTTCACGGTAGGTAGTCCTGATTATATTGCAGAGAAATATAAAACCACGCAAACATCCCATAGCAGAACAGGACTGCAATTATTCGGTGATATTCGCCCAAAAGGACGCAGTTCTGTCATCTGATTTCAATTACATTCTCCATATGTTTTAAATGATAAATGGGAAGCAATATTGTAAATACTTGGTGGCAGTTTTTGGACAATAAATAGGACGTTTTCCCTCGGTACAAGGGGTGGTTCATATTTCCTGTAATGGAAATATCAGTGAGCTACCCCTTGTACCGAGGGGCTGTAAGTAGTTCTGGATACGGGTCTAGCAACAACACGGACTGTCACCTTATTTTGCTAAAATAATTATGAAACAACCTCATGCCTATTTGCAAGAATTGCCATCCAGACAACCGACTATTCGTGTCACGACCATGCCTACGGATACCAACTATTATGGGGATATATTTGGCGGGTGGCTCTTGGGTCAAATGGATTTGGGGGCTGGTAATGTTGCCATACGGTTGTCGGAGGGCAGGGCCGTAACCCGCTCAATTGAAAACGCCGAGTTTAAGCGCAAAGTCAATGTGGGCGACGAGATTTCTATCTACGCGAAAATGGAAGGCATTGGGCAGACTTCTATACGTATTCTTGTTGAGGCGTGGCGACGTGACCCTAAAGGCGATTTGGCAGAACCTGTTGCAAATGCCGTATTTATCTTTGTCGCAGTCGATGATTTGGGCAGACCCCGGAAGGTTGTAAAGACGGGGGTTGATTTACACTACATTCTTGGAGGCGATCGTGACTAATTTGTGCCGGCATTCCTCTCTAAATTTTTCCGTTCAGGCTCACAAGACACCTGCCCCACAGGTGGCAAAGGATAGATCGTATCTCGGTGCGGGGGCTACCATGATCTATCCTTTGCAGTTTTTTTGTCGCTCAAATTGGGCATCCACTTTCTCTTTTCAAAAGCGAGTTTGATATGAAAATCCTACAAAATATTGATACCCATGAAAAAGTCGTTCGTGTCGAAGATAAGGCAACGGGCCTAATTGCCTATATCGCAATTCACAGCACTTTACTTGGGCCAGCAACAGGTGGTTGCCGGTTATTTGACTACGAAACCGAAGGGGATGCTCTTGCAGATACTTTGCGATTGTCAAAAGGTATGACTTATAAAAACGCCATTGCCGATGTTGGTTTGGGCGGCGGTAAGTCTGTTATTATGGGGCCACTTGATCCGTCTAAACGTGAAGCCGCTTTTATTGCGTTCGGGCGTGCCGTTCATCAATTAGGAGGGGATTATATTGCCGCCGAAGATGTTGGCGTTAGTGTTAATGATATTCATAATATTGCAAAGTCCACAAAATTCGCAACAGGGTTAGGGGATAATGGTAACGGCTTTGGTGGTGATCCGGCTCCCTATACGGCACTAGGCGTACTCGGAGGCATAAAAGCAACGGCTCACTTCGCTCTCAAGCGTTCTGATCTTGAAGGTGTACGCATTGCAATTCAGGGTATTGGCAGTGTCGGAAGCAGGCTTTGTAAGCTGTTAAGCGATAGCGGTGCGAAACTTGTCGTGGCCGATATTGATAGTGCAAAAATTACTGAGGTTTGCGATCTCTATCAAGCAGAACCTAGCAGTCTCAATGATATACTATTGTCCGATGTTGATATTATTGCGCCGTGTGCAATGGGGCGGGCGATCACCGTTGATATCGCCAAGTCGATGCGGGCCGTTGCAATCGCAGGGGCGGCCAACAATCAACTGGCATCACCCTTAGCAGGCGAAGTTCTGTTTAATCGCCAAATTGCTTATGCACCTGATTACGTCATTAACGCAGGCGGCATAATCATGGCGGGGGCTGAGTATCTTAAAAATCTAACAGAAGCAAAAATGACTAAAAAAATTGATGAAATTTATGGTCGTATTCTTGGGCTTCATGTGCAGTCCAAGCACGAACAAAAGCCGTCATATTTGTTAGCCGATAAGCTTGCAGAGGACATTTTTGCTAAAGCGTTTTTGGAGCGGGAAGTGGCGTAATTTTTACATTTTATAGAATGATGAGGAGCTAAACATGTCTGACGGGTTTTCTGTTCCGCGCCATATGGTCAATATTGATGATTGTTTTGCGGTTGTGTTGTCTTCGTTTTCTAAACCTGAAAGCCTTCTGGTTACGCTCTCTGATAACAATATATCCGTTTTCAGTCTGGTGGATGGAGATAATCCGTCATGGGCAAACAAAAAATTACTCACATTTATTCAAGAACAGGATAGGGGGCAAATTCTCGTATTCGGAAATTTTTCAGACCCAGAGCTTATTGCAACAACCTCTCTAGCTTGTGAGATAGGCTTTGTCGTTTTTTCAATTATTTCAGAACCCGATTTTAATAAGCCGGATAGTTTCTTTAGTCTTGTACGATTGCTGTATAATACCGTCAAAACAATGTCATTTGATCAATTCATTTCTGAAATAGCACTTATCAATTCTGCACTTAAAGAAACTGAATAGCTTTAATTCCTATTTGCCATTCGACCGTATTTTTCTGGCATATTGCTATATGTAGGTATTAAGTAAGGGCGTCTCGCGTGCCGCGACCAGGCTGGCGTGAACCAAGCCTTCGCTGCGCTTGTCTCGACCCATTTCCCTATCGGGGGGCTTTCATCCTTGACGCAACCATATCCATAACATGAGTAGTCGCCCCGAAGGGTGGGGCGGCTTTCTTGTCTCCCTCCTCGGGGGACGGGCGTGAGCTGTCGGCAATCTACCAGCGGGCAGTCGCGGCGCAAGGGCTTTGGATAAAATCTAAAAAAAACGACTAAGTCCACCTACCAAAACCCTTGCGCCACGCCTTCCATACCCGCTGCCCGATACCTCCTTGTCGCTCACCCCCGCCCCCCTGCGGGGGGAATGTTTTGTCACTGAATGGCTTGGCATTTTTTCTTCAAGAGCGGCACTTGGAGACTGACACATGACTGTACCAACACCGAAGCCAATACATTCGACACCTGCGCCCTATGGCTATCTTCCTGCGCCAGAGCCTATGCCTGACCCAAAGCAAGCGAGCGAGCCTAAGCCTAAGAACACCCGTTCTAAGAAACGGCGTTTTAAAAAGAAAATGACTGACCTTTATCAATCCGTTACCGACACTGTTATTGCCCAACTGGAAGCAGGGTGTGTGCCTTGGGTTCAACCTTGGGCTAGAGTAGGAGAAATGTCAGGCACTAAAACCCCGATGGGACTCCCGACCAACGGGCATACAAGCCGCCAGTATTCGGGTATAAATATTTTGCTCCTCTGGGGCGCGGCTATTGATACCAAGCGCACAACCCAAACATGGCTCACCTACAAACAAGCCCTTGAACTTGGCGGCAATGTTCGGGCAGGGGAAAGCGGGACAACGGTTTGTTATGCGAGCACCTTCACGCCAAAAGCCGAGAAAGAACGTGCCGCCACAAATGGATTAGAGCCGCAAAGCATAGGTTTCCTAAAACGCTATACCGTCTTTAATGCCGACCAGTGCGAAGGGCTTTCGGATGAATTTTACAAAGACGTTGAACCCTTGCCAGATTGCGAAATTATCCCGATTGCGGAAAATTTGATTAATGCCACAGGCGCAGATTTTAGGATTGGCGGGGATAAGGCGTTTTACATGCCTTCCAAAGACCTGATTCAAGTCCCCCCGCAACCCGCATTTTTTAAGCAAATCAATTACTATAGAACCTGTTTTCACGAACTCGGTCACTGGACGGGACACACCTCACGGCTTGACCGCGACCAAAAAGGCAATAAAGGCACGAAACTTTATGCGCGCGAGGAACTTGTCGCAGAAATGACAAGCGCGTTTATATGCGCCCATCTAGGCATACAGCCCACTGTCAGGCACACGGACTATTTAGGCTCATGGTTGCGTCTTCTAAAGGACGATAAACGGGCGATATTTAAGGCCGCGTCCCAAGCCTCCAAATCCGCAAACTTCATTCTTGAATGCCTAAATACACCACCCGACGAACCGACACCGCAACAGGTGCAAGCACCTGTTAAGCGTCAATTGGAGGTGGCGGCGTGAGCCGCTACCAAGCCAAACCCCGCGAAGATGGGCGGGGGCCGTATCGGTGGGCGCATGTTGTCAAAACGCCAAAGGGTTTTGCCCAAGGCACGATTTACCAACAACTCGGCGACGATTTGAACCCCCAAGAGTGCGCGGCACTCGCGCAGACTTGCGCCAAAGAGGGGTTCGATTTGCGACGAATACGCTAACGCATTCGTCCCTTTTTACACCATTCCCGCGCCCTTGATTTTAAGATGAAGTCGGTCAGGCGCGAGACTTTCAAACGACTTCATCACACCATTATGGAGACTAAAATGAAACTTAGAGAAATTCCTATCAAGGAACTGAAAATATCGCGCACCAATATGCGGAGCGGCGGTAAAGCGCCCGATGTATCTGACATACTCGAAAGCATTCGCCAAAACGGGATTCTACAATCCGTTCTTGTGCGCAAAGAAGGCAAACAATACGGCGTGGTTGCAGGTCGTCGCCGACTATTTGCATCTCGTATAATTGCCCAAGAAATGAAAAAGCAAACGGGCAAGGTGGTAAAACTTCCCTGCATTGTTTTGGAATCGGGCGACAATGCAAAGGCTATAGAAGCGTCCCTTATGGAAAACATTGGCCGCTTGCCGACAACCGAGATTGAACAATTTATTGCCTTTGGAAAATTGTCAAAACAGGGGCGGAGTGTTGACGAAATCGCTACGCATTTCGGCGTAACGCCGCTCAAGGTTAATCGAATTTTGGCCTTGTCAAAACTGAAATCAGAACTCTTACATTTGTACGGCGAGGATAAAATCAATGTCGCAACAATTCGCGCCTTAACGCTCGCAAGCGAGGACAAGCAAACGGAATGGCTCACCATGTACCAAGATGATGAAGCCCGTGAACCCAACGGCGACTCCCTCAAATCATGGCTTACGGGTGCAGGTTCCGGCAAAGGTGAACCCGAATGGGCCAAAAAGACCAAACAAGGCCGAATGAACCGTGAAGCAGGCATGGTTGCCACAAGCGTTCTTCGTGATGGTGATCGCGGCGGAAGTGGGCAAGGCCCAAACTTGAAACAAGATGAGGAGTAAGAAATCATGTGGAAACGTAACCAAAATACCTACGGCACAACTGAAGCAGCGGTCACAACCTATCAGAAGGCGGCGCAGGTTTGGGACGACCGTATCGGGTCAGCCCGTGTGCAAGCCAAAAACTGGCGGCTCGCAGCCCTTATGAGCATAAGCATGGCTTCATTGCTCGCAGGTGCATTCATTTGGCAATCTTCTCAAAGTTTGGTAACACCTTATGTTGTCGAGATAGAACAGGGCGGTTCAGTCCGGGCGGTGAGGGCCGCTACATTTCAATACGATCCGACAGATGCACAAATTGGCTATCAGTTAGGCGAGTTCATTCACAATGTCCGTTCCAGCTCTATTGACCCGATTGTGGTCAAAGAAAACTGGCTACAGGCTTATAACTACACAACCGATCAAGGCGCGCTCACTCTTAATGCCTATGCGCGGGATAATGACCCGTTCGCAGAAATCGGCAGAAAAAGCGTGTCGGTAAAGATCATAAGTGTAGTGCGTTCGTCGGAAGATAGTTTTGAAATCCGGTGGCGAGAGACAGCCTACCAAAATGGTGTTGAGCAAACTGCCTTCACGTTCACGGCTAGTCTTTCGATTATTCTGGAAAGCCCGACCGACGAGCTAATTCTACATCGTAATCCATTGGGCATCTACGTCCACGGTCTCAATTGGTCAAAAGACCTTTCTCAATAGTTTTATCAAACAAGGAGTATTCTCATGAAACGATTTATTACTTTAGCATTGCTCACAACAAGTCTTACAGCCTGTTCAACCTTCAACAATGTCTTTCATAAAACACAGGATGATTTTGTCTTGGACGAAGGCGAATTTACGCAAGCGGTTCTCGCATTTGAGGAGGAGCCGCAACATATTACGGTAATCAACCAAATCGACCCGTTGACTATGGCAGGTCAGTTGAAGCCTTTGAATACATATGTGTCGGCAAATACAACATTGAGTCCGAGCGCCGCGATATTGCAAGCCCATGCCAATGCTTTGGTGCGGCCAAGTGCAGACAATTACGTCAATGCTATACAAATCTATCCGTACTCTATGGGGGCTTTGTATCAGGTCTATTGTGCGCCCAAACAGGTAACGGACATTGTATTGCAGGCAGGCGAGGTGCTTACGTCTGTATCCGCAGGTGATACGGTGCAATGGGTTTTGGGTGATACGGTTTCCGGTAGCGGGAGTGGTGAGCAGGTACATATATTTGTCAAACCGATTGCGGCTGATATTTCAACCAATCTGGTGATTACCACTGACAGACGTACCTATCATCTTGAGATGAGTTCATTTCGTAAAACCTATATGGCGGCAGTCTCTTGGCGGTATCCGAATGAGCATTTTGGGCGTACACGCATACAGAAATCCGCATTGCGCGGAGCCAGTAACCCTTATGGCTATCTGAAACCCCATTCCAATATTATTCCGGCAAACGACAATCAGGGCTTACAGCTTGCCAATCTCAAATTCCGCTATGAGATTAAAGGTGATAATCCCCATTGGCGGCCCATAACGGCTTTTGACGATGGAAGCAAAGTATTTATCCAATTCCCGAACAGATTAGACCAAGGTGAAGCACCACCTCTCTTTGTTGTCGGTACGGACGGTAAAAGCCAATTGGTCAATTACCGCGTCAAAGGTACTTATTATGTTGTAGACCGCTTGTTTGCGGTTGCCGAGCTAAGGCTTGGCGAGAAGAAACAGGCCGTGGTTCGGATTGTCCGTATGGGTAATGGCAAGTCAAAAAAACCGGAGCGCATTGCAGATGTAGATATTACCGATCTCTTGTCTCCTGCAATCTCTAGTGCTGTCACTTTGCCAATAGCCGCTACCATGACGGCATTACCATGAGCGACCAACTTTCCATACGCGCACGACCAAGACCAGTACGCCGTTTTAGTCGTAAGGCACTCATTCTTGGGGGCGGGGCGACTGCATTACTGATTATGGGGTCTCTCGCTATTGCTATGCAGCCAGCCAAGGAAGCACCAGAACCGGAGAAGGCCATCTACAATACCAACACGAAGCGATTGCCTGAAGGATTGAAAGCACTCCCTGTGAGTTATGCAAATACGGAACAGGCTGTAACTGCGCCCAAACTCGGCCCACCCTTGCCGGGTGATTTGGGAGCAGCGTATTTGCAGGCACAAAACCTGCCACGCCAGCAAACCGCCCCGCGTGCCAATCCGTTTAGGTATCAACCTACTAATTATCGGACAGGGCCGATACAACGCACAGCGCCAAAACCTGCAACCCAAAGCGTCAATATTTCGGACACTGTAAATGAAGCCCCTTTGTTTTTTACGATCAGTTCAAACCGCAAATCGGGTGCAAACTCACAACAGGTAGAAGTCTTGCCTACAGGTTTGGATATGTTGCGAGGATTACTCCCGTCTGGCTCGCAAAGCCCAACTGATTTATTGCAGAGTTTTGGAAGTCTTGGGGGGCAGGAGCCAAATGGCCAATCACAAAAGCGGGCTTTTACGGACGCGGAGGTGGATAAGAAAATATACAATCCTCACCAATTACAATCGCCAGTCTCACCTTATCAAGTCATGGCAGGGACAATTATTCCTGCCAGTCTGATTACAGGGCTTAATTCCGACTTGCCCGGCCAGATTATCGCGCAGGTGACAGAGAATGTGTATGACACCGTAAGCGGCCAATATTTACTCATTCCCCAAGGGGCGAGACTCTTGGGACGTTATGATAATGCCGTGAGTTTTGGACAGAAGCGCGCCCTTGTGGTCTGGACACGACTTATCATGCCCAATGGCACATCCATGATTATAGATAATCTTCCCGGTGTCGATATGTCAGGCGGGGCAGGGCTGCATGATAAAGTCAATTATCATTACGGCAAAATGCTTAAAGCGGCTCTTATCTCTACGATTTTAGGCGTGGGGAGCGAGTTAGGGCGAAACGACGATGATAGCGAATTGCTCAATGCTATCCGCGATAGTGGCCAAAATTCATTCAACCATGCAGGTCAACAAATTATCGAACGCAATCTCGGTGTGCAGCCAACCATCACGGTCAGGCCTGGGACCCGGCTCCGCGTGATCGTCAATAAAGACCTTATTCTACAACCATATCAATACTGAAAAGGAGAACGACTATGGTAAAAAAACAATCCCTTAAAATTGGAAAGCTACCTGATAAGACACCAGTTAAATTCGGAATTACGGTTACGCCAGATTTAAAGCGTGACTTGGAAAGGTACACCCAAGTTTACGAAGCCGCTTACGGCGAGAGTGCCAGCATTGCGGAACTTGTACCGTCAATGCTCAGTGCATTTCTGGCAAGTGATGCCGGATTTAAAAAGGCGCTGAAAGCACCAGCTACCTAACCAACAGAATTTACGTCCACTAACAGAAGGAGGCTATTATGGCTACAATCGGACAGTTTAAGCCCGTTAAGAACGGGTATGAAGGCACTATTTCAACAATGACTATAGCAAGGAAAGTGCGATTTGTTGCGAACGGCAACAAAAAGAACGAGGATTCTCCCGACTTCTTTATCAAGACTGGCAATTGTGATCTTGGTGTTGCATGGCATGCAGAATCAGAAGGTGATACGCCCCGCAAGTATATCAAAGTGTTGCTGGATGATCCGAGTTTTGCGGCCCCTGTAAATGGAGCTTTGTTTGAACAGGACGGTAATGCTGATCTTGTATGGTCACGACCAAAGAAAACACAATAGGTGTTGGATCAAACAAGCCGGCTTAGTGTAGCCGCTTTGTGCGCTGGATTTACACATGGTTTCCCCAATAGAAGAAATTGAAAAATGTTTATCGACTGTAGCTCGTTTAGTTGAGTCCTATGGCGATGACTATTGGCCCACGTTTGAACGACTGGAAAAGGAGTTGCAGTCCCGCAAGGATAGAAACGAACGTCTCAAAATATATCAACGTAGGCGAAAGTTGACTAAGCGTTGAATAATTCAAACATGTTCTTTATACACAATTAGGTTGAAAATTATATTTTTCACTCCACATAGGTAGTGGGTTGTGTTTGTCAATTTCTAGTGTGTGTTAATGAGTAATCGTAAAAACGAAAAATGGAATTTTATTGGATGGCTGGGTTTTCGCAGTAAGCCTGATTTCCCTAATGGAGCCTGGCTTGGCCCTATAGTTGGTATGTTACTATTCCTGCTTGCAATAGTTCTTTTGTTTGCAGCGATTATGACATTGATAGATTTTATCTTAGCCGTGTTTCGTATGGGCCCTTATACAAATGACGACACTGGCGAAGCTATCCGTAATATTGGCCTTGTGCTTGCAGCTTTGTTTGGCGCTCCATTCCTAGTATGGCGTACATTTGTTGCGGCGAAACTGGCGCGAATTTCTAGCGAGTCCCTCTTTAATGACAAGATTGATTCAGCTACACATGCTTTAACATCACAAAGGGAAATAACACGTATCATTGAGCAAGATGGCAATGAAGTTGTATTAAGGCAATGGGAAGACGACTTAGTTGCACGAATGGCGGCAATTGATCGGTTTAAGGACCTTGTTCGAGAAAATGAAAATTTCGCTCCTAGGATTGTGAGATTACTTACCATCTATATTCGGGTTAATTTTCCCTGTGAAAACTTTGATCTTACAGAAGGCCTAACTATACGGAGAACCCCACGAATAGACCTTCAAAAAGCCGTGGATACTATTGGCAGAATATATAAAATTGCCGTGCAGGTTGATAGCTCAAACTGGCGGCTTGATCTAAAGGGATGTAATTTTGATGGTGTTGATTTTTCACGCGGTTACTTCAGAGCAACTAATTTTAGCCGTTGCCGCTTTGAGGCGAGTAGTTTTCGCGAAGGAAATTTTGAAGGGTGTTTATTTTATGGCAGTCTTCTAAATTATGCCGGTTTTTTCAAAACAAACCTAAGGGGGGCTAAATTTGATCGGATAATTCTTAACAGACCCATACCTGTCTTAGGTGGTTTTGTTGAAAGTATAAATATGGGAAATATAACAGGTGCATCATTTATTGCTGCGGATATTTCGGCATTAGATTATCTTGGGGAGGCCGATAATATTTCAAAAACCTTTGGAACGAAGGACACTATAATTTCTGATAGTGTTCGCGAAGAAATGTTAAGTGAAAATGATCATCGTCGTGCACATAGCTTAAGGTCTAGGCGAAAGCGTACAAATATGACAGAAGATCAACAACAAAGAGTCAAAAACTTAGAAGAGACAGGCTTTCAGCACTGGTCACCATACGACTCAACGGATGGAGCTACGGGTCCCTTACTAGAGAATTTTTATTATGAAATGAAAATGAAATATTGGCCGTTTTATGGCTAGATATTCCCCGACAAAATATGATCACTCGTAGTGTGGGGCCTTTTTGGATGCAAACATAGCAGTTGAGATGTCTCTTAGGTTGCTCCAATAGCATAAAGAATCCGCTACTATGTAAAAATTGATAGCGGCAAGCTTGTACTGTCTGCTAACATTAGAACCATGAGATTCGCAAAAAATGGTCCGAATATTCCCGATGAATTGCTGAGTGCAAGGGATGAGGGGCGTGTAATATTTTTTTGTGGTGCTGGTGTGTCTTTAGCTAAGGCAGGGTTACCTGATTTTTATGGATTAACAAAGCAAGTGATCGCTGACCTTAAGGTACAGCCAGACAGCAAAGCGTTCCAACTTTATGACTTGCCATCACGAGTCGAGAAGGATTCGGATGGAAAAATCAAAGAACATGAAATATCGCCGTTTATTTCTGCGGATCGGATTTTTGGTGAACTAGAACGCGACTTTGATAAAAAGGACATTCAAGAGGCGGTTGCTAGATGTCTTCAAGCAAAAAAAGACGTTGATCTTTCTGCACACGAAATAGTTCTCGATTTAGCGACAGGTCCGTCGGGGCGCACCAAGCTGGTTACGACCAACTTTGACCGCTTGTTTGAGCTAAAGAAACCTGACGTAAAGCGGTGGGCATATCCAAATTTGCCAGACTTAACGGTAACTCCAGATTTTGATGGGGTTGTTTATCTACACGGTCACACAAATGATAATTATGATGGGGCTGGGAGTGGAGGGTTCATTCTGTCTAGTGCCGAATTCGGTCAAGCGTATTTAGCGGATGGTTGGGCTACAAATTTCATCAAAACAATGCTGCAAACGCATACTATTGTTTTCCTTGGCTATAGTGCTGATGACCCACCAGTAAGATATCTGCTAGAAGCATTGGGGCGGTTTAATACTGGTTCACAATCTGTTTATGCCTTTCAAAGTGGAACGCAGAGTGATGCTGAGGGTCAATGGTCGCATAAAGGTGTAACGGCCATCGCTTATAACCCAGAAAACCGTCATTTAGCGCTATGGGACACACTTAGGCTTTGGGCGGAACGCGCAAAAGACCCAGATAAATGGTTCGCTGACATATTGACAATGGCCGCGCAAAGCCCTCGTAAATTGCAGCCGTTTGAACGCGGTCAAGTTGCCCATTTGGTTTCCTCACAAGACCGTTCCAAATTATTAGCTGCAGCCGATCCTCCGCTCCCTGGTGAGTGGCTATATGTTTTTGATCCTGCCAAGAGATATGCAATGCCTTCTCGCCCTTATTTTGATGAGGTGGAGGAATATACTGATCCTTACAATGCTTATTCTCTTGATAGCGACATTAAACCCGAGCGTTTTAATCCCAATGATATTAACAGAAAACAGCGTGAAGTCCCCGAAAATGCTTGGAGCGCCTTTGCTTTAAATTTTGAAGATAGGTCTTCTATTGAAGATCATAACGTGGCGGCCTATGCGCATTTCAGAGCTACTGGCATTGCAAATTTACCTAAACGATTATTCAACATCGGCGCTTGGATAGCTAAAATGGCCGGAGATCCAGCAACTCTGGCATGGTGTGCTACACGGCAACCGTTGCATGGTGAAATCATTTGGCAGTTAGAACGTAATGTTGAAAACCTTATGGGAGATGATACAAAAACAACATTGGTTACACAGTGGCGTTATCTTCTTGAGTATTGGAAAGATGTTGGCGTTGATGTGCCCCATAATATGGATTGGTACCATTTAAAAAAACTAACTACTAAATTGGAATGGTCAAACCAACTTGTTAGGCAATATGGAAGAGCATCAAGACCCTATTTGGTTGCAAAACCTGGGTATGGATTATCTAGCACTGCGCCTGATGATGATTACGAGAAATCCATAGTTAAGATTGGTATTGAGTATAGGAGAATTTCTTACGATATTGACGTTCCCTCAGAGTGGTTACCAAAAACGGTAGCCCAACTTAGAGAAAATTTAAAACATGCAGGTGCGTTAGAAGAAGAAACTGGGCCATCATTCACTTATGACCTTGTACCAATTGTAAAGGGCGACGACCCAAGTGTTAACAGGTACAAACGCGGAAATGATCTGTCAGCACTCATGTTAAAATACTCATGTGAATTTGAAAAACTCATTGAGCATGATGTTGAGTTATCGAAAATCGAGATGCGAAGCTGGCCGCAAGAGGACAAAGGCGTCTTTTCAAGGTTAAGATTATGGGCTGTAGGAAAAGAAGAACTTGTTCCTGATAATCAGTTTATATCTCATTTCGAAAATATTTCGGTAACAACATTTTGGCATGCAGGAAACCAAAGAGATTTACTCATCTCTTTGAAAGTTCGTTGGGCTTTGTTGTCAGAAACATCACGCAAGTATATTGAGAAGCGAATGTTAAAAGGGCCTGATAGAGAGACCTGGGACAAAGATAGTATTGCATTTTTAGAGCGCCGTGCATGGGCGAGGCTTAGTAATATCACATGGCTTATCAATAATGATTGTCAAGTTTCTTTTGATACAGAGAAAGTCTTTAAAGATCTACGAAAAGATGCTCCAGAATGGGAGATACGGTACGGTAATACTGCTGCAAATGAAATGGGTTCGCGTGGCGGCTATGTTCGAACAGAAACAGCGCATGACACTCTTATTGGCAAGTCATTTGATGAAATATTTTTGGAGGCGGAGCGACTAAGGGGGCGCACAGATGATTTTCTTGTCAAGAAGGACCCCTTTCTTGGTTTTGTCGTCACGCACCCCGTTCGGGCGTTAGCAGCACTTAGCTATATATCGTGGAAAGACAGCCCACCTATCTGGGCTTGGCAGGCATTTTTCAATCATGATCAAAGAAAAGAGGACAGTCCGAGGTTCTCCTTGTTGATTTTGGACAAATTGCTAAAATTGCCTATTCCCGTTTTACGAGAATTTATTTACAAAGCAACGTGGTGGTTTAGGGATAATGCGGGCTTATTTTCACATTTGGCAGAAGATAGGTTCGATAAATTTTTTGATATACTTTTCGAACAAATAAAGGGTGACGAGGAGATCGGGGGATCGAAAATTATCCACAATGGCGAGACACATGACTGGGCATCAGAGGCAATAAATTCGAGCATAGGGCATTTGGTGGACACCCATTTTTTTGATAGCCGTATATCCTCACTTTCTAAGACTGAGGGATTTCCAAAATATTGGAAAAATCGTTTGCTGAACCTTTTGCAATCGAATGGCGACTTGGCGGCTTTAGCAATGGCTGAGATAGCGGCTCGTATTCAGTGGATCCATTACTATGAACCAAAGTTATCGATCGGAATTGTTGAGGGTGTACTGTCTAGTAAAAACAAAAATACGGTAGAGGCATTTTGGGGCGGGTATTTTCTTAGTGCACGTATACCGGATGCTGATTTGTTTAAAGTATTAAAGCCTCATTTTATCGAATTGGTTGAAAGCCAAATGATTTCCGTTGATGAGTATCGAGATCCTCTAGCTGGTCAAATTTTAGGCGGCTGGCGTGCCTCGAGTAATAACAAGCCCCCGTATTTGATAAGTGATGATGAACTAACGTCTTTATTACTTAAGGGGAGTAATGAGTTTCGTTCAAGCGTTATATATCATGCTGAAACTTGGTCGGAAACTGGCTTAAAAAAAGAGAGTGATGGCGGTGGTTTTCCAAAGCTTATGACAACGTTGTTTAAAGATGTTTGGCCACAACAAATAACTGTTAGAACTTCTTCAGTCTCTAGTAGCCTCTTTAGTCTCCTTATATCTAATGAAGTATTTTTATTGCAACTATATGATTATGTGCTTCCGCTTTTAATTCCGGTTGATGAAAATAGGCTCTCTCTTTATTTCCGTGACGATGACGAGATTGTTAAGAAGCATCCCATCAAAATTCTCCACCTGATAAATGCTGTTCTTCCAAAGGATGCAGAAAAATGGCCCTATGGTATATCTGATGTGTTTAGTAGGTTAGAAAAAGCCGATAAAGGTGTTTCATCGGAGCCTATTTTTATGCGGTTGCGTAAGAAATACGAGAGTCGATGATTGATTGTTAATGATCAATAAAAACGTTTCAAAATTACTAGGTAAAAATTAATACCCAACGTCTGTTTTAAGGAGATTATATGTTATTTGCAGAGTTAAGTAAAAATCATGGGGCAATAGGAATATGGGGTACGACATATGATTTAGGCGCCTTGCATGATCTTATACATCGCACTACCTCTGATGATGCACCATTTACCATTGAGGTTGGTGACTGGATAATAGGGTTTGCATACGAAATTCGTAAGGCAAGAGAAGACCAAAGGCTAAGTGATAATATTAAAGACTTTCATGATAATGATATTCCTTATTATGGCTGTGAGATTTTATTGCCATACTGGTGTATGTATCTTGGAGCAGTGAGGTCGGCCGCTAAATTTATAACGATTACAGCAGATGAACAATCTTTGTTGTGGAAGTTAGAAGCTCTTACACGAGGTGCTTTGTCGAAACACTTAAGTGCCGATGATTTAGAAAACCTTATTCAGTACTCATACTGTTTTGATGCACGGCATTTAAAAAATGTAATAGAGCCTTCTTGTTGGGCGACAGCGTATTTTATAAACTTTTCTAAGAAGAAGAGGCTTCAAGAACTGGTCGGCATCATTAAAGATCTAAATCCCACTCTCTGGATGATCGACGCACTCAACCCTGAATGCAAATGGCCAACGTCTAAGGATGAAGTTGAGGCTATTTGGGATAAAGCAAAAATATAATATTGCAAAAATACTTGGGCTTTGCGCTTTATATTTCTTCCAAAGGTCAATGGCTTTTGGAAGAAATCATTGCCACAAGATCTCTAATTGTAAACTCGGATAGCGTCTGTATCCCATATTCATGTTTCCATTTGTAAATCTTCTTGTTTCTACTTTTAACAAAGAGGGCGGTTCAAAGGGTAACACAAGTTCAACTTGTAATGTTGTTAAGCTTTGAATAAGGTGAGAGTACTTTAAGTAGAAATAAATCTAAATGTAAGTGGTGTGTTATGAATAGTTTTGTATTGTGGGGATTAATAGGCGCAGTTTTAATGGTGTTTATGGGGTATTTGGGTATCAAGGTTTACGGACGGGTATTTGGTATTCTCATCGATTCTCGAAATAAGTTTAGTTTGTCCAGACTGCAAATCGTTCTCTGGACACTGCTTCTTATGAGTTCAATCTTTTTATTCGGAGTTCTAAAGGGGGGTAATCTTGATATAGTGGTTGATCCAGCCCTCTGGGCATTAATGGGTATCAGCGTAGGCTCTACTGCAAGCGCAGTAATGATTAAAGGAACGAAAGCGGCGAGAAACCCAAATACGGAACAATGGAATATCTTGAAATCGGGGAGTGGAGATGTAAATCACTTAGGCTTATTACACGTTAATGAGGCAATAGATCAGGCAAGATTTATTGACATGTTTAAAGGAGAGGAAATTTCGGATTTCGCTTACTTGGATGTTAGTAAGGTCCAAATGTTTGTATTCACAATAGCTATTTGGTTAGCTTACTTATCATCCATTATTGGGTTTGTAGCAGAAAAAAATTATAGCAGTTTGCCAATAATATCAGATTCTTTAGTAGTGTTGCTTGGAATAAGTCATGCGGGCTATTTGACTGTTAAGGCTTCAGTTAAATCTTAGTTATAGATATTTAACCTTCAAAATAAAGGAAATATATGACCTTAATATTTCAGATCGATTTCGATTTAAACTCGACAAAGTTTAAAAATTTTCTGACAAAATCTTCGATTGATACATTTTTGCAAATAATGGATACGCCGCTTGGGTATGTTTTTGAAGATAGCCCTAAGAATATTAGGTTGAGTGATAAATCAGATAATGAGACGATAGATTTTGATCATACAGTACTTGAGCTTTGGAAAATGTATCAAAATAAGAAATTGATTGGAACTCATGAAGCCACAATAGTTAGGATGCAAGAGTTAAATGTTTCCACTAAATACAACCTAATGTTTGCAGAAAATCTTAGTGCCGAAGCTAAATCTCTTGCTCAAAATATCTTGAGATCATTTAACCCACGCTCCGATGAACCTAAAGACGTTGAAAAGGAAATCGAAGAGGAGATTAAAGGCAGTATTCTAAAAACCGATGATTTTATTTTAATGGTACAGACTGTCATTGTGAAGGTCGGAGATTTCCGCGAGATAGATGTAAGTCAAAGAAAAACGATTTTTGATCTATATAATGAGGACTCCGGTAACGTTAATGGTCAGATTGATATTGTTGATGGTAGTACCGAGGATAATAATACACGGGAATGGTCTAGAAATAGAAAAATTACGTGGAAGCTAGTTGGAGTGAGGCCAACTGACAATGATGGTGAAACAGAGGATGATTTTACTCACTGGTGGCCTGAGGGTGAGAACACACCGAATATAGAGCCCGCTGTAGACCGGATTTTAAGAGATGTAATACCTTCAGATTGTGGACAGATGAAATACTATGAGCATAGATTATTGACGGTATTGGCATGGCCAGAATTTAAAATTAAGTGGGTTGTTAAGTCAATTAAAATTGGCTGCGCGAGAGTAAAAACAAAACTACCTCAATTGTACAGATGTACCACGAAAATGATTGCATACGTGTATTATAAACTTCCAACAAATATTGCATCGTTTGCCGTTCGAATAGCTTCAGTATGTGCTGTGAGAACGGCATTAAAATCGGCAATAATAGGGATTATTGTATCGAATCCTGTTGCTGCTGCCGCGTCTTTTGTTCCGTGGTTTAAACAATGCATTGCTGATGAAATTGAAGACTGTATTCATCCAGGGCTTTTGCTTGCGAAGAAGCGAGGTTCATGGCAACGTATTTAGTGACAAGTTCATTGTTAAAAGCTTAGCTCTGTCACGAGTTTTAGACCTACCTTACAACTGTGCCGTACAAATATCGGAGTGACCAGCTAAACCTAGTGCTTGTTTTAATGTCTGGCGACTCTTTATAGATTCCGTTAATCTGGATATGCTGAACGAGTGATTCCCAACTTTTTGGTTTTGATCGATGCTGCAGTAATTGTTTGTTTGCCGGCCATTACCCGTGCCGAATTAGGAGTATAGGCTTTGAGGGGATGCTGTTTTCCTGATTAACGTGCCTGACGTTAAATAGCAAAGTAAAAAAATCATGGAAACTTATATTCTAAAGTTCATTACTGTCTGGTAGCGAAGTGAATTGCCCCTAGAGCCCAAAATTACAATCAAAATGAGTTTAGGGATGCCCCTAAACCACAAAATTTAAAATAGATCATTTCTAATAAATAGGGGATTCCTTAACTTGAAGTCAGATGGGGTAGGGGTTCTGAGAATAGTACGTCCCTGCCTAGTTTTAGCTGTATTATCTCTAGGTAACATGCAGGTTAATGTTATCAGCCAATGATCGTGAGTATTTGTTAATGCACTTAAGAATTCAAACCGCAAAAAAATGGTTCGTTTATTTCAGTGTATCAAATGGTGTATCATTTAGTGTATCAATTTTCATCTAATGTCCATTTAACCTATTGAAACATAACGATAAAAACATAAATTTCGAGTCTTCAGGTCCGCATCCGAGACTTATGTAAGCACTTGTTTTTATTGCGTGTTTTCGAAGTAAAATATACAGCGCACCCTATTGAACGCTTTTTCCATATAATTTTTATTATTAAATTATTGCTGTCAAGGGCGGAGTAAAATCAGGCCATTACTATATTTAGTATAACTAAATTGATTGAACATAGTAGGAGAATAAAAGACAAGTAGGTTTGTGAAACCTACTTGTCTGAAGGGTACTTATGGATGGCCAATTGGACATGAGCATTGCTGAATCTGAAAAGCGAATGCGATTTTTATTTTGTAAGTTCCACAACTTTTTTATGATCTTCTTTTGAGTTGGAGCTTCTTATCGTATCTTCATCAAAGCCCGCTCGTATAGTGATGTTTTTGTGAGGGCGGCATCCAATTTATCTAGTCCTTGCACAACATTGTTGGTTTCCTCATTTAGTTCTTTCGATACTTCTTCAAGAGCGCCCCAAATTGGGGAGATGGTTTTTATAAAAAGCTGCCCTTCATCGGTAATGCTGAGTAACCGGCGCCGTGCATCATCTTTGTCTGGGGTAGATTGAATGTAGTTTTTGATTTCAAGGGATTTACGTGTTTCGCTTACAGATACATGTGTGATTTTAAGTGACACAGAAAGTTCTTTTACGGACATTGGCCCGTTCGACATAAGTTCGTTAATGACACCAAACCACCTTTGCTCAAAGTGAATACCATGTTCCTTGTATAAACGTCGCGCGTCATAATCTATTATATGGGACAATCGCCTCAGGCGCTTACCGATCGCTGAATCATCATTATATATCATATACCGCTACTCCGAATTTGCATCTTGACAATATGTGTAGGTGCCTACATATTGTCAAGATGCAAGTTTATTATGGATATACTAATGATAAAATATGTGGTGCCAAAAGCAAAAATGCTAAAACCCAAATTATACGGAATGATAATTGGGGGTGCTCTTACCGCAGTGCTTGTAATGTCTGCGTGTGCTTCAAAACCTCAAAGGGAGGTTAGTGATAAAGAGGCTGTGGTTGAAAGTCTTGCGGTTTCCCTTGAAGAAAATTTCGTCTTTCCTGGTATTGGTGAGAAATATGCACACTATTTGCGGAATAACCCTTTGCAAAATATAGATGAAATGTCGCCAAAACAGTTTGCATCGGCCTTGACGTCCGGTTTGCAGCAAGTCCATAAAGATGCCCATTTACGCGTAATGCCGCCGAATGATACACCCGAGCAAGCGCAAGTAGATGAAAAAACATCATCACCTCTACCAGTAGATTCAATCGAAGCAACAATGTGGTTGGCCCCAAATATAGCCTATATCCGCTTTAATTTATTTCCGGGCGACACAAAAACACTTCAAACCTTAGACACATTCATCAAAGTTCATGAGAATGCAAAAACCTTGATTATAGATGTACGCGGTCATCGTGGCGGTGGACTTGCTGAGATGGATGCCATGTTCTCTCATATGTTTTTCGAGCCAAAAGATTTAGCCTATATGGAAACTCGGCAAGCGGTTGATGACGCGGGCGCTAGCCCTGTGAAAGACGGTAAAACGGTAAAAACCATCAAAGGTCCTAAGGGCGTGGTGCGCCGCAAACACATGGCAATTCCGCATTCAGTTCCTTTGATGTTGGATACTGAAATATATATACTGACATCTGGTTACACGGCCTCTGCCGCCGAACATTTATCAATGGTAATGAAGCGAACAAAAAGAGGTGTTGTTGTAGGAGAGAATACGCGCGGTGGTGCGCATTATGGCGGAACAATCGATTTAGCGAATGGGTATGCGGCTTTCGTTCCAGTGGGCAGAACCTTTAACCCTGACACTCAAAAAGATTGGGAAGGCGTTGGCGTGGCTCCAGATATTCAAACCAGTTCTGAGCAGGCGTTAATCACAGCTCTTTTAAATGTAGGTATGAGTGATGAGGAAGCTTTAAAAATAGATCGTTTGTTAAATTATAAGTCACCAGCGCGGCCAAAATGAATTCAATTAATATGCGTTTGTCTCACTAACCTTATGATCAAATTGGAGTTTTAACATGCCAGTATTTAACCGACGTACCCTTTTAGCATCAGGGGCGGGGCTTTGTTTCACGCTTGCAGCTTGTCATATGAAAACCGTTTCAGTCGCTTCTTCTCTTTCTTTTGATCGTGATATCGCCTTACTTTTTAAAGAGGAAATGGAAGGGGTGAATGTACCGGGCATGGCAATAGGTCTAGCAAAAAATGGTATAATAAGGCATGTGCAAGGTTTTGGTTATGCCAATATAGAGCACCAAACTCCTGTAACCGTAAATTCAATGTTTGCATTGGCGTCTGTCACTAAAACGGTAACAGCTTTAGCTGTCATGCAGTTGGTTGATGCCAACTTAATCCACCTTGACGATGCTGTTGCGCCTCATTTAGACTTTGCCCTCATAAACCCGCATCATCCTGACAAGGAAATTACATTTCGTCAGCTTCTGCAACATACATCGTCAATATCGGATAAGAAAGCCTATGAGGTGGATCTACGCACGCATGGTGGCGATACGACAATGTCTTTGGAAACACTTGTTAAGTCTTACCTTGTTGTTGGTGGAAAACTCTATGACGGTAAAAAATGCTTTACACGAGAACACCCCGGAACAATATGGGCATATAGCAATGTTGGATATGCGTTACTTGGTTACCTTGTGCAGCGTATTACAAAAAAAGAGTTCAGTAAGTCGACACGCGATACGATATTCAAACCGCTAGGGTTAGCGCATATGTGTTGGACAATAGCGGAGGTCCCAAAAGACTCACGTGTTACCCCATATGACTATTCAGATGATAAATATGTTGCCGAGAAACCTGTGGGCTTTCCAGATGCCCCTGCTGGCATGTTACGCGGGTCAGTTGAGGATATTCTGAAGTTCACATCTGCTTGTGCGAATGAAGGAAAACACGATGGGGCGAGAATTCTGTCGAAAAAATCATGTGAAATGATGATGGTGATGGAAGATATTCATGGAATACCTCCTTATTTAACAGGACAAGGCCTTGCTTGGTCCGCTGCAGTAATAAAAGAAACCGCCATACCAAGCCATTGGGGCGGGGACCCTGGAGTGTATACCGCAGCCTATGCTGACCCAATACGAAAAACGGCTGTTGTAGTTTTGATGAATAGGTCTGCGACCGCACAGAGCCGTGATATTTTAAGAGGAATAGTTACCAAATTATTTGATCTATCTGATGAAATGGGGATCTAAACAACCAAGGAATACCTATCATATAAAAGGGTATTTGTTTGTATGCTTTGTCGGATATCATTTTGTAATACTCCCTATGGCTTTGATTGTGAAATGCAGGGGGGGGGAGTGCGTCAATGTTGAGTTTAATATATGGCCAAATTAAAAACTCGTCGAACTAACTATTGCAGGGATGTTTTTTACATCGTTTCCCACCTGGCTTTAATTTTCGACCGAAACACTAGGGTGAGCTAATCTAACGATTTTCCAAGCTGTGCCAAACTCTGGCAACAATGACCTGATCTTCAAACAAGCGGTAGCGTATCGTATAGCCCTTTGCGCCAAAGCGGACGTGTAATTCCTTATAATCTGTATCTGGTTCCCAAGGCTGACCTGTCTCGGGGAACTTAACTAAGATATCAACGCTTTCAAGAATGGTGTCTATAGCATGACTGGCGGCTCGCGGGCTATGAGGTAGAATGAAATTGTAAAGCCGCCGTAAATCATCTTTTGCTTCCGGGAGCCATTTAATAACCGCCATTATGATGCGTGTGGTTTAGACAATGTTTTCGCCCAAGATTTTATGTCTGAATGGGCAAAAGTTTCGCCCGTAAGTTCAAACTTTTCCCACCGAGATTTCAACAATGTTTTTTCAGCTTCGATGTTTTCTTCTCGTTTGAGATAGCTTTCCACCGCTTCTTTCATTAAATAATGCGGCGAGCGGTCGCGACTATTACCAAGCTTTTTTAAACGGGCTTGGGTATTATCATCAAGGCGTATGCCAACGGTAGTATTTGCCATATTCATATATCCAGTATTAATTGTTGCACAAAGTATAACACTTTCATTTTGCATGTGCAAACCATTTCAGAAGGTCTTCAAGGCCCATGCGATTTTGAGTGATAGTTCCATTATGTCCTCCGCTTATACTCAGGGTGTTCTGACAAACTTAAACTATTATCAAATCTTGGTCTTTCAGAAACTTGCTACAACACTTGAGAAAGTGCTTTAATTGGGATGTACAGATATTAGAACTAACCCATACAATTTTGTGTTGGCTTTTAGCGGGGCAATACATGCCAATTTTGCAGCCGTGCCATAAAGGTCTTTGGTATATTCCGTGTTTCGCACAAGGATATAGTGGAGCAGGATAATAACATACTGCTCCCTATTTGTAATTTTGATTAGGGACAACTGCCTCTAAGGAATTGAAATGTGATTAAAACTTAGGGCACGACTTATCTTCCATTCCTGTTCCTGCATGAGCCATAAATGTGTAAAAGTGGCGGTTTCTACCAATTTAGAGGCCCCATCCTGATCTCGGATATAAAAGTCATGGTCGGCTGTTTGAACCGCGCCATAGAGTTCGTTGTTTTTGTACAGCGGATATATCTTCATACTCTCAGTTATCAGTTTGCGTTTCAACCCGACTTCCTTTTCACAACGTCGCTCACGGGAGGATTTTATAAATTCTGCCTTGTTTAACGTTGCTCCACCTTTGTCGTGATAAAATTCAAAACTCTCACTGAGTAATTTATTATATCCCGTTTCATCGCAATCATAGAACGCGACCTTGAAGAGGGCATGATCCTTTGCCATTATGGTTTTGTATAGATCAGAAGAGGCCTCAACGGCCGTAGTGGGAGGAACGATGGATGTTTGTTTTGTGGTAGAGCAAGCACATGTCAAAAGTAGAGATAATGTGAGTACGCTCTTGGCAAGCCTGTTTTGCAAAATAGTCATGGGTATATTTCCTTTTAAAGTAAATCGAGAATGTGATTAGCGGTTGAATTCATGTTGTTGATTTTCTGTGTTCAATCGGTGCAATTTTACAGTATACGATAATAAGATTGCTTCGACGGTAGGGGGATGTGCAAACGCATCAAATATAAGGATTGAAGTTAGGTATAAATGCCTCGCCCATAACAACGCCCGCAATTGCTAAACTTACAGCTAGATAGGCAAGTCCGTAAGCGCGCCATCTAAATTTCATATATGACCCACCTTTAAGCGTTAGCCCTAAAAGAACGGCGATGACCAAAATGTGTAAAGACCATTGACCCAACCCAAGCCATTCACTGACCCGTGCCTCATCATTTGGGCTGTTTAGGCTCATAAACATTGCCAATACCCGCATTATTAACGCAGTGAAAATAAAGGCAAAGGCCCCAATCGTCTTGTTTTTTCGAACGAGAACGAACGCAATAATTGCCTGAATAATTGTCACGATCGGCCCTGCAGCAGAAACCATGTGTTTGTGCCATTCAGTGTTATATTGGCCGCTGGCAAGACCACAACTATTGATGTTCATCCACATATCATAGCCAAGCATTTCGCCAGTCATCCAATGTGCACCTTCATGTAAAAGAAAGGTCACAAAAGTGACGATAATAAATATTGGTATGTATTGCCATTTCATAAAACATCACCCCCATATTCCAAGTTTAGTTTGCTGCTTCGAGGCATTTAATCCAACTTGGAGTGAGCTTATGACATATTAATTGTTGTTTATCAATAAATATTATTGTTTATCAATAATTATTTGCTAAGGATATATGTACCTTAATAATAAGGCATAAGCGTTTCATGAGTAACATCCATTCAGGTATTCAACCTATAAGAGGTCTAATTTTTCCAGCAATCATTACATGTATATATATATTGAGTACGAAAGCTGAATAAAGCACCGAGGCAGTACTTATGGATTTTTATAGGGCCGCATCACATCGGCCTTTGTGGGCATTTCAAATGGGCCATTCGCATACGTTGGGCGTAGCATTTTATCAGCATGTATTTCGTATGTGTGCCCAACTTTAAGCACCAATGCGTCATCCCAGGCTGTCCCCATAATCATCAAACCAAGCGGTAGACCGAGATGGTCTCCCATAGGCACTGTGAGTGTTGGGTACCCAGCCATTGCGGCCAGCCATCCTGCGCCCAATGGACGGCCAGCAGGTCTGGATGTGAAGGCAATATCGATCGGTGAAGCTGGCTTTGCGCTTGGCATTACCAATACCTGTACATTGTGGTCTTGCAAAAGCTTATCAACGCCCTTAGCGCGGGCGGCAATAGTAATTGCTGAGACATTTGCCTTATATTCAGGGTCATCTAGGCCAGAAGCTTGCTCTGTCTTAATGAGAATAGATTGGTCGAACAGGGCTAACTCCCTATCTGCATGTGCTTCATTAAAGGCAATGAGTTCCGGTAGTGAACGCACAGCAACATTTGGAGGTGTGTTGGCTAGATAGGCATTCAAAGCCTGCTTGTACTCTGCCTGTAATACACTATCCCCACTCCTGAACATCACTGGATCAGGTTGGAAATCCGTGATCTCCACCAGGATGGCACCTTGGTCAACAAGAACGTCTAACGCCTCGGCGAAAGCAGACGAAACTGCAGGATTGTTACCTTCCGCCCATTTGAAGACTCCAATCCGCATTCCATTAATACCGCCGTCCAACTGGGCAACATAATTACGTTTATGATTATCGGCGTTAATGGTGGCTGGGTCTTCTGGGTCTGCACCCGCCATAACCGTCAACATAAGAGCAGCGTCACGAACGGTACGGGTCATTGGTCCGGCACTGTCCTGTCGAGGAGACAGGGGCACAATATGAGTACGCGACATAAGGCCTACCGTTGGTTTAAAGCCGACAATTCCATTCATGGCAGCAGGACAGGTAATTGATCCGTTTGTTTCCGTACCAAGCGCTAATGGTGCAAAAAAGGCTGCGACCGCAGCGCCTGACCCAGCCGATGAACCGCAAGCACTGCGATCAAGAGCATGCGGGTTTCGCGTGAGACCGCCTATACCACTCCACCCGCTTACGGATCTGTTCGAGCGATAGTTAGCCCATTCAGAAAGATTGGTTTTTCCAAGTATAATCGCGCCTTCTTGACGTAGCCGTGCAATTATTGGTGAATCCCGACCTGTGTCATTGTTTATTAGTGCTAGTGACCCAGCGGTCGTTGGCAATTCCCGCGTTTCTATATTTTCTTTAATAAGGACGGGAACACCATGCAAAACTCCACGGAACTGACCTTCTGTCGCCTCTGCATCTAATGCTCGTGCTTCAGCAAGCGCATTCGGATTCAGCGCAATTATACTTTGAAGCATTGGCCCTTTATCATCGTAAGCATTGATCCGGGAAAGATAAGCGCCAACGGCTTGTTCTGCGCTGACATCGCCAACACGGATTGCGTGTGCCAATTCACTCCCACTCATAGCTGCCACGGGGTCTACTATGGTTGCAGGTATATCAGAAGAATGAGTATCAGAACTGGCTTGGCAAGCTGCCGTTAGCATTAGAGATAAACAAAGAGCGACCTTAATGGTCTTTGGCGAGAGAGCGAACTTCATACTGACAACTTTCATAACATAAAACGACATTCGTCGTAATAATTATAATTGTCAACAGTTAAATGAGCGTACAGTATCCTAATGCATTTGATATATAGTAGATTTAACATCCCTCCTTCTCAATAGGTAGGATATCACAAATTCTGTAATCGTAAGGTCTGCTATTTAGGGAACTTATACCATCCTCTGCTGTCCGTTTTGGAGCGTGGGTTCAACGGGTCGTCGCAACACATTCGCCAAACCGCTCGGCGGGTATTTCATAATTGAGCGTTTTTCTGGGACGCTCGTTGAACCCACAGAGGCAAAGCGGACGAAAGGTTTTAGTGTGACATGCACTAATGGCATAAACTTCTACTTCTTCATTAAACCATCGGGGTGTTGCCAACCCTGTAAATGTGCAACTTGATATAAACATTGTTCAATATTTGGCCAATCGTTGATGTCTAGCTCTGTGTCACTTAGCCAATACAGATAGCCAGCGAGTGAACAATCTGCAATGGTGATGCTTTCACCAAGAACAAAGTGGGGTTTATTTTAAGGTGTGTTTTGGGTTTTATTTATGCTTTGCTGGCATTAACGGATGCCATTTTTATGGCAGCGAATAATAAAGCACCACCAGCGGTACAGTTTATGCTTTTAATTACCCAAGCTTTCACACCGCTTTTTCCGATTCGGTGTCCTAAAAAAGCATAGGCGCTATACACGGTAATATCTAAAACGATAGTCGTAAGTCCCATGATAAGGATTTGTGGAACTATATCATAATTTAGGTTGATGAATTGCGGCAAGATAGCTGCGAAGTATAAAAGTGCTTTAGGGTTAGCAAATTCAACAATAAAGCCTTTGGAAAATAGAGTGAGGCGTTTTTCTTGTTTGCCTTGGGATATTTGAAATCCACCAGACCTGCTGAATATAGCCGATACACCCAAATAAACTAAATAGGCGACCCCGACCCATTTAATGATTGAGAAAACTAAATGTGATGCAATAATTAAAGATGCAATACCTGTAGCCGACAATACAAAATAAACAACATTGGCGAAAGCAACGCCAAACACACCAAAAATTGCATACCGAATACCATTCCCCGAACCTTGTGTCGCAATCGTTATAGCCGCGGGGCCTGGGGAAAACACCACAACTAAAGTCGTGAGTGCAAATAATATAAATGTGCCTATATCCATGTTGTATTTCCTTTTGTGACTGCCACAAAACAGTGCTGCTAAAGCGTCATATTGATGCTTAGATTATGCTTGTTCTATGAAGGATAAAACCAACAGTATGACGGTATCACAGGAAAATTTCCGAAGTGACAATGGTCTGGGCTTATTCTACAACACACAAATGTATAAACTTGATGAAAAAGATCACCGTCTTATTTTGGCATTAAAAAAGAACAGCCGGGCAAGCCTTGTTGCTTTGGGGCGAGATATTGACTTGTCCCGTAGCGCGACCCATGACCGCGTAACACGCCTTGAGGAAATAGGTGTAATTAAAGCATACACTATTATAGTTGACGAGGACGCTATGCTTATGGCGCGAGCTTTTTTTACGATCAAGCTAAAGACTGGTTATGACAATAGTGCTGCCATAAAAGCACTCGCAGGAAAACCAAACATAAAATCAGCTTACTGTGTATCGGGGGACATAGACATGATTGTCTATTGTGAATGTCAAGATGCTTTGCAGTTGGGTATGTTACGCGATGAAATATCGTTGATGCAAGGCGTAGTAGAAATCAACACCCGAAATATTTTAATATCTCACAAGAATTAGAATATCAGCTAAACTACGACCTCTAATGTCTCCTTCGGGGGATGTTTACCCTTTTCGTCTATAAGTATTCATCGGAGGTTATACCCTGCTGGCCTGCTTTGCCGGTAGGGGCTTAAGTGAAAAGTGAGGGTGGGTGATCTGGCAAAATATATATATGCACCTCGCTTAATGTATAAGTGAGAGAATGCAAATTAAATGGGTGCGGTAATTCATTTTAGTGTATCAAATGGTGTATCATTTGGTGTATCAATTTTCACCTAACATCCATTTAACCTATTGAAATATAACAATAAAAAGACAAATTTCGAGTCTTCTCGGCCGCACCATTTCTCTTCCTTAAAATTTTTTGGTGTGACTTCGCTATTGTTGGGTTGGGGTAGATTATTAGCCGCAAGGCGCTTTTTGCCATCTTCAATACGTAGGGTGTATTTGAACTTTCTACAAAATATGACCCATTTTTTTACAACTAAATTGGGGTTTTAGCTTTATCGTCTTGCTATGTTGGGCGGAGCATTAGAGGGTGGGGCATGGACACACCAACTTCACATCCGCGCAAACAGGTTTTGCTAAAATTCTTTCTTTTATGTCTCCTGATGATCAGCTATTTTGGCTATCTTAGTTATGAATATGATTTGGTGACAGGTGGGGTGGCTTCACTTTTGACATGGAGCTTTTTCGTATTGTGTACGCCTGTCGCAGATGCTGGGTTTTTGTTGGATTTCCCACTTCGGTTATTGTTCGGTATTCGTATGGTGGTTTCTGAAATAGCTGTATGGGCAATCGCAATTTTGCTCAATGTCGTGTCATTTAGTTTCTTTCCCCAATATTATGACACCACCATTGTTACACGTTTGTTGCAGAAGATTATTACGACTCCTTATCCATACGGCCTGATTGTCATTCTATCTGGAATAGGCACATTTTTATCTATACGATTTGGTGATGAATTAATGGATGTTCTTCATCACCATGATCGACATTTCTTTCACAAAAACCATTTTAAGCATGAACTGGTGCTAATTGTGTTTTTTGTAATGGTGCTGTTTGGGTATTATGAATTGATTGTCTCTCTGGGGATTGATCAACAATTTTAAGGTTTCGTCGGGAGGTTTGCCTTGTTCCACGCTTTAATCCCACCGTCCATGTGAAGTATGTGCTTGAAACCGAGCGTCTCGAAACTTGCCAAAGAGCGAGTGCTCCGTGCGCCAGAATGACAATGGATGAGGTAATCTTGATTGGGGTCAAGTGATGTTAAGCGTGTCGCAAAATCTGCTGATTTAACATCAATGTTAATTGCGCCTTCAATATGTCCAGAACTAAACTCTGTAGCTGTCCGCACATCCAAAATGACAAGGTTTGGGCGTTCCTTCATAATCGTATTTGCTTGCACCGCACTTATATGGGTTACGCGTAAGCTTTGTTGTTTTTCCGATTGATTTTGCGGGGTAGATTGAGACGTGGGTTCCTGAGAACACGCAGGCAGAGCGCCCAAGAGTAGAACAAGAACAAGGGGGAGGAATTGTGGTTTCATAATAGACTAATTCTTTGTCTTACAGGTTTTGATACCCAGAAGGGCATAAGGGGGACACCATCCGACAAGTCCCGTGAGTAAAGGCACGAGCCCAATCCAGCCCCAAAGTGTTTTTGGGCCGACAAAAACGATAGCGATTAAGCCAACGCCAATGAGTATACGCATAAGGCGTTCTATATTTCCAACATTTTTAGTCATGATATTTTCTCCGTCACAAAGGTTACGCGTTGGCGAAAGCATATACCCAAAGCGTGAAAGCGCTATGTGACGGAGTCACGTTATGAGGCAAGGGCTGCTAAAGCTGTTTTGTCCAGTATAAGAATGCGTCCGCGCTCACGTTTGATGAGCCCTTGTTTTTCAAGATTAGCGAGCTTGCGGGTGACCACTTCACGGGCTGTGCCAATGTTGCGCGCGATTTCGAGCTGGGTAAGCTTGGCGATATTATCTGTACCGCATTCACTTAACAATATATTGGCGATGCCAGATTTAATATCTTTCGATGTGATGCGGTCGATCAATTTCACCAAGCTTTCTACGCGGTGAGCATAATCAGACAAAATATACTGTGTGAATTTGGGGGAGGTTGAGAGAGCGGTATGAAAGTTTTTCGCAGGAATCGCTAAGGCCGTAATATCGCTTTCTGCCACACCTCTTGCAAAATACACTTCTGATTTAAGGAGAGCTGTAGTTGTCAGTAAGCAGGTTTGGGATTTTTGAACGCGGTAGAGTACAATCTCCCGATTTGATTTGGTGATCAGCTCAACACGTATACTTCCGTTTAGCAGAACTAAAAAGGCGGCGCTTGTGTCGCCTGGATTATATAAGACTTCGCCAGCTTTGGCCGTGAGGCGCTTTACATTATAAGAGGCTAATTTTGCATCCAATCCGAGCTCTGCCAAAAGCTGATGCTCTGCAGGGGTGAGTTGAAATTGGCTTTGTGCTTCGGTCATTTTGGCCTCGCGGTAAGATTGTTCTGATTGTTTGTAATCTTTTTCCATATGTTGGCAATGTCAATTTTCTTTATGATCCATACCTTGTGAAAGCGTTTTTAAGCCCCATGTTTAGTCATGAACATTAACGACGGAGGCGCGTATGACTATAAATATTGGTATATCCCAAGAAGACCGAAAAAAATCCGCAGAAGCTTTGAGCAAACTTTTGGCAGACACTTATACGTTATATCTAAAAACTCATGGCTATCATTGGAATGTAGAAGGGCCACATTTTCAATCTTTGCACATTCAATTTATGGATCAATATACGGAAATGTGGACGGCGGTAGATGAGTTGGCGGAACGCATTCGGGCGCTTGGGCATTATGCCCCCGGGTCTTACAAAGCGTTTGCCCAACTCAGTTCTATTGCCGAGGAAGAAGGTCAACCTGATTGGCAACACATGGTGCGTAATTTGTCAGATGGCCATGAACAAGTGGCGAGAACGGCCCGAGAGGTTTTACGTATTGCCGAGAGTGTTGGTGATGATGCTACGGCAGATGTGGTGACCCCGCGCATTACTTTGCATGAAAAAACGGCGTGGATGTTAAGAGCGACTGCGGCCTAATCCTCCTACATGGCTGGCTCTAGAGAATTACCCACATATATTTTAAGGAGATTTTATGAGTTATCATTTTTCAAAAATAGTTGATGTGTCATATGAGGACGCAATCCAGCATGTCACAGAGATTCTCAAAAATAACGGGTTTGGGGTACTGACGACTATTGATATCAAAGCCACTTTAAAGAAAAAGCTGGATGTGGACTTTAGGCCTTATACCATATTGGGGGCATGTAGCCCTCAACATGCTTATGAGGCCTTATTGGCGGAGCCGCATATTGGCACCATGTTGCCATGTAATGTCATTGTACAAGACCACGGGGAAGGGAAGGTTGAGGTTTCAGCGATAGACCCGATGGCTTCGATGCAGGCCGTGGAAAACCCTGATTTGGGAGATATGGCCACAACGGTGCAGGCTCTTCTTAAAAAAGTGATTTCAGAACTTTAGTCTTTTGGTGATGTTTAAAATTACTGGGTGAGTTTGCTGAAATCACTGCCAGTCGGGTTTTGGTAAATGCTAAGATCGAACTCTCTGGCGCTGGCAAGAATGTGGTCGAAAATGTCGGCCATAATTGCTTCGTATTCAAGCCAGTCTGTTATGTTGGTGAAAACATAAATCTCGATGGGGAGGCCGTGTTCTGTTGGCTGTAATTGGCGCACCAATAGTGTAAGGTCTTCACTGATTTTGGGGTGAGCCCGCAAATAAGCTTCTGTATAGGCGCGAAATGTACCGACATTGGTCATACGACGGCCATTGACGAGACTCGTTGTATCTGCGCCAGCCTCTGTATTAAACTCCGCGAGTTCCTTATCCTTTTTTGCAATATAATCGGCGATAAAGTGGATTTTTGAAAAGCGTTCAATCATGTCCGCGTCGCAGAACTTTATTGAAGACACATCAATAAATACAGACCGCTTGATCCTGCGACCACCTGTTTCTTGCATGCCACGCCAGTTCTTGAAACTATCATTGATCATTGATTGGGTGGGGATGGTCGTAATGGTTTTATCGAAATTACGTATTTTGACAGTGGTCAGCGCGATTTCAATAACATCACCATCGACACCATATCTCGGCATTTCGATCCAATCGCCAACGGCGACCATTTTATTGGCCGAGAGTTGAATGCCCGCGACAAAGCCGAGGATGGGGTCTTTGAAAACCAACATCAACACGGCCGTAAGTGCCCCGAAGCCTGCAAAGAATGTTAGGGGAGATTCGCCCATGATTAATGACAGGACAGCTATGAAGCCTAAAAAATAGAGGATTAATTTTGCGACTTGGATAAAACTTTTAATCGGAAATGTTTTCGAGATTTTGTACGTGCGGTAAATTTCTTCTCCAGCACTCATCAAGCTATCCATAAACAACACACAAATGACCGTAAGATAGATCAGGGAAAATGTTGTGATGGCGCTGACAATCACAGGATAGCCGTCAAGGAATTGGGGGCCAAAGGTATAGATAACGAGCGCTGGCGCGAGGTGGGATAGGCGGTTGAAGACTCTACGCTTCGCAAGAATATCATCGCGGGAGGACGAAGATTTGATAATTATTTTACGGATAGCGCCAACGATCAAATGTTTGGTGATGATGTTTGCAAAGATCGCAAAGACGACGAGGCAAATAATTGCCACGGCCAGAGCGAGGTAAGGCGCGATGCTGACTAGGAATGGGAATTTTTCAAAGAAGGTCGTGAATGATGAGATCATGGGAGGTATTTGTATCCGAAACTGCCCGTGTGAAGGGGTGAAGGTTAAGCGTGAAACTGTCCAGTATGGCCGTTTCCCGTTCGCGCGAACTATGACCTATATTACACAACTGTCTATACTCTTTTCACATTCGCCCTCATGTGTTCCAAAATGGGACGGAAATTAACTTTGGAAGCTGGTTGTGTGCGTGATTCTCGTATTGGGTGTATTATTTGTGTGTATTCGCTTCATTTTGCGCTGACAAAACTGGCATGGGGGTTGCAAGAGTATACATAACTAAACTGCTCCCACAGTTTAAGAACAGGTTTCGTAACAAAGCCTGTTCAAAAATACGGCCCTCTTCATGTCATAGAAATGACGTGGAGAGGGCTTTTTTTTTGCATATATGCAATTCAGTGCATAAGTCATAGAATGCCTTGACCATGGGGGCGGCGGTCTTAAGGTGCAGTTCAATATTAAGTTGGAGAAAAATATGGGGTTCTTGTCAAACCTACGCAATGATTTCGGTTATGTTCGCACGATTAAGGGTATCCTTAAATTGGTAAAGGACGTGGATTCTGAAAGCACAAACCTCGTTCCAGATGATATTGAACGCTCGGTTGATATTTTCGCGAATAACCTCGCTTTTATGGCAGAGGGGCAAGAATGGACATATCGTGAATTTGATAATTACGCGAACCAAGTTGCACATTGGGCTTTGGCGCATGGGTGTACCAAAGGCGACACAGTGGCGGTGTTTGTCCGCAACCGTCTTGAATATGTGGCATTGTGGTTTGGGCTTGCCAAAATTGGTGTGATCCCTGCGTTGATTAATTATCAATTACGGGCCAAGGCTTTGGCGCATTGTATTAATATTTCGAGTGCAAAACTGGCGATTATTGATTGTGAACTCTCAAAGGATTGGAACAGTGCCGCTGAATTTCTTGAAGGAGATGTGAAAGCATTCGGTGCATTTGGCACATGCAAGGGTTTGGCTGATTTTGATAATGATGTTTCGGGCCAGAGTACAGATCGTCCTGCGCGTTCACACCGCGAAGGTATAAAAGGCAAAGATACATTTATGAAAATGTTCACGTCAGGGACAACAGGGCTGCCTAAGGCTGCCAAGGTTGCACACACGCGTGGACAATATTATTTGCGAGGATTTTGTGTTCCTGCCAAAGCCACATTCAAAGACCGTATTATGATGGTGTTGCCGCTTTATCACGCGACAGGTGGATTGTGTGGGGTCGGCATTGCATTGACCAAAGGCGGCGCAGTGATTGTGAGCCGTAAATTCTCAGTCAGCGGGTTTTGGGACGAGGTTGCACAGACCGAGGCGACGATATTTATGTATGTGGGCGAGTTGTGTCGTTTCTTGTTAAACGCGGGCGCACATCCAAAAGAGCGCACTCATAAATTACGTTGTATTGTTGGCAATGGTTTGAGCAAAGACGTGTGGGAAGAATTTATCACGCGCTTTAATATAGCGGATGTCGTCGAATTCTACGGCGCAACCGAGGGTAATATTAGCTTGATGAATTTTGATGGCCCTCCTGGTGCTGTTGGGCGCATCCCTGAATTTTTACGTGCGAAAATGAATGGCGACCTCATCCGTTATGATGTTGAAACAGGCACACATATTAAAGGGCCTGATGGGTTATATATGCGGACAGAAGTTGGTGAAATTGGTGAACTTGTGGGTGAAATTCGTAAAGGTGAAACTCGTTTTCGCTATGATGGCTACGAAGATAAAGAGGCGAGTGATAAAAAAATATTGCACAATGTACTTAAGAAAGATGACATGTGGTTTCGCACAGGTGATTTGTTATGGCGCGACGAACGTGGGTATTATTTCTTCGCAGACCGTATTGGTGATACATATCGTTGGAAAGCTGAAAACGTATCTACGGGTGAAGTGGCGGCGGCGATGTCGGCCTTTGACGGTGTTCATCAGGCTAATGTTTACGGTGTAGAAATCCCTGGATATGATGGTCGTGCCGGGATGGCTTCATTGGTGGCAGACAAGGATTTGGATCTTAAAAAATTACACGCCCATATATGTGATGCTTTGCCAGCCTATGCACAACCTGTATTCTTGCGTATTAGTGACGAGACGGAAACGACCAGTACGTTTAAGTTTAAGAAAACGAACCTCGTCAAGGACGGGTTTGATCCTGCGCGTGTGAAAGATATGTTGTTTGTCAATCATCCTGAAAAAAAGTCCTATGAGAAACTGGGTAAAGTGCTTTATAAAAAAATTCAAAACTGTGAGTTGAAATTTTAAGCTCACATATGATTTTAGTTAAGGGATTTTGAACATGAGTCTTGCAGACGATTTACGGCAGCAATTTGAAAAACTTATTCCAAAGCCAGATCAGATTTATTCTATACATAATAAAATCCGCACGCTGACAAATAAGTTTGATGCGCCGGGCCCTGATATGCGCGAAATTCGTGATTTTGATGTGCCACACGAACACTTTCCTGTGCCTGTGCGTTTGTATGTACCAAAGGGCGCGTCGGAGCAGGCTGGGCCATGCCTTATTTATTTGCACGGTGGTGGCTTTGTTACATGTAGTATGGATTCGCATGAAGGCCTGTGTTTACGTTTGGCAGAGAGTGCACAAATGCGGGTGTTATCGGTTGATTATCGTCTTGCGCCTCAATATGCATTTCCAGCAGGGCCAGATGATTGTGAACATGTGTTAAAATGGGCGCTTGATGGACAGGGGGCGGAACACGGAATAGACCCCACCTGCCTTGCCATTGGCGGTGACAGTGCAGGGGGGAATATGAGTGCGTTCCTCGCGCAAAAATACCGCAAAGATTTGCGGGCCCAAATTCTATATTATCCACTTATGCAATTGGCGGAAATAAAGCCGACAAAACGTGGACCACAAGATGTGCTACAACTTGGTGTGGTGGCGCTTAATTTTATCAATAAATATTATGTGGCTGGTGCAGACGTGAATTCTGTGCGTGTCTCGCCTTTGTTTGAGAAGGATTTAAAAGGCTTGCCGCCAGCTTATATTTTGACGTGTGGACTAGATCCTTTGCGTCATGAGGGTCTGTTATACAAAGAAAACCTTGAGGCACATAATGTCAAAGTCACTTATGTGCATGAGAAGGCTTTGCCACATGGTTTCTTGAATTTTTCTCGTGCTTTTCCGAAAGCGAAGAAACTTCCTCTTGATACAGGCGCGTTTTTGCGAGACACTCTTGGGTCTTGTGTAGAAAAATAGGAATTTAATATGTTGCAAGTTTATGGACATTTTATGTCAATGCCAGCCAATAAAGTACGGCTATGTGTAAGTTATTTGAAATTTCCTCATGATTATAATCATGTTGATTTGCAAAAAGGTGAACACCAAACACCAGAATATTTAGAGATTAATCCGGCTGGCCGTGTGCCTGCAATTAATGATGATGGATTCAAATTGAGCCAGTCAGACGCGATTTGTAAATATGTGTGTGCACTGTCAGGGCCAAGTAGTTTCTACCCAGACGAATTACAAGAAAAAGCGCGGGTCGATGAATGGAATTCTTTTGCAAGTGCACATATTATGCCTGCTATGGGACGTATTTTCTTTAATAAAGTTGTCGCGTCTCTTTTGGGTGAACCAAGTGATGAGGCTTCGATTGCAACTGGCGAAGCCATGCTTGCACGGGATTTGCCAATGTTTGAGGCAAAATTACAAGAAAACGATTATTTGCTTGGTGATCATATCACCCTCGCGGATATAACATTTTTGGTTGGGTTAGAACCTGCTGAAATGGTGCAATTAGACTTGTCAGCATATCCAGCGATAATTGCATGGCGTAAAACGATTATGGCGCGCGATTTTTATCAACGTGTCCATATGCATTTCGGAGCAGAAATGGGTGATGGCACATAGGGGCGCATAGGAGCACATGGGCATGAAATTTCGCAAGCATTTCGTGCGCGGTAAATATGTTGTGCAGGTTTTTGAACATGATGTTTGGAAAACGGTAGCGGCGAACAGCAAGGCACTGAAAGTATTTTTGCAAGCGACGGGACAGACTGTCGTTGATAATGCTGATCCTAAACCTTTTGCACCAAAATCATATCGTGATTTCATGCTGTCAGAGGCGCATTATGTGAATGCGGCGACGGCGTATGCCAAAGCAAATATGCCTGCGGCATACAAAATTACCAGCCTGTATAAAAAACTGACCGGCAAGACCCATCCGAAATTAAAACCCCACCCCTTATGGTATCAAGAGCCCATATTTTATATGGGCGGCCATATGAATTTCTTTGGAAGTGGCGAGGATATTGTGTGGCCGAAATACTCCAATGTTATCGACTATGAATTAGAGCTTGGATTCGTGTTGGCAAAGCCTTTGTTTAATGCGACCGCGCAAGAGGCGGAAGCTGCGATTGGCGGCTATGTGGTGTTTAATGATTTCTCGGCGCGTGATCGCCAAATGCCCGAAATGCGTAGCGGCTTTGGGCCACAGAAATGCAAACATTTTGCAAATGCAATTTCTGCGGAATTTGTAACCGCTGATGAGATTTCTGCAGATATCAATGCATTGACGGGCAGTGTGTATATTAACGGCGAGCATATTCGGGATGTGTCTTCCGCAGGTATGCGCTATACGCTCGGCGAGGCGCTAGCGCATGTGTCACAGGGTGAGCATTTATACCCTGGTGAATTTTTTGGAACAGGGACTTTACCCGGTGGATGTGGCCTTGAAAATGGTCATATGTTGAATAAGGGCGATGAGATAAAATTGGTGATAGAGGGTATTGGTTCGCTGACAAATATGATTGTTTAGAAGGTCGGGTTTTAATCCCGTTTTTTGACACCAGTTTGCCCGAGGCGCCATTCGAGGACGTCTATGCGGTCTTGGCCAAAAAAAGGCTCGTCGTTAAAGACGAAGGTTGGGACACCCCAGTGACCTGCATTGCGTAAATCCTTGTCATGTTGCACCAGACGCGCGTCTAGGGCCTGTGTGTCCATGTTTCTTCTAAGGATGTGAGGTTGAGCCCTGCGAGGGCTATGGCGTCTGAGAGTGCGTTCCCTTCGTCCCATTTCGCGCCGCTCCAGATAAGTGTGCTGACTTCATTTAGGAAAGCAAGGCCATGGCCTGCGTCACTGGCCAGTATGCCAAGGCGTGAGAGACGTTTTACTAATGGTTGTTCTTTGGCGAATGTGCCTGTGCTGACATCCATGATGACGGGATCTGGGTTTGGGCTGGCGATCGTTTGGTTGCTCATTTGTGCAAGGCGAAAAACATCGCGCATAAGATAGCCCATCCACTCTGGGCCTCGACTGTCAAAAAAAGAGGGTTGGCGTAGCGCAAGTGGTAGGACGATTTTTATGTGAATGTCTACATCCCACGCGTTGAGCAAGGCAATTGTGGGCTTCAGTGCTAAATAGGAATACGGGGAACGAAAGGACCAGTATAAATCAATGATGGGTGTCATAGCCGCCTCGTTCTTCTACATTAAGAATGAACCGACTATGACGTCAAACAAGGTTTAGTGTAAAGCCCTTAAAGCCCATAAAGCCTATTGGGGCGCTGGCTATGCGGGGAGGTAGAAAAGGGCGGGTGTTCACTCTGACATTAAGCCGCGTTCGGTTGTGATTGAAGCTGAATGTAGTTTTGAATACCAATACGTTTGATAAGATCAAACTGGGTTTCAAGATAATCTACATGTTCTTCTTCATTGGTAAGAATTTTTCCAAAGAGATCGCGACTTACATAATCACGTACAGACTCACAATACTCCATGGCATCACGAAGTGTTGGTATTGCGTCGTGTTCAAGTTTGTAATCACATTCAAGAATTTCTTCGACGGTCTCGCCAATACGTAATTTACCAAGTGTTTGTAAGTTTGGCAGTCCTTCAAGGAATAAAACACGTTCGATGAGCCAATCGGCATGTTCCATTTCTTCAATCGATTCTTTGAACTCATAATCAGCAAGAACAGAGACGCCCCAATCTTTTAACATGCGTGAATGCAAGAAATATTGATTGATAGCGGTTAGTTCATTTTTAAGTGCGTCGTTTAAATACGCGATAATTTTTTTATCACCCTTCATGGTGTTCTCCTATTGATCTAGCGTATTGTATAACAAAATAGGATAGAAATGGCAATAAAAAAGTAATAAAAACAAGGACTTGTGAGAATGCTTCGCAGAACGAATTGCAAAATTATCTAGATGAAAATGCTATTCAGCCGCAAGTAAAAACGCTTCTTCTTGTTTTGTTTGGGTTTTTTGTGCGATAATTTCTTCGATTGTCGCTTTACACATACCACAACTAAACGAGCAACCATGAAAAGCTTGTACGTCACGGGGGCGACGAGCACCCGAATCTACGGCGTCGGCCACCGCTTTATCATTTATATTTCTACAGACACATACAATCATGTGCATGATATAGCGCGAATGCGAATGATTGTCAATGTTAGTGCGTGGCTAGAGCAGGGATTGTTTTACCGACATATGACAATGCCACCCTCCCTAAGAAAAGTGGCATTGTCATTTGTTTTCAGTCGCGCTTATTAAGCAGCATCTTCATCATTATCTGGATTATTTTTTGCTTCTTCTTCGGCTTTAGCAGCAGCTTTTGCCGCTGCCTTGGCACGGGCAGTACCAAGTGTTTCGAGAATTTTGTCTAATGCAGGGCCACGATCAGTGCCGTGAATGGCGGCGACTTCACGCACCATGCGGTCAAGTGCATTTTCATATAATTGACGTTCTGAATAAGATTGCTCGGGCTGTTCGTCTGTACGATGTAAATCACGAACAACTTCCGATAATAGGAGTAAATCGCCAGAGTTGATTTTGCCTTCATATTCTTGGGCACGGCGGCTCCACATTGTACGTTTAATCCGCGCGCGGCCTTTGATGGTCGTGAAAGCATCTTTCAGGACATTGTCATTGGCGAGTGGGCGCATGCCTGAATTCCCGGCTTTTATAGTCGGCACACGTAATGTCATTTTATCCTGTTCGAACAAAATAACATAAAGTTCAACGTCGATCTCGGCGATGGTCTCGATTTCGATTCCTGTGACTTTTCCGACACCATGTGCGGGATAGACGATGAAATCGCCAGCTTTGAACGATAGTTTAATATTTTTTTTGCTCGTTTTTCTCTTTGCAGCCGTTTTTGCTGTTCTCATCATAGCCATAAATGGATGTCCTTGAAGCGCAATATATATGCGCGGTTTGCAGGTTAAAACACACAAACGACGCGGGGATGTGGCCCGCGCCGTTTTGTATATTGTGTATAACACAAAAATAGCTAAAAAACTACCCCGAGTTGTTGTGTCAGTGTTTCTACATTAAGCTATTGATAAATATCGATAAAGTTGACTATTCGTCGCCTTTTCCAGGTTCTTTGCTGAAATATTTTTCAAATTTGCCTTCTTCGCCGTCAAAGCCTTCGCCGTCTTCGGGCGGTGTACCCATAAGGGTGATATTTGGCCAAATATCAGCATATTTGGTATTGATCTCTAACCATTTGCCATCTGGCTCGTCTTCTGTATCGGCAGTGATGGCGTCAGCTGGGCATTCAGGTTCGCAGACACCACAATCAATACATTCATCGGGATGAATGACGAGCATGTTTTCACCTTCATAGAAACAGTCTACGGGGCAGACTTCTATGCAGTCCATATATTTGCATTTTATGCAATTGTCTTTAACAATATACGTCATGATTGGCCTATGTGTAAGCGAGGGCGAGCCCTGCTATGATCACATGGCAATCTTGCTTGTAGATGTCAACAGGTTAGGCGCGTAAACTTTCACCAGTTTGACTTTGTACATCACAATAAAGTGTACGGGCCTCAGGTGCAGGGCCTCTGCGTGTACCCATATGTACAACTTCTATATGTACCAAATGTTCTGCGCGCATGAAAACTAATTGGTCACCAGCACGTACAAGCGTATGGGGTTTAAATACGCGTAGGGTTTGTCCGTTACGTTCAAGGCGAATACGTTTTAGGCGGATAGCGCGCGCGGAGAGGGCGCGGCTTTTAAAAAAACGCGCACGCCATAACCAGATATCAAGGCGAAGGCTGGTTTCGGCTTCTGCTGTTTTCGTCGCCAAATTACTTGCCTTTTTTCTTTTCAGGTTTTTTGTCTGTTAATTGCAAGCCTGCGAGTGCTGCAAATGGAGATTCCTCGACGGTTTTTGGTGCAGACCAAGATTTTTTTGGAGCCGATTTGTGCCGACCAGATGAAGGGCGTTTTCCTTTACCAGCACCAATATTGGCATAATTGGAAAATTTGTCGGCGCGTTGGGAGCGGCGTGCCCGAGATCCACTTTCCTGCGATCCACTTTCGCGAGAGCCACGCGCTTGATCGGCGCTTTCGCCTTGCGTATTATGTTTGGGTCTATGTGTGCGCTTTTTGAAATCGCGTTGCCAGGCATCAATATCAACAGCAATAATCGGAGTGCCGTCCTCATTGGTTTCAGGTCGTACACGATATACATTTAGAGGTTTTTCCCATTGGGATTTCGTCGCGGGCGGTTTCGCTGTTTGTATTTTTTCTTCTTTGGGCATGTTTGCCGGTTTTGTGTCTTTACCCGTTTGGGGGTCTGGTTTTACGTGTTGGCTATCAAGGGCTACCAAAAATTCTGTAAGTTCAGTTGTTTCAACGCCTTGCGCTTTTTCATCAAGTGTAATGGTGAGCTTTTTATAGCCAAGTGCTTTAAGGATGCCTTCGAAATCTTCATAACCGCACCCAAGGAGCGCCATCATTTCTTGCGCGATACGAAATTGCTTTGGACCTTTGGTATCTGTGTTCACATTGTATTCGTTTTGCGCTTGCATCAACATTTGGGCAAGGCGTGCCAACATATCAAAGCGGATAATACGGGGGCCTTGGCGTGTATAGCCAGCTTTGTTGAGAACGGCTTCTGAATAGCTAGCGTCATTGGGTGTGGAGGCCATGCCGTTGGGCGGTAAGAAAGGGTTTTTCGTGCCGCCGCCGTCTTTGTTCCATACATGGGTGAATAAAATACTGATAAGGCGTGCGGGCGCTGGCTTAAGCATGTCGCGTAGGAAGACATGGTGATATCCAAATTGCGCTGTCATATTACGTAAATACCCGCGTGATTGTCTCTCTGTGTCTTTGATGAGTTGTAAATGATCAAGACGATTCACGAAGCCAAAGTTTTCGTACAAGACATGGGCAAGGGGACGTGCACCTTGGAAACTTTGTGGATCATCACAAAATGTTTTTAGAGCAAAAAGCGATTCACATTTTTGCGCAATTTCGGTGCGTAAAAAGTCTGCAATACGTCCAGACGCAAGATAAAGTAATGCAGGGGAACCAAATTCGCCGCCAATCATTTCTGTTTTGGGTTTTAGTAGTGCCTCGCCCATAGTAAGCTTGGCAATTGGATGGCTATCCCATATTATTTCGGCTGCGTTGGATAGGCTGAATGCGTCATGATTGCTACCAGAAATTTGCGTAAGACGGCGGTCAAGTTCTGGAGCAATGGCCATTTGCGCTGCTGCCTGTACCGCTTTCGCTTCAAGATCAGAACTGGCTTCGTCGGCTATGAATAGCAAGCCTTTTAAATGACCAAGCCTGTGGCCTTCGGCGGTGACTTCGCCTTGTGGTGTAATATGTGCGTCCATTTGGGTTTTTGCTCCTATACCCTTTAAAAGTGCGCTTGTGCGACGATCCACAAATCGCGCTACTAACTTAGTGTGTAGCGCATCTGATAGCTTGTCTTCAACACTTCTTGTCCGTTTTATCCAATTTTGTGCGTTATTAACCCAAGAGTGTTTATGAGATATGTACGTCCACGTACGTACGCTTGATAATCTTGATGCTAAAATTTCAACATTTCCGTCACTATAGTTAAGTCGTTGGATGTTTCTCTCAATATAGGTATGCGAAAATTTCCCTTTATTGTCAATGAGTTGCAAAAACATGTCTTCTAACAGGCGTGCATGGGCTTCTGGGCCCAAATTTCTAAAGTCGGGGATTTGACAGACGTCCCAAAGGAGCTTGACCCTGTATTGCGTGTCAATATGCTCTGTAATCTCATGAGTGCGAATAAGGCGTTCTAGGGCGATTTCATCGGTGGCAGGGGCAATGCGTCTTAAAAACTTTAAATTTGGGGGCTTTGCGAGCGAATCTTGCAGGGCTTGCAAGCTTGAAAAATCTAGCTGGGTGTTACGCCACTGGGCATATTGTAGGGGTTCGAAGATATGGTTTTCAATACGGCCTATGACATCATCATCAATGGGCAAAGATTGTCCCGTTGTTCCAAATGTGCCGTCTTTGCGAAAACGTCCTGCGCGTCCTGCAATTTGTGCTATTTCACTTGCATATAAATAACGTCGCCTTTGACCGTCAAATTTTCGGAGGCTGGCAAAGGCGACATGATCCGCGTCAAGGTTTAATCCCATGCCAATTGCGTCGGTGGCCACAAGGTAATCAACCTCACCAGATTGGTAAAGCTCAGCTTGGGCATTGCGTGTGCGAGGACTCAGCCCTCCCATTACGAGGGCGCATCCCCCAAAATTTCGACGCACAAGCTCGGCGATTGTGTAAACCTCTGCACTTGAGAAGGCGACGATGACACTGCGTTTGGGTAGGCGGCTTAGTTTTGTGTGGCCTGAGTATGACAAGACAGAGAAACGTTCGCGTGTATGAAAACGTGCATCAGGAATGAGTGCGCGTATGATAGGGCGTACAGTGTCGGAGCCAAGTAGAAGTGTTTCCTCTGTACCACGTGCGTGCAGAATTTTGTCTGTAAAAATATGACCGCGTTCTTTATGTTCGACCATTTGTACTTCATCAATAATTACACAGGCAAATTTACCTGCGCGAATTTCGTCCATAGGCATGGCTTCGACCGTACAAACAACATAGCGGGCATGAGGAGGTGTGATTTTCTCTTCGCCTGTAATCAGCGCGCATGCGCTTTCCCCCTTGATAACAACAATTTTGTCATAAACCTCACGGGCAAGTAGACGTAAAGGCAGGCCGATCACGCCGCTTGTACGTGCAAGCATGCGTTCGACGGCATAGTGGGTTTTGCCTGTATTCGTTGCGCCGAGAACCGCTGTAATATGGGAATAAAGTGCCATGAGCGTTTGTGACATGCGGGTGTATGCACGGCAATAAATTTCACTACGCAAATGTAAAAAATACTGTATATAGCTGTCTATGGCACTGAAACACCTCCTCCTGATGCGACATGCAAAATCTTCATGGCAACATGCTAGCAGGGATCATGAAAGACCGTTGAATGAACGGGGGCATCAGGCTGCACGCGCCGTGGGGGCAAGTTTGCGTGCTCGAAACTTTATGCCGAGCGAAATTTGGTCATCAGATAGTCAGCGTACACGTGAAACGGTTGCAGGGCTTTGTGCTAAGAGTGAAGCCGTTTGCACAGAGTATTTGTCAGGATTTTATCTCGCGCCTGCTAATAAAGTTATGTATTTATGCCAAGAACGTGGCGAACCAAATACGCATACACTTATGTTACTTGGTCACAATCCAGGCTGGGAAGAAGTGTTTTGTCATTTCACGAATATCCCCCGTCGTTTTCCATCAGGTGGATGTGCCGTCTTTACACGTCAAGACCCACAGGCAGATTGGCTGGACGCAGAGGCTTGGCGGTTGGTTGATTTTATTCAACCGCGAGATCTGGTGTAGAGCTTATACTGTTTCGAAGTGGGTTTTTGACGTTTGAGAGTTCTTTGATGGTGTGAATGGGTGTTGGTATATTGTGTGTAATCGTAATCTCACGGGCCTTAATCACAGCTTTTAGGCCACTAATTTTGTAGGTCATGCGTACAGGTATATAGATATCCGCTTGTTTAAAATAGGCGAGATACATGATAATGGGCGCGGATTTTTCTTCGGTACTGGGGAGGTCTTCTGGGTCAAACCCTGAGACAGGCTCATAGAAAACGTGACAGCGTATGGTCTCGCCCTTAAAGCCTTTTTGTTTAATGCGTCGTGTTCCTGCTTTTTGTAGGCGTAAATTATAGTGTTGTTTGGAATCAAAAACGGGGATTTTGCCTGTACAAACCTCAGAACTGGTTTTGGTGCCGCGCATCATTAAATTTAGCAGGGCGCTGAGCGTGTCATCACTTTCAAATCTTTGTTGAGGAGAAGCAGGTGGTTTGCCTTGGGAGCCTAGTCTTGGTACGATGTGGGTTTCTACAACGCCGTTATTATAACGCATATGTACGCGGCGGTTTTTTTTGTCCATATTTTGTTGCACATGCAGGCTTGGTAATAATTCTGTGCCGTCAAAATGGCCTTCTGTTGCTGACCAAATTTTAAATTTTTTGAGGAAAGCGCCAAGGCCAGAGGTTTTTAACTCTGCTTGGGCATTGTATTCGGTATTTGAAAACTGTGTTTGGTATTCTGCGCGCATGACTCTTAGGCCAAAAATATAGCCTTTTAGTTTTATGTTTACTTGGGTGTTCGTAGGCGTTTTCGGTGTTATTTCGTCTGCCTGTGCTGGGGCGATCACAAATAGTAAGCTAGACGTTAGTAAAAGGGTTTTAAAAAACAAATTCATGTGTGGTCTCCAATATTTTTCAAACTATAGCGTGAACTTGCTTGGCGTAAGCTGAACAAAGGCCAAAATTTCATGAAATCTTGGTAAGATGGGTCTTTTTTCACATCTTATGCATTTTGAGGGCTGAATCCGTAAATGCAGACTTGACGAAACGGTTTCAAATGGTTTATGTCCCCCAATCTGAATTACGGGCTGCGTAAGATTTTATATGCGCCCCTCTCTATTTTAAAGGAATGACCCATGTCACGTCGTTGCGATCTTACTGATATCGGCCCTATGACCGGAAATAATGTTTCTCACTCTAATGCGAAGACACGTCGTCGTTTTGAGCCGAATTTATGTAATATAACCCTAGTCTCTGATACAATGGGCCAAAAATATAGAGTTCGTATCACGGCTGCGACTCTTCGCACTGTTGATTTCAAAGGCGGCCTCGACGGTTTCCTTATGAATACAAAAAACAAAAAACTTTCTGACAAAGCGCGTAAAATTAAACGTGCGCTTATCAAATTTGTTGCAGAAGCGGAAGCGGCAGAAGCTGCATAAGCTCGTAAAACACGCGTATATATAATTAAAAAAGCCCGCTTTAAAAGCGGGCTTTTTTAATGCGCTGAACAAAATAGAAATTTTACGCGTTTAAAGTAATGAACGGCCAATATTGAGGAACTTTGCACGCCGACGCGCGATGAGGGCGTTGCTATCAAGGGGTGATAGTTCTTGCAAGGTGTTGAGAATAGAGGCGCCAACCGTTTTAATGGCGACATCTGTTTCGCGGTGTGCTCCGCCCAATGGTTCTTTAATAATCACATCAACAATATCGAATTTTTTTAAGTCCTGTGCTGTGATTTTCATGGCTTTGGCCGCGTCTTGCGCTTTGGCCGCGTCGCGCCAGAGGATAGAGGCACAGCCTTCGGGTGAGATTACAGAATAAATTGAATGTTCTAGCATGGTTACGCAATCTGACGCCGCAATGGCAATCGCGCCACCAGAACCGCCTTCACCTGTGATGATCGATATGAAAGGTGTTTTGAGCGAGAGGCCTTTGTCGATAGAGCGGGCTATGGCTTCTGCTTGGCCGCGCTCTTCTGCGCCGCGACCTGGGAACGCTCCCGCAGTATCTACGAATGAAATGAGCGGTAAGCTAAAGCGTTCGGCAAGCTCCATAAGGCGAACAGCTTTGCGGTATCCTTCTGGATTGGCCATGCCAAAGTTATGTTTTAGGCGCGATTCTGTATCGCGGCCTTTTTCGTGACCTAGGACAACAACGGATTGCCCGCGAATTTTGCCGAGACCCCCAAGAAGTGCATCATCATCACCAAATTTACGGTCACCACACATGGGGGTGTAGTCGGACACGAGTTCTCTGACATAATCACTGAAATGTGGCCTTGAGGGATGCCGCGCGACGAGGGTTTTTTGCCATGGGTCAAGATTAGCGTATAGTTTTGCGAGCTGTTTTTCTGCTTTTTCTTGCAGTTGACCGATTTCAGCGGACACATCTACATTATCTGCGTCTCCATTTGTGCTGCCGCAAATGGCTTTGAGCTCGTCAATTTTACTGTCGAGTTCGGCGATTGGTCGTTCAAAATCTAAATATGTACGCGCACTGCTCATAAAGAAAGTCCGTTGTTTTAAGGGCCGTATATTAACGGCAAAGTCGGTTCGGGCAAGTAAAAGCTTGCAAGATTGGGAAAGTTTTTAGTGTATTGAAAAATATGTAGTTTATTTATTTTTTGCAAGGGGATGTGCATTTTGTACCAGTTCTTGCAAACGTTCGTCGAGTACATGGGTGTAAATTTGTGTTGTTGTAATATCTGCATGCCCGAGCAGCTTTTGTACACTGCGTAAATCGGCTCCTCGACTGAGAAGGTGGGTGGCGAAGGCGTGACGTAAAACATGGGGCGAAATTTTGGTATGATCAAGATGGGCGTGTATGGCGAGGTCTTTAAGAGATTGGGCAAAGCGTTCACGGGTGACATGGCCAAGCTTGCTACGTGACGGAAAGAGAAAGGCGTTGGTCTGAGCACGGTTTTTGAGGGCTTTGGGGAGTGTCTGTCCGCGCATGGTTTTCCAATGGGCAATGCTGTCTACGGCCTTTTGCGTGAGAGGGACGAGCCTTTCTTTTCCGCCTTTGCCTTTGATGAACAGACAATTGTCCCGACGTCCTGTCGCGGCGAGAGGAATGGAGACGAGTTCGCTTACGCGTAAGCCGCCCGCATAAAGAATTTCGAGCTGACAAAGAAAGCGCGTGGATTTTGGTTCGTTCTTTGTGTGTGCAAAATGTTCTGCCATTTGAAAAAGGCGGTCAACATCTTGTTCCGACATGATTTTCGGCAGGGTACGCCCTTGTTTGGGGCCTGCAATATTGTGGACAGGGTTGGTTTTTCGCAATCCTTCCGATTGTAAGAAAATATAATATTGTTTTAGGGAAGAGAGCCGCCGCGCACTTGTCGAGGCTGCAAGCCCTTGCTTTGCCCATGCGCTGAGAAGAGCTTCATAATGACCTGCACCTGCGGTTTGAAGGGATTTACCAAATGTGCCAAGTTGTTCGGTGCACATGTCGAGGTCATGTTGATAGGCGCTGAGGGTATTTATGCTCGCACCACGTTCGGCGCTCATCATTTCTAAAAACAAATCTATATGATCTGTTACCATAAATGCTCTTCTCTTTTGCAATTTCGTTTATGTTTGGTTTAGCTTTTGGTTAAAAAATCTTGTGCAGCTAATTGTCCCGCAATATTACTTAAACCAACATCATTAAGTGCTTTTAGAATTGCGGCGCATGTATCTGCCCGTAAACCTGTGATGTTGTATTTTCCTATAATGTCAGCGGCCCGTAATAGGGTCTCGGCCTGTTGCCTGTTCAGAGCCGCGTTTTGTAGTGCGAGCAGCTGCCCTGCTGTTGCGGCGTGGCCTTTCAATTTTGTCGCCTCTAAAAGGGCGTCAATCGCTGTATCCGAGAGTGTCGCGCCGAGCGCGTTCGCAATGTAAACATCACGTATGGCTCTGGCTTTATCTGTTGTGTTTGCATCTTTGGCCCCAAGGCGTGTTTCGATATCCGTGCCAAGTTCTGCAAACATAAAGCCACGGCCAAGTGCGTCGGAAGCTAGTGCGATACGGGGGCGCAATGCATTATCTGTATCAAGGTTTTGATGGAGGGCTCCGAGTGCGCCAATATCATTTTTACGAATAGCAAGTTTTGCAAAAAGAACGGGGTTGGCCTTAGCTTTTAAATGGCTTGGGATGATGGCAATATCTGAAGCAAGTATTTCTGCCATAGGGTTTAAAATACCAAGCTTATCAGCTTGTGTAAGCAGTGTGGCGCTGAGTGTTGCGGATATTTCCATATCTGTGCTGGCACGTAGCGCGTTATAAACATGCCCCCAATCAGCGGGTGCCCATGTTTTTGGGAGTGAGTCTAAATTGGGTGCGCTGTCAGCGGTGAAGCTTTGTATGATTGCGATGAAGTCGTTTGTAGAAAGAATATACGCGGCGCGTATCAGGGCGTTTAGGCGTGACTGATCTTCTTGTTTCGTATCCTTTGCAACGCTTACGGCGAGGCTTGGGGGGAGAGATTTGGTGTCAAATTTTTCGTCACCAAATGCTTGGGGTGCCATTGCAATATGTAATGGTGTTTTGAGCGATTTTGTTTTTGGGGGCTTGGTGATGGAGCCCGTTAGATTGCCAAGCAGGGTGAAGAATACTTTGTCTTTGTGGTTTGAACGTTCTAGCAAATCGCTTGTTAGCTCGGCGGCAGGAAGTTCGTCGCGCAGTACATGGCAATAGGCACGCAGTTTGGCCCAATAGGGTGCTTTGCGTTCGGATGTATTCATGTCTGAATATTCACAGGCTTTATCGGTGTTCGCGTTCAGTAAAGATTTTTGTGTAAATATTTTTATGAATGCAGGATTTGAAGCGTCTAGGTTTGCGCGTTCGACTATATAGTCAAAAGCTGAAAATTCTTGTAAGTCCAGAATGGCTTGCAGGCGCGCTGCTGTATATAAATCGTGGGAAATTGTGTCCGTAGATTGCGGGGGAATGCCGCCCGTCAGTAAAACTGATCTGAGAAGTGTTTTGGTGGTTGATGAGGGTGTTGCGCTTATGCTTTGCAAAACTTGTGTTGCGCGTTCTGCGGATATGCCTTGCCAGAGTTGCGCGGTTAATCCGCCTGCTTGTGGCTCCTGTGTGCCGGGGTCATACACGGCGGCAGGTTGGAGGCTTTCCATTTCGACCTGTGCCAGACATGGGGTAGCTGTAATGGCGCTGAGGAGGGCGATTATACTTGTCAGCGTGTATTTCGTCGTTTTCGTCATTTGTATTATTTGCTTTGTATTTTTAATGGGTTATTTGTTAAAAGTGTCGGCTATATCCGTGACGACTTCTTGTCGCTCTATATGTTTTGGGTCTGCCGCGCGTAAGAGCCAAATACTGCCGCCAATAAGCCCGATGACGAGGAGGGCGAGGATAAATTTAGTTTTTTTCATTTGAGTCTCTAAAGAGTTGTTCTGATTTATACGTTCTTTTGATTTTAGCATTGAGAATATAGGAAAAGCCAGACATACTAACATGAAAGCACTGTAAAATGAATAAAGACCTCAATATTTTGGCATATGAGGCTTATTACAAAGGTTAAATATCGTTATGAACGCAGATGCGATTTTTTACGCACGTTCTATTTCGATCGTAGGATTGATGGGGGTTGGTAAAACAACTATTGGGCGACGCTTGTCAAAACGACTTGATTTGCCGTTTTTTGATTCTGACGATGAAATCGAAAAGGCTTCAGGTCGGAGTATTAAAGGGTATTTCAAAGATTATGGCGAAGATGCATTTCGCTCGGGTGAGCGACGTGTCATTGAACGTCTGTTGGATGGACGTCCCCTTGTGCTGTCGACAGGTGGCGGGGCGTTTATTCCAGATGCGACACGTAAAATCATTTTGGAAAATAGCTTGGTGATTTGGTTGCACGCAGACTTTGATACGATTATGTCGCGGGTGAGCTTGAAAAACACACGACCTCTTTTGGATGTGCCTGATCCGGTTGAGGCTATGCGGAAATTAATGGAAGTGCGTAATCCAATCTATGCCAAAGCCCATATTTCTGTCTCTGCGGGTGTGGGAACACATCATCAAACAGTGGAGCGGGTTATGACGGCGATTACTGATTTTCAGAAACAAGATGCTCAAAATAGTGCCGGCGAACCGCGTGGGGAGAATTGTTCGTAATGGACGCAAAACCTCAGATGAAAACAATAAATGTTGATCTCGGTGACCGGTCTTACCCGATCCATATCGGACAGGGTTTATTGGCGAGTGCGTATCAGTATTTAAAACCACATCTGACGGGTAAGCGTATTGCCATTATAACGGACGAAAATGTTGCAGCGCTACATCTGGATGTTTTACTTGCCTCGTTTGAGGGCGCCGACCTTATTATCGAAACGATTATTATTCCAGCAGGTGAGGGGGAGAAAAGTTTTGCGCGGCTTCAAGATGTGCTTGGTCAATTACTTGACGCAAATTTTTCGCGCTCTGATACAATCGTGGCTTTTGGCGGTGGTGTCGTTGGTGATCTTAGTGGGTTTGTGGCGAGTATTCTTAAACGTGGCTGTGGGTTTATTCAAATCCCGACGACGTTACTGGCGCAAGTTGACAGTTCTGTTGGTGGCAAGACGGCCATTAATACACTAGCAGGGAAAAACCTTGTGGGGGCGTTTTATCAACCGCAATTGGTTCTTGCAGATACGGATGTGCTTGGCACTTTACCCTTGCGGCAATTGAAAGCAGGTTACGCAGAAGTTTTGAAATATAGTTTGATTGATAGCCCTGACTTTTTTGACTGGCTTGAAGAAAATGCGGCTAAATTATTTGCGTGTGACGCGAGTGCATTGGCGTATGCGGTGGCAAAATGTTGCCAAGCCAAGGCGGATATTGTCAAGGCGGATGAGCGCGAACATGGATGCCGCGCACTTCTGAACTTGGGGCATAGTTTCGGGCATGCGATTGAAGGTCTTGCAGGGTTTGACGGCAGTGTTTTGCACGGTGAGGCCGTCAATGCAGGCATGTTAATGGCGTTTGAATACTCCGAAAGCCAGGGTTTGTGCAAGGGGCAAGATGTGGAGCGGTTACGCGCGCATTTGCAAAAACTCGGTCTCACCACGCTCGCAGATTTGCCGAAAATTGTGCGCGCAGATCCAGAGGCATTTTTTGCTTATATGATGCGTGATAAAAAAAATAAAGATGATGATCTGACATTGATTTTAACGCGTGGTATTGGCGCGTCCTTTATCGAGAGCCACGCTGAAAAAACGAGTGTGCAGACCTATGTTAAACTGGCCTGTGAGAGACGCGCATGATTGAAAAATTTCTTGAACCAGATGTTCTCGCCAAATTTGGAATTATATTATCACTGTTAGTAATGTCTGGGTTTTTCTCAGGCTCTGAAACGGCGCTGACAGCGGCGTCGCGTGCACGTATACATGCACAAGCCAAAGCTGGGAATGCGCGCGCAATTATTGTTGCAAAATTATTGGAAAGTCGTGAACGTCTGATCGGCGCTCTTTTGCTTGGCAATAATCTTGTCAATATTTTAGCAACCAGTCTTATGGCGGGGGTTATGTTAGAGCTATTTGGTGCCGTGGGCACTATTTACGCAACGGCGCTTATGACATTGCTCGTACTTATTTTTGCTGAGGTGTTGCCAAAAACTTATGCCATTACTAATCCTGATAAGGCAGCGATTTCTGTTGCGCGTGTGGTGAATTTTATAGTTTGGATTTTTGCGCCTATAGTTTCTGTTATTCAAGCTTTGGTCAATGCGGCTTTACGTGCCTTTGGGGTGCGGACGGATACGAGTTGGACGGCGAGTGATGAAATTCGCGGCGCGGTAGACTTGCATCATAGCGAGGGCTTGGTGGCAAAAGACGAGCGTGATCAATTGTTGGGGGTTTTGACAATTGGTGATCTGACTGTTGAAGATGTCATGATCCACCGCAAGAATTTAACATTGGTTGATGCAGATTTACCACAAAGCGAGATTGTGAAACAAGTGTTGGCTTCTGGTCATACGCGTATACCGCTTTGGCGTAAGAATAAAGATAATGTGATTGGTATCCTACATACTAAAGACATCCTTATGGCACTTAGTCGTGTAGATGGTGATTTTACAAAAGTGAATTTTAAGGAAATTACGCGCACCCCTTGGTTTGTACCCGAGACAACATCTGTTGTGACGCAAATGCGTTTATTTCAACAAAAACGGGAACATTTTGCACTTACTGTTGATGAATATGGGGCGTTGCTGGGCGTTGTGACTTTGGAAGATATCTTGGAGGAAATCGTTGGTGATATTAAGGACGAGTTTGACGATAGTTTTGAGGGGGTGAAACCTCAAAAAGATGGCTCTGTGATTGTTGATGGTGATGTACCTATACGTGATTTAAATCGTGCGCGTGATTGGAGCCTTCCAGATGATGACGCTGTTACCGTCGCGGGACTGGTCATTCACGAAAGCCAAACCATACCTGACATAGGACGTGTGTTTAGTTTTCACGGGTATCGTTTCGAAGTTTTAAAACGTGTTCGCAATCAAATTACGTCTTTGAAGATCCGCAAACTTTAAGCTTAAAGGATTAAGGGGCTTTGGCGTCCAAGCTGAGCGCGTGTACTTTGCCATCCATTTCTTCGGCGAGAACGTTCATAACGGCGCGGTGACGGGCGAGGATGGTGAGTCCGTCAAAGGTTTTTGCGCGAATGACGACATGAAAATGGCTCTCGCCGCTTCCGTGTTTTTGCGCGTGGGCGGCTGCACCAGCGTGTCCAGCGTGCTTATATGACTCGTCAATGACCTCTAAATGCACGGGATTAAATTCTTTTGTTAGTTTTTCCTTGATTGCCGCCGCGATTAGTCCCATTTTGATATCCCCTTTTTAAGTCTACGCATGTGTAGCTTATACGTGAAAGAACTCAAATACTATGTCTGATGATTTTGAATACCGCATGAAAGGCCTCGATATTCGCATTAAACCTCCGGGCGCAAAACTTAAGCCTGAAGAAAAAGAATGTGAATGGGCAGGTTGTGTCTCTAAAGGCGGCTGTAAAGCGCCAAAGAGTCCAGACCAATTACGTGAGTATTATTATTTTTGTCCAGCCCATGCGCGTGAATATAATAAAAATTGGAATTTCTTTTCTGGTATGTCCGATGAGGATATTACGGAATGGCAAGTTGGTGCACGTCATGGTCACAGACCAACATGGGATGTCCGTAAAAACACGGGTGAGCGTGCTAAGGCGCGTAAAAATGCGACGCCAGGTCAAGCGGCATTTTCGGATAGTTATAATATCTTTAGTAAAGGTGATGAAGTGGCAGAAGCTGCGCCGCGCCGACGCCTTTCTAAATTACAGCTTAAAGCGCTTAGTGATTTGGGACTGGACGAATTTTCTGGCCCAAAAATGGTACGCGAGCGTTATACGCAATTGGTGAAACAACTTCATCCCGATGCGAATGGCGGGGACCGTACAACGGAAGCGTCTTTCCAGCGTGTTGTGAAAGCCTATAAGGTTTTGAAAACAACAAATTTGACGTAAATGCAATTTAATCTAAAAGTTTGAAACGATGAGTATAGGGCAGGGTGACCTGTTTGAGGGTGAGACTATGAGCGACGTATTTCCAATAATGAAACCAGATATTACAATATCTGCACGTGAGATGTTCGGTGTTGATTTCGACATGGATGTGCCAGCCTTCTCTGTGCGCTCGGAACATGTGCCAGAAATTGACGCGGCGTATCGTTTTGACGATGAAACTACTCACGCTATCTTAGCGGGTTTTGCCTTTAACCGTCGTGTTATGGTGCAAGGTTATCATGGTACGGGTAAATCAACGCATATTGAACAAGTTGCCGCGCGGCTGAACTGGCCAACGGTACGTATCAATTTGGATAGTCATGTGTCACGGATTGATCTGGTGGGCAAAGACGCTATCGTCCTTAAGGACGGTAAACAAATCACGGAATTTCGTGAAGGTTTATTGCCGTGGGCTTTGCAAAACCCTGTCGCACTTGTGTTTGATGAATATGACGCTGGGCGACCAGATGTAATGTTTGTTATTCAGCGTGTGCTAGAGGCGCAAGGGCGTCTAACATTGCTCGACCAAAACCGTGTCATTACGCCGAATGCCTCTTTCCGTTTGTTCTCGACAACCAACACTGTTGGTCTGGGGGATA
>NVXK01000004.1 GCA_002733905.1 Robiginitomaculum sp. | reverse complement strand
GTTCGCGTAAAAGGCCATATGGACGATTATCCATACGTTGACCGCGTTCATTTTTTACTGTTTCACGTTGGTTTTCGAATTTTTTCTCCGTCACCGCATCTAGCAAAAAACCCATACGGTCTGCTTCGAGCCACAACATACGCTCGAGTTGATTTACAGGTACTGTCTCAAAATAATTCGTGCGGTCAGTATTTGTTGAACCGTTAAGTGTACCGCCCGATGCCGTGATAAGAGCAAAATGCTGTTCGTCTGCTACGTTCTCAGAACCTTGAAACATCATATGTTCAAAGAAATGCGCAAAGCCCGACTTACCGATTTCTTCACGTCCAGAGCCAACATGATAGGTAATATCAACATGTACAAGCGGATCCGATTTGTCCTCATGTAGAACAATAGTCAAACCGTTATCAAGTGTGTATTTCTTATAAGGGATTGTGATATTCTTACCATTTGCCACCACAGTTTCGACTAATGTGAAACCATCTGGAAGACGTGTGTCTATTTCGGTTTTGCTGTTACAGGCCCCCAGTATCATTACAGAACTCAGTGCCGCGCTTATTAAGAGTGCAGATTTCATTATATTCTTCCTTTAATACTTCTCGATTATCAATAAAACTTTGTAAGAGAGAAGTAAACAGCAAGTTGAAACGCAAAAATTGCACATGCAAGCATCCACAACTCATTGGGCAGGCATTCACCGCTTATTGGGGCGGTCGTGTCCTTCGTCCAAAAGGGTTCCGACGACCAGTGTTAGCGTTCGGTTTCTTAGCCATAGCATGTTTTCGCTTTGGGCGACTCTGACTATCTATTCGCCCACCCGCAAATTTAACAAGGGCCTCAATACGTTTTTCAATCGGTGGATGCGTCGCGAACATACCTGAAAAACCTACCCGTGGATTTTCAAAAGCCATTTCTCGCACTTCAGCAGGTGCATTTAATTTTGCCCGCCCTGAAATTTTCTTAAGAGCACGTATCATGGCATCTGGGTTCTTCGTCAACTCTACAGAACCCGCATCGGCAAGAAATTCACGCTTACGTGACAACGCAAAACGAATGAGCATGGCGAGACCATATGATATCGCGATAATCGCAACGCCGATTATAATCAGCACAGACGCATTAACCTCACCGCCACGCCTTGAACGGCTAGTGCGCGGCATATTCGTCCGCATTAATCCGCGTACAATCCCTTCGCCACAAAACGAAATAATGCCGACGAAAACAATTGCAATAATAAGGAGGCGAACATCTTTGTTGGCAATATGACTTAGTTCATGACCAATCACGGCTTCAAGCTCTTCATCATCAAGTGTATCCATCAACCCTCTGGTGAGCGTAATCGTATAATTTTTTTCCCGTATTCCGCTCGCGAATGCGTTCATAACATCCGTGTCGATCACTTTCAGGCGCGGCATGGTTATACCTCTTGAAATACAGAGGTTTTCTAGCAATTTATAGGCGCGTGGCTCTTGGGACGGCGTGAGGCTTTTCGATTTAGTGGCGACATCAATCAGAGCCTGATGCCCCATAAATGCCACACCGAACCAAGTTCCGACCCCTACGAGTGTATAAGGAATTGCGCGCGGAAGCATATCAGTAGCAAAATTTATGCCTTGTACTGTAGAGCTTCCTCCTACAAATCCCGCATAAAGCAGCAGGCCTGCATATACGAGCGCAAGAATAAGCACTGGAAAAAGTATCAACAAAGCTATGCTTTTGAGATTGTTATTCCAGATATGGGTTTTAAGACCATATGACCCCATTAGGGCCTACTCGCTTTTTTAAACAACATACAATTAGAAACTTACATCAGGTGCAGTTTGCAAGGCTTCACGACCTTCAAGAGATTCGTAAAAGTCACGTTTTTCAAAACTGAACGAACCCGCAATCATATTAGCAGGGAATTGTTCAATACCAGTATTATATTCTTGCACCGAATTGTTGAAGAAACGTCGTGCCGCAGCAATTTTGTTCTCAACATCTGAGAGCTCATCTTGCAGTTGCAGAAAATTCTGATTGGCTTTAAGGTCTGGATAGGCTTCGGCAAGTGCGAATAATTTACCCATCGCCTGTGAAAGCAACCCCTCTGCCTGAACAGTATCCCCCATGGATTTTGCACTAATGGCTGAATTACGGGCGTCAATAACCGCTTGCAGTGTTTCTTTCTCGTGTTTGGCATAGCCTTTCACCACATCAACAAGGCCCGGAATTAAATCTTGGCGCTGTTTTAACTGCACCTCAATATCCGACCATGCTTGATTGCATGTTTGACGCAATGCGATAAGGCGGTTGTAAATACCGATAATCATCACAATAAGAAGGATGATTACGCCAAGTATAATAAATAATGGATTCATAGTTATTTCCCCAAAAGTCTTAAATGTTATCTTCTATATAGTGATGAATACGCCAATTCTCAAGGTTATAAGCTTTTATCAAGGCTAAACATACCTGCCCGTGAGAAACCACGTGGCGCCATACGCCCAGATTGCGCGCGTTTACCTTCTAACAAATGCCAATCCGCAACACTATTACGTCGTGACGATGCATCCAAAAATGAAAGACCCGATTCGGCGTTAAATGTTGTCACATCCGCAAGCCCACCGTCTTTGAATTTCTGTAAACGTACGCCTTTACCACGGCCAAGCACTGGCAATTCAGATACATCATAAATCAGGATTTTGCGGTTTTGGCCGATAGTCGCGATCTTATCGCCTTTAACTTCGATACAACGCAAAGCCTCTGCCTCACCTTTAATGTTCAGCGTTTGCTTGCCACCACGTTTTGACGCAATAATATCTTTCTCAAGCACTCGGAAACCATAGCCATCAGTACTGGCGATCAGCAGTTCACGCTCGGGGTTATGAACAAATAGCCCAATAGGCATATGATCATCTTGCAAATCAACCATCAATCGAATTGGCTCCCCATTACCACGCCCACCTGGAAGTTTATCAGCAGAAAACGTATAGAATTTCCCATTGCTGGCAAACATGATGATTTTATCAGTGGTCATGGCATGGAGCGCAAATGCAGGGCCGTCCCCTTCTTTGAATTTCAGCGTTGATAAGTCTTCAACCTTGCCTTTAAGGGTACGGATCCACCCCATCTCGGACATGACGACGGTAATCGGCTCTTTGGTAATAAAGGCAGTTGCAAGGTCAACTTCGATATCTGGCATATCTGCAAAAGTAGTACGGCGTTTCCCAATTACAGTTTTAAGGCCGTATTCATCTCGGATTTTTCGCACTTGCCCAGCGATGCGTGACCATTGTTGAGGCTCCGACGCGAGCAGTTCTTCGATCTCGCTTTTTTCTAATGCCAATGCGTCGAATTCAGTTTTAATTTCAATTTCTTGGAGTTTGTTCAGCGTACGCAAACGCATGTTCAAAATAGCTTCAGCTTGGCGCTCTGTAAGCTTGAAAACTTTAATCAACTCTGCTTTTGGCTCATCCTCAAAACGGATAATACGAATAACTTCATCAAGATTAAGAAAGGCAATACGGTAGCCTTCCAATAATTCCATGCGGTTTTCAATTTTACCAAGACGTTGACGCGAACGACGTTGAAGCACGACACGTTGGTGATCTAGGAAAGATTGCAAGACTTCACGTAATCCCATCACACGCGGTGTACGGGTCGCGTCGAGCACATTCATATTCAAAGATGCACGTGTTTCAAGCTCGCTCAGTTTGAACAGACTTTCCATGAGAAGCTCTGGTTCAATATTCTTGCTTTTAGGCTCGAGAACAACACGAATATCTTCAGCCGACTCATCTCTAACGTCTGCAAGCCAAGGTGCTCTCTTTGTTTCGATCAGGTCGGCAAGTTTTTCGATAAGACGTGATTTTTGAACTTGATACGGAATTTCGGTCACGACAATTTGCCATTGCCCACGACCAAGGTCTTCTATCTCCCAACGCGAGCGCGTTTTAAAACCACCACGGCCCGTTGTATAGGCTTCCAACATGCTCTCACGGCTTTCAACAATAATGCCGCCCGTTGGAAAATCAGGCCCTTTGACATGCTCCATCAAAGTCTCAATACGCGCATTCGGCGCTTTAATCAGGTGTAATGCAGCATTGCAGAGCTCAGCCGCATTATGTGGCGGAATAGACGTTGCCATGCCCACGGCAATACCTTGGGAACCATTGGCCAAAAGATTTGGGAAACCCGCAGGGAGAACGACAGGCTCTTGGTCTTCTTCATTATATGTATCTTTGAAATCAACAGAGTCTTCGTCCAACCCTTCAAGCAAGGCTTTACCTGCGAGCGTCATACGCGCCTCTGTATAACGCATAGCGGCTGCACTATCACCGTCAATATTACCAAAATTTCCTTGGCCATCAATTAACGGATAACGCGCCGAGAAGGTTTGCGACATTTTGACCAAGGCATCATAAATAGAAGCGTCACCATGAGGATGGTACTGCCCCATCACATCACCAACAATACGCGCACATTTTTTATGAGAGTTTTCTGGATTTAATTTGAGCTGACGCATGGCATAAAGAATACGTCTATGCACAGGTTTCAAACCATCACGCACATCGGGCAGCGCACGTTGGGTAATCGTGGTCATTGCATAGGCCAGATAACGAGAGCTAAGCGCGTCATCTATATTCTCTATTACAATATTTAAGCCAGGATTTGTTCCTGATTTGGGGGCTTTTGTGTCAGTCATGAAAAACTCTGTATTGATTCGGAACTATCTTAGCAAAAAATCACAATATTCCGACTGTTTTTAACTCGGTTATGAGTCGCGAGCGTGCGTCGGGAATATCTTTGTTGATGGGGTGGTAAATTCGGGTGGTAAGGAAATAGCCGCTAAGCTTAAAACCTGCTTCAATATCACCTTCAACAAGCCCTGTGCCTCCCTTTAAAAAATCGGGTAAGCGCATAAGCTTATCAAGGTAAGGCTCTGCCGCCTCTGCACAGACCGCTCTGCCCGATCTTGGGCTAACATGGGTGAGATCTTCTAATGCGCCAGTTGCCGCGCATGAGGAAAAGTCCAGCCCATAGCCAAGTGCATGTAAAAGCGCGATTTCAAACCGTACATAAAGAGCAGGCCAAATATCAGGGTCGAGTAGGTTTTGAAGAAGTATCTCATACCCTTGATAGAGGTTTGGATGAGATTCTCGCTCTGGTATTGCGCTCATAATGAGCGCAGAGATAGAATTTAACGCCGTAAGTGCCAAACGGTCATTCATTAACAGGGCCGCGTGAGAATCTAACGCTTCTATGTTGAAATTCCCGAGATGTTCTGACAAACGCGCATGCCAATCAACGGACACTTTATTCCCAGATTGTAGTACAGGGCGCATACGACGCGACCGGCCACCACGGACAAGACCTGCATGCCGCCCTCTGTCGATTGTAAATACGTCTACAATTGCAGACGTTTCCCCATGTGGTTTTACGGAAAGGATATAGCCCTCACCTGACCATTCCATTAAAAAACACTTGCAGTTGCGAGAGAGCTAGACATCAAATTCCAATCCGAACTCGATGTATTTAGAGCGGTCTTCAGTCCAATTTTCACGAATTTTTACAAAGAGAAATAAATGCACTTTGGCACCAAAGGTTTCGCACATATCAATACGCGCCGCTTGGCCAATACTTTTTATCGTCTGACCATTTTTACCAAGAACAATAGGTTTTTGTGATTTACGCTTCACGTAAATAATTTGTTCGATCCGAATAGAACCATCTTTTTTTCGTGTCCATTTTTCGGTCTCGACATGACTTGCATATGGCAATTCATTATGGAGACGCAGGAAAAGTTTTTCACGGGTAATCTCTGCCGCCAATAAACGCGAAGGAATATCCGCTGCTTGATCTTCAGGATAAAGGAAAGGGCCAATAGGCATGATATTGGCGAGATGTGCGCCAAGTTCCTTCATGCCTTTTCCTGCAAGAGCGGAAATAAGAAATACATCATTATAAACATCTTCATCATTAAAATGCGTAATGAGCTTAAGGAGGTTTTCCCGTGGAATAAGGTCAATTTTATTGAGCGCAAGAATGGTTGGCTTTGCACGTGTCGTCTTACGTAACCCTTCCACAACATTATCTGTATCATGTGCACTTTTTTTATCTTGTGCATTAGGTGTGCCGCCCGTCATTACCTCGTAATAAGACGGCGCGTCAACAACATGAACCACAACATCTGAATCCGCCGCCCCTGTCCACGCCGCATGAACCATAGAACGGTCAAGACGTTGTTTTGGTTCAAAAATCCCAGGCGTATCCACAAGTACAACTTGGGCATCTCCCAACATAGCGATACCGCGCACCTGAAACCGCGTCGTTTGAATTTTGTGTGTGACAATAGACACTTTTTCACCGACCAACCCATTTACGAGTGTTGATTTTCCTGCATTTGGCGCGCCAATAATGGCCGCGAAGCCTGCTCTTTTTTGTGTTTGTGTCATTTTTTATGCCAATTTTCTAACAGATGTTGAGCGGCAAAACGCTCTGCATCTTTTTTTGATTTTCCTGTGCCCTGAGACGCCCCCAAACCCTTTACATCAACTTCAACCAAGAACATAGGGCGATGATCTGGCCCTTTACGTTCTAAAACACTATACACTGGCACTTCATGACCCGCAGCAGAAGCACGCTCTTGCAGTTCAGTCTTAGGGTCTTTAGCGCTGATTGCAGTAACTTTACGAATTTCGCCGCCCCAAAACGTACTATAGAATGTTTTTACGACTTCATAGCCACCATCTATATAAATAGCGGCCAACAACGATTCACACGCATCGCCTAAAATAGATGTTTTATCACGCCCACCTTGTTTGATCTCGGACGGTGAAATAAGCAGTGCTTCACCAAGGTTAATAGACCGCGCGACCAAGGCGCAAGTTTCTTTGCGTACAAGAGCATTCAGGCGTCTCGCCATACTGCCCTCATCCCCCTCGCAAATCATATAAAGACGTTCAGCCGTTAACAGCCCAAGCACACGGTCGCCCATAAATTCCAGACGTTCATTATTCGTAAATTTGCGGCGCCCATCACCATAGGACGAATGGGTCAATGCTAATATTGCGAGCTCTTTGTCCTTGAAGCTATATTCAATTGTTTTCTCAAGTCGCGCTAATCGCTTAAGAGTTTGTGGGGATGGTGTACTCATCTAAGCCCTTTAAAAAATCGGTCAGTGTGTACATTATGCCATGTCCAAGGTTTAAACAATACGAAGTCTTGTTTAACAGATAAAAGAATGAACTCTGCACGACCAACAAGGTTTTGCGCGGGCACAAAGCCAACACCACCTATGCTCAATGGGAAGCGACTATCGCGAGAATTATCCCGATTATCCCCCATGAAGAAATATTGTCTATCAGGGATTGTGAATATTTTAGTATTATCTCCGTCATTTCCCTGCACAAGATGCTTGATCATATGAGGTTGCTGTATATCGGCAAAATACTCTTTATAAATCTTCGCGCGCGTTAAATTACCATTTTGATCATGAGAGGTGAAATCGACAATTTTCTCTGTAACAAGACGCTCGCCATTTATGTAAAGGAATCCCCCAACCATTTGCACTTTATCTCCAGGCAAGCCGATAAGACGTTTAATGAAATGAACTTTACTCCCGATTGGTTTAAACACAATAATATCACCACGATGTGGCTCACGTTCAAAAATACGCCTACCTGTAAGAGGGAGTTTAATCGGGTCCGCAGCATATTTTCCGTAACCGAGCGAGTATTTCGTCGTAATAATGAAATCACCATTTTGCAAATTAGGTTCCATCGACGAAGACGGAATATGAAAGGCTTGGAACAAAAATGTACGTAGGAAAAACGCAATAATAAAGGCAAAAACAACCGTTTTCACAGTTTCCAGCACAACATTATCCTGTTCGACATTTTTTGTAGTGCTACTTGTCATATTACCGCTATAGAATTTCAAAAATCACATAGGCCTGTGCATACGGATAATCATCCGTCAGACTAAGGTGTATATTATACGTTTGGCTTCTCTCTAAGCGAGATTCCACACGTTTCAAAGCCTTACCATGTAAAATTATTTGCGGAAGACCGGATGGGGCGTTAACGACCTCAACATCTTGCCAAGAAAGCGCGCCTGTATTTGGCCCAGCAAGAGCTTTGGCGACAGCTTCTTTAGCAGCAAAACGCTTGGCATAACTTGAACCGCGTGTTGCTACACTATCAGCACGTTTACGTTCGTTTTTTGTGAACGTCTTGTGCGTAAAACGATCCCCGAATTTTTCAAGCAAGCTCTCAATACGGCGAATGTCACATAAATCTGTCCCGATACCCGCAATCACAAAAGTATACCTCGCGCCGCCGCCATATGAGTACGCATACGCAGTAAGGCAGCAGGCAGTCCTGTAAACAAGGCCTCACCTATAATAAAATGCCCTATATTAAGTTCCATAGCCTCTGGAATAGCAGCAATCGCTTCTACATTCTCATAGGTAAGCCCGTGACCATAATGCACTTCAAGGCCCAGTTCACTAGCCTGTTTTGCACCGTCTTGCAGTTGCTTCAATATGGTGTTGGCCAATAGGGTATTTCCATCATCAAGCGCGTGGGCATATGCCCCAGTGTGAAACTCGACAATATCGGCATTTACGCTGGCACTCGCTTCAATTTGCTTTGGGTTTGCTTCGATGAAAAGTGATATACGACTGTTATTTTCAGACAATTGCGTAATAATCGGCACAAGACTATTATGAATTCCTACCACATCAAGCCCACCTTCAGTCGTACGTTCTTCACGGTTTTCAGGCACAATACAAACGGCGTGCGGCTTGAGAGCAAGGGCAATTTCTGCCATTTCTTCAACGGCCGCCATTTCCATATTCAAAGGTATGTTTTTCTCTAGACATAGAATTTGCAGGCGTTGTAAATCATCATCTGTAATATGACGACGATCCTCACGTAAATGTGCAGTGATACCGTCAGCACCATTTTCAATTGCCAAAAGCGCAGCGTCCACAGGGTCAGGATGTATCCCCCCCCTCGCATTACGAAGCGTAGCCACATGATCAATATTCACACCCAAGCGCGGAATACGCATTTCCACATTATCGTTATTGTAAGTCACAATCGTTTCAGCCTATTTCAAACCACGGCTACCGGGTTTAATCGCCGGTAATTTTGCGAGTTCTGGCGGCAATTCATCGGGGAGGTAAGATGGGAAGACTTTACAGGCAAGGCTTACCAATGGCACGCCAATATCTGCTTCACCACCTGAGCGGTCAAACAGACATGCACCTGCAATAACCTTTGCACCTGTTGCATTGATAGCAGTAATACACTCACGAGAGCTTAGTCCCGTGGAAATAATATCTTCAACCATCAATACTTTAGCACCTTTTTCCAAGGTAAAACCGCGACGGAATGTAAATTCATTGTTCTCGCGTTCTACAAAAATAGACTCAAGACCAAGTTGACGCGCCATTTCATACCCGGGAATAACCCCCCCCATTGCAGGTGCAACAATAATATCGGGCATTTCTGGTAATGTGGCTTTCAATTTATCCGCCAAAGCCGCGCATAATTTCTCTGTCAGCACTGGATTTTTAAAGACAAATGCTTTTTGCAAAAACACAGGACTTCTACGACCTGATGACAGTATGAAGTGTCCTTCAAGCAAAGCACCTGCTTGTTTGAAAACATCGAGAACGTCTTGAGTATTCATTTCTTTTTCTTTCTTGGTTTTAAAAACATTTATTGCGAAGCGCTCGCACGCTGTACATTCACTACATAAGCACTAGCCCGCATGGCTGCAACAATTTGTGAGAGATGGCGAGAATCGGTGACTTCAATATCCATAACCATATCAAAAAATGCAGGAGAACGCTTTGGTGTTTGAATATTCGTGAGATTGCCCCCTGCCTCACCAATAATTAAGGCGATTGCAGCAAGGGCACCTGGTACATGCTCTACAGTGGCGGTAATGCGGCCTATAGATGCGGTCTGTTCCGCCGCACGACGCCAGCCCAAATCCAGCCAATCCGCATCCTCGACTTCGGCGAGTGTATCACAATCAATACTGTGTATCACCACGCCTTTATCCTGCGTATGAACACCTACAATTCTATCCCCCGGAATAGGATGACAACACTCTCCAATCAGAAGACCAATACCTGGGCTTAACCCCTCACCCCGAACATAAAGTTTAGCTGTCGTATTATCAATAAGATCCCGATTTGCGAATTTATCTTGAGTTTTTGTATCTCTTCGCCCTGGAAAAACACCATCCATAAACGCATTTACCGATAATCGCCCACGCCCCAAAGCAATATAAAGCGCGTCTACGGTTGTGAAATTAAGTCGTTTAAGACCATCTTGGAGCGTGCTTTCGCTAAAGTCTTTATCTTCTCTCGCAAATGCATGATCCGCGAGCATAAAGCCAATACGGTGAAATTCTTCACTTTCCCCTTGGCGGGTCAATCGGCGCAATGCAGAACGCGCTTTACCCGTCACAACCATATCTTCCCAACCAATATTTGGCTCGGCAGTGCCGCCGCGAATAATTTTCACCACATCGCCATTTTGCAATTGAGTCCGCAGAGGTTTTTCACGGTTATTAATCAGCGCGCCAATACATGTATCGCCAATTTTAGTATGCACCGCATAGGCAAAATCAAGCGGCGTTGCCCCTTGAGGCAAAGCAATCAACTCGTTCTTAGGTGTAAATGTAAAGACTTGATCTGTGAACATTTCCAGTTTGGCAAATTCTAAAAACTCGTCTGCATCACCACCATGCTCCAACATTTCCACAAGTGGACGCAATCGTTGCAAAGGGTCGTAATTACGCATATTTGAGGCGTCATATGAATAGCTTTCATTCTTATAACTCCAATGCGCCGCGATACCACGTTCAGCGACTTCTTCCATAGCCGAGGTTCTTAACTGCAACTCGATACGTTGATTGTCTGGCCCCAGAATAGTCGTGTGAAGGCATTGATATCCATTCGGCTTTGGTACAGAAATAAAATCCCGAAACCGCGCTGGGACGCAACGCCAATTGGTATGGAGCAAACCTAAAACCTGATAACAATCTTCGACATTATCGAGAATGATACGAAATGCGTAAATATCGGCAACATCTTCAAAGTGAATTCCCTGTTTTTGTAGTTTTCTCCAAATCGCAAATGGCCGCTTTTCTCGCCCATAAATGCGTGCTGTTTTACCATGCTTATCCAAAAGCTCACTGAGCATAATAGAAAGGTGGGAGATCGCGCTGTCCTGCGCGGCGCGCCAATGCTTCAGACGCTTGGCGATACTCTCGAACGCAGATGGATTAATATAACGGAAAGACAAATCTTCAAGCTCGGAGCAAATGCGGTCAACGCCAATTTTACGCGCCAATGGCGCATAAATTTCCATCGTTTCTCGTGAAATTCGTCTCCGACTCGATTCTTTAGGATGAAATTCCAGTGTACGCATATTATGGAGACGGTCACAGAGCTTAACAAGCAACACCCGAATATCTTTACTCATGGCGAGAACAAATTTTTGGAAGTTCTCTGCCTGTTGTCCTTCGCGGGTTAAGTCCGTGCGACTAAGCTCAACTTGGCCAAGTTTTGTGACACCTTTGACAAGTTCGGTAATTGTATCGCCAAAATTTTCACGCATTTGATCTTCACAATAATCCGTATCTTCGAGAACGTCATGGAGCAATGCTGTGCAAATACTGTCCACATCCATACGTAGATTACCAAGAATTTCGGCAACAGTGATTGGATGAGCATAATATGGGTCACCAGAATGGCGCATCTGTTCACCATGTGATGATTTACACAAAGCGTAAGCACGACCAATAAGTTCAGCGTCGGCAGAAGGATCATAAGAATGCACAAGTGCCACAAGCTCTGGCAAGCTCAAAAAACCAGCAGGCTCATGTCCCGTAGATTTTTGTGAGGTGATGTGTGCTTTGACATTCATTGGCACATGTTAAATCCGTGTCGCGCAACACGCAACAGTACAAAACAAAATATTATGAAATTGAAAGCGGATGCTTAAAATTTAAAATCGGTTGTCAGGCCCATTATCACGGTCACTTTGTAGTGCACGTAACATATCCGCCTCTGACATCTCTGTCGGGGCTGTTTGACCTTCTTCAATAGCAAGAATTGGTGCTTGATCTTCTTCATCAGGAATATCATCATCCAAAATGATACGTTGCAAGCCAATAACAAGGCTGTCACGAAGTTCATCAAGATCAAGTGTCTTGTCAGCGATTTCACGAAGGGAAACAACTGGCGTTTTGTCATTATTACGTTCAATCGTAAGTGCTGCGCCCGCAGAAATATTGCGCGCACGATGTGCTGCGAGCAGTACGAGATCAAAGCGATTAGGAACAATTTCGATACAATCTTCAACAGTAACGCGTGCCATATTTGTCTCCGACAATTGATGTGAGTGAATAAACTCAAAATAAGCAGTGGCTTATAGAGTGAGATTTAAAATCTTACAAGGCAAAACATCAAAAATATGAGCTGTTATATGATAAAAGATACTTCAGTCTAATATATTGTGAGTTCCGTTGGTTCTGAATGACTTCCCCCTGTACCAACAGGCCCACTTTTAGCAAGGTTCGTTAGTTGCGAATCATGCTAAAAACACTTGTTTTCACCATTTCACTGCATTAAACCCCGCCCGTTCATAATATGTTCAGAAGAATATATGCATGTGAGCGATCAATGATTATTTGCATGTGGCAACTCATTTATAACAGGAAAATACAATGAAAAATTTACTCATAACAACGGCACTTTGTGCAGGTTTTTCGACCAACGCATTTGCAGGAAATTTTGCGACGAACCTTACACAAGGATGGGGCGGCGAAGCCTCTCTTTCAGGTTCCACAACAAGCGGAAATACAAAAACGACAGATATTGGCCTTGCACTTCATCTTACAAAACAAAACGGTGCGTGGACAAATAAATTCGATACAACTTATGACCTTGGAAAATCTGGCGGTGTAGACAATAAAAACCGTTTCTTTATTGGTTACCAACTTGATCGTCAAATTAATGACCGTCTTTATGCTTATGGCAATGTCAATTATTACACAGATGATTTTGGCGCATACAAACAAGGTTCATTCATTGGCACGGGGCTTGGCTATAAAGTTATTCAAGAAAATCCGCTTAAATGGAATGTTGAAGCTGGTATTGGTTATAAATCACAAAAACTCCGTGAAATCGGCATAATTCCAAGCATCAAAACAGATGAATTTGCAGTTCGTGGTGCATCAGATTTCGGTTATATATTCAGCGAAGCTGTTAGTTTCTACAACAAAAGTGAAGTTATTTGGTCTGAGAGCGACACTTATTTATGGAATGACACTGGCATAACTGCGAATTTAGCTGGCAATTTAGCGGCACGTTTCAGTTTCCGCGTTGATCATCATACAGATGTTCCCTTCGGCGTGAAGAAAACAGATACGATTACACGTGCTGCAATCGTCTACACACTTAAATAGTTTCCAAAACCGTTGGCCATTTACCCTTATAGTGTAAATGTTCGACATCTTCGAAATTGAGCCGCGCAATCCAGTCAGTGATTGTGCGGTTTTTTATTGGGTCTCGCCAATGTGGCGCAATTTGCTCAAGTGGAAAGAGCACAAAACTTCGGTTACACATCCGAGGATGTGGAAGCGTTAAAGCCTCTGTACTAATTTTCTCCCTGTTATAATCCAATATATCGAGGTCTAATGGCCGCGCCGCATTGCGTTCACGCGGTGTGCGACCAAAATCACATTCGGTTGATTTCAGTGTATGCAATAATTCTTGTGGTAAAAGTTGTGTTTCAACACCAATAACCGCATTGATATACGCAGGCTGAGCAAATGGGTCTGGCCATGCGGGGCTTTGCCATAAACCTGACATTGTTTTGAGATGAACGCCCATTTTGGATAAGTGGCTTACACATCTCAAAAAAGTATGCGCTGGCTTTGTAATTTCGTGATTATAACTTGCATCCATATTTGCACCAAGTGCAATATATATCATGCTAGCCTCGTTCTTTCATTATACGTGATTTTTGTTTATTCCAATCCCGTGTTTTTTGCGTCTGTCGTTTATCAACCAGTTTTTTACCAATGCCAACACCTAGTAAAATCTTGATAAGCCCCCGATCATTGAAATACAGCTTTAGCGGAACAATTGTACGTCCTTTACGCTGTACGACCCCGATCAGTTTGCTTATTTCTCTTCGTTTTAACAATAGCTTTCGAGAACGCTTCGGTTTGTGGTTAAATTGGCTTGCAGGCTCATAAATCGGAAAATTTGCATTAATCAGGAAGAGTTCCTCACCTTCAACCGAAGCATAGCTTTCTGCAATATTGGCTTGGCCTAGACGCAAAGCCTTGACCTCTGTACCAACTAAGCAAATTCCAGCTTCAAAGGTTTCTTCAATCGTAAACTCATAGCGCGCACGTCTATTTTCAGCGATTGCTTTACCTGACTTTTTACCTGAAGCTTTACCCTTTGCAGCCATGATTAAAATTCAACTCCAGCTTTACGCATAGCATTTTGAACCGCAATTTTCGTCGAATCACGACAGGTAATGATCGGGAGGCGCACATCATCGCTCATACGACCTAATAGACTTAGCGCATATTTTGCAGGTGCTGGGCTAGAACACAGGAACAAATCTTTAAATAGACCATCAAGTTTTTCATGCAAAGCTCTTGCCGTCGTAAAATCACCCTCTGCACAGGCTTTATGAAAAGCAGCACATTGTGCTGGCGCCACATTGGCGGCAACAGAAATACAGCCCTTACCACCATGCGCCCAATGGGCCATTGCAGTCGGGTCGTCTCCAGAGAGTTGCACAAAATCTTCGCCACACGCATTTTTGTATTCTGTAATACGGCTTATATCCGATGTCGCATCTTTTAGGCCGTACACATGTGGTAATTGCGCGATACGCCCCATTGTTTCAACATCAATATCCACGACACTTCTGCCCGGTATATTGTAAATAATTATATTTAAATCAGTAGCTTGAGATATTAGTTTAAAGTGCTGGTACATACCCTCTTGGCTTGGCTTATTATAATAAGGCGCTACGGCAAGCACAGCGTCTGCGCCGGCTTTTTTTGCTTCCCGCGCCATATAGGCAGCGGAGGCAGTATTGTTAGAACCAATGCCTGCAATCACAGGCACGCGTCCTGCAGAGACTTTTGCACAGATTTCAATAGCTTGAATGTGCTCGCCTGTCGCAAGCGTAGATGTCTCACCCGTTGTGCCACACGGCACCAAACCGCTCGTGCCAGAACGGATTTGCCAATCGATAAAGCCTTCATAGGCCTTAACGTCAAGGTGCCCATTTTTGAAGGGAGTGACAAGCGCAGTAATTGAACCAGTAATCATTTTTTCGCCTATGGAGTTAGGTTTTTTCAAAAGCCTAAAGTTTTATACAGTTATTTCGACGTTTTATGACCTCTTCCCTTGATTGGGGCAAGCCTTTGGTTACATTAAAACATGATTTTTTTTAAACACCCACACAATGTACATAACATTTTTGCGATTAAAGCTTTCAAGTCCATTCTTACGGGACTCATATGCATGAGCTTTTTGACAATGGCTTTGTCTTTCAGTGCACAGGCTGAAACGCCTTCCCCACGCATAAAACCCGATGCGCCGAATACGTCAAGCACCCTTAGCAAACGCGATTCTCGCAATTTTCGCACCGCCATGCGTGCTGCGAATAGCCGTCAATGGGAAAAGGCCGAAAGGTCTATGCATAGATTAACTGATGAAACAGCAAAACGGATCATAAAATGGCGCATGGCTGCTGATGACCCTGCGGTGTCATTTGAAATTCTCACTGATGTAGTTCACAATCAACCAAATTGGCCGCGTATGACACGTATTCGTTCGAAGGGTGAAATACATTTGTTTGACAGACCGCTACCTCCGTATGAAGCGATTGCATGGTTTCTTGGGCATGAACCTATTTCAGGCGAAGGGCGTGCTGCCATGGCACATGCCTATTTTCAAAAAGGGCAAAAAGACATCGGAGATCGTTGGCTGCGCTCTGCATGGCGCGAAAGTCGTTTAAGCAGAGATCGTCAAAAACGAATTTTCAAACGTTATAAGTCACGGTTGACGCCAGAAGATCATGCCGCGCGTGCAGACCATCTTATTTGGCTTGGTAAGAGACATTACAGCAAGGCACAAGCATTGCTGTCCCTTATGAATAAAACAGATCGCGCAATTATGGACGCACGTATGCGGGTCGGCGCAAACCGTTCTGGTATGGATAAAGCCATTAAACAAATTCCGCGTTCACGTCAGAATGATACAGGCCTACTTTTCGAGCGTGCGCGCTGGCGTAGAAAACGTAAAACCGAGACCTACGCCCTCCCTGTTTACATGCAAATTACCAACGCGCCACATTCAGAGGCAGGTAAGAAACGTCTGTGGCGTGAACGCAAACTTATGACCTACTGGGCCCTAAAATCGAAACGATTTGAAGAGGCTTATAAACTCACTCAAAATCACGGCATGACAAGAGGTGAAGGTTTTGCAGAGGCTGAATTTTTGGCGGGCTGGATTGCCCTTACAAAACTAAATCGACCGACTGTCGCGGCACGTCATTTCCAAACGTTAAAGAATGGGGTTTCCCTTCCCGTTTCATTAGGCCGCGCAAGTTATTGGCATGGCCGCGCAGCAGAGGAATTGGGTGATCCAAACTCTATTGCTTACTACGCTGAGGCTGCAAAATACCCAAATGTGTATTACAGTCAATTGGCAGCGGAACGTTTAGGGCAAGGTTTAGCCTTCACCCAATTACCAACAGAAGATCGTGGCTTGGCCATTGGGCCGCAGTTTGAAACAAATGAGTTAATACGCGCACTTAGATTAATCGGCGAAGTGCAGAGCGAACGCACATTTAATCAGTTTTCATTCCACCTAGATGATGTCTTGGATGATCCTCGTGAGCTTAGTCTACTCGCCAAACTTGCGAAAGATTATGGCTATATGAAACCATCCGTGCGCGCGGCGAAACAAGCAGGACGCCTTGATACAATGTTGACGCACTCTGGCTATCCTATACCCAAAATCATTACGGGATTGCCTTCGAAATATGACATTCCTTTCGTGCTTGCCATAGCAAGGCAAGAAAGCGAGTTCAACGCGAAAGCTTCTAGCCATGCAAGTGCACACGGCATAATGCAGATGATTAACGCAACAGCTAAAGCAACAGCGCGAAAAGCTAAAATTCCTTATCGCAAATCATGGCTTACGACAAACCCTGAATATGCGGCCAAGTTAGGCGCGCAACATTTACATGACCTCTTACGTAAATATGACGGGTCTTATATCATGACAGCTGTTGCCTATAATGCAGGCCCTCACCGTGTAAAAACGTGGGTGAGAACATATGGAGACCCTCGCAAAGGCGAAATCGACCCGATTGATTGGCTAGAAGCCATTCCGTATTCAGAAACACGTAACTATGTTCACCGTGTTCTGGAAAACCTCCAAGTTTACCGTGCGCGGCTTAATAATAATCAACACGAGCTACAACTCGTACATGATTTAAACAAAGGTGCATTTCGCTAGAGAGTTTTAGTCCCTAAAGAGTTCGCGTTTGCTCTGAAAGCGCGACTACGCTTTCATCGACATTTCCACCCGAAAGAATAATGACGACTATTGACCCTTTCGCTAGTCCAGAGCGGCCATTTAACACGGCGGTTAAGGCCACACTTCCCCCTGGCTCCACAGTTATATCAAGGCATTGTTTCAAGAGCGCCATTGTAATGAGGCATTCTGTATCTGTGACATGAAATACTCCACTGAGCGATTTTTGATTAATTGCAAAGGTTAGATTTCCCGGTGTGGGTGTCATGAGGGCGTCACATAAGGTGTTAGGTGGGTTGATGTTTGCAACACGTTTACCCGCTGCAAGAGAACGGTATGTGTCATCATAATGCATTGGTTCTGCACCATAGATTTTCGTCGTAGGACAAAGCGCGCCCATGGCCAAGCTAATCCCAGCGCATAACCCACCGCCGCCAATTGGCGTAATTAAGGCATCAGGTGTTATGTCCAGTGAATTGAGAAGTTCACCGATTTCCTTACCAATCGTACCTTGTCCTGCAATGATATATGGATCGTCATAGGACGGGACAATAATACGGTTATCACGCTGGCTAATACGCGCTGCAATGTCTTCGCGGCTCTCGGTTGCGATGTCATATTCAACGATGTTTGCGCCATGGGCTAATGTACCTTTTTTCTTTTTTTCAGGCGCGGATTTCGGCATGACAATAATTGCCGAAATACCGAGTTCTTTCGCTGCGAGCGCTACGCCTTGCGCATGGTTTCCCGATGAGAACGCGACGATACCTCTTTGCTTTTCTTCTGAGCTAAGCACAGAGAGACGCGAATATGCACCTCTATATTTAAAACTCCCCGTTTTTTGTACCGTTTCGTTTTTGAGGAAAATTTTTAACCCCGAGATTTTGTCCAAAAGATCATGGCGCATAATTGGTGTGAGGTACGCATGGTCATACAAACGCTCAGCGGCCTCAACAACATGTTTATATGCTGGAAGGTTAAACGCCATTTTACCGCCTTTTTTCAAATGAATTTATCAATTCAAATTAACATGATTGACGTACGAAACCTAGTCAGTATTATCATATGCAACAAAGAGCATAAGAACATGCACAACATTGGAGGAACCACATGCAAGGCTTAATGATGCATCAGCAATTGATGATTAGTGACCTTATTGAACACGCCGCACTCAACCATTCTACGCAAGAAATTTTCACACGTGAAACAGATGGCACAGATCATACTTACACATGGGCTGATTGTGCAAAGCGCGTACGTAAGCTTGCCAATGCACTCTTAAAGGCAGGCGTAAAACCGGGTGACCGCGTTGCAACGATTGCATGGAATAATTACCGTCATGTTGAAATTTATTACGCTGTGTCTGGCATTGGCGCTATTGTCCACACCATCAACCCCCGCTTAGACCCTAAACAAATTGCATGGATGATTGGTCACGCAGAAGACAGCTGGGTCTTTTTTGATACAACATTCGCGCCTATCGTCCACGGCATTGGGTCGCTTTGCCCAACGGTAAATGGCTTTATCTCCATGACCAACGAAGCCAATATGCCGCATGGGGCAACAGAGCTTTTATGCTATGAAACTTTTATTGCCGATGAAGCTGACACGATTGTTTGGGAGCGTTTCGATGAGAACACCGCTTGTACCTTGTGTTACACTTCTGGTACAACTGGCAATCCAAAAGGTGTTCTATATACACACCGTTCCACAATTTTACATGCGTGGGCAAGTTGCGCCAAAGATGTGATCGGCATTTCTGCGATCGATACAGTATTAGCCGTCGTACCCATGTTCCATATTAGCGCGTGGGGTCTCGTTTATTCATCCGCCATGCTAGGTGTAAAGCTCGTTATGCCCGGCCCTGCTATGGACGGTGAAAATCTCGTCAACATGATCCGCGACCAAAAAGTATCATTTATGGCAGGCGTTCCCACAATTTGGATGGGCATTTTAAACCACCTCAAAGTCGTTGGCGGCAAATTACCGACAGTTAAATGCGCCCTTGTTGGTGGTTCAGCCCTGCCAGAAGCTCTCTTGCGCGCTTATGAACAAGACCTTGGCATTCCCATGCAACAAGGCTGGGGCATGACAGAAACAAGTCCGCTAGGGGTAACGAATGCCCCTCTCCCCGGCCATGCCGAACTGCCTTATGACGAACAAGTCAAAATCAAACTTTTGGCAGGTCGTTCTATTTTCGGTATCGAGATGCGTATTGTCGACGATGAAGATAATATCCTACCTCGCGACGGTGTTGCGACGGGGCATCTTCATGTGCGTGGCCCTTGGGTTGCGAGCGGATATTATAAACGTGATGACACCAAAGGTGACTTCACTGACGATGGATGGTTTAGAACTGGTGACGTTGCCGCACTCCATCCTACGGGTCATCTCGAAATTACGGATCGTTCTAAAGACGTGATTAAATCGGGTGGTGAGTGGATCAGTTCAATCGAAGTGGAAAACGCCGCAATGAACCACCCTGATGTTGCAATGGCAGCTTGTATCGGGATTCACCATGTTAAATGGCAAGAACGCCCTCTCCTTATCATTCAATCTGTGCCCGGCACCACGCCTGATATCGAAGAAGTAAAAAAATGTATTGGTGAGCGTTGTGCAAAATGGTGGATACCCACTGATATTGTTTTCAAAGATGAATTACCAATCGGTGCAACTGGCAAAGTTTTGAAGCGATTACTGAAAGAAGAATATAAAGACTATACTTCAACAGGTTAGCATTTTACAATTTGCAAAATTTACCCTCATTTACAAAGGCCCGCATTTACAAAGATAAGTGCGGGTTTTTTATGCCGAATTTACCAGAGAGCTTCCTCGAAAGCTCACGTCTTAAATTGTATACGCAGAGTGATGTTTTACGCAAAAAATACGTCCTCTACCCATTGAACAATTGACACACCTATATCAATGCAACATATTCCGCGCAGATGGTGCCCTGTAGCAAGGGCCTAAGAGGGAAGCCGGTGAAAATCCGGGACTATACCCGTAACTGTTAGCTGAGAGCTAAGACCAAAAAGCCACTGGAGCGTATCTCTGGGAAGGCGGTCAAGAGCGTTAATCAGCAAGTCAGGAGACCTGCCATCGCGTCGTACGTCCGGAGACCGGGTAAGTCTCAGCTGGCGGGGAAGTTTTAATTCCTTTTACAACGACATTCAATTGACCTGGCCGTCCACACCAATTCTGGTGGGGTCAGATATCGTTACAACAAATGTACAGCTGGGCGGCGGTATGTTTAGGAAAAAATATGACTTACAAAACAACACTAATGAGTGCTGTCTCTATTTCTTTTATAGCCTTAGTTACACCACAACTTTCTCTGGCTCAAGCATCTGAGAACACATCCGATCATGATACAATCATTGTGACTGGCACACGGTTAAATCAAACTGCTGCCGAGGCTGGTACCAGCATTTCTATCATTACAGCCGAAGATATCGAATCCTTAGGCTTCGAACTTGCGCTCGACGCCGTTGCGTCTGCGCCTGGCGTGACAATTAATCAAAACGGTAGTTTTGGTGGTGCGGCAAGTGTTCGCATTCGCGGCATGAGTTCAGGGCAAACCCTTGTCCTTGTTGACGGCGTCCCTGTCGGTGATCCAAGCACAACAAATGGTAGTTTTGATTTTGCGCGCCTTGACGCCGCAGATATTGAACGGATCGAAGTTTTGAAAGGCCCTCAATCAACACTTTGGGGATCAGACGCTATTGGCGGCGTTATCTCTATAATCACCAAAGCCCCACAATCGGGTAAAAGTGGTAAAGTATTCGCAGAATTTGGCTCTTTCAACACCCTCCGTGCTGGCGCTTCTTTTGAATATGGCGGCGACAATGGTGATTTCCGCCTCTCGGCAAACACGACATCAACTGACGGCATTTCCAAAGCGGATGCTGAGAACGGCAATACAGAAGACGACGGCTATAAAAGCCTGAACATTTCGGCGCGTGGTGGATATAATTTTACACCATCAGCACGCCTAGATGCGAGCATTTCCTATACAGATGCCAATACCGATTTTGATAGCTATTCTTTTGGCGCACAAGGCAGTGTTGCAGATGGTGACGCGCAAGCATTAACAGAAGAACTTTCTGGACATGCAAAGCTCGCATTTTCACTTTTTTCTGACATGCTCGAAAATGAAATTTTCCTCGGCTATTCAAATACACAACGTGAAAACCTCACCAATGGCAATACAAGTTACGAAGCTGAAGGCGAACGTTTTCTCTATCGTTACCAAGGCACCGCCACTCTCAATGAGAGTAACACATTTGCCTTTGGTCTCGAACGTGAAGAGGCGTATTCTGGCTCATTAGACCGCGTTATAGATAGTGTTTTCGGCCTATATGAATGGAAGCCAGTGGAAAACTTCACACTCACCGCGGGTATTCGCCTTGATGACCATGAAGATTTCGGTTCCCAAACCACACCACGTTTGGCAGCTGCCTACACATTAACCCCGCAAGCAAATTTTCGGGCAAGTTGGGGGCAAGGCTTCAAAGCACCAAGTGTGTTTCAAAGCACATATATTTGTGGGTTTTGCGGTTTAACAGAACCTAACAGAAATCTTAAACCAGAAGAAGCAACGGGCTTTGATTTTGGAGTTGATCTTTACACCAAGAATGAACGTGGTTCATTAAGCCTGACCTGGTTTGATCAAGATGTTACAAATCAAATCAATTTTTCATTCACTGCTGGCTACGATAATATTGAACAAGTCAACTCTCAGGGTTTAGAAGTTTCTGCCAGCTATCAATTCACAGATTGGTTGGGCCTAAGTACTGATTACACATATATTGACTCAAAAGACGGTACGGGCGCAGAGCTTGCACGTATCCCAAAGCATTCGGGTGATGTAAGTCTAAGCATATCACCAAACGGCCCCCTCTCTGGCGCTGTTCTTGTGCGTTATAATGGGGAAGAGCAAAATACCAACGGAACTCAACTCGACAGTTGGACACGTATTGATCTAAATGCAGCGTATGAATTTAGCGAAACGGTTGAACTTTATGGGCGAGTCGAAAACCTGTTTGATACTCAGTATCAACAAGTTCTAGGCTATGGCACTCCGGGGCTATCGGGAACTATTGGCATCCGCCTCCAGTATTAAGTATGATGTTAAGACTTACCATATTTCTTCTGCTCTTGGGCTTATCAGCCTGCCGTGCGCCTTCAACGAATGGTGAAACAATCAATTTACCCTTACAAGAAGCCACGCCAAAAAGAATTGCAAGAAGAATTGTAAGCCTTGATTATTGTGCAGATCAATACGTTTTAAAATTAGTAGACCGCGAGAATATTCTTGCGGTCTCTCCTGACGCAGGGAAAGCATTTTCCTATATGCGCGAAAGTGCAAAGAACATCCCCACTCTGCCCCCACGGGCCGAAGATGTACTCATCCACAAGCCCGATCTCGTTGTGCGTTCTTATGGAGGCGGCCCAAATGCAACTGCGTTTTTTGAACGTGCAGGCATTCCTGTTCTTAATATTGGATGGGCAAGTGATTTTGACGGTATTAAACACGTTATTCAAACAGTGGCCGACCAATTGGGGGAAAGTGAAAAAGGCGCGGTAATTGTCGCTGACATGAATGCCAGACTGCAAACAATTAGAGACAATATTAAACCAAACACAACCCGCACAGCCCTTTATATAACCCCGTCAGGTGTGACGACTGGCCCGGGATCACTGGTTCATGAAATGCTTATTGAAGCCAATCTTGAAAATTTCGAAACTCAGGCTGGATGGCGATCTCTCCCATTAGAGCGTCTTGTTTATGAACAACCTGATCTGGTTGCGGCCGCATTTTTTGGCACTCAAACCAAATTTAAAGATTCGTGGAGTCCAATGCATCACCCTGTTACGCGCAAAAAAATGCAAGACATCCCGACAATTAACATACAAGGCGCATGGACATCATGCGGCGCATGGTATCTTCTGGACGCTGTCGAAGCCTTAGCCAATGACCGAACACTGGAGGAACATAATGAAAACTAAACGCATCCTCCTTCCCGTTTTGATATTGGCAAGTATGCTTAGTATTTTCATGGCCTGTCTACTTGGATCAACCCCATTGGGCATGGGGCGCGTATTAGCCGCATTTTTTGGACAAGCTGATGCTAGTGACAGTCTCGTTATCTGGCAAATTCGCCTGCCCCGTGCCGTCGCCGCATTCGTCGTTGGTGCCGCATTAGGGACGAGCGGAGCCGCCTTGCAAGGCCTATTACGCAACCCTCTGGCCGACCCCGGCGTATTAGGCGTATCCGCCTGCGCGGCTCTCGGGGCTACATTTGCATTATACTATGGGTTTGTAGGTCTTAATGCGTGGATGCTACCGATTTCTGCCATTATTGGGGCACTCGTCGCAACGGCAATCATTGCCCTTGCCGCAATAAAAACACGCTCCGTTGTCACTTTAATTTTGATCGGCATAGGCTTATCCAGTTTTGCAGGTGCGGTCATGAGCCTTTTGATGAACTTAGCGCCAAATCCTTTTTCACTTGCAGACATGATAAACTGGATGCTTGGCTCTGTTGCCAACCGCAGTTTCAATGACCTCCTGCTTTCAGGGCCTTTTCTTGTCGTTGGCGTGTTAATATTATTCGTGACCCGACGTGGCCTTTCCGCTCTTACCCTTGGAGAAGAAGCCGCGAGCGGCATTGGCCTCAATTTACAACGCCAACGTATTTTAGTTGTTTTAGGCGCTGGCCTAGCAACGGGAGCCGCAGTATCTATCGCAGGTGCAATCGGATTTGTCGGCATAGTGGCCCCACATATTGTCCGCCCCTTTGTTGGTCACGACCCTGCCCGTTCACTCCTGCCCTCCGCTTTGCTCGCAGGTGTATTTTTGGTATTGGCCGACATTGGTGTGCGCGTATTACCTACCAGTTCAGAACTGAAACTTGGTGTCGTCGCAGCATTAATTGGTGCCCCAGCTTTCGTGTGGATTGCAATGCAAAGGCGGGCGAGCCATGACTGAGTTAAAAGTAGAAAATATAACGCTTCACGCCGAAGACACCCCACTTGTACAAAATGCGTCTTTCAGCTTATGTTCGGGAGAATTGATTGCATTATTAGGCCCTAATGGCGCAGGAAAAACATCCCTCCTACGGGCTGCACTTGGCCTTGTAAAAACAACGTCAGGAAAATCTACACTTGGCGGCACAGATGTCACGACATTATCACCAATCACACGTGCACGCCGTATCTCTTATCTTCCACAATCTCGTCCCTTGGCTTGGCCAAACACGATACGCGATGTTGTTGCACTTGGCCGTTTTTCTCATGGGGCGACCCTTGGTAAATTAAAGGGCATAGACGCCGAAGCCGTTGAAGAGGCTATGGCGGCGTGTGACATTTTACACATGCAAATGCGGAAAACGGATACTTTATCTGGCGGTGAACTTGCACGCGTTCATTGCGCGCGGGCATTTGCAGCGCAGGCACCTCTTTTAATTGCCGACGAGCCAGTTGCCGCCCTTGACCCCCGACATCAATTTCGCGTTATGGATTTAATACGCCGCTATGTCGATAATGGCGGTGGTGCCCTCGTTGTTCTCCATGATATTGCTCTGGCAGCACGTTACGCGGATCAGCTCATCTGGATGAAGGACAGTAAAATTCATGCACAAGGCACTCCAGCCCAAACCCTAACAGAATCCCGGTTACGAGATATTTATAGAATCAAAGCCAAAATAGACGGCCTAAACATACAAATAGAAGGCGCACTCTAAGAAATTTCTATCATACCCGTCACACAATCAATGCTTATAAAGCGGTTATGATTACTGAAACCTCTTACAATTGCCAATCGCAAATATCTCAACTTCACCTCGTTTAAGTCTTTAAGCCTAACCATTAACATGGTTTTTGTTACTTTATGTGCTCATTTACAAGAGGCACAAAACACACCGCAAGTTGCATATGTTACTAATATACACTTATAATAATTAAAAGCTTGTTTGCCGCATTAAAAATTTGTATGCATTATGCAACTATTGGCATATTCATGTGGGATGTTCAGCCGTTGATAAATGTGGAATTACAAATAAACAGTCTGTTGCACCGTAAGTTAGACTTAACCTACGGTATGGATAATCGTATTATATTACCGTACATTAGTCAAAACTTCTCATGTTGTATTCATTACGACATCTTGAACTTACGCGCGCACATACAAAAAAAAATGCGAACGAATATATTACGTTTTTTGTCAGATTTTTTACGTAGAAACACTTACTTTTTTAAGCCGAGATCTCATTACAACGCAACAAAAAAGGTACCGAAAACACCCCACACTCAGGCCAATTCATTACACTTAACAAGGAGGGAAATATGAAATTAAGAACACAAATAGGAAGCTGGGTACTTTTATGTACGACAGCATTAATATCGCCAGCAAGCGCAAGCGAGAACACGCGGTGGATGAACACGTGGGATGATGCCTGTTATGAATCGGATGGTTCAAACTCTTGTCGTGAAGAATGGTACACGACAGTACAAGGCTCCCACCTTATTAACTGGCAAACATTTCGAGCGTTAGAACGTGTTGATTCTCGTGAATTGTTTATGAGCAAAGCTTCTCTTGCAAGGTTTGGTTTTTTATAGCTTGATGAAGCGAGTACACAAGCGGGCGAGAATAATAGTTATGGCGACCCTGTGGCAATTGATTACACAAGCTATGGCCTTCCCTTGGGGCTAGTAAGAGATAGAAGTCGCGTATCACAAAAAAACTACATGGGCTTTACCTGTGCGACTTGTCATACAGGAGAGATTACGCAAGCAGGTAACCGTTACCTAGTTGAAGGTGGCCAAGCTAATTTAGACATGATTGCCTTCCTCCTCGCGCTCGGTGACGCAATCGAAGCAAACCAAGCTAATTCTTCAAAAAAATCACGCTATAAATCGAGGTTTTTTTGGAATACAGTTTTACAATTTGATTGGCCTATAAACCCTTTCTCTGGAAGCCGGTATTTAGAGAAATCAAGAGTATATGTTCGCGGATTTACGGGTAGAAATGCCAGTGATGTTCCTGGTGGTCCTGCACGATTAGATGCCATTGGTTCTATCATAAATGAACTACATGTACATCATGCAAATATATCCGATGACAATGCTGTGCCACCTGTAGCGCCCGTTAGCTACCCTTATATCTGGGACCTTTCAGATTTACAGTGTACACAAACCAACTGTGTCTCTAACAACCCTATTGATAGAAATGTTGGTGAAGTTCTCGGTGTATTTGGGTATATGAACATCGAAGATAGTTGGATACCAAATTTTTTTCAAGCACTGCTCGGCACAGCGGGTTGGAACCTCTTCGAAGCCACACCTAAAGTTGACAATGTTTATAAACTAGACCGCGCTTTGGCGAAGGCACATTCTCCAAAATGGCCAGACACATTTCCACCATTGGATCCACAATTGATAACACTTGGCAGTCAGCTATATACGCAACACTGTAGTAGTTGCCATATTGATACAACTGACGGCGTAGATGGTGATGAGCTAACAGAACCTAACTCTATTGGTCGACGTTTCACAAAAGTCATTCAAATGGAATATAGTGATATTGGTACAGACCCTGCCTTTGCAGAGGATTTCGGTCTCCGTAAAGTAAATAGTGGACTATTGGGAGATATGCTTTCTTACTCACATCCAGATTCAATCAATCCAGAAACGGGTATTCCATTTGGAGATTCTTTCCCAGAAGAATTTAATTCGCTTGTTCTTCTTGGTGTTGCTACAGGCGCATTAAAAAAAGACCACTATGCTTCAATCGGGTTTATAATTCGCACAATATTTACTTACCCAGAACTCTCATGGGGCAATGCGGTTGACGCCTTGATTACGGAATATGCTGTTGACCAAGTTGACGGCGTAGAGCTACTCACGACAAGTTATCGCGCTAAACCATTGGACGGCATTGCCTTCACTGGGCCATACCTTCACAATGGATCTGTACGAACTTTGCGTGATTTATTAAAGGCTCCAGAAAACCGCCCGACTTCATTTTTCACAGGTACAACAGAGTACGATCTGGATGGTGCAGGCTATATGGACGGCGGAAGTTTTTATCTCGATACGACAATTCGTGGTAATTACAAAGAAGGCCATATCTACGGAACTGAATTATCAGATTTAAACAAAGAGGCTTTACTTGAATATCTAAAGTCACTGTAAACACAATACCAAGCACGCTTGGGTGTTAGAACCCAAGCGTGCTAGACTAAACACCCCGAACATTCCCTATATCGTAACGTTTTATCGCGGCATAAAGTATGAGCCAATTGGCAAATTGAGTTGCGACGACAGGGTATGCCCAAGCATCGACTTTTGAAGCGTGCTACATGCTCACCACATTACTATTTTCATTTAAGGCATTATCTAAACGTCTTGGGGTTTAGATATCTCTTATAGCAATGTCATGTGTCATTGTGATGTTCATTCACATGCATCACATAGGGAATACAATTTATCTTCCTTCTTAATGCTTCCAATTGCGTACAAAATCGACCATATCATTGAAATTACTTGTTGAACACAATCATCAAGCCTTCAAACGTGGGGTCAAAATGATTGGCGCAACGGCCCATTTCGTAACCAGCAATTTGGATGAAGGGCCTATTACATCCCAAGATGCCGAAGCCATCACTCATAAAGACATGTCAACGGATTTGATTAGAAAAGGACGCGATGTCGAACGCCGTGTCTTGGCAAGAGCCGTGACACTGTTCACGCAAGATCGTGTGATCCTTAATGGTGCAAAAACGGTAGTTTTTTAAAGGGATTGGGTAATCGTAGAAATTAAGCTTAATAATTACAAATTATTACGGCCTCTTTCTAAAGTTAAATACACACGGTTTGATGTACATCAGCGTAAAAATACAAGCCCCTCTACAGCGACGATTTGCTTTATTCCCTTCTATCGTCAATAGTATTAAAATGTTGAATTTTCTAAAAAAAACGCTTCTCGTTTTCATGTGTATCTGTATAGGTGCTTGCACAAACAACACACAAGAGCAGCCCGTTGAGTTCGACAATTCTATAAAAAATTCGGATACAGAAATCGTAAAAATCGAGGTTGGTGCACAAAAATATGAATCCTACCTCCCTCTCCTGAAAGGAAAACGTGTTGCGGTCATAGCCAATGCGACATCAATGGTTGACGGCACACATTTAGTTGATGCCTTACTAAACAAGGACATAAAACTCGTCAAAGTTTTCGCACCCGAACATGGGTTTAGAGGCGATAAAGATGCTGGAGAAAAGATATATGATGAAATTGATCCCCAAACAGGATTACCCATCATATCCCTTTACGGGGCCAATAAGAAACCCTCCGTAAAGACCATGCAAGATATCGACGCCCTCGTTTTTGATATTCAGGATGTCGGGGTCAGGTTCTATACATATCTCTCGACGCTTCATTATGTCATGGAGGCTTGTGCTGAGAACTCCGTCCCCTTGATCCTTCTTGACCGCCCAAACCCGAACGGATTTTACATTGACGGCCCTGTGCTAAAGCCCGAATTCAAGTCCTTTATTGGATTACACCCAATACCTCTGATTTATGGCATGACCATTGGCGAGTACGGTCTCATGATAAACGGCGAAAATTGGTTAAAAAACGACGTAAAATGTGACCTTACCGTTATTAAAATCACAGGCTATACTCACGATACACTCTATGAACTCCCCATAAAACCATCCCCAAACCTCCCGAACATGAACGCGGTTTATCTCTACCCGTCTTTGGCGTTATTTGAAGGCACAGTCGTAAGTGTCGGACGTGGGACAGAGTTTCCGTTCCAAGCCATTGGGCACCCTGACTATCCTAAAGGGGGTTTTCAATTTACGCCCTCGCCCAATGCTGGCGCCAAATATCCAAAACTTAACGGGCAGTCGATCAAAGGGCATGATTTACGCAGCAAATTTACGAACGCATTCCCACCACCTGCCCTACCTGCAAACGAGGTATCCTTAGACTGGCTGATCGACTTTTATATTTCCCTACCCGATCAGGAAAACTTCTTTCTCGAAAACAACTTCTTCAATAAACTTGCTGGAAACAATTTACTAATGCGTCAAATTAAGGACGGACAAACGCAGAACCAAATTCGAGAGAGTTGGAAAGATGATCTGCGAATCTTTAAACTCATAAGGCAAAAATACATGCTCTATGATTGATTGCACGCAAAGAACATTCGCTTTGTATAACGAATATACACCATAGCGCATACAATATCCGCGCACGCAAGGTTAACGCTCAAATTTTCGAACTTGTATCTAATTGGTCTTATATTTACTCACTTTATGGTAGTCTTGTCTCCTAAATAGAGCTAGTGTCACACTTCGGTACGCATAAATCAAATTGGAGTGTCTCTTGAAAAAGAACCTGCACAAACCTTTACTGGATAGCAAATGACTGAGGAAGTATGCCAACGCTTTGTTGATTTCGATCAGTGGTCAACACAAGATGCGGTTGAGGCAATGTATGAAGGGCAATTAATGGCAATCGCAGCCGTCAAACCTGCCATGCGCGATATAGCCTTGGCCGCAGATCAAGCGGCGCACAGGCTCGGTAAAACTGGCCGATTGATTTATGTAGGCGCTGGTACATCTGGGCGCTTGGCCGTTCAGGACGGTGCAGAATTAGGCCCGACATTTGGGTGGCCAAAAGACCGTGTTGTATTTTGCATCGCAGGTGGCACAAACGCCCTTACGGTAAGCATAGAGGGGGCTGAGGATAGCGCAGAAAACGGTCAACATCAGATACAGAATGCCCAAACGGGTAAAAATGACATTGTTATTGGCGTAGCCGCCAGTGGGAGAACACCCTATACACTGGGTGCCTTACAAGAAGCGAATAAGAGGGGCGCAATGACAATTGGTATTGCGAACAACCCCAACACCCCTTTACTCAAAGACGTTGACTACGCCATACTTGCAGAGACAGGGAGCGAAATCATTGCAGGCTCAACGCGTATGAAAGCTGGTACGGCTCAAAAAGCAGTTTTGAACATGCTCTCTACCGCGATTATGACACGGCTCGGGCATGTCTATAAAGGCTTTATGGTTGACATGGTTGTGTCTAATAAAAAACTGGAAGGCCGCGCCCTAAATATGATTTGCGACATTACCCAGTGCTCAACCGCAACAGCGCGCGCGTCTCTCAAGAGTGCAAATGAAAACATAAAAACAGCGACCTTAATTGCATTAGGGCATGACCTCGAAAGCGCAGAACGCATCATAAATCAAGCAAATGGCAACCTACGAGCCGCGTTCACCCTGCTTAAAGCCAAGACTGATTAATATAGCAATGTTGCATACTATTAGTATGATTCTGGGTGATAAAATATGCCAAACATTATTGATATTTTAAAGCAAAACATTGGCGAAGACGTAATGCTCCCCCATGCGGACATCGCAATGAGGGCTGTGAGCTATTGGGACAGCTCCCCTCTACACGCCAAAGCACTTTTACGACCAACGACGACGTTGCAAATTTCTAAAATTTTAAAACTATGCCATGAGCACAACCAAACGGTTATCGTACACGGCGGGAATACGACCTGTGTTCAAGGCACGCGCAGTACGGATAATGATATCATCATTTCTCTGGAGCGCATGACCGCCATTACTGAAATTGACCCCGTCACAGGTACCGCCATGATAGAAGCTGGCGCTATTTTGGAAACCGTACAAACGACGGTAAAAGCAAAAGGCCTATTTCTCCCCCTTGACCTTGGGGCCCGTGGATCTTGTACAATTGGGGGTAATTTAGCCACCAATGCTGGCGGCGTAAATGTTCTGCGTTACGGCATGGCACGATCCATGGTACTTGGCCTTGAGGCCGTATTGCCCGATGGGACTATCATTTCTTCATTAAATAAAGTGCTAAAAGATAATGCAGGCTATGATTTAAAACAATTATTCATTGGCTCGGAAGGTACACTAGGTATTATCACCCGCGCCGTAGTTAAATTAATGCCTTTATCAACCACCAAGAACACAGCACTTGTTGCCCTTCCTGACTTTCAATCCGTAATAAAATTGCTCACATATTTAAAAGCCAATATAGGTACAAATCTTTCTGCGTATGAAGTCATGTGGGGAGAATATGTTTCAGCAGTTACACAGCCAGGGGCTCACCGCGCGCCCTTTAAAAATACCTATCCATTCTATGTCCTTTTTGAATGCGATGGTAATGACCCAATACGTGATGATGAACGGTTTATGGAAGTTATCGAAACCGTATATACAAAGGGGTTAATTGTAGACGCTGTACTACCAAAATCTGAAAATGAACGGCAAGCGCTATGGGCTATCCGAGACGATTTCGAGCCTATTCTTCACCCAAAACCTGTCTACCTCTATGATGTGAGCCTCCCTATTTCCTCAATGGATGATTATGTTAAAAACGTTCAAGAGCAACTAAATCGGCTCTTGCCACAATCCAAATGTTATGTCCTCGGCCATATTGGAGACGGGAACTTACATTTTTTTGTTCAACCGGGGTCGAGCGCGAACAACACTCGGCATCTTTCTGACTGCACCATATATGAACCTTTGCAAGCATATAACGGTTCGGTATCAGCAGAACACGGCATTGGGCATGAGAAAAAAAAATGGCTTTCTCAAACAAGAAGCGCCGAAGAAATTGCTTTGATGAAATTGTTAAAAAACACTCTCGATCCGCGTAAGATATTAAACCCGGGTGTTGTTATTGACTAACGGCTTGTCGTATACATTACCCTCATAAAATCGAAACGAAGATCATACGCTTTATTTCCACATATTAATTAAATACTCTGTATAAAAGTATGATAATATAATCAAAACAGTGATTAGGAAAAGCGACCACAAAACATACGGTTTATTTACAGGAATATCATGATGAAGTTAGACAAGATTAGCAGGGATAAAACTTCATCAATGCCTCATTACATGCTAATTGCAAAAAACATACGCACCTATATTTTTGAAAACAATGTCGACGCGGGAGAGGCCCTACCTTCCGAGCGTGAGCTTTGCCTAATGACAGGCGCTTCACGGGTAACTATTCGTAAGGCCCTAAACATTCTTTCAGAAGACAAAATCGTTCAGCGTAAGCATGGGTCTGGCACATTTGTACTGCCTCCAATTTCCCATCTGGGGTCTGGTTTACGCGGCTTCACGAGCAATATGCACACCCATGGTCACAACCCGCAGGCCATTTGGATTATGAAAGCTTACGGTACACCAACAACGGAAGAAGCTGAAATTTTAAACATTAGCCAAACAGACAAGGTCGTGCGGCTTGGGCGCGTTCGCTTATCAGATGGCCAGCCTCTAGCGATTGAACATGCCGTCATTCCTGCATCATTATTGCCTGACATTTCCGAGATAACACAATCTCTGTACGAGGCCCTAAAAACAAAGGGTAACAATCCTGTTAAAGGAACACAAAAAGTCCGTGCCTCACTGGCAAACCCGACAGAAGCAGGTCTTTTAGCCATTGACGTAAATAGCGAAATACTGCGTATCGAACGGCGATCAACCCTGCAAGATGGCACCCCCGTGGAGCTTACCAGATCAGCGTACCGCGGTGATTGCTATGACATTGTTATGAACCTAGATATCAACGAGCTGGATTAACCGTCAAATTACATTCTAGCTTATAGCCTGCCCCTTAATCCATGTTTTCTCAACCTTCTGGTCTACAGAAAGAAGTATGAGATCGGCCTGAAGCCCCACGCGTATCTCCCCTAACCTATCTTGCATATTAACAAATCGGGCGGGCAAGATACTGGCCATGCGTACAGCTTGAGGGAAATCGACGTTCAAATGGTCAACAGCATTCAATACAGCGCCGATCATATCCAAATCTGACCCTGCAAGTCGACCATCAACAGTCATGCATTTTCCATCATTCACAATAATAGCGTCCCCACCGATAGAAAATTCCTTTTGCATGGCCCCAACACTTGGCATGGCATCTGTGACAAGAAAAACTTGGTCTCCGACTTTTGCCCGTAGAGCTAAACGTAACATTGCCCAGTGTACATGATGGCCATCTGCAATAATACCACACCAACCACGCTTGTCCTCTAATGCAGCCGCAATAATACCCGGTCGCCGACTTTCCATTGCCCGCATCGCATTAAACAAATGCGTAAATCCAGTCAAACCAGCATCCATTGCAATCATCGTTTCGTCATAACTTGCCTGCGTATGACCCGCGCAAACAATAATACCTCGTGCATGCAAAGCACTGATAATATCTGGCGTTGTTTTTTCTGGCGCGAGCGTAATGATCGTTTTCCCAGCTTTAAGACTAGACATTAGCGCTAATTCATTTGCGCCAATTGTTTTAATTTTTGACGGATCATGCACCCCTTTTTTTTCTACATTCAAGAATGGACCTTCCAAATGGATTCCAAGAACACCGGGTACGCCTTGCTGAATGGCCATATCAACCGCCTCGATTGCACGCGCCATAACATCCAAATCATCACTAATTAAAGTAGGAAAAAACCCAGTCGTGCCGAATTTTCGGTGCGCTTCCCCAATGGTTTTTATTCCCTCGACAGTAGGGTAGTCATTAAACAAAACACCGCCGCCACCGTTTACCTGTACATCAACAAAGCCGGGAATTAATTCTCCCCCACCAAGGTCTTGTAGGATCGTGGCATTTGCAGAACGCACTTCATCATCGCATACAGCAACAATTACACCGTCTTTAAACACGACACTTTGCTTATCTTTATACCCCTTAGGCGTTAAGACACGTGCGTTGACAAGAGCTTGCATTATACGGTCTCCGTTACCTTACTTAAATAGGGTGGCCTATCGGGATCATAACCGCGTAATACGGAAAGCGCATTAACGAAAATATAAAAAGACTGGATAAATAAAAGTGGCCGCAATTCTTTGAAGGGGCAAAATGCGGTGTCGAGATTAAGTGCCTGATCATAAGAGTGACCAGCCGAGAGCACTTGCGCCCCCCTTGATAAAAAATCTGAGACAACATCATTCATGCTCTCTTGTGTTTGATCTTGTGGAGAATACATGAACACAGGGCTTCCCTTTTGCACGATCGTCATAGGCCCATGTTTGACTTCAGCCGCACTAAAGGCCTCTGCATGAATTCCACAGGTTTCTTTCAGCTTTAATGCTGCTTCTTGTGCAATACCAAGCCCTAAACCACGGCTAACAACAAAAAGGTTATGAACAGGTATCAATTTCTCCAAACCCGAAGGCCAATCCAGCTCACACGCAGATTCAAGTAATGAAGGCATGTTTTCAAGGCCTGCCATCAAAGCATCATTCTGCTTCCACACGGCGACCAAATGTATGACCGCACTCAGAGAGCAAATAAAGGTCTTGGTTGCAGCAACACTTTTTTCTGCACCAGCATGAATAGGAATCACAAAATCCGACATATTCGCTAGAGGCGACGTACTGTCATTCACAATAGAAACGATAAAGGCGCCGCTCTCTTTAGCTGCACGCGCGGTCATAAGGAGGTCTGGACTTTGACCTGATTGAGAAATCGCTAAAAACAACGCACCCTTAATTTTTTGCGGTGCCATATATACCGAGCTTACAGAAGGCGCAGATGAGAGAACCGGCGTACCAATATGGGTTTCAATTAGATATTTAGCATAAGTCGCCACATTATTAGAACTCCCACGTGCACATGTCACAATCAGGTTTGGCGGGTTTTTGCGCAAGCGCACGGCCAGTTCTTCAATCAGTACTTTATTAGCTTTCAATTGTTTGCAAACGCGATCAGGAGCCTCTCGCGCTTCTGCGTACATCAAGGTCTGCGGCTCACTTCGCGACTTCATTATGCCTTCCTTTATATTAACACCAAAGGATATAACACCACCAACAAATTAAACAATACCTATGTAATACCAATATAGACAATTTCATTATTCTTGCTATAGCTTTACAAGCGGCTTGAAATTCATTTAGATACAAGTAATGTCTATATTTTAAGGGCTGAACAATAATTAGAAGGCATTTATAGCCAGTTTTAACAAAGCTACCAATTCCCTCTCATTAAGTAGAAACCAGTTCATAGGGCTAGTTTATGTATTTTTTAGGAATTGATGCAGGTGGTACGAAATGTAGAGCGCGACTTACGGATAAGTCGGGACGCATTATTGGACAGGGCTTATCTGGTTCTGCCAATGCGAATACAGGCATATCAAATGTCTTTGCCGCTATCCAAGACGCATATCAACAAGCGATTACGGCTGCCAAGTTAGAGGCTCAAGATATTTCATCCATTCGAGCAAGCATGGGAATTGCCGGCATTGGTCGTGAAGGGGCAAAAGAAGAATTACTGGCGCAACCATTCCCGTTTCACTCTACACATATTTACAACGATGCTTTTATTGCCAATGTAGGAGCACATTCAGGCCAAGATGGCGGCATTGTTATCGTCGGCACAGGCAGTATTGCGATTGGACGTATAAAAGGTAAAGATGTACGGGTTGGCGGCTATGGCTTCCCTATCTCTGACGAAGGAAGTGGCGCCTATATTGGATTGCAGGCAATCCGAATTACATTACGCACTTCCGATGGTCGCATAAGCCATTCGGATCTCACCCGCCACCTTTTCGAAAAATTTAATTGCCAGACCCACGAAATAGTGAGTTGGATGGACAAGGCGACAGCGCCTGATTACGCATCATTAGCCCCAATCGTCCTACAAGCCGCAGAAACGGGTGACAGGCATGGGCGTCTCATTACACGGCATTCAGCAAACCATATCGATTCTATGGTACGCAGCCTTTATAATTCAGGTGTGCCACGGTGTTCTTTATTAGGTGGGCTGGCCGCAAGTATTGAACCTTGGCTTGCTCCCGACATTCGCGCAGAAATCGTTCCTCCTGATGGTGACGCTCTTGAAGGAGCACTCCTGCTTGCACGTCAACAAACTGACCAATAAACGGGGATTGACCATCATAACACTGACGACAGGTATGAAGCTCCTCAGATCAAGAGCGTATGAAACGGTTTACAAACAGTCGATCGAAGCTTTGCGGCAGAACGAGACGAACCCCCTTCCCTTTTTCCTGTTAGGCGTTCTCGCCTCAGACACAGGCAATACGGTCAAGGCATTAGAGTTCTTTGCAAAAGCAACTGAACACGCCCCAAAGAATGTGCGTTACCAAACATATCACGCCAATACACTTATGGCATTAGGAGATCACAACCAGGCTAAGGCCCGAGCCGACATAGCTGCAACAATTGGCACAAATGACGCCCTTTTATCCGACATGATTGGTGTTATCTATAGCCGTACAGAGCATCATAACCTTGCCATCCCTTTTTTCGAACAGGCAGTAAAGAAAAATCCAAAATGGGCGAAGTTTCACTTCAACCTTGGTGCGTCCGCAGAATTTATCGGTGATTTTGCAAAAGCAAAATCTGCCTATACAAACACCCTCTCTATAAATCCCAAATTTTACCTAGCTTGGTTTTCATTGGTGGCACTCGAAAAACAAACATCAGGTAACAATCATCTCGAGAAACTGAAAACTCTTTTTAATGAGCTCACTGTTAACGGGGCAGTAGACACAACAGATTCGCATTTGCTTCTTGGGCATACGATTGCCAAAACACTTGAAGACTTAGGCGAATATGAAGATAGTTTTGATTGGCTAAAAAAGGCGAAAAGCACCAAGCGAAAACAAATCCAATACAACAGGCAAGCCATGGCAAAGGTCTTCGACGCTGCTAAAACGACCATAACGCTGGACATGTTGGATAAGCATAGTGACGCAGATAAATTTTCAAATGCTGCGCCAATATTCATTGTGGGATTACCGCGTACAGGAACAACCCTTGTAGACCGAATTCTATCATCGCACCCACGCGTTCACTCAGCAGGTGAACTCACGGTTTTTTCCAAACTGATAAAGGCAGCATCTGCTCTACCAATAGATACGCAATTAGATTGCGATACATTCCTAAAAACAAACCAAATTAATTTATCGGATATAGGTAAAAACTATATCGCCACGACACAAACCCTCATGCAAGGCGCGGATCATTTGATCGACAAAATGCCCTTCAACTTTCTTTATGCAGGCCTGATACATCGCGCCCTCCCCAATGCCAGAATTATCGTGCTTCGTCGCGGGGCGATGGATAGCTGCCTGTCTAATTACCGCCAGCTTTTCGCGTCCCATAATAATAATCATGATTACGCTTTCGACTTAGAAGATACAGCGATTTTCTACAATGAATTCGATGGGCTGATGTCACATTGGCGCAAGAACATACCGCCTAACAGATTCATGGAAATCGCCTATGAAGACATTATCCATGATCAAAAAAACCAAACTCGCAAGCTTTTATCGTTCTGTGAACTTGAATGGGATGAAAGTTGTATGCGTTTTCACGAAAACACATCCCCTACCGCAACAGCAAGCTCAGTCCAAGTTCGTCAACCACTCTATAGCGGTTCGATTGGGCGTTGGAAGAAATATGGCCATAAGCTTGATGCACTAAGGGCTGAATTAGGGAAAACAGCCCAATAAACCCCATTATATTTAGATAACAAAAAGGCCTGCTCTCGAATTGAGAACAGGCCTTTTTAATATCATTTTAGCGCTCTATTTTAGAACTTAACTTTTCCAGACAATTGAAGTCTACGTGGGTTGTAAAGAGTACGAGCGGTACCGAAACCTGCGCTATTGACCTTGTTCTGTATATTATAACCAGTTTGGCTATTAAATACATTGAACAATTCAGCCCGTAATTCGATATTATATCCACTCACAACTTTAAACTCTTGAGAGTAATTCAAGTCAAACTGAAAATGCGCTTTCGTTCTACGAGAACCAGCGGCCTCAGCAAAACGGCTTGTATCACTGCTACTTCCCGTGAAGGCACGATAAACTTCGACGTCCCAAGCTTCCCATGGTTGACCAGATTGGTAATTTGCATAGGCGCCAACACGGCCCTTCCAAGGCATTTCATAATAGCCAAAAACCTTCAACTGATGAGGTTTATCGCCACGTAATGTACCTTCTCTATTATCCCAAACCTGACGACCAATACCATCGGCAATGAAAGAAGACCCAATAAAGCGGTTCCCATCATTAGTCGTTGTCGTATTGTCTTGGTCAAAATTACCTGTGTAACGTGACCAAGTATATGAACCGGAAATAAAGAAATTATCGCCAAAGTATTCGGCCTCAAGTCCAGCTTCATAATACTCTGTATGGGCTGTATCAAGCTGAGCAATCACATAAGAAGATCCGCCGATTTCCGCACGCACATCGGCTAAATTTGGAATATATAGACCTAGCGCTTGAATTTCAGCTGGTGCAGTCGCAAATAAACGCGCCGTATTGTTCGTATCTTCCCAGAAATTAGAACCAGCACGATGACGCGCATGGGCACGAACGGTCAATTGGTCGTTCACTTGTTTATTCCACCCGACCAAATATTCTTTGATTTGGCGTGGTTTTAAATTGTCTGCAAAAAACTTACCAGAAGATGATCTAACAGCAGAACTTTCAATAAAATTACCGTTCGCGTCATAACGCAATCTAAGTTCACGAGAAAGGTTTCTGTCCCAAGACGCGGCACGTGACAAAGATGACGTAGACGGGGTGTATCGTGCAAAATTTGCATACACAGCAGCTGTATCTGAATAATCCCAATTCACACCAAAACGCGGCTGGATCATGTCTTTCCAATCAACCTCATACATTTTGTATTTATTACCAGGCGCAGTTTCGAACCCAGAAATCGTACCAGATTTTTCACGTAAACCTTGGCCGTACAATACGTCATTACTAATCAATAGGCCTAGATTAAATGTCCAATCGCCATTTTCATACGTATCATTAATCTCAAAACTTTGTTGTGTTGATGAGGTATCAATTGACTGCGGAACGATCGTAGAGCCATTTCCGTCGACAATACCTGTTTGGTAAACACGTGCTTCATAAAACACTGGCGTAACACCATCGTCAGCGAAAGAACGACCGCCGATGACTGAAATACGACCAAAGCCATTTGATGTACGTTCAAGATCTTCACCGATTTCTTGGTATTGATAACCAATATGAATATCATGAGAAGAATCACCTGTAATAAAGGTGCGGTCATAACCGACTTCAAAAGCAGTACGAGTAAAGTCCTGTCTGTTTATTTGGTTGTTGCCACCTACTGTGCCGCCACCAGTTTGCACACCGTTTTCTGAAAACCCATATTGATCAATAATTGGTTGAACAAAGGCATTGTAGGCTGTTTCCCCAGTACGAAGAGTTGGGACAGAAAGACGTCCGACCTGATCAAGCATCCCAACAGGAAGCGCACCGCCAAATGTGACAGGAACATCAAAGAGTGTGTCAGGGCCAGAGAATGTCTTATTATTAAAGTTAGTAAATTTAAAATTAAACGAACTTTTATCATCAATAATCCACGAACCTTCAGCAATAATAATATCTTGGCTAGCGTTTCCGCCTGTAGCTAAAGTAGGTGAGTCAAATGCACCAACACCGGACCCTTGGAATGTACGGTCAGATGTACGGTAACTCACATCAAGTAAAAGATTGCTAGCTGGCGCATATGTTAGCTTGCCAAAATATTCATTACGCTCGCTTTTAAAATCAGGAACCGTACCAAGTGCATTACTACGGTTTTCACGCGTAATCGTTGGACGGTAATAAGATGCATAGGCAAACAATTTATCTTTGATGATAGGGCCACCAAGATTTGCTGTAATCCAACGTTTATTTTCATCAAAATCCACAACTGAACTCGCACTATCACGGTCAGATGTCAGCTTTGGTGTTTCCAATTTATAACCAATTTCGCCGTGAACTTCATTCGTCCCGCGTTTACTGATTGTATTGACAGTAAAACCAGCTGATCTGTTAAACCCAATAGCGGTTGCGCCACCGCGAACGACTGAAACTTGATCAATATCATGCGTTGATGGTTCAGCTGAGAGCGTACCGAATAAAGGGAGAGATACATCCACGCCGTCAAATTGATAATTATTATCCTGACCACTACCGCCTGCACTTGGCCCACGTACTGTGTCTTCTGAATATTGAACACCAGGAATAAGCTTAATTAAATCACGGTATTCTTGCCCGACAGGAACACCCTCGATAGCATCAGAGTTGATTGTGCTCTTCAAGGATGCTTTCCCTGAATCCACATACATTTTTCTACCAACAACAACAATCTCATCTATCGCGCTGTTAAAAGCTACATTCACTTTTATTTTTTGTTGTAACAAAACAAATGCATTACGTTTGAGAACAGTACCGTCAGGGTTCTTAAACGTTAATTCGTATTCACCTGGTGGGAGTAATGGCAATTGATAACGGCCATTTGCAGAAGAAACTGCTGTTCTTACGCCAGGCAAAACTGGACTTCGTGCTTCTACTGTTACGCCAGATATCGCCGCGCCTGTGTCATTAACAACATGGCCAGTGACACCACCTACCTGTTGAGCAACAGCAGGAACTGCTATTACGCTCATACTGGCGGCCAGAACGGCGCCAGTTAATATCTTATTGTATTTAAGATAAGCTTTTCTCGATTTATGCGAAATATTTGCCATTTGTGTGTATACCCTCTTTTTATTTATAATTATCTGCAACAAGGCGTGCCTGCAAGACGTGCCTGTACATCAGAATTACAAATACGATACTTCCAACCTATTTGCAAAGTCAAATACCAATTCGAAGTTTTTTTCGCAATTTAGCGACATTTTTGCCACAATTACGAAAAATACTAATACCAATGCATTACCTCTTTGAAAAATCGGACGTGTTTACACTTGTTTTATTTCACGTTTTTGCTAGACAGAAAGAGTGTGAATCAACAAACTCACGAAACAACGCGACACATAAAATGATTTGAACGATGAATCTTACCAACTCAGGCTTTTGTATGACAGTATTTACTGCGTTCCAACGATCTTCAAGAGTCCAAGGTTTACGGGCCAAAGCTTCAAGTGCCCAAGATTCACTGGCCAAAGATTCACTGGCCCAAATTTCACAGGCCAAAGGCTTTACAAGCGCAATACTCCGTCACTCAGCTCGCTATAGTATTTTAATGCTCGGATTACTGAGTATTTCCGCCTGTAGCACGATGAACAACATAGGAAAAACAAACACACTCCCTTCGGTAAACTATAATAGCCGCGTCAGCATTATTGTCATTCATCACACCTCTGCGAATTTTAAAGACTCTGTAGACATTCTCACAAAAAAATCTTCTCGGCCAGTAAGCTCTCATTACCTCGTCCCTGACCCAAGTGACAAATCATACCCACACAAAAAACTAAAAGTATTTGAACTTGTACCAGAATCAGAGCGTGCATGGCATGCAGGGCGCAGTTATTGGGCAGGGAAAAGTGGATTAAACGATCAATCCATTGGCATAGAAGTCGTGAATCAAACATATTGCAAAACGTCAAGTGTCACCCATAACAAACCGCCACGCTTATGTTTTTACCCGGATTTTGCAGAATCCCAAATGGAGATCCTCATAAAACTACTTGATGGAATTTTAGAGCGGCACCCACATATAAAACCCACCAATATTATTGGCCATTCAGACATTGCCCCTAGCCGTAAAATCGACCCAGGCCCCCGCTTTCCATGGGAACGCCTTTATCAGCTTGGCATTGGTGCATGGTTTGATAATGATACAGTTGTGAAATATTGGGAAGAGTTCACCATCAAACCCATGCCGATTATTAACATCCAAAGAGCACTCGGCACCTACGGTTACAAAATTGAGCCAACAGGCATAGTAGACGCGCAAACTCGCAATGTTTTACGAGCGTTTCAACTGCATTTCAGACCATTAAACGTGAACGGCGAACCCACGCTCGAAAGTACGGCGATATTATTCGCGCTCATAGAAAAATACCACCCGAACCAACTCAATAAGCTTTTGAAAATTGGCGGCTAATATCAATCTGAACAAGAGATCAAATATCGCGTTAAGGAAATATATTATGTATACTCATAAATTCAAAACAAGTGTCGCTATACTTACCCTTATATTGGCGCTCGAATCCTGTGCCCCGCAAGAGAATGACGCCAGCGTTTCTCAGCCACCTACCCCGCAATCCATTCATGAAACCACACTCGTTCTAGATAGCCATATTGATTTGGAACTAGACTTGATAGCAGAAGACATGGATCCATGGGCAAGTGGAAAGAGCCGTGTCGATTTAGCAAAAATGAAATCTGGCGGCATGGACGGCGCATTTCTCATTGTATTTTCTCCACAAGGTGACGATACCAAAGACGCCATTGCCAAGGCCGCAGACATTGCCGAAACACGCTATCACGCCATAAAACGCCTCACTGAGAAATATAGTAATGAAATCGAGTTGGCTTTGACCGCTGAAGATGCGCGCCGCATACACAAATCAGGAAAACGCATTGCTTTTATCGGGTTAGAAAACGCCTTCCCCCTTGGTCACTCTGTTGCTGATGTTGATATGTGGGCTAAACGCGGCGTACGCTATATGGGCATCACCCATGTAGGCCACAATCAATTCGGTGACAGTTCTAACCCAAGCTATAGTAAAGGCGAAACGCAAAGCCAACACGGCGGATTATCGCCACTTGGAAAGAACTTAATTATCGCAATGAATGAAGCCGGTATCATGGTTGATGTATCACACGCAGGAAAAGAGACAATGATGCAGGCTGTGGCTCTGTCTAAAGTGCCTGTCATCGCCTCTCATTCTGGTGCGCGAGGTGTCGCTGATAATGTGCGAAACCTCGATGATGAACAATTACATGCATTGGCAAAAACGGGTGGTGTCGTCCAGATTGTCGCTTACGGCCCATACCTTAAAAACCTGACACCTGAACAAGAGGCCTTTAAAGCGAAAGTACGTGACGAGATGGGGCTATTAGATGATATGGCATTCTTATCAATGGATAGCGCGACAGAAAACGCCTATGACAAGAAAATGGAAGCTGCTAACAAATTATCCCCCGCAGCGAATGTATCCGACCTTGTTCACCACATTGACCATGTGGTTAAAACTGTTGGCATTGACTATGTCGGCATTTCTTCTGACTTTGATGGTGGCGGTAAAATCGAGGGATGGATGGATGCCTCTGAAACGATGAATGTTACAAATGAACTCATAAAACGCGGCTATAGCCAAGAAGACATCGGGAAAATATGGGGTGGTAATATACTGCGCGTTTTAGAAAAAACACAAGCCTACGCACATAAATAAGCATCACTCTGGTCGTGAAGGTTTTTGACTGAAGTGTATTTGCGAAGAAAAATACCGAACCCAATTTAAGTATACAAGGCAACATTATGATTACGAGTGGATTTGCATATATTGCCATTTTATTTGCGATTTGCGGCGGCTTAAGTGCGCTGGAATCTACGCAAAAATATAGAATTTTCAAAATCATACCCGGTATTGTTATTCTATATTTCGTCATCATGCTTCTCTCCACATTTGGGGCATGGACAAAAACGGACAGTGTTAATACAGCGTATAGCAGCCTCAAGGGCAATCTACTTCCCTCAATGATTTTTCTCCTTTTACTCAAAGGCGACATTCGAAAAATTGCGGCTCTTGGCCCCAAAATGCTCATTGCCTTCATTACGGCCAGTTTGAGTATCGGCCTAGGGTTTATCATTACATTTTTAGTGCTCAAAACATGGCTTCCTGAAGGAAGTTGGATGACATTTGCAGCGCTAAGTGGGAGTTGGATGGGGGGAACGGGCAATATGGTTGCCGTGCAAGGCGCACTTAATATCCCCGATGCGAGCATGGGATATTCCCTACTCATGGATTCTATTGATTATGCCATATGGGTGGTTTTACTTCTCTCATTCGTTCCACTGGCACCGAAGTTCAATAAATGGACGAAGAGCAATACTAAACTTATTGATGAAATCGGCGCAAAATTAGAGGCGGATTCGCAAGGAACGCCTGCGAACATCACAACATCTTCGCTTTTGTTTTTGATTGGGCTCGCACTCGGCGTTTCTGCACTCGCCCAATACTTTGCAAATTTCTTACCTGTAACCGAATTCTTTTCTAAAACCACATGGACCGTATTGATTGTCACAATACTTGGCTCGCTCGCGGCCATGACCCGCATTGGCAGCGTGGCAGGATCAAGTGAACTCGGCAATATATTGTTATACGGAATTATCGCCCTTATAGCGTCACGCGCAAATTTTGCAGAGCTTGGTCAAGCACCCTTGTTTATTATGGCAGGTTTCATGATTTTAACGATCCACGGGATCGTTATGCTTATTGCGGCCAAACTCTTCAAGCTTGATTTGTTTTCATGTGGCGTGGCTTCACTGGCGAATATAGGCGGCGTTGCGTCCGCGCCCATTCTTGCGGCAGCCTATTCACGCGCCCTCATCCCGATTGGCGTACTGATGGCGATGTTGGGATATATTATTGGTACTGGTGGCGGTTTGTTGATTGGCAAAATATTACTATCATTATCATGAGGCCTATTATGAACATAAAAATCGGTTTTCTGTGCGGGACTATGGCTATGCTAATGACGTCATGTGCGCCCTCTTCCCATCACCCCCAAACAAGTGATTTAGGTTTTGAAGATAGCTTTGTGTCAGACGTCATTGGCGTCTCTGAAAAACATCTGTCAGCAGATTATTGGATTGACAAGCTCACTATACGAAATGTGATCATGAGTGCACAGGACATCCAAACGTTCAACGAAACCAACACGGCGCAAGACCCATCATTATATGACATTGAATCCCAACCAAGCACGCTCTCAAAAGACGAACTCATATCGCGCATACGCTCTATCAGTAACGTCCCGAAATTTCCCCGTATTTTCACAGATGGCACACCTGTAACCGACATTGATTTTGCACGTTACGAAGACGCATTAAATTTGGACGCCATTCACCCCACCAACCCCGTCAAATTTGCTTTGACAGTACGGCGTACCTCCATTCGTACCTACCCCACGTCTGATTTGTTATTTAGCGAAAATGCAGATGACCGTGACATTGAGCGCTTTCAAGAAAGCGTTCTTTTCCCCGGAGACGCCCTTGCCGTATTGCATGAAAGCAACGACGGGAAATGGGTTCTTGTTCAATCCTATAATTATATTGCTTGGGCCCCCGTCGAAGACATTGCTATGGGTTCACGTGAACAGGTTTTCAAATATGCAAATTCCGATACATTCCTCATCATCACGGGTGATAAAGTCTCGACAGTTTACAACCCTGAAGTCGCCAAAGTTTCGGAATTACAGTTGGATATGGGAACAAAAATTCCTTTATCACGCCCAGAGAGTTTACAACATAACCTATATGGCCAAAATCCGTATCTAAGCCATATGGTACTTCTGCCTATACGCAATGACGATGGAAGTTTGGATTTTAAACACGCACTGATTGCCCGCAAAGACGATGTGCATGTAGGCTATTTACCCTTTACACAAGAAAATATCCTCAAACAATCATTCAAATTCCTAGGGGAGCGTTATGGTTGGGGACACCGCTTTAATGGCCGTGATTGCACAGGGTTCGTTTCCGAAGTTTACAAATCATTTGGGATAAAACTCCCCCGAAACTCTGGTGACCAAGGCCGTAGCGAAATTGGCATCAATGCGCGCTATGACAAAGACGCTCTACGCCAAGACAAAATTGACAGATTAAAACAAGGCCAACCTGGTGATCTGATTTACATTCCTGGCCATGTTATGATGCTATTGGGGCATTCGGATGGAAAGCCCTATGTCATTCACGATGTACATGGGATGGGGTATTTGCAAGCTGACGGCACACTCTATAAAGGGATATTGAACGGCGTATCTGTCACACCGCTACTCCCCTTACAGAGTAATCCAGAACACTCATATTTAGACCGCGCCTCTACAATTAAGACCATAAAATAATTTTGCATGACGAGAGAGTTTATTCATGAAATTCATACTTCAAACTCTGGTATTTTTAGGATTATTTTCCCTCAGCTCATGTAGTCAAAAGGACATAGCAGTAGAGCGAAACACGCCCAATTACGCGCTTGAATATGACCTCTACATTCATGGTGGTATGATTGTAGACGGTACAGGAAAACCTCCATATAAAGGCGATGTGCTTGTACGCGATAGCCAGATCGCATTTGTAGGTAAAACGGATCAAACTAAAACCCGAGCCATACAGATATTAGACGCCAAACATAAAATTGTCACACCTGGGTTTATCGATGCTCACGCCCACGGGGCCCCTTTGCAAGACAACAATGATTACTTAAAGAACTTTTTACGCCAAGGCGTCACGACCGTTATTTTAGGCCAAGACGGTTCTAGCCCGAACAACGAAATGAGCTTTACGAACTGGCTTGCTGCCATAGACAACCATGGCACGGGGCCCAATATTGCAGCTTTAGTTGGGCATGGATCACTTCGGCTACGGTCTGGTGGTGGCGAAAAAAACAAAGTCACCCAGCAAGAACAAGGCAAGATGGAAGCACTACTCAAGAGCGCGATGGAGCAAGGCGCCTATGGGTTGAGCACAGGGCTTGAATATTTACCAGGCCGCTATGCAGACGAAAACGAGCTAAATGGTTTAGCAAAAATTGTAGGCGCATATGACGGAATTATCTCAAGCCATATACGTAACGAAGATGATGACAAAGTCGCGCAATCTGTTGAGGAAGTCATTAAACAAGGCCGTTTTGCACGTGTAAACATCACCCATATTAAAGTCGTATACGGTAAAACCCGTACACAGGGGGAGGATATTCTAAAGCAAATTAGAGATGCAAGACAAGACGGCATGACCGTTAGCGCTGATGTCTATCCTTATCTCGCAAGCTTTGGCAGTATGATTTACCTCTACCCTGAATGGGCCAAACGAAAGAGCGAATTTAACGAGGCCGTAAAAAACCGTCGTGAAGAGTTTGAACTTTTCCTACGCGCAAAAATCAAACGCCGTAACGGCCCTGACGCCATTCTCATTTCCAGAGGTCAATACGCAGGAAAAACCCTGCAAGATGTTGCGAACATTACAGGAAAGCGCCCAGAAGAGCTTATCATAGATTTTGGACATAGCGGCCCATCAACGGCACATTTCATTATGACCAAAGAAACACAAAATGCATTTATTACAGCGCCCGATATTTCCATTTCCTCAGATGGCAGCCCAACCATGCGTCATCCGCGTTCATTTGGATCATTTCCCAAAATACTCGAAGAATATGTCGTGCGCGACAAGCTCCTCTCTATCGAATTGGCCATACATAAAATGAGCAGCCTTACAGCGCAAACATTCGGGCTAAAATCGCGCGGAATTTTAAAAGCAGGTTTGGCCGCAGATATTTTAGTGATCGACCTTAAGCATGTAAAAGCAGGCACTAATTGGACAGATATTTACGCGCAACCTTCAGGCTTTGACGCCGTAATCGTCAATGGGAAAATTGCCGATACATCCGAAAAATCCACAACCCCCAATTATGGGCGTAGTTTGCGAAAACATAGGAATGACTGACACTCGATCTGACTTAGATCATTCACTAAGTCGCTCGAAATTCAAATCTTGAAAGTCAAAGCTAAAGTCTGCATTTGGATCAACATGGCGCATCGTGATACCAGAAATCACACCTTTAAAATTCGTCTCAAACCGTGCATAGGCATCCGCGCCAAACCCTCTGTTATCCCAGCGTACAATGAATGTATTTTGATCGAAAGGCTCAAGCCTACCCACCATGTTTTTTGACTTGTGAGAACGAAAACGTAAACCATTTGCCCCGTTTTTTATGTCAACTTTACCAAACCACGCATCTTGATAAAGACCACTATAGTCAGTAAGTGGCCGCAGGACTTTTCCAGAACCTTTCCAACTACCTCCGTCAGAAGCATTATCATTACTTGCGACCAGTTTGCGGCGTTCAGCGGCGTCTTTCTGACGCGTAGCATAATAGTCAACCCAATCTTGCTTTTCTTGCCCCATATAAGCTTTCAACACGCTTTGCATAACAGAATTACGCGCACCATAATTGGAACCATTATTTAAAATAATCACCCCTAAATCAAGCTCTGGCACCAGAGCCAAATAGGCCTGCATACCCGATAATGTACCTGTGTGTGATATGACCTCATAGCCATGCATGTCTTCTTTACGCCATCCCAAAGCATAGGTTTTGAAATGGGTGTTATCCAACTTTCTCTCAGAGGCAGATACACTCAGTATCGTTTGAGATTTCCACATTTCATCACGAACGGCTTTGCTAAAGATACGTTGGCCATTAGGCCCAGCCCCGCCCCCAAGCATAGTAAGCATCCATGTATTCATGCCACGTACATTGCAAACCAACCCGCCCGCAGGAGCAGAGGCTGTCACTGACCCATCAATTTTATTACGGGGTATAGATTGAATTTTCTCTTCAATAAATCCATAAGGTATAGCCACATTTTCAAGCTTTGACTTTCGAATTTTTCCCGAAAAACACTTCATATGCAAGGGATCTAAAATTCGTGTCTGCACAAATTCTTCCCATGTGCTTTTACTGGCCTTTGCCACGACTTCACCCGCGACAATATACAATAAATTATCATAGGCATATCGGCTCCGAAAACTTGTCACAGGTTTAAGGTAACGCAAATTAAATATGATTTCATCGCGCGTAAATCCTGATGGTTCTGGCCAAAGCATAAGATCGCCCGCTCCGCGCCCAAGTCCACTGCGATGCGTAAGCAAATCACGTATCGTAAATTCTCGCGTTACCCATGCATCGGACATCCGAAACCCCGGCAGGAAATCGATGACTTTATCATCCCAATGCAAAATACCCTCATCAACCAAAATCGCCAAGGCCGCAGATGTGAATGCTTTGGTGGTTGAGGCAATACGAAACAATGTATCTGCGTCGACCGATTTGTTATGTTCAATATCACGCTGACCAAAACCATCAACAAACCTAACCTGCCCCCCTTGCACAATCCCAAGCGCCAAGCCAGGCGTGTCAAATGCCTGCACCGCGCCATTCGCAATCGCCCTAAGCTTCGCGTCACTTAATCCCGAAATTGATTTAGGCGGAGATTCTACAGGTTGTGCGAGCTGTGCATATGCAGACACGCCCGTCACAGCGCCGCCGAAGGCGAGCAAAGTAATGAAATGGCGAAAACCTATATACTGTCTCATTTTACATCCCCCAAACTCTTCACTTGCTGATCATTACCAGCCACACATACCAAAAACGCGATAAGCGTACCGATACAAAGCTTCCATGAGAAAGCCAAATGCTTCCAACTCTCGGGCAGGTGCAGCGTATCAATGATGTAATCTTGCAAGAGAAGCGTCACCAAAAAACCTACCGCCAAAGCTAAAAGCACAGACAAATGCGAGCCTCGTTTTGTAAAAATCACGGTGAAATAAACGCCTAAAAGCCCAGAATAAGAGAATACCATCACAGAGAGTGCAAAATCGAGGAGCGGCATTTCTGAATACCTTTGCCAATAAAAGCACAAAACGGACATAAGGAATAGAGCTAAGCCTACCACGCCCATAGACACTTGCCCTGCGCGTACAAAATGTTTTTCTGCCGTATCTATACCGCGTCTATTCCGCCACGGGCGGTAAAAATCTTCAACAATAACCGATGACATGGAATTCAGCCCTGAATTAATGGTTGAAACCGCCGCCGCGATAACACCGACCGTGACAAGTCCCCTCATTCCAGCAGGAAGCTCACCAAGAATATAGTGCATGAAAACCGTAATTTTTTCGCCCTCAAACGTGCGCCCCGCTGCACTGGTAATACCCTCGCCCATCAAATCAGGGCGTTCATAAAATACATGCAAAAGCTGACCAATAGACACAAACACCCAAACCACGGGGATTGTAATAAAGGCCGCGATCAACAGAGCCCGTCCACCTTCTTTTTCATTTTTACAACTCAGCACACGTTGGGTCATATCTTGATCCATGCCAAAACTTGCAATCGACAATAAGGTCATACCCGTCAGAATGGACATCAGCGCAAAAGGTTTTGAAAAATCGAAACTAAAATCAAAAAACTTAAGTTTATTTTGCCCGTCTGGTGCATGTTTTAATCCATTGAGAATTTCAGTTCCACTCGCAGGAATAGAATTCCAAAGGATAATTAAAACAGCCAGCGCCGTACCGCCATAAATAACAAACTGGATTAAATCGCTCCAGATAACAGATTTTATGCCCCCTGAAAATGTTATCAGAAACCCTAAAACCATCATAAGGAATGCGGAAATAACGATGCTACTGGCATCAATATTTGAAAACAAAATCATAGAAACCGCAATCGCTGCCAAGTACAATCTGGAACCACTGGCAAATACACGCCCGATTAAATACATCCCTCCTGCGGCCCGTTTGGTGTTTTCATTAAACCTGTCTGCGAGAAGCTCATAAACTGTTGTCACTTTAAGCTGATAAAATTTTGGGATGAGTATTTTAGCAACGAAAAGTGCAGCAATAATCGTACCAATATTTGTTGCTAAATACGTATAATTTCCACGATACCCTTGGTCTGGCCCTCCTAAAAATGTGGCTGCGGATTGAGACGTCGCCAAAACAGAAATGGCCACAACCCAATACGGCATCGTATTCCCGCCTAAAAAATAATCTCGCGCATTCTCAGACTTCCGCCGAGAGAACAGCCACCCCACAGCAAAGAGCAGTCCCACATAACCGCCTATTATAATCCAATCTAATAATGTAAAGCTCTCGGCCATTCTTATCATTCCCCAAATTCATACGCTTAAAAACATTTATACTTTTATGACTTGTATATATACCAATTCAAATTGGTATTGCAATAAAGCCCTTATCATTATAGCAATCTAATACTCTTACGCGCCATTGAATGCGCTATTTTGAGAATACGATTAAAGGGGAATGCAGAGATGAGTTGGCTCACGATATTACCACCGATTGTAGCGATCATAATCGTATTATGGCGCAAAGAAGTGATACTCGCACTATTTCTAGCAATTTTGACCTCGGAGTTACTTTTAATTTCTCAACCAAGTGTCTCGCTTCCTTTAACTGGTTTTATCAACAGCTTGGAGCGGATAACAGCAGTCTTCACCGATGCTGGCAATGCTCGGATATTGATCTTTTCTCTAATGGTCGGCGCACTGCTCGCCTTTATTCGCGTTTCAGGCGGCGTAACGGCTATGGTCGAAAAACTAATACGCAGCGGGCTTGCAAAGGGCCGCGTTTCAGTTGGCCTCCTCACAATGTTAACAGGGATCATTATCTTCATAGAATCAAACTTAAGCGTGCTCACATCTGGAATTTTAGCACGAGGGCTTTTTGATAAATACGGCATGAGCCGCGCGCGCCTTGCCTATATTATTGATAGTACAAGCGCCCCTATTTGCATCTTGATTTTGCTCAACGGGTGGGGTGCATATGTATTGGCTTTGCTCAGTGATTATGAACTTGAACAATCTGCTGCACAAATATTATGGGGCACAGTGCCGCTAAACTTCTACGCCATCGTAACATTGATCATTGTTTTTTATACAGTTATCACCACCAAGGTTCATGGCCCTTTAAAACATGCAGAAATCAAAGCGGCCCCCGTTACAGAAGATTATGTACACGAATACCCACCGACAAAATCCATATATATGGTTCTTCCCTTGGCAACGATGGTGCTGGGAATGATTGGGTTTATGTTGTGGACAGGCGGCGGCGACATGGCCAAAGGCAGTGGCTCCAAATCAGTTCTATATGCAACGGCACTTGCCTGCTTGGTCGCCTATATTATGATGCTTATGAGCCGAAAATTCAGCCATGTTCAACTCGTAGAAACGGGCTTTAAAGGCATGGGGGAATTATTACCGCTCGTCACAATTGTTTTGTTTTCACTCGCACTTGGCGCAAGCCTAAAAGAACTCGGAACGGGTCTCTTCATTGCAGGCATGGTAAGCGATTATTTGCCCTTGGTCCTCGTCGTCCCCATTCTATTTATCGCGGGTGGTTTGATGTCATTTACCACGGGAACTTCATGGGGAACATTTGCGATCCTTATCCCGATTGGCGTTCCGCTCATTCACAATTTAGGCTTACCGCCTTCACTCGTCTTGTCAGCCATTTTAGGCGGCGGCGTATTTGGCGACCATTGCTCTCCGATTTCAGACACGACCGCAGTCTCAGCAATTGCCAGCGGCTGTGACTTGCTTGAACACGTCAAAACCCAACTCCCCTATGCCCTTTTGGCAGGCGCCATAACAATCGTGCTCTATGTTATCGCCAGCATAGTGATGATATAAATACATCTGGTAAAAGGTATGTTTTGATGAATTCCATATTGGAAAAATGGACACATTATTCTGATAATGTCTCTACAGCTATTGTTTTCCCAGATGGGTGTTATGATGTCATTCTCGCATATCATCCAAAAAGAAAACCCCACTGTTTCATTTCCGATATTGACCATATGTCATATCAAGTTGATTTAGAGGCGGGTGTAACATTGACCGGATACAGACTTCAGCCTGGCGTGATTTCCAATAAGACATCCATTATAAAACACCTCAACAACACCCTTGAAAACATTGCAGATATAGAGGGCATTATTGAAGAGCACAGCACACATTCAAATGCCGTGCATGACGCAATACAATGTCTGTCGGGCAGAATTAAGTCGGTATCTGCGGCGGCAGCAATGCTTGGGGTAAGCCAGCGCACCCTGCAAAGAAGTTTTCAAAACTGGCGTATTGAACCACCTGAATTTTGGTTGCTTTTGGCACGGGCACGGCGCGCGGCCTGTCATGTGCGAAGCACAACACAGCTCGCAGAAATAGCTTATCTTGAAGGTTACGCGGATCAGGCCCATATGACGCGAGAATTTCAGCGATGGTTTCAACTCACACCAGGGCATTTACGGCAAAGCAATTCTGCTCACGAAAACATCATCCAATCAGGGTTAGGCACCTGCAACAGCTGAGCATATCTCGACTAAATAGCCATTAATATCCGACACATATGCAGTTGTTTGTCCCCAAGGTTCGTCACGGGGTTCTTGTATAACTTTTGCGCCCGCATTCTTGGCACGTTGGAAAGCCGCCGCAACATCATCCGTTTCGAACGCAATCTCAAATGTTGGTGCGTCTGCATCTGCGGGGCTAGGGTTTTTACCAAGCGATTTCATCAGGGAAACAGACGAAAAAGCCAACTTCATATCTCCCGTTTTCAGATTTCCATAATCATGGGACTCAGTCAAAAATTCTGTTTCAACTCCAAAAGCTTGGTTGAAAAACGCGAGTGTTGCAGGAACATTTTCGACATATAAAATCGTGTATCTAAGAATCATTTTTATCTCCTAAGTTCAAAATATTTTTCGAATATAGAAGCTTGCGAGAAAGTGATCTTGAACAATCGCGACAAAATATGATGGCACAGAAAATAATTACAAAGTTAGAGTAAGCGTCGGACTTGATCTGCTAAATAACGGCGCGCTTCTTTAGCAACCCCCAAAACCCCAAAGGATAAAAACGCATGAATGGTTGTTTCATACACGTTCAAAATAGAGCTGACACCTGATGCCTTTAGGTCTGAATGGTATTTTTTCACTTCGTCCAATAAAGGATCATACCCACCGACGATAATTACCGTTGGCGGCAAAACGTTTAAGTCATTCTGCAAGCCAGGTGATATAGTTGGGTCCGCACGATCATCACTTGGGTTCAGATGCCATTCAACGGCAGCGTCAATCCCGTCCCGAGAAAGAAGGTATTCGCCATTTCCAAAAACCATGCGCGAATTATAGTGGTCATGAGGATGTGAATTATCCATCACAGGATAGAGCAAAAATTGTGCTTTTATCTGATTAGGCTTTTCAACATTGAGTTTATAAGCAATCACAGCTGCGAAATTTCCGCCTGCGCTGTCTCCCATTACCGCGATTCTTGATGTGTCACCGCCAAACTCCGCACCATGCGCTAATGCCCACTCCGTTACAGCCAGACAATCATTGAGACCCGTCGGGAATTTGCATTCGGGAGCAAGCCTGTAATCAACACTAATATATATGACTTCGCTAAGGTCACATAAAGAACTCACAAGACTATCATACGATTTCACATCGCCCAGAGACCAGCCGCCACCATGAAAGAAGACTATGATTGGCAGTAAGGAGGACGTTTTTGTTGTTTTAGGATGATAAATCCGAATAGGTACTCTATGAGATGATCGATTAACCTCCAGATCCTCTACCGAACACTTACGTTTGTTTTCCCCTGCAAATTTTGAAAAAAATATATCTGCACCAGCCCTAGCATTCACAATAGGGCTCGCCTCATTAGGCAATGCCTCATTAAGCAATACCTCAGGGCTATTAAGCTGCCCCAAGAGGGCAGCCGTCTCCTCATCAATTGCCATTAATAGACTCTCTAACGCTTAGATTAAAAATTATACCGTACAGTCAAACTATAGGTGCGCGGGGTCCCATAATATCCCAATTGCACGCCCGGTGCCGCGCTTAAATCAAACCCATGTTCACGGTATTGTTTGTCTGTCAAATTCTGTCCTGCCAAAATTACATTCCAATGTTCATCAGCCGATGCAAAATGGATTGAAGCTTCGAGAAGGCCATAACCGTCCTGCGCCAAGACTTCACTGCTTGATACAGTGAGATAGGTTTTGGATCTATAACTCACCGCACCATTAAAGTTGAGTGTTCCCGAATTGACAAGATCATGGCTATAATTCAAGCTCGCACGAGAAGTAAAATCAGGTGCATTGACCAAATGTCTGCTCTCGCTAACATCAATACCAAAATCACCAAAGAATTCGTCGTAACCACTGTTTAAGTAGCCCGCATTCATGTCCAATGTTAGGGAATCCGTAAGCAAGGCCGTCAATTCCATTTCCGCGCCCCAAATAGTCGCTTTACCCGCGTTTTCAAATACAGATTCAAAGGCACCCGTGTCTGGGTTAGCCGAGAAACGGCTTAATTGGAAATTCTTATAATCATTGTAAAATGCAGCTACATTTAAACGCACCCGACTATCATTCCATGTTGACTTGAAGCCAGCTTCATAGCTCCACAAGGTTTCAGGATCGAAGGATTGCGCGCGATTGGTCAAACGCCCGTTAAACCCTCCACTTTTGAACCCCCTACTCGCGCTGGCGTAAACCATCACATCATCATTAACGATATAGTCCAATCCAAATCTTGGTGAGAAACTTTTCCACTTGTCATCAGCCGTAAAACTTGTGAGTCCATATCCAACCCCAGTGCCAAAGGCGGCTTCCATTTCTTCGGGTGTGGTAATACCAGTGCCAAAAAAATCTTCGCCTTCACTTTTTACATCTTTGGTTTCTTCCGTATAGCGCAGTCCTAATGTGAGATTCAAATCACTACTTGCCGCATATTTAAATTGAGCATAGGCAGCCTTGCTAATGTTCGTTTGATCCCTACGACCCGCATTAACAATCGGAAAAGGAAATACGCCAATAACAGGCAGTACGACAAAAAAGTCAGGGGCAATAGCACCAGCAAATGTCACATCGTCTTCTTTGAAATAATAGAGACCACTTACGAGAGAGACTTTATCGCCTGAATATATGAATTGCAATTCCTGGCTGAATTGCTGCTGATCCTCAAAATCATAGATACCAAAAGATGAGTCTACCGTCCCATCAAGATCGATCTTGGTGCGATAATCCATTTCTCGAAAAGAGGTAATCGACTTAAATGTCAACTTGTCGACACTATATTCCGATGTCAGCGCAACGCCAAAAGTCTTCAAGTTTTCCAGCGTGTTAAAATTCGCATTTACAATAAAGGGATCATTGCTTGGATTAATAAAACCATTGCTCGGCACTGAAAAAATTGGTGTCTCTTTATGTGGAGTTCGCGAATGATCAGGGCTATTCTCTGAACCATCAAGGACTAAATAAAAGGACAGATTTTCATCCGGCGTCAGCAATGCGCTTGCGCGCCAACTCAGGGTTTCTTTATCAAAATCATCTTCCCCATCAAACAGGTTTTGTGAATATCCATCACGAGAACTATGCGCCACTGCCGCCTTAACCATCAATACATCTTCAACAAGAGCGCCGCTCATTGAGGCTTTAATGCGGAAGTCGTTATAATTTCCGTATCCCGCTTCAATATACCCTTCTTGCTCATTTGTTGGACGCGCACTAACAAATTTTATCGCCCCGCCAATCGTATTGCGCCCGTACAGCGTTCCTTGTGGCCCCCGTAATACTTCAATGCGCTCTGGGTCCATTACATCAAGAAATGATCCTTGTGCACGCCCCATATAAACATCGTCAACATACACGCCTACGCCAGGATCATTAAACGAGATTGAATCTATCTGCCCCACCCCACGTAGGTAAATAACCGCATTCGCAGCGTCTCCTACATGTAAGCTTAAATTCGGCACATGGGCCTGCAAATTTCCTAAGTTCTCTATTCTGTCACTGAAAAGTTCATCGGCGCTGAATGTACTCACTGCAAGAGGCGTCGTTTGTAAATTTTCGCTTTGTCGACGTGCGGTAACGATCACTTCATCTAGGCTCACTTTTTCGGAAGTCTCCTGTGCAAAGCTAGGAATTGCCGACAAACTAATGACAAGCGCAGTCAGACTAGATGCGTTGACCATATGGCGTATAATTTTATTATTCATTTTGATCCCCTCTTATTATCTTTGATAAATTTTCGGAGACATTATTATTCCCCTAGTTTATCATAATAGAAGAAAATGAAGCCAATACGATATGATGTTTAAGATCAATTTTAGTGTACAATATAGCTCATCCATATGTATAATATTATTTTATGTCTATGGTTTTCAAATACATTGTGGGTGTAATCGTATTCCAGTTTTTAAACGCACGAATAAAACTTCTAAAGTCTGAAAACCCTAACTCGTCCGCAACATCATTTATATGCATGCCTTGAGACATTAACACTTTAGCCTTTTCATTAAGAACATCAGCAACGTGTTGCCTAAATGTAGTGTTCTCAACAGCTAATCGTCGCTTTAGGGTCGCGACACTATACCCCAGATATTTTGCCACCTCATCTTGTTTAACAATGCCCTGCTCTAGTGCCAAAGATATACGCCCCTTAATATCCACCATTGTTTTGTGAGTATCATCGATTTGAGAAATCATGGTAATCACATGTTCATATATGTCCGCCGAGGATGACACATGATCGGGGTCAATAGTGATCGGCAGCTTTGCCGCAGATAGATCATACATGAGTGCGTATTTGCCAGCCTGATACCGTATGGGGACATTCCAATAGGACATGTGATTGCTATTTAACGGCCCTCTTGTACGTTTTGTGTAAACCTTGCGTAATAATGGCAATAAATCACATGACGTACTGTATGATAAAAGTCCCTGCAAATAGATTAAAACACACTCCATTGTGATATGGATATAATCTTCACTTTTCATCACATAAGGGAACATTGTATCATCAATGATATATAATAAATACCCATTCTTGATTTCCACACGATTATAAGAACCGCCATGAAGCACATTATAAGATTTCGCAATCAACCGCATCGCGGTCTCAAGGTTTTGGCAGTTCGCAATGTTTGAAATGATATAACCAGTCGTACCTGGAATTAAATGGCGAGGCGACAAATGTATAGTTTCGTCTTGTAAGGCAACAGACAACTCCCTCAAAATTCGAAAATAATCCGACAAAGGCATGAGTTGATTATGTGACATTCTTTTTTTATTGTCGGCGTATTTGTGAAACAATTTAGCAGAAGACGCCACAGGATTCATATCCAAAAGCGGTTTAATATCTCGTTGCGATACACTAAATATATCGCGACTTTGTTGTTTCTGCTTCGTATTCATTTACCAACTGTTATTTTGTTTGCGAATTTATCGAAAATCTAACATACGATAAACTCACTTGTAACACCAGAGGACATTCTTAAACGTCACAATCCAGACAAAATTTGATATGCCCCTAGATAATGTAGACACCTTGCGAAATGAATTGGATAAATGGAAAACCAATTTAACCTTTGTAGCAAGTCGTGACAAAGCCACCTGCTCTACCAAAGGCTTTCAGCATTTGCCAAGTCGGCACGTATCGAAGGACTTATAGGATTCACCACACATAGGCTTAGAAAAACTTCTTCTTGGTGCTTGGCTGATTGTACGTAACCAACAAACAAATCATGTATATTACAGGACATAAACATCATCCGAGGTTGGTAGATATACACGTGACACCAACCAAGAACAGCTTGTAAAAGCTACCATGTCTCAAACGTTAAGGTGTTGCGGCGACGTGTGACGAAACAATTGTTATTGGAATTAAATTCAAGGGTTAATGTTAGTTTGACACGGGTCGAATAACTTCTACTATAAGTGGAACAACTTTAAACTGATAGAGGTGACCATGTTTAGGATGATAAAACTACTTGTTTTGACGGGTTTGCTCTCTTTTCTATTGTCCCCTGACACGTTTGCTAAGTTGCCCGATGAAGTACTCACGCCTTACAAAGCCTATAGAGCAGCTCTCAAAGAGGATGACAATATCGCCGCCAAAGAAAATGCCCTCAAAGCATGGAAAGCGGCAGAAAAGCATTTAGGGGATCATAAAACGACCGGTGACCTAGCCATTAACTACGCAAATATAAATCCGACGGGCAAAGAGAAAAACCCATACAAAAATTATGTGCAACGGGAAAAGGCATTTCATAGGGGCATAAAACTATCAAGCTTTTACAAAGAAGAATCCGGGGTAATAGAGGTCGAGCGACGCATAGCCCTTGCTGATCTGGATCTTACAGTAGCCCGGTTCAAATATAGTCGTACCGGCAGTCATATATCAAATAGAAAGAAAACCGGTAATTTAAACACGATAGATCAAGTTGAAAGAGCCATCAAAACCCACAGCCTGCAAGGCTCCACGTTTGATGGTGATCTACAGGTCCTATTTACACGGTATTATCAGCTCAATGATAACCCCAAAAGAGCAATTGAGCATGCTGAAAAAGCGATCCGTGTTTATGAAAGTCGAACAGATGATTATTTCACAAAATATGCGTATTTAATCTACCTTTATAAAGGCAATAGTCATTACGATCTGTCGGTTAAAACAAATGATATCGATGAAAAAATTAAAGCTGCCCTTGAGTTTCAAATCGTTATGCAAAATTTACAGGGGCTACTTCCTGCAAAGCACCCATTCGTCCGTTCAGCATTTGTAAGCTGGATGAAAATACGTTCAGATATTGCAAACGCGGATATGTTGGAAAAAGCTGAAAATGCCGGACTGTGCGAGTGTTGGCCATATGAGAATTATAAAGACAAGGCTGTCCCGCTCAAACGCGTGCCACCTAAAATGCCATCCTCGGCCCGTAGATCCGGACATGTCTATGTAAAGTTTGATGTTAATGACGAGGGAAAGCCTGAGAACATACATGTTGTAAGTTCTTCAAATTCTATGTTTGAGAAATCTGCCATTCAATCCGTCGGAAAATGGAAATATTCAAAGCTTGAACCAAATGTCGCCCCCAAGAACAGAAAAAACATTGCGACAACAATTAGCTATCGCCTTTCAGACAGCTCAGGAAATATCATTCCGGAATAGGTTCACTTCAGGAGAGTGAAATTATTGTTGGAGTTAAATATGCCTCCACTGGAAGTGGTTTTCTGATGTCCGGTTCCTGACAAGTTCATATCTAAAGAAGAGAAAACATGCGATCATCCGCTTGGAATGTCGTTGCTCCTAGCTAGAATATGTTTGCCGCGCAGTTTCCAATAGCCAATTTTCGGCAAACTCACGCGCGGCCAAAAACGGCTTCTATCGCATTTGTGGAGGTTCACAGTCCCTACTGAATAGCTATGAGTCGGCACTCCCCCACGTCTCAAGCTCAATTGTTTTATCACGTGTAAAGTGTGACATAGGTACATCACACTAATTTCAAAAAGTCCTTTAGTCAAAAAACCTCATAACTCATTGTTATTGTTGATGAAATGGTGATTCCGGTAGGACTTGAACCTACAACCCCCTGCTTAGAAGGCAGGTGCTCTATCCAGTTGAGCTACGGAACCATTCGCTTAGATGCAATGATGATATGGCTTATAACGCCCCACTCACGCATGTCCACTGATATAATAGGCTATTGTTTAGCGGTGATTATAGGTAAGATTAATGCGTCCAAGGGAATTTACGGCCATATGAAAAATTATCGGCGTAACTTCGACCGACAGGTTTATGAGCAGGTTTTTCAACAACACGGTATGCCATGCCTTTGCTCTTAGCATAAGCTATTGCGGCCTCTTTGGTTTCAAAATGCAAGTTTAATTCTTTGAGCATATCAATGCTACTGGCCGTACCCGTTAACGGATCAGTTGCTGTCTTCATGCTTTTAGGAAAATCAATAACCCACTTATTATAACCATGACTACCTGACTGCATTGCATTAGGCGCAGGTTGATGAATTAGTGCAAACATGTTGACCTCTTGACTCTTTTATCCCTACGGGACTCGCTAAGTTCTTTGCACTCTACTTTGGACAAGTGCATGTGTAAATTCGAATGTGTTGCAACATTAGATATTTTTGTGAAAAGCAGCATTTAACATGCGCTTCACATCGGGAAGTGACCCTGATTTTGACTTTGCGTGGGCGTTTTGCGCCTGTAAGGCGACAGCACTTGCAACCGAATTTGCGTGCGCGGAGGCTTGAGTTGCAGCGCGAACGCCAGCCTCTTGCATAGAACGCCTAATTCCCGGTGTAAAATTTGAAGCCGCTTGCATTGGTGGAACTTGTGTTTGTGGGGCGTGCGCCTGTCTTAGCATTGAAGGGCTCTGGCCCTGCTGAACATCTTGTGTATGAGACGGCGTCGTAGAGCCATGATGACTGCGGTTGCGCCAATTTGTTATGACCTCGTCCATAAATTGATCCGATACCTCACCTGCATTCCACAACTCTGTAAACTCAGCACTTGAGCTATGCGGTCGACGTTCTACTGCCAGTGTGTTGAGTACAACACGCATAGGCAAATTCACACTTTCACCGAACACCATTGCTTCGGCCGTACCTAAAGACGGCAAAAAGGAAAGTAGTTCAGCACTTCCGTCAGGAATCGCGGCACGAACGAAATTTTGGTCACGTTCATTACTGAGACGCATAGAAAATATCGTACTACATTGTGATAATGTTGAGGGTTCCAATTCAGAAGGTCTTTGCGAAATAATTGCTAAAGATACGCCGTATTTGCGCCCCTCTTTTGCGATACGTGAAATAGAACGTCGTGTCGCGTGGAAGCCAAGGGTTTTATCCGCCGGAATATATCTATGAGCTTCTTCGCAAACCAGTAAAATTGGAATTTTACGTTTACTCCACATGGCCAATTCAAACGCCAAGCGACTGACTACCGAGACGACAATATTCAAGGCTTCCGATGGAATGCCAGAAAAATCGAGAATACAAATCGGTTTCCCTGCCACAGGTATTCTAAAAATTTCACCCGTAATATCTTTGATTGACCTTGCAGAGGCTTGATTTTTAAAGATGAAATTATACCGTTGATCAGCCATTAAAACTTCAATGCGGCGTTTCAAACGTTTATATGGTTCTAAATTATTAGCATTATCAAGGAGCCCCATATAATAATTTATTAAACGCAAGACATCGCGCATACGATAAGGGACAGGCGAGTCTAGGGAAATATGAGACGCTGCCCGATGTAAATCTTTTTCCACATCTTCCAGTTTCACTTGCGTACTTACATTTACGTCTTTCATCGCACGGTCATAAAGCTGTTTTGCCTTTACAATCAAATTTGATAATAATTCAATTTCTTCGTGTTTATGATCATGAATGTCTGATGTTAGCAATTCGATGGCCTCATCAAAGTCAAATAACCAAACAGGTAAATCCAAATCATTTTGCGTGATGACAGCGGCCAAGTCTCCAAAGCTTTTTGAATATTCATTATGAGGATCGAATAAAACTACGTGGGCGTCTGGATTCTCGTCCAAAATAGCCTGAAGTATCAATGCTACTGTACATGATTTCCCTGAACCCGTAGACCCTATGATCGCAAAATGTTTAGAGAGAAGATCATTGGTCTTTACTTGAGCAACAATTGAATTGTCTTGTTGTAAACGCCCGATTGAGATGCGGGGTGCTTGCCCGATTGAAAAAATAAGCCCTAAGTCTTTTGGCAACATTGTGAGCACTGGTTGATTTAAAACAGGAAATGTTCGTACTCCTCTAAAAAATTTAGTTTCACGTGTTGTTGCGTTTGTGGTTATTTCACCGAGGATATTTAGCTGGGCGACACAGCCATCACGAAAACCTTCCTCATCTTTTCCACCAAGTTCTAATGAGGAGACCATTGCCACGACGACAGAATCATTAGTGATAACATTTAAAATCGTTCCCAATTGCACGAGATGTAGTTGATTGCGCCCAATAATCGTCTTGTTAACAAACACTTTCACCATTGACGAACCAACAGAAATAACACGACCAACCTCAATTGGTCTTTCCGCTCTTGTAAGCGTGTTATTTGCAACTTGGTTTTGCATGTTTTCTTGGTCCACGATATGTTCAGGCGTCATTTCAAAGTCCCACATTACTCTGATTCTCTATTACCTTGATCATGGTTCTAAATACTTACCAAAACCTTATTCCATATGAATTCCACGAAACATCGCTAACAATGTTACGCTTAAAGACAATGATATTGATATTTAAAGAGAAAATGGTCGGGGAGACAGGATTCGAACCTGCGACCCTCTGTTCCCAAAACAGATGCGCTACCAGGCTGCGCTACTCCCCGACACGAGTGACAAAGCTGTGAAGCATTGCCGTTTGGGAATTGGTGTTTTAACTGCTAATTCAGATTACGCAAGCCCCAAAAGAAGAAAGTTTGCACAAAATCGCAATTAATTTATTTTATTTTTTAGACGTAAAGAATTCGTGCTGAACAATATCGCCGGCTTTGATCCCACGCGCATTTGTTTGACCGCCCGCGAGTTCTAGAACAGCGGCAACAGGGGCTTCGGATGTCATAGACCGTAGCGAATACGGCTTGGCGGAATGTTCAATTTTCAAAATACTGCCATTGGGCTGTACGAATAGCACATCCAGAAATACACTTGTGTTTTTCATCCAAATTGAAGCGACTTCAACCTCTTCAAATTCAAATAACATGCCTTCATCTACAGCGACTGTATCACGGAACATATAGCCGCGCGCACGCTCGGCACGTGTGTCTGCTACTTCGATATTAAAGCTGTGTGTTTTGTCACCAGAAACGATTGTGAGTGTTTCTCGTGGGCCAAAATTCATTGCTGACGGCATTTCATCAGCATTCGCAATATGCGCGCTCGCAAGAACAAGGAGAGATGTCAGTGTTGTGTATATTTTTTTCATAATCAGTATGTAACCGAACCCTTCCGCAGATGCAATTCATTGATAGGCATTTCCACCAGTTTTTGCAGTTCATATCGTGGAAGTGTTTGGTCGCGAGCTAAATGGTACGCCCTAGGGGAATCGAACCCCTCTTTCCAGGTTGAAAACCTGGCGTCCTAACCGATAGACGAAGGGCGCACTGCTTTGCGAAATGAGGATATATAGGCGTATTCTTGTGCTTGCAAGAGCAAAACGTAAGAAACGCCAAATTATTTCGCTCCTTTATTTATCCACAAGCGCTAAGTCCACTAATTGTACATCTATACGTGTCCTACCTTGCCAACTATCTTGTTTAAGTCGCGCAGCCACATGCACGATTGGTGGGTTGGGCGTTAAAAGTATGTCCGCCATGCCGTTTTCCTCTGCGCGAAAAGCGATTCCCGATAAACGCACCCCTGAATTATCTTCAAAAGCACATCTCACATGTCCCCCATTCAACCGTTTTGCGTAGCTGATACGCATATTGGCAAATGCGAAAACGGGTTCTGGCATATTGGCACCATACGGCCCTACGGATTCTATTTCTTCTATCAGTGCGGCATTCACCGCAGATGGATGCAAAAGCACATCGACTTTGAACGTCGAGTTTTTACGGGCTTGCTCGACTTCAGCCGCCAAATGCATTTCCATGAATTGACTAAAAGCCTCAATTTTATCTTTATGAACCGTCAGCCCTGCCGCCATCTCGTGACCGCCGCCAGCCTCAATCAGCCCCTTCTCTTTGGCCAAATGAATAGCCGCGCCAAGGTTAACCCCGGATAATGACCGTCCAGAGCCTTTACCTGCTCCATATTCATCAACGCCAATGACAATCGCAGGCCGTCCATACAAATCTTTCAGCCGTCCTGCCACAATGCCGATAACCCCTGCGTGCCAGCCCTCCATAGCCACAATCGTCACCTTGTGGTCTTTGGGGAGGCTTGCGGCTTTTGCCTTTGCTTCTTCCAAAATACGGTCTTGGAGCAATTTGCGCTCGGCGTTAATTTTATCAAGTTCTTGCGCGTAGCCAATGACTTCTGCCTCGTCATCACTGGACAATAGTTTTGCGCCCATATCGGCCTGCCCAATACGTCCACCCGCATTGATGCGTGGCCCGAGTATAAAGCCGCCGTGATAGGTCGTGAACGGCGCGCTTACCCCTGCTACATCGGCTAAAGCCGCTAAACCGAAATTTGGGTTGGCCGTTAGGACTTTTAGCCCTTGCGCCACAAATGCGCGGTTAAGGCCTTTGAGCGGTACAACGTCACAAATCGTCCCAAGCGCGGTCAAGTCAAGAAAGTCGAGCAAGTTGGGCGTGTTTTGCATTCCCCTCGCCTTGGCTTCTCTGTTCAGCGCCACGAGCAGAACGAATGTCACGCCTGCCGCCGCCAAATGCCCTAGCCCCGATGTGTCGTCTGCGCGGTTTGGATTTACGAGCGCCAATGTCGGCGGTAAATCGCCGACCATCATATGGTGATCAATGACGATGACGGGCAGTTCGATTTCGGCGGCTGTGTGTAATGCCTGTGTCGCGGACGCGCCGCAATCTACTGTTATGACGAGGTCATTGCCCTCGTCCTTAAGTTGGCGAAAGGCCTGTTCGCTTGGCCCATAACCTTCTTTGATACGGTCTGGTACATAGAGGCCGAATGTTATGCCAATCGCTCTTGCCCAGCGGATGAGTTGGGCGGCGCTTGTGCCGCCGTCAACGTCATAGTCGGCGAAGACTGTGATTTTTTTACGGGCTTGGACTGCGTCCAGAATATGTTTCGCGGCTTTGTCCATGTCTTGGAGAGACGACGGATCTGGCAAGAGATTGCGAAGTGTTGGGTTGAGGAAATTCTGCGCGTCTTGCGGTGTTATCCCTCGCCCTGCCAAGAGCTGCGCGCTTGTTTGTGAAAGGCCAGTGCGTGTAAGGGCGATGATTTTATCGTCATCACCACAGCGCAAAACCCATTTCCGCCCACGTACAGAATCTTGCACATCGAGCAGTGGCGCATTTGATACAAAGTTTGTCACTTTTATTGCGGGTCGTCGCGCTTATATTCGTCGACTTGGGCACGTAGCATTTGCATTTTTTGTTCAATCTCGGTTTCGCTGAGGACAGGTTCGCCGTCTGGTACCTTAAATGAATTCCCAACGGCTATGAGTTCGCGTACAGAATTATCCCAAGCCGCATCCGAACGCACATCTGTCGGCGTTTGCGGCGCATTTGCTACGCTGAGATAATTGCCAATATTTTCGGCGTCTTCGCGAAATTCTGGTAATTTGATGAAATCCAAGTCAGAAATCTTTTGCTTTACCGTCGTACAAGCAGACAGTGCGACAACCATGCTGAGACATAAAATTTTAAGGCCGATTTTTGGTTTCATAACACCCTGCTAGATTCGCATATTTTAAAGAAATTTGAATATGCGCGAAATCTTGCACTCGGTCACGTGAAATTTGCATTAAACTTTTATACGAACGCGCCAACACAATTATCGCCACAAGGTCTCCCTTCGACGTTTTGCTTGTATTCTCAACCTTTTAGCAAGGCCTGTCCGCGTGGCTCCGACCTTCACCGGATACCGTGGGAGTGTATAAATGTTTCGTGATAGCTAAAACCACATGCACGACGGAATACCCTTGGGGTACGGAAATGTCATTTTTTATACGTTCCTCTTAGCAAGATTACGAAACTTCGCTCTCACCTCAAGCGCGACGGCCAACTCTTAGCACACGCGCCCTGAGCATAGCGAGGAAGTGCCCTTGGGGTGCCGCGACATAATATGTGTGGGACGTCACATTCCACAACACATATGCTGACATTTTCCTTCACCTCAAACTAACGTACGATTGATGCCTTTAATGAAGGAACATTTGTAATATAGGGGTGTTTGGCAAAACGTGGATTAATTAATAAGGACGCGTAAATATGCGCCTAATATTCGCGCCCATAACTGGCGGTCGAGACGGTTTGGCCATAGCGTTGCACGAATTTGCGTTTAATGCGGCGCGCCAAATTGGTTTCGTCTTCTACTTTCATGCCTGCACATACAACAATTTCATTGGTGAAATCCAGTGAACGCAAGGGCAGATATTTTTTAAGCATGGCTTCGCCGTCGGGCAAATTCTCCAGCCCCCACTCATTAAACAAATCCCCCAATAAAATATCGAGATCATCATTTAGCGCAACCGCCCTATTCCTATTCCAAACCATGTTTTTCTAGCCTTCGTCATATTCACATACTTATATTTACTTAGGCATATACACATTGCCACGATACGGGTCTAGACCAAAACACTGCAAATCATCTCTCTTGCTTTTTACGGGTAGGCCTCTATTGTATACGTCACAAAAGGGAGCCTTCATGACACCAGTAAATTTTCCGTAAAAACGAAAAACACAATGGTACAAAACCATCCAAACATTTGCAAATTACCACAGTTTAAAATTTAACATTGCCAATATCAATACAAAAATGGAAATGTAATAATAGCGTGAAGAGCTTGAAAATGTATATTGAATTCATTCGCATATATGTGGTGTAATAAATAAAACAGAGGGATTTAATTCATGAAAACATTATTATTAACGGCCTGTATTTTTATTCCGTTGTTTGGGTGTGCTGAAAACAACCATAAATTGACTGCACAACAACATAACGAATCTGAGACCGTGGAAAGGGCCAACCCACAGAGTCCCGTATATTTAATCGTACAACTTACCATCCCAGATTCTGCCCCCTATACAACCCAGTACGCGATCCCAGTAGTAGAGCATTTGCAGAGTATCGGCGCAAATATTGTGGCTATATCTCCCGATCCGCAAGTTTTGGAAGGGAAATGGGATCACAAGTCAACAGTAATCATTAAGTTTCCGTCTATGTCTGTGGTGAAAGAATGGTATTCTTCAGAAGAATATAAGCCCTATATTGAGATCAGAAATGAATTAACAGACGGCGGAAACATGGTCCTAGTGCCTGCGTTTGATCATCCCTCCGCGCCATAGGTCGCTGGAAAATAAGGATAGATATTTTAAACTAACTTGGCATAGCCTTTATAAGGTGCAACAATTATTTTGACAAACTGATATGAAACTTTACTTAGAACAGTTGGCAAATGTGGGGTTGGGATATGGGGCGATAGCCTTTAGCCAATATATCTACAGTTAGTTAATTCGATCGTCTTGCCCCCAAATTTCATTTGTGCCCTTCTGACTAACTTAGATTGACTTGGTAATCTTAGGCGTTATAGCGTGCGTTCATCGTTAACGTGGAGTGTCGATCAATGTATACATTAAAACCTACTGAACAGGCTGAGCGATCTGCGCGCCTTATGGAGTCTAATGTTCTTATTGCGGGGCTTAAATTTCGCGCTGATAATTTCAAAGAGTTTCTTGACGCGATTGACAAAGTTGAGACAGAAGAAGACATTATCGGGCTTAGATTAGTCAAAGACCTCAATAATGATTATGATCCGAACGCGATTAAGGTCATGGGCTATATTGAAATCATTGGCAATCCGAGTGTTGTCTCGACTTTCCACATTGGTTTTCTACCGAAACCTATCGCACGTAAACTTAAAGACGATGGCGTGAACGCGGAACGGTTATTTGCTGCGTTGACAAAAATGTCTGCTACGCCGCCTAAGGCACATCTTGATATTTATTCGGCGTAATTAGCGTTTTCCGCATGAAAATTGTGGGGACTTTGACGGCGTTGCGCCCATAGAGGCTTCGGATTTCTCCGCTTGTTCTTTACTCAGCACATCAGGCAAGAGCTTTGCCATTGAGAGCGCCATGAGCGTTTTAATCGCCGAGGCATCGTCGAGCGTGGCTATGCAGTGCGTGAATTTCATAGCCAAAGACTATGGGAATACAGGTACCATGTCGAGGCCGAGGGTTTCGTCCCACTCCATCATCAGGTTGAGGTTTTGGAGGGCTTGGCCAGAGCTGCCCTTGGTCAAATTGTCTATGACAGAGATGATGATAGCGTGCCCTGCGCGGCGATCTGCGAATATGCCTATGCGACACTGGTTTGAGGCGCGAACATGGCGTGTGTGCGGTACAATGCCCTCTGCTTCGACATGGACGAAGGGTTCATCCTTGTAGCGTGTTTCATAGACAGCGCGGAGATCGGCGAGGTTCATGCCGTCGTTGAGTTTCACATAACATGTGGCGATCATGCCTCTATTCATCGGGACAAGATGGGGGGTGAAGCTGACTTCGACATTTTGGCCAATCGCATTGGTGAGCATTTGGTCAATTTCGGGGCCGTGACGGTGATTGCCTATGGCGTAAGCATGTGCGCCCTCTGCGCTTTCAGGGTAGAGGAATGCGAGGTTTTCTTTGCGCCCTGCGCCACTAATTCCTGTTTTCGCGTCAATAATGATGTTGGACGGGTCGATATGCGGCATGGCAGGCAAGAGCGCGAGCAGGCTCGCCGTTGGATAACACCCCGGACAGGCCGTAAGGCTCGCACCTGCAAGGTCGTCGCGTGCGTATTCGCTCAGGCCATAGATTGCTTTGTCGAGTAATTTGGGCGCAGTATGTGTACGGCCATAAGTACGGGCGTAAAGGTCTGCGTCCTTGAGGCGGAAATCTGCTGATAAATCAACGATTTTGGAGACATTGTTAGAGACGATTGCAATTGTTTCTTCGCTTGCGCCGTGTGGCAGGCAGGCGAAGACAACATCGATCTCGTCCCATTTCACATCTTCCCATTTGGCAAGCTTTGGATAGCCTGAATGGGCAAGATGAGGGTAAACTTCGCCGTAGGCTTTACCCGCATGGCGGTTAGCAGTGAGTGCGGAAATCGTCAGCTTTGGATGATTGTTGATCAGGCGAACGGCTTCGGCGCCTGTATAGCCTGACGCGCCAAGAATTGCGGTTTTTAGTTTCTGCATGACTCACCCAATTGTATAAAATTCCAAAAAAAATGGACGCCCCGAAGAGCGTCCACAATAAATAGACATAAATGTCTGTCTTTTTGCTTAACGTTTCGAGAACTGGAAGCTCTTACGCGCCTTAGCACGACCGTATTTTTTACGTTCAACAACACGACTATCGCGTGTCATAAAGCCACCGGCTTTCAACGCTGTACGCAGCGCTGGCTCGTAATATGTAAGTGCTTTAGAAATGCCGTGACGAACTGCACCAGCTTGGCCAGACAAACCGCCGCCTTTTACTGTTGCCATAACGTCATAGCTGTCTACACGTTCCGCAGCTTCGAAAGGCTGACGAATGATAAGACGAAGCACTGGACGCGCGAAGTAAACTTCTTGTTCACGGCCATTGATGATGATTTTGCCGCTACCTGGTTTGATCCAAACGCGAGCAATTGAGTTTTTACGTTTACCTGTTGCATATGCACGACCAAGATCATCGATCTTTGGCTCTGGAAGTGCAGCAGCTTCTACGACTGTACCGTCCGCAGTTACGACAGGTGCGTCGCCCATGACTTCTTTTAAGTCTTCTAGTGTTTTTGTTTCAGACATATCTGTGTCCCCTAGTTTCTACGTACGTTTTTAGGATTATGTGACGCGAAATCGATAAGCTCTGGCTGTTGTGCCGTATGCTTGTGATCTGGTCCCGCATATACATGTAAATTTGAAAGCTGTTGGCGTGCAAGTGGGCTTTCTTTTGGCAACATACGTTGTACCGCTTTACGCATAACGCGCTCTGGGAAACGACCTTCAAGAATTTTACCTGCTGTTGTTTCTTTCAAACCACCTGGATAACCAGTATGGCGATAATAAACTTTGTTTTTAAGCTTTTTACCTGTGAGATGCACTTTTTCAGCATTGATAACGACAACATGGTCACCGCAATCATTATGTGGAGTATATGTTGGCAAATGCTTGCCGCGAAGACGCATTGCGATAAAAGAAGCAAGACGACCAGTAACAACGTTTTCAGCGTCGATAATGATCCATTTCTTTTCAATCTCAGCCGTCGTTAGAAATTTTGTAGTTTTCATGACTTAACCTTGTGATCATAGACGAAAAAATTCACGCCTATATGGAATAACTTGGTTCTCTTAGGAGCGTGTAAGGGCTTGGTCAACTCTTTTCTGTACTTTATCTATTTTCCTCATAAAAACAATGCGTTAAGAGAGAGGTATTATAATACCGCCAAAATGCGGCATTATTCACTGGCATTTATCCACAGGGTGAATTAGCAGGAAAAATACAGATACGAAATGGATAAAATATGCGCTCAATTCTTAAATCTCTATGCGTTTCGACGGCTGTTCTCAGCCTTTACGCGTGTGCTGATAACTCAGACGAAAACGCTGAGCCCCAAATGAAGATCTCAATGGTGACAACCCATGCATTTGATACGGATATGCAGGTTCAATCGTTAAGCTATGTTCCTAACAATGTTGCGCCGTGGTTAGGTCGCGTGATTCTTATGGGTACAGACGGAAAAATTTTCTCTACGGACATTGAAGGGCGTAGCCCTATTGCAATTGATACGAACACCTATCGGGATACACTTGGTCTTTCACGTGACAATGCGCCGGGGGTGTTTCTAGCGGTTACAGAGGATAACAAACTTGTCAGTTTTGTTGAATCCGATGATGATGGTAGTTTTACGCCCATAACAGTTACCGCCCCTCTCCTCGCGCCACTGGTATTTTGCCAGAGCACTGAACCTGCAAAAAACAGCCTAAAACTTTTGATGACAGCCAATAAAATTGTGAGCCTGTCCGTAGAGGTGAAGGACGACCTTGTGGAAATATTGTCACAGGACAGCCAAAGCATTCCTAAAAATACTATTGCGTGTGTGTTTAGCGGTGACACCCTCACCGTTCTCATCCAGAATGCGAAATCACAATCGGCTGTTAAAACCCTCATAGATGGGAAATGGAAAACAATCGCGAACACGAACAACAGCATTCATATTAATGCCATAGACTTCGCTGAAGACAGCTATATTGCTATTTCAGGCAATGGGCATCAAAGCTTGCAAAAAATGACACCGCATACCTCTGCCCCCAATACAAGCCTAAGCTACACAATCAATGATGGGCTGAGCATACAAGGCATGGACAAAACCGACTATGTACATGCCACAAGCGCAAATTTTGGCGGTGCGGCTTTTAGTGACGGGGTTATCGCCATGATTGATAGTGCCAAAAACCGCATTGTTTTCATTAGTCGTATTTATGCTAGCGAAAAAATCAATGAGGTTGATACACGTAAATAAAAAAATAGTATGTCAGACCTACAGCATGTTTTTCTTTAATGCGTGATATTGCCAAACCGCGATAAGGCCCACGACCAATCCGTCGGTTCCGGCCAAGACGATGCCCGCCGTGCCTATAATATGTCCGAAAGATATGAGCGTCAGTATAATGATAGGATAAGGCGTAATGATGCCAAGGTTGATTTTTGTCCAACCTCGAATAGTCGGTCTATTTCTCATCCATGCCAACATGACCGCATGAAACAAAAGCGATATACCTAATAGACGAAAGATGCCGGGATGATCAAAGCCAAGTATACCAGATACATTTTTGGGAAAAAATAAAAGCGACAATCCTGTCAATGTGGAAAAAACCGCATTGGTAAAAAGAGCTGATCGCAGTGATGAGGCACTCATAGCCATAAAACTCCAAAATATTATGTATGCAAATTGTATGGTAAATTTATGAGGAGTGTCAACTCTGCGCGGCACGTATTGTCATTGTGGCCTGAGCCCTTACAGGATGAAAACACATCAACCCTGTTTAGGGAAATATTTTATTATCTATTCCCCCCAACCACTCGCATTCAAAATTTGCGAGATAATTTCAGGTTTGTCTTTATAAATTTCACGCACTGTTATTATATCTGCCTGTGCTTGATCTGTTTGAGCAAGGACTTTTCGTGCGCGTAATAACCGTACCCAGCCTTCAGGGTTGTCAGAATTATCTTCAAGTTTTTGCGCTAGCTGCGCGACCATGCCCTCTATCATCGCCGCACGGTCTTGCGAACTCATTTGCGCGGCCGCATTTATCTGCTCTTGATTGGGGCCTTTAGGGCGTTGTACAGGCATTCCTACAGTGGCATTCGCCTCCCCACGGCGCTGTGCAATATAATCTTTGGCTTGCTGCTGTTCTATCAAAACTGTTTCTTTGCCGTCCGTTAGCGTTACAACTTTTTCATAGGCTATAAGGGCTTCGTCATAACGACCAAGATTCATCAATGTCCGCGCATATAGTGTCCATCCCTCCTCAGTATTACCATCCCCCGTTAATTTTTGTTCAAGTTGGGTAAGTAATTCGCTAAGGGATTGATTGTTCCCGCGCCGAGGATCAGAGTTTTGACTTAATTTTTGCGCCGCCGCGAGTGTTGGTCGTTCTAGCGCGCCTTGTTTGGTCAATTCAGGACGTCCAATCATTGTGTAAATACCAAGGGTCAAGAATCCAAAGAGCAAAAATATTGAAGACAAGACTAAAGAAGAAGGGGCGCTCGGTTTTGCAATCGTATTCTCTTTATGCTTTAAGAGTGCGCGTTGTAATGTATTTTTACTTGCTGTAAGCGCCTCTACATCACCGCTATTATTCGAGCTTTGGGCCGCAATTTGTGTATCAAGCAAGTCTATTTGTGCAAGATAATCGACGACTTCACGATCTTCGACCAGTGTCGGTGTCTTTTTCATATATAGCGGTTTAGTAATAAATAAGAGAACGGCAAAAACCAATATGCCCATTAATAACCAAATCATGATTTAGGCTCCGTTTTCTGCAATTCTATTCCCACAAGCAATGTTTCAAACCGTATTTTCGTCATATATCAAGGGCGTAACGCTGATATTGTTGTGTTATCATCATTTTTTCACTCGTACCAAATCAAATCCGCCAGCACAAGCCCGATGGCATATCTAAACCACATATATTTAATTGAAATGATGGCTTCATCACGACATAGGCACATTTCAACAACGCCTCATGAATAAAACTTTCCGCTGGTTCGTCAATTTCCCAATACCAAGATTACTCTTAATCGCTGATGCCAAAAATGGTATCCCCCAATTATTGGCATTAGCTATTGCGAAATGGGAATAAGGCTGATGTTTAAAGGCAGACATTTCCCTAGTTTAAATAATCAGGTGGCAATAACGAAGACCCATATTTATTACCTATCACCACTACGCTAGATATGACGTATGGAAGAGCACACATAAGAAACGTGGCCGCATAAATTACATCAAATACACTTTACCTAAGCAGTCAGACAGTTCGATTCAACGTAATCACCTGACTCTAGCCTTGCTCGAAAGTATTACTGAACATTTGGAAAAAATATTTGGTGTGGAAAAAACCTTGGCGATGATCAAAGAAGATAAACGGAAACTCAAATTCACCTATATCGTTTTGTTCGTCAACGCTGAGAACGGATTGAGGGGATGCAAACTTAACACCCCGGGTAATCATAATTACCAAACCGTATCCAGCAAAACTGAACTCGTCAATAAAGCTTTAGCGAGCCTCAACACGCATAAAAACAACCTCTTTAAAATATGCGAGATTGATAAAAAATATGTACGCATACAAAAAAACGATGAGCTACGGGTAAGAAAAATTTTGTATGCTAAATACGCTAAATCTGAACAAAAAAAAGAAACAACGGTAAAACCCAATTCTTCGCCAATTCAACGCAAAACGTCTCCTGCGTCCATAGTTAAGCAACACGCAGAACGTCTATATCAGAATGGGTTGGAACAAAAAAACACAAAGGATATAAGTGGGCGGAGAATGCAGAGCAAAATTTCAAGTACGCGGCAAATGAAGGGCATGTCGGAGCTTTATATCAATTAGGACTGCTCTTTGACAGAAAAGCGAAAATATACGTTACGGGTCAAAAAGCAGATCAATATTACGCGCAAGCTTTTGAGTATTTTCGCCGCGCAGCAGAAAAAAACCATGTTAAGGCGATGACAAAAGCAGCAGTCTGCTTTGAGAATGGATGGGGCGTGCAAAAAAGTTTAAGCTCAGCCAAAATGCTCTATGAACTAACAGCATCCAAGGGCGATAGCATGGCTATGTTTGCATTAGCAAAAATCGCTGATAAAGAACAAAATTATACCCACGCCGCAAAATCATATGAACGCGCGGCTATAGCAGGACATAATCTCGGCCAATACATATTAGGGCAAAGATATAGAGATGGCCACGGCGTAAAAAGAGATTATGAAAAAGCTAGATACTGGTTCGAGCTCTCCGCAAAACATCCACCTTATGGCAAAGATGTGAACGCAGCGCTCACTCAATTAGCCAAATTAAAGGGAAAGAGATAGTTTCGCCCTGTTTGTAAATGTTCATCTGGAATTAGCTCGTGTGAAATTGTTGATTTCAATAATACTTTTTGGCTTATTTGCGTGTCAGGAAATAGAACCATATTGGGTAAAAAGAAACAAAAGCGCAAATGGATGCCTATACATCGTTTGATGAGCGAGCAAGTTTGTTTCAAGGTCAAAAGGAAATATGCCACTTTGTAAAGCAACCAATCTGGTTATCATTGTGGTTTGTCTAAGCATAGAAATATAGTAACGCACACCCCAAGCCATTATCTCTCTAATAGCGCTACAGCCTATTTTGATCGTTGCGAAGCAATCCAATTTATGCGCTGACGCTTAACACTTACCATTTGCGCCTTATATGCCGCTATGTCTTTTGCGGCTTTCACATTCAAGTTGGATATAATAATTTGTAACGGGTTTGCTGTGACGAACTCTTGGTCCGTACGAGCATTATAAACAGCTGTGGCAAAGTCTCGCCAGACGGGCCCACATTCAACACTGACAAAAGCATTTTTAAGAAGGTTATCTTTAAAAAAATATCCTTTTATTTCTTTGCCATTATTTCGTGTTGTCCGCAAAGGGCTTTGATAATACCCTGCTTTCACCAGACAACTACCATTTAGGTTTTGGTTCGCATGTGCGGTTTTTACAATCGAGGTCATATGGGGCGTACGGTCATAGCCATTATAACACCATTTTGGCTCCTTCCAATCTGATGACTGAAAACATTCAGGTATCGTAAATGCACGTTTTGGGTCGTTACATGCACGAGGGCGTTTGGGCGCGGGTGGTTTGATGCATTGTTGCATTTCTGCAATCGTTGCCACCCGAAACCACTCCGTCCTGTAATTATTCAAAATCGTTTCTTCAGCAGACACATATGCAGTATATAAATTTGGCCAGTCATCATAAAGGGTCTTAACTGGCGCGAGAACACCATGCGGACTGCGCCCTACTCTGTGTTTCATGCTCCAATGATCCGTTAGGAAGTTCAGGCCGCTTAATTGCTCCCAACGCGTCATATATCCTTGTATGCGACGTGTTCTTTTAGGATCATTGAATGCAGGTTCGCCTTTGTAAAAACTATTTGAGGGATCAGGAAACAGCACCAACGCTTGTTGCTCAAATGTTAATTCTATTTTTTTTACCGAAGTAGATTTTGGCTTAGACGTAGAAACGCAAGCCCCCATATATTTTTCGAAATGCGCTTCTGGTATACTCTCCATGGCCGTCTCATAGTCAGCCCCTGCATCAATTCTTGATATAATGCCGGAAACCACATTGGCTGGTTCGAAACGAACGATCTGTTGTGATAAACACTTGCACGCCGCGACAGGGCCTTCTTTGCTGAAAGTGAAAGCGAATACAAGCACACTGCTTTCACAAGCTGAGGATAATTTTTTAATTTTCGCGTCTTCAAGGCCTTGGGCAGCCCCCAGCAATATCCTAGCAGCAACCTCAATACCATTCATCCCGGTATTTTGTGAAGAAGAAGAAGGTGCCCCACTCGACGCCTTACGCAACCATGGGACAAGCTGATCACTGCCGCGTGGTTTTAAATTAAACGTTGGGAAAGCATCATTTGGTTTAACCGCAAAAGACATTCGCAATTCAACCTTACCGTCATGGCAAGGCGGCTTGAATTTTTGTGCGATAACACCCGTACTATTTTGAGCGTTTATTCTTCCTGTTTTCGAAACACAGATGACACGAGGTGACCACTTAGCACCGCCCGCATGAGTGGCATTACGAACATTATAGACAAGGTTTCCCTGGATTCCTTTAGCGTTTGTTTGCAAAAATCCCAAAGCGACGGTTTGATATCCTCGCAAATTCACATCCTGACATTTACGGGGCTTTATTGTATACCAGCCTGATACTTTTGCTTGTGCGCCACCCAGAAAGGATTTTTTTGTTGCATAGGCAACATAGTCGAGGTTCACATTTCCTTTGTTACAAACTTTAACATAATTAGAATCGTTCGTTTGCGCCAATAGCGTAGATGGGAAAAACATTGCCGCTAAAAACGCCAAACACATGAGCTTCATATTTTTTTTCGGTACCATTTACTATTTACTCTCACTTAACTATGCGCCCCAAACATACTATTTGCTGATGATGCAAAAAGCAGTCACTCAAGTTGTATTTATATAATACTCATATTGAGATATATTGATATAGTTAAACCCCCATCCCGCCGCGTTGCTGGTTTTTCCATTCATAAAATATGACCATATGTACAAATTCAGGCCCCTTTTCGGTGAGGTTCATAGCCTGAGAAAACCCAAAAAAATAGGCCTGCATGTTTCAAGAATAATAGGGGAAAATCTTTGTTCAACGACACTCAGATGATCGCATTTTCTCAGGCCTAATCATATTTGCATCATGGCTGCCAATATTCACCCGTAAATACAATATTATTTTCTTTCAAAAACATTCTTATCTCCGCATATGGATTTCGTTCCAAATGTCCGAACAAAGCCAAGCACTGATGCAGTATAAGGTCGTCGTCTACATTCTTTGGTACACTCAAATCACACGCTGTGAATATAGCAGACACAAATCTCGAGCGTTCATCTGCTAAAATATTAATGCGCGACAAACTACCATCTTCATAACTATCGTTAATGCTAATGTCTCCATAGTGATGTTGTGTATAGTCGAGCATAATGTACATATGGCAAGAGTCTGATGCGATATAAGAGTCCGATTTAAATATCGTCACTGAGCGTGTTTTTTTAACATCGTGCGGCGCATGACGCTTTGTTGTCGTGAGCAATTCGGGCACGGGCATGCACTTTCGTCCAATTTTCTCCAGAACCTTCTTCCAAAGCCTATGACACAGCCAATACGCCTTGTATATTTTCGTTGTCAGTTTCAAAATGGCCTCCTCAAACCCAACTTTAAACCCAACTTTAAACCCAATGGGGCATTCGCCATAATACAGCGTCACCATCTTCATGGGTTGTCAGTATATACTGACCGTCTGGCGAGCTTGGAGCAAAGGCGACATCGGTTGTCGGCGTATCGCTCATAAATGCGGGCGCCGAACAATGGGCAATCTCCTGATTGGAACCAATCTCGAATATACGCACAACTGGACTCTGAAATGTTGTTGCCGCGACATAGGGCGCATTGGGTGCACCAGCGATATGGTGTGGCATTTGCCCAATCTCGAACTGAGCAACTTCATCACCAGTATGGGTGTGGAATACACGCATCTTCGTCTCTGTTGGCCCCGTATACCCATCTGCGCGCAACGCAGCAATCCATGTACCATTACTGGCAAAGGCGAAACTACCAATATCGCATGCATTACAATGCGGGCTTGGTGCAAGCGTCCGGTCACCGCCACATAAGACCTGCGCTATGGGTTGCGCTGTTGGCACATCCCAGATAATCGCGGCCATAGGGTCAAGCCCGTCCGAATAGACACGCGGGTTCGTGATCGTCATAACGCGGTCACGGCGTCCTGGCAGGAACATAGCCCTTCGTATCGAGTCTAGATGCCCCTTAATTGCGCGTTTATCCGAAGGTGCCAAATGCGCGATGCGTTTGCGCGCCATAATATCCCATACTGACATTTCATTGGATTTTTCTGTTGAGCAAAGCAAATATGCACCGTCATAGCTTAGTTCTTTTATAAGCTGTATTTGGGAGAGAAAATCAAGATCGCAAATGATGTTACCACTTTCGAAATTGTAGAGCTGTCGGCTTTTATAAAGAATGCTACCATTTGCAAGCTTATACGGCTCCTTATGTAAAACAGCTAAATGGGGTGAAGCATCGAACCAAATACGGCCTTCAAACTCAAGAACCGGGTGCGATGACCCAACTTTAAAAACTCGTTGTACCAGATCGTCATCAGCTGCTTCGGGTACATAATAGTCGCATTTTACCGCGCATCCACGTGGGGCAATGGAGCCGCCATACAGCATGTCGCCTGTTTGAATATCCCAAATATATTCGCGGTTACAATAATCATCGCCAGTTTTTGTGAAGCTTGTATCTTGAACAACAATCCGCGTGCCATCAGTAGAAAACCGCCCAGACCAAAGCGGTTCATCATGACGAAAACGTCGAATAAATTTGCAAGCTGGAGATACTGGTGCGGCACTCATGGTTTAGATCCTGAACTTTCTATTCATATATTATCTAACACATTTTACTCTCAACGATAGATGGGAATATCTCGACAATCGCAATTATAGATTAAATTACGTTAAACTACGACCGCCCTACCTTGTTGTGCTACTGTCAGATATTTCAAGTGAGGCGTCTGCCCAACTTCATATACAATGGTCAGATTTAAGCCTGCACTAAGGAGAGTTTTTTCACTTCTGTTGATTGATACTAAGCGACATTGCCCTAAAGGGTTAGCTGCACGTCACTCAGTGATGAGCTAAAAAATGATGAAAAGCGTTTTCTTATGAATATTCCCAAACCGAAAACGTAGAGACGCCTAGGCGGCCCGAGGGCAGAAAACAGAGCAAGGATATTCGTCAAAGCTTTGCATATGGTTTCGTTTTGGAAGGATTCATACACACCAGCTACAGTAACGAAAACGCAGAAATTAGCGATGCAAAGGACGAAGGGAAAATCAATATTGGAGGGCCTGAGCCTGAAGGCTGTTCACCACAGTCTTGAACAATATCATTATTAAGATAAAAACTTCAATGAAATCAACGCGCCATTCAAATTAATGAATGGCGCGAGTGACGGGACTCGAACCCGCGACCTCTGGCGTGACAGGCCAGCACTCTAACCAACTGAGCTACACCCGCTTATAACGTTTCCGCTATCAAGGCGCGTTTAGTAGCCTGCTCTTTCACAAGCGTCAACGCTTTTAATCCTTCTTTTTCATTTTTTTTCCACCCAATAAAATTTGTGTGGACACATTCCCTTTTTTCCGCAGAAAACTACAGGCTTTCACAGTATATTAGGTGATTCCAGGACCATTCATGAAGCCTAAATCTTTTTGCGTAAAATTTTTCAATGCGGGAAGCGCTGCATTAAGCTCCCCATTTGATAATCCAAACCATTTTCCAAGGGTCGCGGCATATTGTTCGACCGAGGTTTGGGGAATCAGGCGCCCACTGCCTGCATCTTGTGCATGGCCCAGTTCATACTTTGGAATATCGCCGTAAATTTTATTGCCATTTACGGCACCACCAACAATGAAATGATGACTGCCCCAACCATGGTCAGTTCCGTCACCATTTTCAGCAAGCGACCGCCCAAAATCGGACGCAGTGAATAAGGTTACCTCATTTTGCGCGCCCATTTCAGCCGTCGCTTGGTAAAATGCCGCAATCGCTTGAGCGTATTGGTTTTGTTTGCGGCTAAGGTTTCTGACTTGATTGTCATGAGTATCAAAACCACCTAGTGACGCGAAAAAAACCTGTCGCCCAACACCCAAAGCATTTTTGATATTAATAGTGTTTGCAATATCCCGTAATTGTTGGCCAATGCGTGTATTGGGGAAAACAGTTTGCAGAGTAGGTGCATTTTCAAGCGCTTCCGAGAAAATCGTATTTGATTCAGCGGCGCGTTTATTTATTGCAATTAAATCACGTCCATATAAATTTTGCATAGATTGCGTTGTGCTTGCATAATGTTTCTCAAGCAGGCTAATTGCTAATTCAGAATCTGAAGCAGAGCCTAAAAGCTCGCTTGCATAATTACGAAGCCCATCAACAGGTGGTGGCCCTCCTGCGCTTATGCTGTATTGAGTTGTATTCTCACCCGCTAAAAACACTGTATTCCCAGACGTTGAAATGGCTGTGAAAGTTTCTTGTTGATTAGCCTTGGCCGCCAGAGCCGCATCAGAGAATTTACCGCCCCAGCCCAGAATTTCCCCCTCAGGCGCAGAACTCATCCATGTGGATTGTTGATCATTGTGTGAGAATAACCGCTTTGGTTGTGCAATGACACTTTCTTCGAATTGCGCGGCGTTCAGAGGGTGAATAAGCGGCCCCACATTGCCTAAAATAGCCACATTCCCTGCGTCGAATAAAGACTTAAGCGGTGCCAATGGCTCGGGCATGGCAAATTGCCGACCCGAGAATTGAGATGCATTGGTGGGGTTTAAGGGCAACAATCTGTCACGAGCCCGTGTAGAGCCCCCATTTTGCGCGGCGTACCTAGACATAAGCCCCGTGCGTAATGCTGCGTACCCGTCATAGGACGCTTGGTCATAAGGCAGAATAGTATCATGGCAATCTTGGCCACCAAACAAAAACACGCATACAAGCGCTTTATAGCCCTCTACGTTGGCCGCATGAGCCTTTGCACTTCCGAGCGCGCCGAGAATACTCGTACCGCCTATAAATGACATTGCGCCTGCGCCCAGTGATGCGCCCAGTGAGGTTTTTAAGAAATGTCTACGGTCTGTCATACGGCCCCCTATCTCTGCACCAGATATTCAGGTGATGTCATGACCATCGAAATTGCCACGACAACACGTGAATAAATATCTTCATTTGCGCTATCTGTATAGATTGGGATTTCTGTCAACAGCGCAATAATGCTATCCTTGGTTTGCTGGCTCAACATTTTACCAGTTAAGATCAGATCAAGATCATTGACTAAAGCACTCGCGTCACGGGCAAGTCCATATTGCCTGCTATAATCAGGAACGACACCGCGATCTGTATCTCCAGAGACATTTGACGCGTACCCATAAATAAATAAATTGATGAAATTAATATAACCGATAGAACTGCTCTCATTTATGATTTGCAGTTCAGGTGCGGTAAGTTTCGCGTCCCCAGTCGTCGAATTGGGCGCTATATATCCTGGCCTAAAAAAATTAAACACAGAGAGAGAACGAAATGGATGTTGCCCGATTGCGTAGCTCATATCGTGTAATTCATATTCATCAGATGTATCTGGGTTTGTCACATTGAAAGCACGTGCGAACTGAAAAAATCGCAACATTGGCTCTCGGATTTTTCCGAATGCTATAGGGATATTTTCGGGCAGCCGTAAGGCATTTTCGTCCATTAAGACGGCTGCAAGGGTGGCCTTTAAATCTCCACGCTGGCCTGTGCCGACCTTTGCGCCATTCGGTAATGTATATTGCCCAGTTTCGAATGCGGTTGAAACGCGCTGGATATAGTCTGGCTGCGGGTGAGATGTCACAAAGCGTTGAATGAGCTGGCGTGACAAAAACGGGGCGACGTTTGGATGTTCAAAAATGGCATCCAGTGCTAAATCTATGCTGTCTTCACCTGTCGTATTGGCAGGAATCGTAATATCCAAGAATTTCTTTTCTAGCTTTGAATGTTGATTATCAAACATTTCCATAGGCTTATAGAGCGCTGTTAAATCATTGAAAAGATCATAAAAATCACTATTCTCAAGGCTTAACCCTGTAAAAACTTTGGCTAAACCCGTAATGTCCGTATTATCATAGGTCTCGATCGCATTGCCTTCGCTATCTTGCTTCACACTGCCATCAAAATTTAATTCATTAAGACCAATGCTAAACAGTTGCATGAGCTCACGCGCATAGTTTTCGTCGGGTATACGCCCCTTTTCGACATTGCCTTTTCTGTTTTGTAGATAGGTTAAATATAAGCCCATGGCGGGTGAGTAGGTTATCTCTTCTAGCAAATCCCGATAATTACCAAATGCATTTTTTGATAGTATATCTATATAATAAGCGAGCATTTCGGGGTAGTTCTCAATGTCACTGCTTGATGAAACAACGATTATTTCTGAGAGCGCCAATACCATACGCTGGCGTAATTGGTCATTTCCCGCAATCGCCTCATCAATAAAAATATTGGTGACACTCTCGGAAAACAGCATTTCGTCTTGTGGTAATGCATCTACCAGCACTGTGATTCGAGAGCGATACAGGGTCACAGGTTTGTTAAATTCACTTATAAGCCAATTTGAAACTTCGGTATTTGTGTAAGTCTCTACGTCACTGATACGTGCACCAAAACTGGCACGATTTAGAAAACGTACAGTCGATTCTGCGGTTTTAAACCCTGCTGAAACTGGCGGTGGCGGAGGAGGAGGAGGTGGTGGTGGAGACGAAGGTGAGGAACCGCCCTCTCCTCCACACGCAACCAATAACGTAATTGAAGCTGTGACAAACATAGCCAGAATGGGCCGTGCCTTGTTAACGCTATTCAATTTCAAAATTATCCCCAAAGAACCCCCGACCATATAGATATCAGGAAGTGTTTATTACTGCACTTCCCTCATTCAAGAAACGCGTTCCGCATTTTACTTTATGAATGAGTCGTCACACGATAACACTCATTTTGACGAAATCAAAATAGGGAGGAATAGCAGGGTTTATTAAGTGTGAAAGGGAAAAGAAAAATGGTGGGTGATAACGGGTTCGAACCGCTGACCCTTTCGGTGTAAACGAAATGCTCTACCAGCTGAGCTAATCACCCACTTTTCTTTTCGTGACCTAGTGCGCCGTAATGCCGCCTTGATCATTAGAACCCGTTTGAGAAAGAATTCCCGCGAGTTCGGCCTCGTCTTTAGCTGTCCATTCGATAGGAGTCAAAGGTAAAATGAGCGCATTTGATAAAACTTCGTCCACAGTGCCCACAGGTATAATTTCAAGGGCTGATTTGACGTTTTCAGGCACATCTGCGAGGTCTTTTGCATTATCGAGGGGGATTAAAACCGTCTTCACACCGCCACGAAGCGCCGCCAAGAGTTTCTCTTTTAATCCACCAATCGGTAAAACACGTCCACGCAAGGTAATTTCGCCTGTCATCGCAATATCATTGCGAACTTTGATTCCCGTCAAGACAGAAACCATAGCCGTTACCATGCCAACACCAGCAGACGGACCATCTTTTGGTGTCGCGCCTTCGGGTACATGAACATGAATGTCCGTATTACGGAATTTACGAGGGTTAATGCCAAATTCAGGTGCCCTCGCCTGTATGTAAGAGTTTGCGGCTGAAATTGATTCTTTCATAACGTCGCGTAGATTGCCCGTAATGGTCATTTTACCCTTACCCGGCATGCTAATCGCTTCAATCGTAAGAATGTCTCCACCAACAGGTGTCCACGCAAGACCGGTCACAATACCGACCTGATCAACTTCATCAGTTTCCCCAAAGCGGAATTTCTTCACGCCGAGGAAATCCTCAATATTGCTTGAATCCACAATTACAGATTCGACTTCACCAGCAACAATTTTGGTAAGCACTTTACGCGATAGCTTTGCAAGTTCGCGCTCAAGGCTCCGAACGCCCGCTTCACGGGTATAATAACGAATAATATCACGGATTGCTTCAATAGTGATTTCAATCTCGCCAGTACGTAGACCGTGGTCTTTGATCTGTTTAGGGCTTAAATGGCGTTTCGCAATTTCAATTTTTTCATCTTCTGTATAGCCTGGAATATGGATGATTTCCATACGGTCCATAAGTGGCTGTGACATATCAAGCGAATTTGCAGTCGTGATGAACATCACATCAGAGAGATCATAATCAACTTCGAGATAATGATCGTTGAAGTTTGCATTCTGTTCTGGATCGAGAACTTCTAACAAAGCCGATGACGGATCACCGCGCATGTCAGAACCCATTTTATCAATCTCGTCGAGAAGGAAAAGCGGGTTTGAATGCTTAACTTTTTTCATAGACTGAATAATACGCCCAGGCATAGAACCGATATAGGTACGACGATGCCCACGTATCTCGGACTCGTCACGTATACCACCAAGCGACACACGTACAAAATCACGCCCTGTTGCTTCTGCGATTGAACGTCCAAGTGACGTTTTACCCACACCAGGAGGGCCTACGAGGCACAAAATCGGGCCTTTTAGTTTTTTGGTACGTGTTTGTACTGCCAAATGCTCTAAAATACGCTCTTTAACCTTATCGAGACCATAATGTTCACGGTCGAGGATTTCTTTTGCTTCTTTCAGATCTTTACGTACGCGTTTTTTCTTGCCCCATGGCACTGATAATAACCAGTCGAGATAATTACGCGAGACATTCGCCTCTGCAGACATCGGGCTCATTTGACTGAGCTTTTTCATTTCAGATTCAGCTTTTTTCCGTGCTTCTTTGGAGAATTTTGTCTCTTTGATTTTATCGGCAAGTTCAGTCATTTCTTCATTACCGTCATTGCCACCACCAAGCTCGGACTGAATCGCCTTCATTTGCTCATTGAGGTAATAATCACGTTGTGTCTTTTCCATTTGGCGTTTTACACGGCCACGGATTTTCTTTTCGACTTTAAGAACACTGAGTTCGCCTTCGAGTAAAGTGAACAAGGCTTCAAGGCGTTTTGGTACACTTGTTTCAGCTAAAAGCTCTTGTTTTTTCTCTATGCCGACATTCAAATGGACAGAAACTGTATCAGACAGTTTTGCGGGTGATTTCATATCAGAAACCGCCGTTACAATATCTTCTGCGATTTTCCTGTTTAGCTTGCCATATTTCTTAAATTGATCAAACACGCTACGGCGTAAGGCCTTAGCCTCATCGGTCTTCGCTTCAATATCTTCGGCAATTTCAGCTTCGGCTTCGAAATACTCTTCATTTTCTGTGAATTTTTTGACCCGTGCGCGTGAAACGCCCTCGACAAGAACTCGCACTGTACCGTCTGGCAATTTCAACAATTGTAAAATAGTCGCAATACAGCCACGGTCATGAATATCATCAAGCTTAGGGTCTTCAATCGCAGGGTCTTTTTGGGTCAGCAAGAATATTTTTTTGTCTGCTTTCATGACCTCTTCGAGTGCATTGATAGATTTGTCACGACCAACGAATAAAGGCACGACCATATGCGGGAAAACCACGATATCACGGAGTGGTAAAACTGGTAATTTTAGCGTTTCTGTCATCTTACGATTTCCATATAAAAGAATAGGTTTTCACAAACTGTTCTTAGCAATTTCGGCTTATCCAATAGCACATCCTGTTTGTACAAGATGTGTCTAAGCAAGATGGGCATCCCCCACTTAATATCAAGCCTTTGCGCTGCATTAAATGGGGAAATTCGGCTTAAAACTGTCGATTAAGACGCTTTATCAGCCTTCTTTTGTTTTTTTGCATAAATTAATAATGGTTTCGCGCTGCCATTGACAACCTCAGCATTAATGACAATCTCTTCTACGCCTTCATAGGTCGGAAGATCATACATTGTATCAAGCAAAATATTTTCGAGAATAGAACGCAATCCACGTGCGCCTGTTTTACGGGCAATCGCTTTTTTGGCAATCGCACGAAGAGCTTCCTCGTTAAAACTAAGGCGAACGCCTTCCATATCAAACAAAAGTTGATATTGTTTCACGAGCGCGTTTTTCGGCTGACTAAGAATAGTTACGAGCGCATCTTCGTCCAGATCGGTCAACGTTGCGATTACCGGTAGACGACCTACAAATTCAGGGATAAGGCCAAATTTCACGAGATCTTCAGGCTCGACGCCTTGAAGAATTTCCCCCGTCAGGCGCTCTTCTGCCTCTTTAATCTCACCACCAAAACCAATACTGGCTTTATTACCGCGTTTTGCGATCACTTTATCAAGGCCTGCAAATGCGCCGCCTACGACAAACAAAATATTGGTAGTATCAACCTGTAAAAATTCTTGTTGTGGGTGCTTACGACCGCCTTGTGGCGGTACAGAGGCAACAGTACCTTCCATAATCTTGAGTAAAGCTTGTTGCACGCCCTCACCTGAAACATCGCGTGTAATTGACGGATTATCAGATTTACGACTAATTTTATCAACTTCATCAATATAGACAATACCACGTTGCGCGCGCTCAACATTATAATCCGCAGATTGGAGAAGTTTAAGAATGATATTCTCAACGTCTTCACCAACATAACCTGCTTCGGTCAATGTTGTTGCGTCAGCCATTGTAAAAGGAACATCCAAAATACGTGCAAGTGTTTGGGCAAGAAGTGTTTTACCACAACCTGTTGGCCCTACGAGCAAAATGTTTGATTTTGCAAGCTCTACATCACCTGTACTTCCTGCATGATGCAGGCGTTTATAATGATTATGCACGGCAACTGACAATACACGTTTTGCATGATATTGACCGATAACATAATCATCGAGTGTGTCACAAATTTCTTGCGGTGTTGGTACGCCTTCCCTGTCTTTTGAAATACTTGCCTTGCCTTCTTCACGGATGATATCCATGCAAAGCTCGACACATTCATCACAAATAAACACGCTTGGCCCAGCAATTAGTTTTCTAACTTCATGCTGACTTTTACCACAGAAAGAACAATATAATGTGTTCTTTGAATCTGTTCCGCTTGATTTACTCATAATCCACTCCAATTCACCCCGTCATTATGACTGACTTTTCAATCAATATGCAAGGGTCGTGCCGCCTACAGCTTATTTTTAACGTGCTGATACAGCCTTTTTATTACAAAAACCTTATTAAATCCTATCTTTATGCACATATGTGCCAAAATAGGCCTAAGTTTTCGCGTCCTCGCGTGTTGTGTACACATGATCGACTATACCAAATGCTTTTGTTTCTTCGGCTGTCATAAAGTGATCCCGGTCCAATGTCTTTTCGATCATTGCGTATTTATTGCCTGTATGTTTGACATAAATTTCGTTAAGACGTCTTTTCAAAGCAACAATATCAGCTGCGTGACGTTCAATATCTGATGCCTGACCACGGAAACCGCCTGAAGGTTGATGCACCATGATGCGCGCATTTGGTAGTGCCACGCGCATGTCTTTTTCACCTGCACACAAAAGCAGAGATCCCATAGAAGCTGCCTGTCCGATACAAACAGTCGAAACTGGGGATTTAATATACTGCATCGTATCATAGATCGCCATGCCAGACGTCACATGACCACCAGGCGAATTTATATACATGTAAATTTCTTTTTTCGGGTTTTCAGATTCGAGGAATAAAAGCTGAGCCGTAATCAAACTCGCCATGCCATCTTCGACTGGGCCTGTTAGAAAAATAATACGGTCTTTTAAAAGGCGAGAGAAAATATCATAGCTCCGCTCACCGCGTGATGACTGTTCAACGACCATTGGCACGAGGCCCATCAATAATTCTTGAGGATCTTGCATATTTATATTCCTTAAACTGTACAGTACGGGCAAGCCGCCCACCAAAACGAATCTCTTGATCTCTACATACCAGTAGAGAAGTTACTTCTATATTTACATTCCAAATTAAATTTCAAGACCCTACCCTATTATTTAAGAAAAATAGGCAAAAAAAAGCCCCGCAAGAATTGCGAGGCTTTTATAAATATGAGGCTTAGCCTCCTAGATCATGTCGTCGTCTTCAAATAACTCGTCACGGCTGACTGTTTTATCTGTGACTTTTGCATTTTCAATAATGAAAGCCACTGATTTTTCTTCAAAGATCGGTGCACGCATTTGCGCGACAGCTTCTGGGTTCTTTTGATAGAACTCAATAACTTGCTGTTCTTGGCCGGGGTAACGACGCGCTTCAGCGACAATCGATTGCTGTAGTTCTTCATTCGTGATTTGAATTTCAGCTTTGGCGCCGATTTCCGCAAGCACGAGACCAAGGCGTACACGACGCTCAGCAATTTTCATATAATCAGCTTTAAGCTTTTTCTCAGATTTCTTAGCGTCGTCTTCGTCAAGCTGACCCGCTTCTTTTTCTTTTTCGACTTGCGCCCAAATGTTTGCAAATTCAGCTTCAACCATTTTTGGTGGAAGATCGAATTTATGTTTCTTGTCGAGTTCGTCAAGAATTGCGCGTTTTAGCTTCATTGCACTTTGTTGTTCTAATTCACCCTCAGCCTGTTTGCTCACAGCTTCTCTTAAAGCCGCGAGATCATCCATGCCGAATTTCTTAGCGAATTCATCGTCAATTTCTGCATCTTTTGCGCCTTGAACTTCAAGAACTTCAGTTTCGAACACAGCTTCTTTGCCTGCAAGGGCTTCAACTTGGTATTCAGCAGGGAAAGTAACGGCAACATCCAATTTATCGCCAGCTTTCACGCCGATCAATTGATCTTCGAACCCCGGGATAAATGTACCAGAACCGAGAACGAGTTGATGTCCGTCCATTGTGCCGCCGTCAAACGCTTCGCCGTCTACACGACCAATAAAGTTGATTAATACAGCGTCGTCTTTCTTAGATTTCGCAGTTTTTGCTTTTTTCTTGTAGTTCACTTGGCCTTTGGCAAGTTCAGCAAGTTGCTCGTCAACGGCTTTGTCGTCGAGTTTTGTTACCAAACGTGTGAATTTCAATGTTTTTGGATCGACAGGTTCGAATTCAGGAATAGTTTCAACACTGAGTGTGTACTCAAGATCAGCTTTACCTTTCGTTACGTCTTCACCGTTCGCGCGCAGATCGATGTCTGGCTGACCCGCTGGACGGATTTTATTATCTTCTAGCGTTTTTTGTGTCGCTTCTGTTACAGATTCTTGCACAATATCGTTCATGATGGATTGACCAAACATTTTACGGATATGGCTCGTAGGTACTTTGCCTTTACGGAAACCTTTTAAATTCACCTGAGGCTGCATTTCTTTGATCTTTGCTTCAAGTTTTGTCGCGAGATCTTCTTTAGAAATCGTAATAGCGAAAGAGCGGCTTAAGCCTTCTGATTTAAGTTCTTTTACTTGCATTTTCACGTCCAAATTTAAATTGGCTGGCACATATACATATAATGACAGCGATAATTACCCATAATATCCACATAAAATGTGGCCTTTGTGTCGCGCCTTATGTCACGGCTTAAACGATTGTGCAACGGGCTTTTCAAATCCTTTCACATATGCCAAGCTTTCATGGTAAAAACGACGCAAAACAAGGCCTAAAAAGGGAAATACATGGAGTTTTTCACTGATCCTCATATGTGGCTGTTTTATTTTGGCCTGATCATCGCGCCATTTGTACAAGAGGATAGCGCTGTAATTTGGGCTGCAAGCCTCTCTGTTACGCAATCTCAGCACTGGATTCCTATCTTTATTGCGATTTCCATTGGCCTTATTGCTAGTGATTCGTGGAAATATTGGCTTGGGTGGGCGGCAAAACACCATAAATGGGCGAAAAAATATGCAAATCACGCGCGTACACTAAAACTAAAGAAAGCAATCGTCGAAAATAGCGTCAGAACGCTTGTCGGCGTGAGGTTTATTCCCTTCGCGCGCATCCCCACTTATTTAGCCGCAGGTTTTTTTGGCGTTCCCTATATTAAATACTGGCTTAGCATTTCATTTTCGGCAATTCTTTTCATCAGTTTGATTTTCGCAGGGTTTCATATGCTTGGTGAAGTTATGGGCGAATCTGTGAAAACCTATATGCCGAGAGTTTCCCTCATCATTATCGTTATCATTGTATCGACTTTAGTCGTGAAAAGGCTAACCGAAAACAAGCAATAGCCCCTTAGGGCTTTCAGAATACTGCCTCGCCGTATTTATATGCCGTCTATTGCCTATTTATACACAATGCCATTCCTCCAAAAACATGATAGCCTTATCCAAAAGAACAAGGGATATACTATGTTTGCCAAAGAACACATCAGTTATGAAGCCATAGGTTTACCAGACCGTGTTGATTATTCGGACGTGCAAGTCGTTGCAGAGGCCAAAGCATTTTATAAGAGAATGAAAACGCGCCATACTGTGCGTGATTTCATTGACCGCCCTATCCCAAGATCAACGATTGAAGACTGTATTCGAACGGCGGGTACGGCCCCAAGCGGTGCTAATCATCAGCCGTGGCATTTTGTCGCCGTTTCCAACCCAGAGCTAAAACACAAAATCCGACTGGCGGCTGAAGAAGAAGAGCGCCGTTTTTATGACGGTGGGGCCAGTGATGAGTGGATTAAAGCACTGGAGCCTATTGGCACGAATGCTGACAAGCCCCATCTCGATATTGCCCCTTGGCTTATTCTTGTCTTTGCTCAAAAATGGGGCGAATTTGATGATGGCACGCGTTATAAAAACTACTATGTGCCAGAGAGCGTCGGAATCGCGACGGGATTTTTGCTTGCAGCACTGCATCATGCAGGGCTTTCAACGCTGACACATACGCCAAACCCGATGAAATTCCTCAACGTCTTGTTTGATAGGCCCAAGTCCGAGAAACCAACAATGATTATTGCTGTGGGTCACCCTGCGCCGCATGCTACGGTTCCGAAAGTCGCGAAATATAAGAAACCATTGACTGAAATTGCAACAATAGCAGAGTGATTTATTTCAGCCTAACAATGTCGGGTTATAAAGGTGGGGTTAAATAAAACGCATCAATAGCAATTGCGGTGTTTTGGATGATACAGTCACGATCAATATTTGGTTCATCGAAGATAAGCTCTAGAGCCGCATAGCCGATTTCAATAGAAAGCCGCGCTTGGTGATATATTTCAGAGCGCTTTGCTTTTGGATGAAATTTCAAATACCCATCACAAATCGCATTTGCCATTTTTATATGTGAATCTGTGCGAATGTTTTGCAAAGACGGAACAGCACGTAGGCTCCGCATGACCCACGGGCCACCAACAAAATCCTCTGTGCATTTCAATGTCAGGCGTAGAATATCTTCTAATTGTGCTACAGTGGTGGCGAAATTCTCTGGCTCGTCGCTTGCGTCAAGAATATCCTCGACCACTGTGTTTTGCACATCCATCAAACGTTTGCCGAGTACGGTGAGAATATCAAATTTATCAACAAAATAGCGGTAAAATGCGGGTGGGGTCAGGCCCGCCCTCTCAACAATCGTATTTGTGGTCAGACTCTCAAAGCCTTCTTCACGCAATACATTCCCAGCGGCAGACAGTAAATTCTCATACGTCTCACGCGAACGTTTTTGCTTTGGCACCTGTATCGGCGCACGTTGTGTCAAAACAACCATAACTCAAGCCCTAACATTGAATTTGTGGCGCAGTATATAAATACTGCTCATTACGTTTTGGAAGCATTAGCTATTTTCCGTCAACAATCAACGCTTATCATCCGACGTATTCCACTCATTACCCATAAAACTATAGTATATCGGTACGGTACAAATTGATTTTCAGACCACCGTGAGCAATCGGATCGCCCATTGGCAACCATGGTAGTTTCGTCGCTTTTGCCAATTGCGCGTCCGATGTCACCATCCCTACGCGCCACCCTCTAAACTGTTCGCGCATGACGTCACCAAACGCACCGTAAAGGGCGAACAAATCCTTTTTCTTGCCGATTCTCGCTCCATAAGGAGGGTTGACGATCACAAGGCCAGCGGGGCCGTCAGGGCGCTCAAGCTTGCTGATTGGCACGGGCGTAAATGTGCACATATCAGAAATGCCTGCACGTTCTGCATTGGCATTTGAAAACCCGATAACATTGACATTACGGTCTGAGCCATAGAAATGCTGTGTGCTCTCGCGTGTTTTCCAATTGTCACGTATTTTTTGCACAGCGGCAGAATCATATGTAGCAAGTTTTTCAAAGGCAAATTCACGGGCGCGGCCTGCCATCATATTACGCGAAATCTCCGCTGCCTCGATCAAAAACGTTCCAGAGCCACACATTGGGTCAAGCACAGGCTCATTGCCGTTATACTGACACGCCCGTAATAACAGCGCCGCCATGGTTTCACGCATTGGCGCTTTGCCCATTGCCTGTTTATGGCCACGTTTGTGCAAGACTTCACCAGAAGTATCGACCGAGATCAATACATTATTATCATCAATGCGGACTTTGAATACGATTTGAGCTTCGTCCATAGATTTTGCTATGGTCGCGTCAAATTCTTCCGAGATTGCGCGCTCAAGCCTCTCTACGGCGGCGCCAGCATGGTAAATTTTACTTTTTCTGTTGGTGACGACTTCGACTTTCACAATCAGTCCGGGCGAGAGAATATCACCCCAAGGGAATTTTCGAGACCGTTTATCAAGTTGAGCAAGATGAAAGGCACGAAACGTCCCAATACGCGCAAGAACTTTAGACGCACCGCGCAATGTTAAATTCGCACGCCATACTTCGGGCCAGCCACCCCAAATCGTTACACCACCGCGTATCGATTCTGCGCGTTTAAAGCCAGCTTGTTTGACTTCTTGCAACAGCAAAGCCTCCAACCCTGGCGGTGTTGGTAGAAATATCTCGAACTCAGATGCGTTTGGCGAAAATGTCATGACGAGCTAGCCTCTTCTCTATTAGAACTTGGCCTTTTGTCACATCTATCGGAAAACATACAGGGAAAAAATCGAGTATTACCCGTCTTCTTGCTGTGTCCACAGGGTGTGATAAAGCCCTTTTTGAGATAACAGTTCTTTGTGAGTGCCGGTTTCTTTGACTTTGCCGTCGTCCATGACGATGATTTTATCAGCGTCGATAATTGTGGACAGTCTGTGGGCGATGACGAGGCTTGTGTGGCGTTGGGCAATGTCGTTGAGAGAGGCTTGGATATGCTTCTCGGTCACACTGTCCAGTGCAGACGTGGCTTCGTCGAGGATAAGGATTGCAGGGTCTTTGAGAAGAGTTCTCGCGATTGCAACGCGTTGTTTCTCTCCGCCCGAAAGTTTAAGGCCGCGCTCTCCCACCATCGTGTCATACCCATCAGGTAATTTCAGGATAAAGTCATGAATTTGTGCGGATTTCGCGGCCCGTTCAATCTCGTCTTGGGTCGAGCCACCTTTGGCGTAGCCAATATTATAGCCAATCGTGTCATTAAACAAAACCGTGTCTTGTGGTACGACCCCGATAGCGGCGCGTAGGCTTTCTTGGCTAATATCGCGAATATCATGACCATCAATGGTGACACTGCCGTTATTGATATCGTAAAAACGAAACAGAATGCGTGACAAGGTCGACTTGCCTGCCCCAGTTGGGCCTACGATTGCGACGGTCTCGCCCTGTTTGATTGAAAAGCTTACATTTTTGAGGATAGGACGGTCTTGGTCATAATGGAAATCTACGTTTTTAAATTCAATATCGCCTTTAACATTGGTCAAAACATGTGCGTCGGCTTTGTCTTGGATTTCAGGGCTGATATCGAGCAAGGCAAACAGTTTTTCCATGTCTGTCAGTGCCTGTTTAATCTCACGGTAAGCAAAACCAAGAATGTTAAGTGGTCGATAGACATTCATCATCACCAGCGTGATTGTCGTCATATCACCAAGGCTCATCTGGTTTTCAAGTATTTCATTCGCGGTCAGGAGCATCATGGCCACAATACCAGCATTCATCAAAAACGACTGTCCTATGTTTACGGCTGCCAATGAATTACGTGATTTAATAGCCGCGTTTTGGTAGCCCTCCATGGCTATATCATAGCGGTTGGTTTCAAACTTTTCTGCGCCGAAATATTTAACGGTTTCATAGTTGAGAAGACTATCGATTGCTTTTGAATTTGCTTCTGTATCGTGTTTATTCATACGYCKACGAAATGCRAGACGCCATTCYGTTGTGACAATGGTGAACCAGAYATAGCTTAGCACAATGACAATGGCGATCATGGCAAAACGCCARTCATARGCGAGCCAAAAGGCKATACCCGCTATSGCGAGCTGTAATARRGTTGGGCCGATATTGAACAGCAAAAACCGAAACAAGAAATCAATAGAGCGAATACCGCGCTCGATAACACGGGAYARRCCACCYGTTCGTTTTTCYAAATGATARCGMAGGGAGAGYGAATGCATATGCCTGAATGTGGCCGTTGCGACTTGYCTTTGTGCGTATTGYCCAACGGGSGTGAACARRTATTCRCGTGCCTCGCTGATCACCATCGAYAARAGCTGTAATCCGCCATARCCAAAKATYARCGCACAKATAAATAYCCCTGCATCTTGCCAAGCACTGCCAGATTCTTGCGCGACACGTACAGCGTCAACACTATGCCCTAAAAGGAACGGCGCACCGACCAATACAAACATGCCAATAATGGTAAGAACCAAGGCCGCAAGGGTACGGAATTTATAGCTGGGTAATTCCTTCGGCCATAAATATGGCCACAAGCGGAAAAACCCCTTTAATTGATAGATGAAAGTTTCTTGGCTTGCATTAGCCTCATAGGCATTATTTGGTCTCATTGTGTATATCTAGGAAAGCACTCGCAGAATGTCTAGATCAAGGGCTTTAATTTTAATGAATATACGGCTAAGATTTCTGCATGAATGGTTTTGACTTTGAGTGCATTATTTTTGACTTGGATGGTACGCTCATTGATAGCGAACCTTTGTGCGCTCAGGCTTACCTTGATACAATTCCAGAACTGAATATGACACGGGATGAAGTCGTCTTGGACTTTCGTGGCCAGAAATTCGCCGATCTGGTTCAACGTATACAGACAAAATACAGACTAAACCTTCCTACAGGTTATGAGAAAACATACAGGAGGCAAGTCGCGGTTCTTATGGATGCACATTTACGTAGTTTTCCTCATGTGGCGTCTGTGCTTTCAAAAATATCAGTTGATATGTGTATTGGGTCAAATGCACCGCTAGTGAAAATCAGGCACTCTTTAGCCCTAACACATTTGGCATCATTTTTTGGCGACAAAATATTTAGCGCTTATGAAATTAATGCATGGAAACCTAGCCCTGCTGTGTTTCTACATGCAGCAGAGAAAATGGGTTACGCCCCCTCACAATGTATTGTCATTGAAGATAGTCAGGTGGGCTTGCAAGCCGCACAGGCCGCAGGCATGCGCTCACTACAATTTGCCCCCGATACAAAAACATCAAATGAGAAAAGTTTTCATCACTATGATCACCTCATCGAGAAGCTCGCACATATATAGCTATGCTTCTGGTATAGCTATTCTTCTGGCAGCAACCCGTTTTTGAGAAACTCTGCACGGAGGAAGTTTTCGTCTTCACGTTCATGTACAAGGTCGGATGGCTTCCAGCCTTTTTCATGTGCTATTGCGCTAATGCGGCCTTGGCCAAGATAGAGGGTGTTGGGGATATGGTGCGCGATTGGGTCGGTGTAGGCTTCGTTCGGTGAGATAATTTCCCAGCCTTCTTTACGCAAGGCAATGGCAAAATCGTCTATGAATAGTGCATTGAGGTCATTTTCATGCAATAAGATGACATGTTTGGGAGAACGTCCCAATATTTTTTGTGAAATTTCATCATAAAATTCAATGGATTGCATAAGACTTCCAATGTAAGTATCACGTAACATATCCATATCAATTTTGTGGTTTTTACGCAGAGATTCTTTATACATCGCCGCCATATACCAGTCATATGTATCGACAGTTACATAGCCATTTGACATGCCACGGTCACGAAGTGCTTGACGCATAACGTCACGCTTCTCAATTGATCGCCCCTGATCAAGATAGGGAAAACGGTAATAAGGAACGATAGAAGAGAAGCGTTTCAATGCCTTTGACGCCGTGTCCATGTCTGCGATATATTCGTCTATATTTGTCTTACGGTACCATTTGTGGGAATGGGAATGATTGGCCAGATCATGGCCAGCCTCGACATAACGCGCAAGCCTTGCGGCCCCGTTATTATGTTCACGGTCTATATTATTCGTCGTGACAAAAAACCAAGCTTTTACATCAACAGATTCCAAAGCGGCAATCAACGCCTCTGTGCGCTCGGCCCCTGTGAAATGTGCGCCATTTCCTCTTGGGGTATCATCGAATGTGAAGGCAATTTGACGCTTTTGTAAGGGGGGGGCTTCACCCATTTTTTTTGAATCCGTACATGCGGATAACATGATGAAAAACAAAACTATTTTTGCAATATTGAGCACGTAGGCTTAGCCCTCCACGGCCTGTGCAATCGCGCATAAACTTTCCATGTCCAGCCCTGCGCCACCAATCAGTGCGCCGTTCACATCCGTAAGTGCGAGTATGTCTTTCGCATTTGATGGTTTTACAGATCCGCCATAAAGAATTTGAATGGTCTGTGCTTTTTCGTCGCCAAAACGCGTGCTCAATATACCGCGAATATGATCGTGCATCGCCGCAATATCATCAAGGGTCGGCACCAATCCTGTGCCAATCGCCCATACGGGTTCATATGCGATTACTAGAGTGTCGCCATTTGCACTGGCTGGAATTGAGGATTTGAGTTGATCGCCAACGACCTCGTCGGCTTGACCTGATTCGCGCTGCTCACGGCTTTCGCCGACACAAATAATCGGCACAAGCTTGGCCGTTATTGCAGAATCAGCTTTCTCGGCAACCATCGAATCAGTTTCGCCAAATATTGCGCGGCGTTCCGAATGACCGACAATCACATATGTCGCCCCACAGTCTGCGAGCATATTCGCACTAATTTCTCCTGTGAAGGCCCCTGTTTCCGCTTGATGGCAATTTTGACCGCCAATATGAATGTCGTGGCCTTTTGCGCCGTCTACAAGCGCACAAATCATGTGGCTAGGTGGGCAAATCAGTATATCTACGCCCGAATTTTTGCCGTGCGTTGGCACGCCATATGCGCGACGAAAAGCGTTTGGTTTCGCCCGCCAACTCAAATCACCGTGCATTTTCCAATTTGCTGCGATTAATGTCTTCATAATTGTCTCTATTTCTATGCATTTGGGTCTATTGTCGTCTTGTATGCTAGGCACTATATAGCTATTGTCCCGCGCTGAACAACAAGGAATAAAACGAATGTCCGATCAACAAGCCTCTAGCTCTATCATGGGTGTCATTACAAAAAACCTCAGAACCATCTTGATTGGTTTGATCGTAATTTCCTTTGCCATGTGGGGGGTTGCCGATGCATTCTCACCTAAAACGCGCGACGCGGCGGTAATGGTTGGTAAAGAAAAAGTCACATTGGTCGAGTTCGACAAGTTTTTCTCACAAAGACTAAAAGAAGAAAACCAGAAAAGCACTGACCGTATTTCGTCGAAACAAGCCTATGCGCGTGGTTTCCATAATGTTGTGATAGGCCAGCTCGTCACAGAAGCCCTTATTCAAATTGACGCAGACGATCTTGGCATTGACGTTAATCGCCGTGACGCACGTAAATTCGTGGAAAGCATGGAAGTGTTCAATAATGTCATTACGGGCGAGTTGGACGAAGTAAAGATGATGCAACGCCTTTCCCGTGAGAATGAAACCCGTAAACAGTATGAAAAACGCCTGTATAAAGCTCTCCGTCAAACACAGACCTTAAGCTCTATTACAACAGGAATCGTTGCGCCGCTCGGTTATGCTGATCAGCAATATAAATTCATGACGGAAGAGCGTACTCTCAATATCTTACACCTCACCCGTGAAGCGGTTGAAATTCCTGCTGACCCGAATGATGAAGAGTTGAAAACGTTTATCGCAGAAAATAACCGCGCTTATATTGCGCCTGAATACAGAAAGTTCACCCTCCTTCGTGTTGAAGTCGCTGATTTACGCAATGATATGGAAGTGACAGACGAAGAGATTAAAGAGCAATTTGATTACAAAGTTGAAGTTGGTCAGTTAGGCGCACCTGAAACACGATCTTTGACACAAATTGTAAGTGCCGACAAAGAAACTGCGGACAAGATGACGGCTGAAATCAATGACGGAACATCTATTGATGACGCCATTGCTAATCATAATCTTGAATCACCTGTGACATATGAGAACATTCTCGAAGACGCGACGGTTGACCCCAAAACAGGGGAAGCCGCGTTTACACAGAAACAGAATGTCGCACATACATTAGAAGGCAGCTTTGGCACATGGTACACAATCATTGTCACCAATATCAATGTGGCTTCTGTTCCTAGTTTAGAGGCACAACGTGTAACAATCTTAAATGAGCTTAAGACAGAAAAAGCGCAAAAAATCATTTATGACGCACAGGACAAATTACAAGACGCCCTCGCCGAAGGCGATTCTATTGAAGAAGCCGCCAAAGCAAACGGAATATCTGCGGCGAGTTATGACTATATAGACCGCCTTGGGAAAAACGAAGCGGGTGCCCCTATGGTCGGCATTAATGATCTGGTTGGTGTTAGTCAGGCCGAGCTTGTGTTAAAAGAAATCTTCACAAGCGATATTGGCTTTGAAGGCGATGTATTTGAAACCAAATCCAAAGGCCTTGCCGCTGTCCGTGTTGACGCGATTAAAGACAGTACACAACGCCCATTCGCAGAAATCAAAGAACAAGCGCTTGCGGCGTGGCGTTTGACCGAAACGGACAAAGCTCTGGCAGCGTTGCAAACTACACTCGCCACACGCTTTGCAGCAGGCGAAAGCCTTGAAACACTTGCCGCAGGCATAGCAAAAGGCGCGACAGTTGAAGAACAATCCGTTGTGCGTCTTGGTCGTGGTGTTCGCACCCTCGCGCCAGAAACCAATGCACGTTTGTTCGAGGCACGCCTTGATGAAACCGTTCGTGGCAAAGGCGCAAATGGTCTGGACCGCATCATTAGTAAAGTCATCAATATTGAACCAAATTCAGAAGTATTGATCGGCGCGATTGCATCAAGTTTAAAAGATCAAACGCAAAATGCGATCAATAGCGATATTCAACAAGCCTACCGCCTTGCTATGTTAAAGGCCAACCCAGCGTTGACACTTGAGGAAAACATCAAGAAAATCCTTGGTGTGGATCAGTAATGACGACAGATGCAACATCTTTGGATGTTCAGCCCAAGCTTGAAGCATTTCAGGACGTCTACGCAAGTGGTCGCCCTCAAATCGTATGGACGCGTTTGGTCAATGATTTAGATACACCTGTATCCGCGTTTTTAAAATTGGCAGAGAATAAACCTTATTCCTTCTTGTTTGAATCTGTGCAAGGCGGCGAGCAACGTGGCCGTTATTCTCTACTTGGGTTTGAACCAGACCTTATTTGGCGTGCCCAAGGTGATCGCTGTGAACTGTCACTTAACAACGCACCCTACGAAAAACAAAGCAAAGCCCCCATAGAATCTTTGCGGGAAATACAAGAAAACGCAAAGGTCGATATTCCTGACGGGCTACCACCAATGGCCGCAGGTCTGTTTGGCTATCTTGGCTATGATATGATTAGGCAGGTTGAGCACTTACCCAACGTCAATCCAGATGTTTTGGCGACACCTGACGCCATTATGACACGCCCAACCCTGATTGCGATTTTTGATCAAATTGCACAAGAGATTATTCTAACAACGACAGTGCGTACTGAATCTGGCATTGATGCGAAAACAGCCTATGCGAAAGCTTGCACGCGTTTGCAAAGCGCAAGCGATGCGTTGGAAATTACAATTGGCGGGTTACGTAATGCCCATATTGCGCCAACAAAAATCACACCTGCGCTAAGTGTCTCCGCCAATGATTTTTGTGCCAATGTCAAAAAGGCACAAGAGTATATCAAAGCGGGTGATATTTTTCAGGTCGTTATCGGTCAGAGGTTTTCGTCGCCTTTACATTCTTCTCCGTTCGCGCTTTACCGCGCACTGCGGCGCTTGAATCCGTCGCCGTTTTTATATTATCTGAATTTTGATGATCATGCGATTGTTGGCTCTAGCCCTGAAATTCTCGTACGTCTCCGTGATAACAAAGTCACCGTACGCCCAATCGCAGGTACACGTAAACGCGGCAAAACGCCCCAAGAAGACCTCGCACTAGAGCACGAACTTCTATCTGATGAAAAAGAGAATGCCGAGCATTTAATGTTGCTAGACCTTGGTCGTAATGATGTCGGGCGTGTTGCGAAACCCGGTACAATCAAAGTCACAGAACGCGCACTCGTAGAACGCTATAGCCATGTTATGCATATTGTGTCGAATGTCGAAGGTGAGATTCAAGAAGGCCGTGACGCACTTGATGCATTGTTCGCAGGTTTTCCTGCTGGCACGGTTTCAGGCGCGCCCAAAGTACGGGCTATGGAAATTATCGACGAATTAGAGAACGAAAAACGCGGTATTTACGCCGGAGCCGTCGGGTATATTTCTGCGAGCGGTGATATGGATACGGCAATTGCCTTGCGTACAGCCATTGTCAAAGACGGCGTTATGCATGTACGTGCAGGCGCTGGGATTGTTATGGACAGCGACCCTATGGCCGAGTTTGAAGAAACCCGTGTTAAAGCGCAAGCCCTGTTTGCCGCCGCCGCGCACGCGCCGTATTTTGACAGAAACTGACGGATTTAAAGCATGCTCCTTATCATCGATAATTATGACAGTTTTACCTATAATCTAGTGCACTACGCACAAGAGCTTGGGGCAAATACCCATGTCATCCGTAATGATGATTTAAGCGCGGCAGAGGCCCTCGCCCTGTCCCCCAAAGCCGTTATCCTTTCCCCTGGCCCCAAAACGCCGTCCGAGGCAGGTATATGTTTAGAATTTTTACGGACAGCCCCTGAAAACTTACCCATTTTTGGCGTTTGCCTTGGCCTTCAATCGATGGGGCAAGCCTTTGGCGGAGATGTTATTGCAGCCAAAGAAATTATGCACGGCAAAGTCTCGCCTGTGACCCACGACAAAACAGGCATATTTGCTGATATTCCAAGTCCGTTTAATGCCACGCGCTATCATAGCCTCGCACTAGACGAGAGCACACTTCCCGATTGCCTGATTGCAAATGCATGGACACAAGACGGCGAAATTATGGCCATACGTCATAAGACCCGCCCTATTCATGGCGTACAGTTTCATCCTGAATCAATTGCCTCTGAATATGGCCATGACATGATTGCCGCCTTTATGAAAATCGCTGGCCTTGATGTGCACGAGTTGAGTAAATGAGTATCGAGGCGGCGGTTAAAACATTGCTCGGCGGACAACGCCTAAGCGCAGATGATTTTGCGCTTGTTTTTGAGCATATCATTAGCGGCGCTATGGCTGATCAAGATATTGCAGATGTTCTAGGTGCACTCGAAGCCATTGGCGTTTCAGACCGAGAGCTTCATATCGGGGCCAAAATACTCCGCCGTAAAATGCTCGCCGTAAGTGCACCTAAAGGCGCTATGGATATTGTCGGGACGGGTGGAGACAGTCTTTCAACCTACAATATCTCGACTGCCTGTTGTTTCGTTGTCGCAGGCGCAGGCGTATTTGTAGCCAAGCACGGCAACCGCGCCGTCTCTAGCAAATCTGGCGCGTCACAAGTGCTACAAGAGCTCGGCGTTAAACTCGACATTGATGTTGCACAGACGGAGGATTGCATTCGCACAGCTGGCGCAGGTTTCCTCTTTGCCCCCAATCACCACAAAGCCATGGGGAATGTGGCAAAGGCACGGGCAATTTTGGGGACACGCTCCCTTTTCAACTGCCTTGGCCCATTGGTAAATCCAGCAAATGTTGAGTATATTTTACTGGGGGTGTTTGAGGATAAGCTCCGTGATCTGTATGCCAGAGCTTTGCTCGCCCTTGGTGCAAAACGTGCGCTTATTGTGCACGGCATGGACGGCATGGACGAAATCACGACGACCGCGCCGACAATGGTCAGTGAGCTTAAAAACGGCGTCATAACTGAATACGAAATTACGCCAGAGCAATACGGGCTTTCCCGTGTAGATTTAAGCGATATTGAAGGCGGCACGCCTGCACAAAATGCACTTGCATTGCAAGGCGTGCTCGATGGGCAGAAAAATGCGTATCGTGATATTGTTCTTCTCAATAGCGGGGCCGCCCTCTACGCGGCATGCAAAGTCGAGAGCATTGCAGACGGGATCGCACTGGCGCGAACATCTATTGATGGCGGCAAAGCAAATGCTACATTACAAGCTTTGATCGAGGCGTCCAATGCCTGATATTTTACAAAAAATTGCGGCTTATAAACGTGACGAAGTCAGCGCCCTCAAAGCACACACCTCTCTTCTTGAAATGAGTTCGCGGGCGGCAAAACAAAGTGCACCCCGTGGGTTTCAATCCGCACTTGAGCGTATATCACAAAACGGCATCGCCCTCATCGCAGAGATTAAAAAGGCGAGCCCATCTAAAGGCCTTATTCGTCCTGATTTTCACCCAACAGATTTTGCAATAGATTATGAAAATGGCGGCGCAACATGTTTATCCGTTCTCACTGATGGCCCTAGTTTCCAAGGCGAAATGACATTTATGGAAGCGGCAAGAGCCGCCTGCACCCTGCCCGTATTGCGAAAAGATTTTATGGTCGATACATATCAAATCGTACAATCACGCGCCCATGGCGCTGACGCTATACTCATTATTATGGCGATGATTGATGATAAGCTCGCGCACGCGCTTTTAAAAACTGCGACAGATTTAGGCATGGACGCCCTTGTCGAAACACATGACGTTGAAGAAATGGAGAGGGCCATAAATATCGGCGCGACCTTTATTGGCGTCAACAACCGCAATCTCAAAACATTTGAAACCAGTCTGACAACTTTTGAAAACATGGCCCCTCATGCGCCTAAGAAAGCCTTCCTTGTGGCTGAGAGCGGTATTTTCACCCCTGCCCACATTGAGCGCCTCACCAAACATGGCGCTCAAGCTTTCCTCGTCGGTGAAAGCCTCATGCGACAAGATGATGTACAGGGTGCGACGGAAACTTTGCTTAGTCGTAAGCCCTAAACCAACAGAGTTCCCCACGCTCACCCATTTAAAAAGTGGGTTGACGCGTAAAGAGAACACATGTAGAACATTAAATGTTGATGATTTGTTCTTTACAGTGGAGCGTGAAATGCTAACCCAAAAACAGCATGATTTATTGAAGTTTATAGATAAACGGCTTAAGAAAAATAGTGTCTCTCCGTCTTATGATGAAATGAAAGATGCGCTTGGACTTGCATCAAAATCAGGGATTCACCGTTTAATTACGGCGCTCGAAGAACGCGGATTTATTCGTAAATTACCACATCGCGCGCGTGCTCTTGAGGTGTTAAAACTCCCTGGCGAAGAACGTTTATCAGCCGCGAACACTCTGGCTGAACCTGCCAATGACCAAATAACGATACCTCTCATTGGTAAAATTGCTGCGGGCGTGCCTATTCTCGCCGTAGAACATGATGGGCCTAGCTTCGCTGTACCGGATGGTATGATTGGTCATGGCGATCATTTTGCGTTGCAGGTTGAGGGCGAATCTATGATAAATGCAGGTATTCTTGATGGTGATATTGCCGTTATTCGCAAAGCAAATACGGCGCGTAACAACCAGATCATTGTTGCCTTTATTGTCCAAGATGAAGAAGCAACACTAAAACGTCTCTATAAAACGGCCAATGGCGTAGAGCTTATCGCCGAAAACCCTGATTTTCCAACACGTACATTTGGCCCTGATGAAGTTGAAGTACAAGGCGTACTCGTCGGAATTGTTAGAAAATACCCTAATTAATCAGAGTACTGCAAAAAAATCTAATGCCCCCAAGGGCGTTGTTTTCGCCGTTTAGAATTTACTGATCGTATAAGAATATCATCTTTTCGAAAATAAATATCTCGAGCGCCGCCGTTGTGTAAGGTTTGCGGATCAAGGAATTTTGCTTTACACATGCCTTGTGTTTTCAACCCGACTGAGCGTTGCGTAAGAATGACAAGATCAGAATTTAGACAAGCTTCTCTTACACCTTCTGGCTCGCTAACGATGGTAATAATTTTGCCCTTAATTTCAAAGATACACGCCTGTTCATCACAGTGTGCACTTGTATCGATATAGGTTTGTATTTCTGTATCAACTTGCCCTGCACGTTCGATAAACCGTGCACGTCCATATCCGTCGCCCCTTTTGCGATCAACGCGCAAAATATTTACATCCCCACTCTCCCAAAATGCGACTCTGGCGCTATCGGACACACGCATATCTGCACGTTCAAGATTAAACCAAACAATGCACGATACAGACATTAAAACGATGCCAATGTATTTTGCATATCTTCTGCCTTCGTAAACGCTTAAACACAGCCACGTAAAACCTAAACTAAATAGGCTTATCACATATGCATTCGCCCCTTTAATGTGCACAAGCGCCGCATTTTGTCCGCTAACCCAATCAGAAACCATCAGCACAAAATCCAGTCCTAACCCCATGACTTTTAATCCATACCCATCCAATCCAAAGGGGATAAGTAATACCGAGATAAACCCTGCAGGCATGACGATGAATGTGAACACAGGCATAGCGAATAGATTGGCGAAAAATCCTAGTCGGGCAAAACGGTGAAAATGCAAAGCAGCAAAACCAGCCGTCGCCGTGCCAGCAACGAAACTCGTTACAGACACCCCCACTATGGTATTTTTCATACGTGAGAACGGACGTAACCCTGTAAGGTATTCTCGCTTCATTGACCATCTCCTGTAAACAACGACCAATGCCGCTGTCGCCGCAAATGACATTTGAAACCCCGCATTGATTAGGCTTTCGGGATGTATCACGAGTGTAATGACAGCAGCCAGTGCCACAGAGCGCAGTGAAACGGCGCGTCTATTTAACAATATCGCAGCGAAGACGATCACCGCCATGATAAAAGCGCGTTGCGTGGATACGCTCGCGCCGGACATCAATAGATATGCGAAGGCGGTGAGTGCGCCAATAATTGCGGCGGCCTTACGCATGTCATATCTACGTGCCAGAGGGCCAATGAGTGAGAAAAGAAAAGCTGCAAAACTATACGCTCCCCCTGCTAACAATCCCATATGCAGCCCTGATATTGCAAGAAGATGCGCTAGCCCTGCGTCACGGAGGCTTTGTTCTTGCGCCTCAGGTATTGCCGATCTATCCCCCGTCAAAAGCGCCGCTTGTAGTCCTGCCGTTTTCGGCGGTGCGCGTTCTTGTATGCGTTTTGATAACCTCGCTCGAGACACCGCGATCATACGCGTTGCGCTTTCCCATATCCCCATCGTTTCAAGGCTATCATTGTTGGAAATTTTGGGGCGAGAAATTGCAAACCCGAATCCCCCAATCCTATTGAAATAGGCAGCGCGTGCAGGATCATATCCGCCAACGAGTGCGGGTATGCGAGGCCCGGACAAAACGGCGCGAATATGGATATTATCACCAGTGACAAAACCACGCGGTTTTAGTCGAATACGTACACGGTACGGCGTATTTTCATCAGACAGGTTTTTGATATCATGCACACGAATGTAGAAATGTTGTAGAGGCCCTGCTTTATCCGTCTTCTCGATCCAACCATCAACACTATAACTTCTTTCATAATCAGGTAAAACGGGCGCATGGACGGCATGGGTGTGCAGAGCGCTACGGCTAAAACCTAGCAAGCAAAAAATGCAGAGAAGAATAGCTGTGCTTGTTTTTGGCCGCGTATATTGCCAATGTTTTTGGAGAGAAAAATAGCCAAGACATGCGCCGAGTGAAACAAGCAGGCACAGCCAATATAGCGGTTCTGTATACCATGCAAAATAGAGCGCAATCCCGATGCCATAGGCCACGAGAAACCACTCGAATCCAATATTATGCGTTTCGTGAGACAGTTCTTCGATATCACTTTTTTGGTAATTACCAAGTTTGTCTTTACTCACCCCTGAGCGAACGCCATGTTTTAGGCGAAATAAAATGCCTTATCCCCGTGTTTTATCTGTTATTCTTACCATGCCTCATGGTAAGAAACCCCGTTCTTCAAAATAAGTTCATATTTACAACCTCATTTAGGCTTTCTCCATGAACCACGCTAAAATTGTAACACGTTTTGCGCCCTCACCAACAGGGTTTCTTCATATTGGCGGCGCGCGTACTGCGCTTTATAGCTATTATTTTGCCAAACACCATGGCGGCACATTTCGCTTACGTGTTGAAGACACAGATAAAAAACGCTCAACGCCAGAAGCGACGCAAGCAATATTAGACGGTATGGATTGGCTTGGCATTCAACATGACGGCGACATTGTCTATCAAAGTAAAAACGAGGGACGCCATAGAGACGTTGCCGAAGCCCTTATTGCTTCGGGGCATGCGTATCATTGCTATCTAAGCGCAGAACAGCAAGCCGCCGAGCGGCAAGCCTCCCGTGATGAAGGTCGTGCTTTCCGCTCCCCCTACCGTGATGAAATGAGCGCGCCAGAAGACACGCCATTCGTTGTTCGCTTTCGTGTGCCTGACGGGGAAACATTTATTGAAGACGCCGTGCTTGGTCGCGTGAAATGGCAAAACAAAGATTTTGATGACCTTATCTTGTTACGCGCAGATGGCAGCCCCGTTTATATGCTCGCCGTTGTGGTCGATGACCATGATATGGGTGTCACCCATGTTATTCGAGGCGATGACCATTTGGTCAATGGCGGTCGCCAGAAACAAATCTATCAAGCACTGGGCTGGGATGTGCCTGTATTCGCCCATATCCCGCTTATCTTTGGCCCTGATGGTAAGAAATTATCCAAACGCCATGGYGCRCTYGGKGTCGATGCATATGAAGRCATGGGATATATTCCYGCGGGRCTTCGKAAYTACCTCACRCGTCTTGGTTKRSRRSMHKKSRRMRWKRAWGWRKWMASKKWMRAGGAAKWDMYYARWRTYWTTWYKSKYKKMGKWRWRWMMAWWWYRMYDYCKCAMYTKGATTTTGAYAAAATGGCCTATATTAACGGCCARCATATGAGCAAAACTGATACGRAAACATTGYTTGCCTATGCTAGRCCGTTTTTTGAARAACAAAACGGGGGCGAATTGAGCGAATCTCAAGTGAATAGCTTAGAAAAYGCCCTRCCTTMTCTTGTMGGTCGTGCAAAAACACTTATTGYCTTRGCGGARCAAACACACTTTTTAACCAGAAAACGCCCTATYCCTCTTACWGGKAAGGCAAARAAACCTCTAAAACCTGAGTCTGAGCATAGGCTTCGTGATTTACAAAATCGACTATCTAGTTTAGAACACTCGGATTGGAGYACCGAATCTATCGGTAACCAGCTAAATTTATATGTTCAAGAACAAGATATAGGTTTYGGGAAAATWGGCCCTGCACTACGGGCATGTTTAACTGGCGGTTCGCCGTCACCCGACCTTGCATTGGTTTTAKATCTTTTAGGGAAGAATGAGACACTCGCACGTATTCAAGACTGCTTGGACATATTTTATGACAAGAACACACACACACAAAGTTGAGATTAGAGAGACCCATGGAAAATAAAATAAAACAAACAAATACCGCCACCCTAACCATTGACGGAAAAACATACGAACTCCCTATTTATTCCGGGTCGACAGGCCCAAGCGCTATCGATGTCCGCGCCCTTTACAAAGAAACAGGACATTTCACATTCGACACAGGTTATACATCTACGTGTAGCACTGAATCACAAATCACATTCATTGATGGCGGCAAAGGCGAGCTTCTTTATCGTGGTTATCCGATTGAACAACTTGCAGAACATTCCACATTTTTAGAAACTGCATATTTGCTTATCAACGGCGAATTACCAAATGCCGAACAAAATGCAGAATTTGTAAATACCATTACGAACCATACAATGTTGCATGAGCAAATCGAGCGCTTCTTTAATGGCTTCCGTCGTGATGCCCATCCTATGGCAATGCTCTGCGGTACTGTTGGCGCGCTCTCTGCCTTTTATCATGATTCACTCGACATTGAAGATAATGCACAACGTGACATTTCCATGCATCGTTTGATCGCAAAAATGCCGACAATTGCTGCGCGTGCATATAAATATTCAATTGGCCAACCAACAATCTATCCAGATAACTCTCTTAGCTATTCCGGGAATTTCTTGAAAATGTGTTTTGCCGTGCCTACTGAAGAATATGTCGTAAATCCTATTATTGCAGATGCTATGGACAAAATTTTTATTCTCCATGCTGATCATGAGCAGAATGCGTCTACATCGACGGTTCGCTTGGCAGGTTCATCTGGCGCCAACCCATTTGCATGTATTGCAGCGGGTGTTGCGTGTCTTTGGGGGCCTTCACATGGCGGCGCAAATGAAGCGTGCCTGAACATGTTGAAAGAAATTGGTAGTGTTGACCGTATTCCGGAATTTATCGCGCGTGCGAAAGACCGCAATGATCCATTCCGCCTTATGGGCTTTGGTCACCGTGTTTATAAAAACCATGACCCACGCGCAACAGTTATGCGTAAAACGTGTCATGCGGTTCTTGCAGAACTTGGCATTAAAGATGATCCAATTTTGGACATTGCTATGGAATTGGAGAGAATCGCACTTAGTGATCCATATTTCATCGAGAAGAAATTATATCCAAATGTAGATTTTTATTCTGGTATTGTTCTTTCTGCACTTGGCTTCCCAACATCTATGTTCACAGTATTGTTTGCGCTTGCACGGACAACAGGTTGGGTTTCACAATGGAATGAAATGCACGAAGATAAAACACAGCGTATTGGTCGTCCGCGTCAACTTTATACAGGTGCAACGGCACGTGATTATATACAAATCGGTAATCGCTAGATTTTACTGAACCAGTTTTAAAATAGCTATGGCCGCACGTTCACTTGAATGTGTGGCCATTTTTATATCTGCACCCACATTCCCTAGCCGCATTTTTGAAGTGGCCTGTAATAAAGCTTTATGAGATTTATTGCGTATTTTTTTATCTAACAGATATGGGTTCACTGCTTTTGCTAAATTCTCGCCAATACATTCCCCCTGAATAAATTCAGGCATAAGCTCTTGTTTCGCAGCAATATTGACGATTGAAACATAGTCGGGCTTGTAGAGACGTTTTGCAATTTCATACGTAAGCCAATTGAGGCGGTAAGCTACAACACTCGGCACACCAGCACATGCCAATTGGGTTGTGACCGTACCAGAGCATGAAAGACTGGCATCTGCGAGCGCGAAACAATCCAATTTCCTCTTTTCATTAAGCAAGATCACATCTTGTAAATCGGGGTACTCACTCGCGGCAGACAATACATCCGTCGCGATTGTATCCGACACGGGCGACAAAATAACGAGGTTGGGTATTTGTTTTTTCAATATGCCGACAGCATCCGCGAATGGCTTTGCCAAGCTTTGTATCTCGGACAAGCGGCTGCCAAAAAGAACGATGAGCACAGGTGCGTTTTTTGACAAATTATATTCATCTCGCAAGCTTTGCGCGTCACCATCTGAATAGTTTTCATCAAAAACAGGGTTGCCTATATATGTTACCTCAAGGCCGTGGCGTGTGTAATACGGTGCGTCAAATGAGTGTATGGTCAGAAGATGGTCAACACCTTCCGCCAGAACTTTCGCTCGTCCCTCACGCATTGCCCAAACTTGAGGGGCTACATATTTGATAATTTTACCATTATAGCCCTTTTTTCGTAGGCGCGTAGCCACACGCATCATGAAGCCCCACGAATCGATTAACACACATGCATCAGCACCAGATTCTATAATATGATCGGTGGTTTCAGAGACGAGTTGCATAATCAGAGGATAGATTTTCAAACCCTCTACAAATCCCATAATAGAAAGCGGTGTAATATCGATTGGACTAATAATGCCGTGCTTTTGCATGGCGCGCCCACCTATGCCAGAAATTGTTACATCGCCTTGCGTCCGATTACGTAATTCATGGATAAGTTTGGCGCCCAGCTCATCGCCAGATTTTTCGGCCGCGACAATATAAATATGTGGGTTTGCCATTAGTTTTTTTCATACCCGAGAACGAAAATTTTATGTTTATCGGCGAGCGTGCGTACATGTTCTTTGTCCAGTACAAAAGCTTTACCTGCCTCGACGACGATACCTGCCAGCCCTGCTTTCGCAGCAAGCTCTATTGTTCTTGGGCCAATCGTAGGTAAATCGACACGGTCTTCCTGCTCTGGCTTTAAACGCTTGGACAATACCCCTAATCGGGTTTCAGCATTGCCACGAATATTTTCTGGCAAACACGCGACACGCTCTAGCATTTTGTCTGTGCCTTCTTGGGCCTCGACAGCCAGAACGAGGCCATTACACACAACGCACCCCTGCCCGATATCATGTGCCCCCATCAAAAGTGCGGTTTCACGTGCTTTTATTATATCTGCTTGATGTTTTTTTGTTGGCGAATATGCGCCCAAGACACCAGCTTGAATCAGAGGTGTTTGGCATATATCTTGAGGTGCAAGTATATAAAAACCCTCTTTCTCAAATTCAGAGACAATCATACTTAACAGTGCATCATCCCCTTTTGCGGCCGCTTTTAAAACTTTAGGAAGTAAGGAAAGGCTCCGTAAATCAAGTTTAAGACTTTTAAAGTCTGGGCGTTCAATAATACCAGCCATGACAATATGTGTGCATTTTTCGGCTTTAAAAACCTTCAACATGCGTTTAAATTCACCAAGTCCGAATTCCCCCCCAGGAGAGTCAAAATCTGACATTTTAGCAAACCCCGTCATTGCGGCGACATACACACTCAAGTTTCGTTGCAATGCGCCCGAGATAACTTCGTGAGGTAATGTGCCTCCGCCAGCGATCAAAGCAATTTTTTGCGGCAGACTCATATTAACGCGCTTCAGGCAAACAAATCGAGCGTTTATCTTGGGCATTGATGAAATCAATAATCTCCATCACAACTTCATTATCGCTATAGAGTCGCGAAGCATCTTCGAGTCGTTCTTGGAACGTACCTTCATGAGCGAACATAAGACGATATGCAGACCGTAAATCGCGAATAGTGCGGCGGTCAAAACCACGGCGTTTAAGCCCAATAATATTTAGGCCTGCGAGGTGAGCTGTATTGCCGACCACTGATCCATAAGGAATAACATCAGTCGTTACCGTTGCCATGCCCCCCACAAATGCGTGTGAGCCAATACGTGTGAATTGATGAATGGCGCTTAGGCCGCCGAGAATAACATGGTCACCAATCGTAACACAGCCCCCAACTTGCACACCATTTGAAAACACAACATGATTACCGCAGCGACCTTCATGTGCCAAATGAGATCCTACCATAAAATAACAATCATCACCCACCACGGTTTCTCTGCGTCCGCTATCCGTACCCGGATGAATATTGACCAACTCGCGTAATATTGTGCGTGCACCAATTTTAAGGCTTACCGCGCCACCTGTATGCTTGAAATCTTGTGGTGGATGACCAAGAGATACGAATGGATAAAGCTCGCAATCATCACCAATCGTCGTATCACCCGCAATATTAACTTGCGACACAAGGCGAACATTTTTGCCAAGTTTAACACGTGGCCCCACGACACATAGAGGGCCAATATCGACGCCGTCTTCTAGCTGCGCGTGACTGTCTACATGAGCAGAAGGATGAATGTTTACGCTCATAACAAAACTCTTATGGTTTAGTACTTAAATTATTTAGATATCTTGGTCGCTGAAAAATCAACAAGGGCAATAATTTTATCACCACGTTTTGCAACACCTTCAAACTTATATAAAATGCTACGCTGTTTAACCAGTTTAACAAAGACACAAAGTGTTTCGTTTGGATACACCGAGCGTTTAAACTTAGCTTTGTCGATTCCCGCGAAAGCAAGCAAAGACGTATTCCTATCAAATTTATTGTTCAAAGCGGCAAGCAAAGCCCCTGCTTGTGCAATGGCTTCGACAATCATAACCCCGGGCATCATTGGGTTGTTGGGAAAATGGCCTTGAAAATAAAACGCATCTTCGGACAGTGTTATTTGCGCGTGAATGTCAGTTTCATTATAGGCCACGACCTTGTCCAACATAAGCATTGGTGGTCGGTGTGGTAAATATTCAAGAATATTATCAATCGTCATGTCCACAGGTTTCATCGTATTTTCAGTCATGAAAACATGCCTTTCAAGCATATACGTTTAGCTATTCTTTTTTTTACCAAGTTTACGTACAGCACTGATTTGGCGCATATGTTGGCGAATAGGAAGCGCAGGAATACCACTCCAGACTTCGCCTGCCGGTATATCGTGCATCGTTGATGCGGTCGCAGAGAGCATCGCACCATCACCAATGGTGATATGATCGGCAATACCAGCTTTTCCACCCATAAGCACACCTGCGCCGATAACACAGCTACCGGCCATTCCGACTTGAGCGGCAAACATGCAATGTGGGCCAATTTTACAATTGTGAGCGATATGCACCATATTGTCGAACTTACAGCCATCACCTATTTGCGTTTCCCCAAACATGGCGCGGTCAATCGCCGTCATACTACCAAGACTTACATTATCCCCTATTCTGACAAGGCCAAGATGAGGAATATCTACGCCGCCTGTAGCGGAAATCGCAACGCCAAACCCTGCGCTACCGATTATAACGCCGTTATGAATCAGACAATTATCCCCCAGAACTGCGAATTCAATAACAGTATTAGCGCCAATACGACAGTTTTCACCGATCACGACCCCTGGACCGATAACAGTGTTTGGGCCGATGAATGTCCCCTTGCCTATGGTTGCCCCTTGCCCAATGACGACGCCTTTACAAATCTTTACATCATCAAATTCTTCATTCTCTTGGACAGGTAGACATGTTTTTGCAGTATAGAGGCGGTCAAGAATTCGTGCGAAATCAGCGCGTGGGTGATTGGAAATAATCGGGACCACCTCAAAACCCGAAACCATACTCACATTATTTGGTTTCACAAAACATGCGGATGCACCACATTCATTCAATTGTGACTGTTTTCGTTTTTGTTCGAAATAACTGATTTGATTTTGGGTGGCTGTTTGTAACGGAGAGGCCTGAGAAATTATCGGATCTGCAGACGCTGTGTCATATTCGACGTCTAGTCCAGAAAGCAATTCCCCCAATGGAAAAGGGCCAAGATGTGTATAAAACCGTGTATCAACCATGGTTTACCTTAGCCCTTTTAGAATCATGTTAAAGCACAAATTTTGAAAAATTAGCGCTTTATATTCTTTTCATTTTATTTGGCGTTACGTTGTTTACGCGGAATACGCTCACGAACAACAGACACAGTACGCATTTGACTATTTAGGCGGCTAATCACGGTTGCCGTAATATCAACGGAATCACCACTAAAAATAACAACAGAGCGATCAAGAACGATATCTGCATTACGCTCTTTCACGAGATTTTTTAGAATTGTTGTAAGTTTCTCGTGAACTTTATTCATCGCTTTTTGACGCGTAACTTCGAGTTCTTTTTGTTTGTACTGACCTTCAACTTGCGTTTTTTGCATTTTACCTTGCAAAGTTTGTGCGCGTTTTTGTAGATCTGGGCGTGATTTGAGAGCATCAACGCTCATGTTTTTAAGCTCGTTCATCAAGCGTTCTCTCTCACCTGTGAGCGGTTTTGCTTGTGACTTAATTTCGCTATCCATCTGTTTTGCAATAGATGTCAATTGACGATCAATATGTTTACCAACACTCGATTCACGTAATACGCGATTTTGGTCAACAACAAGAATCGTTGTTTGGGCCAGTGCTGTTGTTGATAAAACAATGCTTGTTGCTACACATGCGGCAGCTACGCTGATAAGTTTTGTAATTCTCATTTTAGAACCTTGTACTCGTGTTAAACTGGAATGATTTTCTTCTATCAAACTCTTCTTTCTTAATCGGCTGGGTAAAGTCAAATCGGATCGGTCCAAATGGTGATTCCCAGAAAATACTGGCACCAACAGTTGCACGCATTGAAAGCTCGTCACGGATAACTTGTGATGCCTGCAAATTTAATTGCTCTTTCACTTCATCATCCAATAGACCGACTGTACCTGCTTCAATGAACACACTACCAACTAATGACGCTACGCCAAGAGGAAAACTCACCTCAGCTGTAGCAATGCCATATGCATTACCACCTAAACCGGAACCATGACTAATCTGTTTTCCATCGTCATCAACAACGACAATACGTGGCCCGATACCAGAATTGTCGAAGCCTCTGAACGTTGAAGAACCTTTGTAAAAACGGTCATTGGTTTGAATAGAATCTCCGCCCCAGCCAGTGATATAACCACCAGAGACTTTTGCCGTTGCGATGACATTTTTGAAAAGGCCGTAATAAGTTGCACCCCGAATTTCTGAACGGAGATATTTCACGTCGCCGCCAATCCCTGCAAAATCTTGGGTAAAGAATGCATCAAAACCGCGTGTTGGTGTAATAGGGTCATTTCTACGATCCCAACCAAATGTATAGCCAAGCACAGATGATAGACGGTCATTGTTTTGAGAACATGCAAGTGGGTTAATAACCGTAAATGCAGCCGTACAGTCGGTTTGCTCGGTTCGTAGGGCATAACGCGCTTGTAGTGTTGTATATTCCGTTACACGGAAACCAAGTGTTACTTGCCCCCCTAAGCGTTTAGAGCGGAAACCATTTTCTTCAATAAAATCATTTGTAACGTTGAAGAGCTCAATACCCGCCGCCAAATTACGATTTAAGAAGCGTGGTTCGGTAAAGCGTAAATCAATCTCTTTGCGGTTTGCACTCGCACGAATAACAAATCGCATAAGTTGGCCACGACCACGTAAATTTCGTTGCGTAATTGATAAGTCAACCAAGAAAGCATCCGCAGATGAGAAACCAGCACTAAAAGAAAGTTCACCCGTTGGTTGCTCTTTTACTTTTACTTCAACAATTGCGCGGTCAGGAGTTGCCCCTTGTATCTCTGTAATTTCAACATCTTCAAAGAAACGCAGCGCACGAATACGGTTACGAGAACGTTCGAGTAAAATACGGTTAAAGGCATCGCCTTCCACCAATTCCATCTCACGGCGAATAACATAATCAAGCGTGGTTGTATTGCCAACAATATCAATACGTTCAATATATACGCGTGGACCTTCGCGTAGTTTAAACACTAAATCTACAGTTTTTGTGTCACGGTTCCGATTGATTTGCGGCTGAATATCGACAAATGCATAACCTGCGGCTCCTGCGGCATAAGTCAGCGTATCAATTGCACCTTCGACTTCACTTGATTTATAAATACGGCCTTCTTTAATCGGGACGATTGCCCGCAATAAGTTTTTGTCGAGAGTTGTTAGCTCCGTATCAACTTTAACCTCACCCCATGTATATTCTTGGCCCTCATCGACCGTAAACGTAATATAGAAGTCTTTTTGGTTCGGCACCAATTTGGCAACAGCAGACACTACGCGGAAGTCGGCGAAACCTCTGTCTGTATAAAATGTACGAATTTGCTCACGGTCATACTCGAGGCGGTTAGGATCATAATTATCATTTGAAGAAAAGATTTTATACCAAGATGATTCTTTCGTCGCCAGTTGCTTACGCAAGCGTTTATCAGAAAACTCATTGTTTCCGATAAAATTGATGCGTTTAACGCCTGTTACAGGGCCTTCTGTAATTTCAAAAATCAAGTCAACACGATTTTGTTCTTGCTGAACGACTTTGGGTATAACTTGTGCTGCAAAACGACCAGACTGCGAATAAAGATCGATAATACGCTGAACATCGGCCTGTACGCGAGAGCGGGTAAAAACAGAACGTGGCGCGGCTTCCAATTCATCTGTGATTTTTTCAGTTTTAAGGGCTTTATTGCCTTCAATAATAACGCGGTTCAAAATTGGATTTTCAACAACGCGAATAATGAGATCGCCACCATTTGGCTCGATTAACACATCTGCAAATAACCCTGTAGAAAAAAGTGTTTTCACAGAGCGGTCAATTTGTTGGTCGTTATAACGATCACCTGGCGCGATAAGCAGGTATGAAGCCACCGTATTCGCCTCGACACGTTGATTGCCAACAACGCGAATAGATTTAATATGCGTTGGTGCAGCAACAGGGGCTTGCTCTTGCGGCGCGTTTTGTGCTGACGCTAAAACGGGCATAACTAATGCCATGAACACAGTAATGACCAATGCCATTAATGGATATATTGAACGCATATTATGTTCTGTGCGCGTATTGGAACCTGTCATAGTCTTCATCATTTCTACCCGGGATTACCCATTATTTCCAAACATGTCAGCGACATAGCCGATATCGTTCCAAGTTAAAACTAAAAACAGTGTAATGAGCACTGTAAACCCTAGTTTAAACCCAATTTCTTGCGCTTTTTCACTTAAGGGACGACGCATTATAGCTTCATAGCCATAGTAAACTAAATGTCCACCATCCAAAACAGGAATTGGCATTAAATTTGCGAAACCTAATGCAATCGACAGCCCTGCCGCGATCTCGATTAAAGAAAGTGTCCACGTTTTAAGTTTAACGCCTGCACTCCCTTCTACATTCAGAGCTTTTGCACCGATTTTACCAGTAATTGCCGCAATTTTCACCACACTACCAAGGGATTTTCCGTCTTCTTTACCTTGAAAAATCCGCTTCAAATAAGTCCCTGTACTGGCAAGTGTGGTATAAACATTCCCAACCCCAAACGCGCCAGCTTCTAAAATATTATTAGATTTATAAACAACATTCTCACCTGAAAAGCTGACTCCAATTTGCCCTGCTTCATATGTTCCGCCTGCGGCGTCTTTTCTCTTAGTACGCACGGGTGTAACATTGATCGTTTTTAAATCATTGTTACGTTTGACGATGATTTCCAACTCGGTACCAGAGCTGAGTGTGATAATTTGCACAACATCCCGAAACAGTTTTGTTTCTTTGCCATTAATACTGACAAATTCATCATCGATTTGAAAACCTGCAGATTCCGCTGCCCCCCCAGGTAGCACCGAAGCAACTTTTGCAAGAAGCTGTGGTGTTCCATATGTAAGCGCTATGCCTGCATATAAAACAGCCGCAAGAATAAAGTTTGCAAAAGGCCCTGCCGCAACAACAAGCGCGCGTTGATATAAGGGTTTGAAATGCAAGCATGTTTTCCATGCATCCTTGCCGTGCACCATATGCATATTTAGTTTAATCTGTTCAAGGCGCTCAAGGTCTGGATTACTTGCTGCGCCTGCATCCCCGAAAAATTTTACATATCCACCAAGCGGGATACGACCAATCGACCAAACGGTACCAGACTTGGCTTTCCACTTTATGATTGGCTTGCCAAAGCCGATTGAGAATTTCTCAACAGCGACCTTAAAGAAACGTGCCACAGAATAATGACCAAGCTCATGGATAAACACCACGAGGCTAAGGACAAGAATAAAGCTGGCCGCGCCGACAAGTGTATCAATTATGGTTTGTACCACTATTTATTCCCCGATATCCAAGCGTGTGCATTTTTCCTTGCACGCGCATCAAAACCTAGAACATCTGATACAGACATTAAAGGCTTAGTAAAACTTTGTTCACGTGAAAAGCGATTAAGAACACTCTCTATACACGCAGGAATAGCGCTAAAAGCAACTTTTTCATTCAAAAACGCCGCCACTACGATTTCATTTGCCGCATTTAACACTGTCGGAGCAGCACCGCCTGTTTCTAAAGCTTCACGTGCAAGCCTGAGGGCGGGAAATTTAACATCATCTGGCGCCTGAAATTCAAGTTTCGCAATTTCAATAAGATCAAGTGGCTTTACAGGCGCGGCCATACGGCGCGGCCACGCCATTGCATAGGCAATGGGTGTACGCATATCCGGCGAGCCCATTTGTGCGAGTACAGAGCCATCAACATACTCAACCATGCTATGAATAATTGATTGAGGGTGAATGATAATATCTATTTCTTCGGACGGCCTATCAAAAAGGTAACTCGCTTCGATCAGTTCCAGTCCTTTATTCATCAAACTGGCAGAATCAATCGTGATCTTGGCGCCCATCTCCCATACAGGGTGAGAAAGTGCCTGTGCGCGTGTTACCTTTGCCAATTGTTCTGCGCTGAACTCACGAAAGGGGCCTCCCGAGGCCGTTAAAATCAATTTGCGAACATCCTTACGGCGCTTTTGGTTCAGAACTTGAAAAATAGCATTATGCTCTGAATCTACGGGTAAAAGCGTTGTTCCCGTGCTTTTGACCTTTTCCATAAATAGATCGCCAGAGCAAACGAGGCATTCTTTATTTGCGAGCCCTAAATGCTTGCCCTGCCCTAGAGCAGCCAAAGTCGGCTCTAGGCCTGCTGCGCCAATAATTGCCGCCATAATGAAATCTGCGGGCCATGATCCTGCTTCAATTAGCGCTTCACGTCCTATACCAATTTTAATATCCGTCCCCGCGAGGCGTTCTTTTAGGTCTTGCGCGTGATGCGGATCCGCTAAAACTACATATTCGGGTTTAAACCTAAGTGCCTGCTCTGCGAGTTTCGCCGCATTTGTATTCGCAGTTAAACACACCACATTAAAAGTATCAGCGCCAGAATGCGCAATAAGACTGAGCGTATTTTCTCCAATAGAGCCCGTCGACCCTAATATCGTAACGCGTTTCGTCATTTAGACAGGCCAATTGCCAGATAACAAATTTGGACACACCAGTAACGCGGCTACAGCCACAATAAGTGCCATCATTAACGAATCCACCCGATCAAGTATACCACCATGCCCTGGAATAAGGTCACCCGCATCTTTGACACTTAGATGCCTTTTAATTGCGGATTCGAGTAAATCACCAAATACAGATGCAAGTACGATTGGCACCGCAAATAACAAACCTTTTACGGGGTTTAGCCCTACGACATACGCAGTAACCGCCCCGATAACAACACCACCTAAAAGGCCACATATAAAGCCAGACCATGTTTTATTCGGGCTAATTTTTGGCGCAAGTTTTGGCCCTTTAAATGTAGAACCACCAATATAAGCCATTGTATCTGCAGCAATTACAACAAGGCTAATAAAAATGAGGTGTGCGAAACCGAGTGATTTCACACCGACTTCATCGCCACGCAACCATATAATCGCAAGACACGGCAAAAGGATATACAAAACCCCCATGCCCGCCCATAAGGCTTTGCCTCTGCGTATACGTTCGCATGTCGCTAAAACAGTCACGCCGCCAATAATACCGAGTGCGATTTTCCAATCACCAATCTGCGCAAGAACTAATGACGCTATAAGGCCTGCGACCGGGATAAAAGTGGCAAATGGTGATGCTTTCACATCCGTCATGCGTACCCATTCCCAAATCATGCCAATACCAAATAATGATGCCAATGCAAGTATAGCCCAACCGCCATAATAAACGGGAAACCCACAAAAAACCATGAGGCCGATGCCTGAGGCTGCGCGTACGCCTAGGGTTTTAAAACGGCCCTGTTTTTTATTTTCTGTTTCCCCCGTCATAATCTAGGCAACTTCCTTGGCATCTAAATTTCCGAAACGACGTTCGCGCCCGCTAAATATGTTAATTGCGTCTTGTAAATCTTCACGACTATAATCAGGCCATAATACAGGGCTAAATACAAATTCTGCATAGGCGGTTTGCCAAATCAAAAAATTACTAATGCGGTGTTCCCCGCTCGTGCGAATCACAAGATCGGGCATAGGAATGTCTTTCGTATCAAGATATGAGGCAAATAGATTTTCATCCAAAGCGTCAATATCTTTATCCCCTGCCTGAACGTCTTGGGCAAATGCGCGTACCGCCCTGACAATTTCATCACGCCCCCCATAATTAAAAGCAATATTGAGCATGAATTTTGTATTTGTCTCCGTCACCTTTTCAACATTGTCGAGCAGACGAAGCATTTCACGGTTTAACCCCACACGCGACCCAAGTATGCGTACACGCACACCACGCGCATTTAGTGTATCAAGGTCATCTGTAACATAGCGGCGCAGCAAGCCAAATAATGCGGCCACTTCAGCTTTTGGCCTCGACCAATTTTCAGTAGAAAAACTATATAATGTCAAACACTTAACACCAAGTTCCGAGGCATCTTCCACGATACGGCGCACAGCTTTGACGCCCTCTTGATGACCAAACAAGCGCGATTTATTACGCGCCTTTGCCCAGCGACCATTGCCATCCATAATGATAGCAATATGGTTAGGAAAATTATCAGAAAGTGAGGCGGACATAGTCATGCGTTAGACCTGCATGATCTCTTCTATTTTTGTTGAAAGCAGACTGTCGATGAGATTGATATGCTCGTCCGTAGCCGTTTGCACATCCGATGAACTTTTCTTCAGCTCATCTTCACTAATATCGCCGTCTTTTTCTTGTTTCTTTAAAGTTTCCATACCGTCACGGCGCACATTACGCACAGCAATTTTTGCCGATTCCGCGTAGTTTCCGGCAACTTTACTGAGGTCTTTACGACGTTCTTCTGTCAACGCCGGCATAGGAATACGCATTGTTTGACCATCAACAACGGGATTGATACCGAGGTTGGATTCTCGCAATGCACGTTCGACTGCCGCGACGAGGGTCTTATCCCAAACATTGACCGTTAGCATGCGTGGTTCTGGTACATTAATCGCACCGACTTGGTTAAGTGGTGTTTTCGAGCCATAGGCCTCGACCATGACATTATCTAGAATTGCCGTATGGGCACGCCCTGTACGCAAGCTTGAAAACTCGGTCTTCAACGCGCTTATTGCACCGTCCATGCGGCGTTTAATATCTGCAAGATCAAAGTCTGTCTCAGCCATGTTTCTCTCCTAATTTATAATTACACGTCCCTATATCGGGACTATGACCCAATTATGGTCGAAATACCATTGCCAAGCATAACTTCCCCAAAACGACCTTCTTCTGCAATAGAAAAAACAATTATTGGAATATTGTTTTCACGCATTAATGTAACCGCAGATGCGTCCATTACACGTAAATCTTTATTGATAATATCAAGATAGGTCAATTTTTCATAGCGGACGGCATCAGACCATTTTACAGGATCTTTATCATATACACCGTCAACTTTTGTGCCTTTTAACAAAGCATCACAGCCCATTTCAGCGGCGCGGAGCGCGGCGGCAGTATCTGTTGTAAAGAATGGATTACCTGTACCCGCAGCAAAAATTACGATCCGTCCTCGTGCCATATGGCGTGCTGCACGGCGACGAATATAGGGTTCACAGACAGTGGTCATTGGAATTGCAGAGAGAACACGCGTTTCAAGACCAAGGTTTTCAAGCGCGCTTTGCATAGCAAGTGCGTTCATAATTGTCGCTAACATGCCCATATAATCAGCCGTTGTACGCTCAATTCCTGCGGCAGATGCAGATAAACCTCTAAAAATATTACCACCACCAATCACGAGGCCAATTTCGAGGCCTTTTGCGTGTGCGTCAGCAACTTCGGTTGCGATACGCTTGGTTGTTTCAACATTGATCCCATAAGCTTGGTCGCCCATAAGAGCTTCGCCCGAGATTTTTAGTAATACGCGTTTGTATATTAGATTATTACTCATAAAAAACCCCAAATATCAGATTGGAAACAGTATCAGACTGCGACTCATTTGAGGTAATATAGCTGAGGTTTTTATCCGCGTCTAAGGTTAGACGCGGATATTTTAAACTTATGTGAATAAAAATGGGTTTAAGCACCGCTCATTGCGGCAACTTCAGCTGCAAAGTCTTCTTCTTTTTTCTCAAGACCTTCACCAAGAGCCATGCGTACAAACGCAGTCATTTTGATTTCAGTACCAAGAGTTTTAGCTTCGTCTTCGATAACTTTGCCAACTGTACGTTCACTATCCATAACAAAAACCTGATTAAGAAGTACAGATTCTTCGTAGAATTTACGAATACGGCCTTCAACCATTTTCTCAATGATATTTTCAGGCTTGCCTGAAGCACGTGCTTGATCTGTCAAAACTGTACGCTCGCGTTCAACAGCTTCTGGATCCATGTCTTCAACGCGAAGCGCTAATGGAGACGTTGCAGCAACATGCATGGCAATTTTCTTACCAAGAGCATTTAATGCGTCTTTGTCGCCAGTTGATTCTAGGCCAACCAATACGCCAATTTTACCAAGACCTTCAGACGTCGCGCTATGCATATATGTTGCAACAACACCGTCGTTCACAGTAACAGATTGTGTACGGCGAAGGCTCATATTTTCGCCAATCTTAGCAATCAAACTTGTCAAAAACTCTGAAACAGTACTGCCTGATGCAGTTTTCGCTGCAGCAAGGGCAACAATGTCACCATTCGCGTCAACAGAAAGGGCCGCAATTTCGCGCACGGCTGTTTGGAACTCGTCATTCAACGCAACGAAGTCAGTTTCAGAATTAACTTCAACCAATGAACCCGTCGTGCCATTGCCGGCAAAAGCAACAAGACCTTCAGAGGCCAAACGACCAGATTTTTTTGTCGCCTTAGCGATACCTTTTTTACGAAGCCAATCAATTGCGGCTTCGATGTCACCACTTGTTTCGGTAAGTGCTTTTTTGCAGTCCATCATGCCTGCAGATGTTTTGTCGCGCAATTCTTTTACGAGCGCTGCTGTGATTTTAGCCATCATAATCTCCTTAGATAGTGGGCGTTATTGTTATAAATATGCGCAAAGCCGCAACATGTACGGCTTTGCTTCAATGGGTATATAGGCGTGTTTTGCCTATATTCAATGTCGTCAAGCCCGCTTTACGATTTAGCAGCTTTTGCTTGGTCGATTTTTGCACGAGGCGGTTTGCCAGCGATAAGTTCTTTCGCTTGCTCTACCCACTCACCGCTCACGATTTTACCTTTAAGGTCAAGCGCGTCATTAAGTGTTGCAATCGCAGTTGCGTCAAGCGCAGCGATTTGTGCGAATGTTGTAATGCCTGCTTCTACGAGTTTCTTTTCGTATGTTGGTCCAACACCATCAATAAGTGAAATGTCGTCTGCTTTAGGAGCAGCGACAACAGGTTCAGCCGCAATTGCAGTTTCAACTGGGTTTTCCATTGCACCAATATCAATACCCGCAGAAACAGCGCCTTCTGTCATACCGTCAAGAACCGCGTCAGCCATAAGATCACAATAAAGCGCAATCGCACGAACCGCGTCATCATTACCAGGAATTGGGAAATCAGCGTCTTCTGGATTACAGTTTGTATCCAAAATAGCGATAACAGGAATACCAAGTTTTTTAGCTTCTTTAATCGCAAGCGCTTCTTTGTTTGTATCGATTACAACCATCAAATTAGGAATTTTACCCATGTCTTTGATGCCGCCAAGTGCGCGGTCAAGTTTTTCCATTTCGCGTGTGAGCTTCAATAGTTCTTTCTTTGTCAAACCAGATTGCGCTTCGCCAGCAAAAATGCCTTCAAGTTCGCGCAAACGTGCGATTGAGTTTGAAATTGTCTGCCAGTTCGTGAGCATGCCGCCCAACCAACGATGGTTTACATAATATTGTGCACAACGTGACGCAGATTCTTTAACAACATCAGAAGCCTGACGTTTTGTACCCACGAACAAGATACGACCACCACCAGCAGCAACATCACGTAATTGTACGAGCGCTTGGTGTAGTAGAGGAACTGTTTGTGAAAGATCCATAATATGGATATTTGAACGGGCACCAAAAATATATGGAGCCATTTTCGGGTTCCAGCGATGTGTTTGATGTCCGAAATGAACGCCAGCTTCTAAAAGTTGACGCATTGAAAATTCAGGTAGTGCCATTGGTATTTCTCCTTGTTCCGGTTGGACTAAGAGCGGGGTTGGAAAGTATCTCTCTTTCACCGGAAGCGACATACCACAACACATGGCAGCCGAAACCCGCTCGCGAATTTATGAGGGGTGTATAACAGTATAAATTAAACTTGCAAGCCTTTAAACCGCCTAGAATTCACTGATTTTTTCAACGCCAATGACGGCCTTCAATGCGGACTTAAATTTTGCATCCAGAGCATAGCGCCCAGGAAGGTGTAATTCGACTTCTCGCGTCTCGTTTAGCGGTACAATTACATTCATTTTCCCTTTGTGAAGCGGGCTTTCCGCCCCCTGTAACCCTGCAATGCAGTGTTTTAAGTCTTCGAGGGCTTTTTGATTGCGAATATAGATGTTTAACCCAGTGACTGACGGTGTTGAATCTCCATTTTCGTCGTTCGTTAGTGCACGAATAGATGTACCCGTCATACGTAATTCACCCTCACGCAAATCAAGTTTCACTTGGATTTCAAGTAAAGCCCCTGCGTTAAGAATATCGCGATTCGCAACCAACACATTTTCACCAATAAACACTTCATATTCAGCAGTTGGATCAGAAATATTCAAATAGGCAAAACGCTTGCCGCGTTGAGACATACGTTCTTGGCATTTATGTAAAACGCCTGCCACACGTATTGTCTCATTGCGGCGCGCACTGGCATCAGATATATTTTCATACATAATGATATTGCGCTTGGCCAAACTCTCTAGCTCTCGTTCTAGCGGATGCCCACTAATATAAAAACCAACAGCCGTAAGTTCCTGATCAAGTTTTTGCACAAGCCCCCACTCACTTACATCGGCAAGGTCAGGTTCCACCATTGTTGTTTCCACATCCCCAAACAGGCTGACTTGTGTCGAATTTCGTTCTTGCGATGCGCGTGTACCAATGGATTGCAAAATACCGGCAGACGCGAACACTTTAGTACGGTTTTCGTCAAGACTATCAAATGCCCCTGCTCTTGCGAGGTTTTCATAGGCGCGTTTATTGACGGTACGGGCATCAACACGGCGGGCGAAGTCGAACAAATCTTTGAACGGGCCGCCCTTTTCGCGTACATCAATAAGATGCTGCATGGCCTCTACGCCTACGTTTTTGATTGCACCGAGTGCATAGAGCAATTTGCCGTCTTTCACTTCAAAATCGGCAAAGCTTGTATTTACACACGGCAGAACAATATCAATTTTCATCCGCCCTGCTTCTTTGTGAAATAGGGATAGTTTTTCTACATTCGCGATTTCGAGGCTCATTGAAGCTGCGATAAATTCAACGGGGTATTGAGCTTTGAGATAGGCTGTGCGGTAGGAAATCATCGCATAGGCGGCCGCATGGGATTTATTGAAACCATAGCCAGCAAACTCATTCACAAGTTCGAAAATATCACTGGCGAGCGCACCTGAAACATTATTGCGTTCAGCGCCATCTACGAAGATGTGTTTTTGACGGGCCATCTCCTCTTTATCTTTTTTACCCATGGCGCGACGCAAAATATCCGCGTCACCAAGGGAATAGCCTGACAAGACCTGTGCGATTTGCATAACCTGTTCTTGGTAAATGATAATGCCGTAGGTTTCTTTCAAAATATTTTCAAGGCTGGCATGAGGGTATTTAATTTCTTCACGGCCAAATTTACGGTCAATATAGGAATCGATATTTTTCATCGGCCCCGGACGATATAGGGAAATAAGCGCGGTCAGCTCTTCAATCGTATCAGGTGCCATTTTTCGCAAAGTATCGCGCATGCCTGTACTCTCAAGTTGGAACACCCCTTGAGACAAGCCCTCTGCGAGTTGTTTATACGACTTTGGATCGTCGAGAGGAATAGCGTCCATATCAACGATAATGTCTTGTCTTTTGAGGTATTTCAGTGCGCGGTCAATAACCGTCAGCGTTTTAAGGCCCAAAAAGTCAAATTTGACCAAGCCTGCCTTCTCGACCCATTTCATTGTAAATTGTGTGGCAGGAATGACAGAGCGTGGGTCAATATATAGAGCGACAAGTTCTGTAAGCGGCCTATCCCCAATCACAACACCCGCAGCATGGGTAGACGCGTTCCGATAGAGACCTTCCAATTGCAAAGCCATATTCAAAAGTTCCGCGACGGCAGGTTCTCGGTCGCGTTCTTTTCTAAGGTCTGGCTCCATTTGAATGGCTTCGGCCAATGTCACAGGGTTGGCAGGGTTTGACGGAACAAGTTTAGCGAGTCTATCCACTTGCCTAAGCGGCATTTGCATCACACGGCCAACATCACGCACCACAGCACGGGCCTGTAATGTCCCAAATGTGATAATATGCGCGACCTGATCAGTGCCGTATTTATCCTGCACGTAACGGATAACCTCACCGCGTCGTTCTTGGCAGAAGTCGATATCGAAATCGGGCATGGAAATACGTTCTGGATTCAAGAACCGCTCGAATAGTAATCCATAGCGTAAAGGGTCCAAATCAGTAATCGTCAACGCCCATGCAACCACACTACCCGCACCTGAACCCCGTCCTGGGCCGACAGGAATATCATTATCTTTGGCCCATTTGATGAAATCTGCAACAATCAAGAAATAACCGGGGAAACCCATTTGTTCAATAACGTTTAATTCAAAAGCAAGTCGGTCGAAATATGCTTCCCGTGTCGTCGCAAGCTCAATATTCGACAAACGATTTTCAAGACCATCACGAGATTGCTGGGCGAGAATTTCGCTTTCTGAATATGTACCATCACCAAAATTTGGCAAAATAGGTTTCCGCATTGGGCTGCGAAATGCGCAGCGTTTGGCTATATCCACAGTGTTGGCAATGGCTTCGGGAATGTCCTTGAACAATTCGACCATTTGCTCTGGGGATTTTAAATGATTTTCAACGGATACTTTTCTGCGGTCAGGCTCAAGGATATAACTTCCCTCTGATATAGCGAGCAAAGCGTCATGGGCTTTATGCATGTCTTTATCGAGGAAATACGGTTCATTCGTCGCAACGAGCGGGAGATCAAGCGCATAAGCAAAATCAATAAGGTGTGGTTCTGCTTCAATTTCATGTGGGAGATTGTGACGCTGAAGTTCAATATATAACCGCCCCTCAAACCAATGGGAGAGCTTGCCCAGTACTTCGCCCGCGGTATCTATCTGGCCATCACAGACTAATTTACTGAGAAAACCGTCGCCGCCGCCCGTTAGTAATATCAGGCCTTCACTATGAGAGCGTAAATGGGTCATGGTGATATGAGGAATTTCGGTCGGACCTGCGTCTAAGAAAGCCGCACTCGACAATTTCATCAGGTTTTCATACCCTTTTTCAGATTGCGCCAAAATCGCAATCTTACCCGCATATTCCTTTGCGCCGTGAGGGTTAAATTGATCGCCTCCGATTTCAATATCGAGTGTTAGCGTACAGCCCATAATCGGCTGAATACCTTCTTTACTCAATTTTTCTGAAAACTCTAATGCGGCGCATACATTATTGGTATCTGTAACGGCAACGGCAGGAATACGCCATTCGCGGCACCGTTTGGTAAGCTCATCAATTTTGAGAGCGCCCTCAAGAATAGAATAAGGCGTGCGGCACCGTAAGGGTATAAATTTTGAAACCGCGCGCGCCATTATGAATTCCTGTTTTAGGCCATTCTCTGACCTTATTTAGTCATTTGAACTATCCACCTAGAATCATCATCCAAATTGTCATTGTTATAATAGCCCCACCAAGCACCATCCCACTCGAAATATCAATAACCAATTGTTTCATTTTATCCCTCACCCATTCTTTGTTTAAATGTTCTATTTTTGTTCTTAAATTTCTTATAGAGAACAAAAGTGGAACATGCAAGAAGAAACTGACATTTAGTGATCAAGCGTGCAAAAAACCCATATGGCATGCATTATAATAGCGTGCATATGAGGATTCTTGATTCAAGTTTTTTAATAAATGAAATTTGAGAACCATATTGGTTGAGGTTTCCATCGCGCTTCATCCGCGAACGGCACGGTTTCCACCAAGCCAACACGCACATCTTTGCAAAGCAATCCTAACAATACCGTTTATGAATGTTTACCCTTAGGCACGTATGGCACGACGAGGCCGTCTTTTACTGTAAACACACGGTCCATATAGGCAATAAGATCCATATTATGGGTCGCCACCAATGCTGCGACACCTTCGAGACGTGTTAAGTCGAACAGGCTTTGGAACACATTCCCCGATGTATTTGGATCAAGATTACCCGTTGGTTCATCCGCCAATAGGATTTTAGGTTTATTGGCAATCGCACGTGCAATTGCGACACGTTGTTGCTCGCCGCCCGACATTTTACCCGGTTGATGATGCATACGGTCGCTTAACCCCATTATCCCAAGCAGGCGCTGCGCCTCTGCGCGTGCTGCTTTTTCAGATTTCCCAGCAATCATTTGCGGCAAGGCCACATTATCAACCGCGTCAAATTCACGCAGGAGATGATGGAATTGATAGACAACCCCAATTGAGTTACGACGAATGGCGGTGCGTTCATTATCCGATAGCGACAGGCATTCCCTGCCCCCAATATAGACTTCGCCTGCATTTGGTTTTTCAAGAAGTCCTGCGGCGTGAAGAAGCGTTGATTTACCTGACCCAGACTGGCCAACAAGTCCAACCATCTCGCCTGGATAAATATCTAAATCCGCGCCGTTTAGCACAGTCAGTGTTGTATCGCCTGATTTAAATGAGCGGTGAAGATTGCGGATCGACAATATTGGTTGTTTATTATCATTCATAACGCAATGCCTCCACAGGATCGATTTTGGACGCGGTGAGCGCGGGGAAAAAGGTTGCCGCCGCAGAGATCAAGAAGCCCCAAATGGAGACCAAAAGCACCTCTGACGCTACTATTTTTACAGGTAAATGATCGATACCGTAAACATCCGCAGGAAATAATTCTGCCCCCGTCACAAATTCTATCGCGGCCTGTACATATTCAATATTCAAGCAAAACAATATTCCGAGAATGATACCTGCTATTGTGCCTAACATGCCAATCGCTGCGCCTGACATGAGGAAAATGCGTAAGACCGAGCCGCTTGTCGCGCCAATGGTGCGTAATATCGCAATGTCTTTACCCTTGTTTTTCACAAGCATAATCATTGCGGCAAGTACAGGAAATACAGCGATCACGACAACAATCATAAAGATAAACCGCATCGCAACCTGCTCTGTTTTCAGCGCCGTCGCGAAACCGCTATTTTTATCTTCCCATGTATAGACATAAACGGGCTCTCCTGCCACGTCACGAATAACGGGCTTAAGTTTGTGGATCATGTCGGGGTTATCAAGCCGCATTTGAATTTCACTCGGCGCACGGCCTTGGTTGAAAAACAAACTCGCCTGTTCTAGTGGCATATAAATATTATAACCATCCGCCTTCAAAAGCCCCGTATTAAACACACCTGCAATCGTATAGTTTTTACGCCTGATATTACTAGACCCCATCACGGTCGTGACACGGGTCGGAGAGAATAAGGTGAGCCGATCCCCAGCGGTTAACCCCAATGTCGCCGCCATGCCAGAGCCGATTACCACCCTGTCACCACCATAATTGCCAACGCCATAGCCTTCGAAACTCCCTGCGATCACGGCCTCACTAATAACCGTCATGCTTTTGAGGTGTTCAAGTTTGATACCCGTTACATTGGCACCTGAGAACCTTCCTTGTGCTTGTACAAAGGTTTGTGTTTCCGTGTAAGGGAATGCCACTTGCACCCCTTCAATATTTGCTAGTTTACTGCGAAGCGCTTCTATTTGCTCTGGCAAAGGGTTAGCCGCAGCACTGGCCACAAACATATGGCCATCGGTTCCCAACGTGAGTCCAACAGTTGTCTCGCGAAAACCGTTCATAATCGACATTATGGTAATCATGGCCCAAATTGCCAAGGCAATACACGTGAAAGACAATACCGCGATAAGCCCTACACCGCCCTCGCTCTTACGCGCACCGAGATAACGGGCGGCAAGTTTGCGCTCAAACTTACCAAACGGCGCTGCGCCTTTCTTTTGTGTATCTGCAATTGACTGCATAAAGGCTAGATATCCTTGTATTGTTCAATAATGAAGTTCACAGCCGCGTCAGGGCTAAGGTTTTGGCGTTCACCTGTTTTACGGTCTTTAACCTCGACAATGCCTTCTTTCAGGCCACGCGGTCCCACAATGATTTGATATGGCAGGCCAATAAGATCCATACGTGAGAACTTTACGCCACCACGGTCATTTTTATCGTCATAAAGCGGATCAACACCAGCAGTACCAAGGCGTGCATATATATCTTCACAGACTTTGTCAGCTTCTGCGTCGCCAGTTTTAAGATTGATGATGCCTGCGCCAAATGGTGTGACAGATTTTGGCCAGACAATCCCGTTTTCGTCATGGCTTGCTTCGATAATACCACCAACAAGACGCGAGACACCAATGCCGTAAGAGCCCATTTGGACAAAATGTTCTTTGCCATCAGGCCCCATAACTTTTGCGCCCATTGGTTTGGAGTATTTATCACCAAAACAGAAAATATGTCCAATTTCAATGCCGCGTGCGGAAAGACGTTTGTCTTCGGGAACTTGCGCTTCGAATGCGTCTTTGTCATGCATTTCATCTGTCGCCGCGTAAAGCGCCGTGCGTTGATCGACAAGCGGCTGTAAATCGCCGTCAAAGTCTACATTGCCCGGCGCGTCCATCTCGACAAGATCAGCGTGACAGAAAACTTCGCTCTCGCCTGTATCTGCAAGGATAAGGAATTCATGAGAAAGATCGCCGCCAATTGGCCCTGTATCTGCGCGCATTGGCACAGCCTTCAAGCCCAGTCGCGAAAACGTATTCAAATACGCGACAAACATACGGTTATATGAGCGCACAGCCCCTTCCATATCGAGGTCAAAGGAGTAGCCGTCTTTCATCAAGAACTCACGGCCACGCATGACACCAAAGCGCGGGCGACGCTCGTCACGGAATTTCCACTGAATGTGGTAAAGCATTTGCGGCAAATCTTTGTAAGAGCGCACATAGGAACGAAATACATCTGTCAGCACTTCTTCATTCGTTGGGCCGTAAAGAAGCTCGCGATTGCTACGATCAGTGATCCGCAACATTTCTTTGCCATAATCTTCATAACGCCCAGATTCTTTCCACAATTCCGCAGGTTGAATTGTTGGCATCAACATTTCAACAGCAAATGCGCGCGCTTGTTCTTCGCGTACAATATTACCGATTTTCGTTAAAACCTTAAAACCAAGCGGCAACCAGCTATAAATACCTGCGCTATGTTGTTTAATCATGCCAGCACGCAGCATAAAGCGATGCGACGCGATTTCCGCGCTCGCAGGTGTTTCTTTCAACACTGGTAAAAAATATCGAGAAAGACGCATGAGACATTCCTATTGTTTTATTAGCCATAGAGGCTCGGCGCGTCAGCGGCAAGTCTACAATCAGCAGGAGAGATTAAATTTTCTAAATATCTTCAGACACGAAGCTAGATATCTTTGGGTACAAAGTCAGGGAAAAACGGGATATTATCTATGGTGATAAGATCAAATTTTATAATCACCATAATAATTGCCCAAACAACCAAGCTTAACACGCTGTTTTGTATCATTTTTTTCTTCATGACGGGTTTAGACGGCGCACCGGGCTCTGTGCCTTTTACAACACCGCCATCCTCATACTGCCCTTTCACGCCCCACGGTAACACAGTGAATAGCATGAACCACCAGACGACAAAATAAATGGCAATAGACGTAATAATAGGCATGGCTTAATCCTTATCACATTCAGTGTGTTTTGGTGTTTCCATCAATTCAATTAATGTCCCGCTAAAGTTTTTGGGATGGATGAAAATCACGAGTGTACCGTGTGCGCCGATGCGTGGTTCATTCAACACAGTCGCGCCTTGTGCTTCTACATGGGCTTTGGCGGCGTAAATATCTTCAACCTCAAAACACATATGGTGCTGGCCGCCCTTTGGGAATTTTTGCAAGAACTTTTCAATCGGTGAATTATCGCCATATGGTTCTATCAACTCGACCTGCCCCGTTGGTAGGTTTACAAATGCAAAACGAACCCCTTGAGCTGGTAATGCCTTAGGCTCGGTTATATCTGTAATCCCAAAAATTTCGCGGTACGGCTTAACCGCCTCTTCAATGCAAGGCACTGCGATACCAATGTGATTTAATGGGCCGATCATAATAACACCTTTGCCTTATTATACTTTAATTGCCGTGACTTCGACAACAGCGCGTTTGCCTGTGCGTTCGCGTATCAGGCGGCGGACTTTAGAGCGAATACGCTCTTCGACTTCGTCTTCATCACTACGTTTTTCGCGTTTTAAACTGTAAAAGGCCTGTTCAGCAATATCAGCAGTTTGGTCAAGTAGTTCTTCAAGGTATTGACCACGATTGCCATGGGGAAAGCCTGAGGCGCGAGGCTCTGGCCCACCGATCAATTGACCTTTGGCGTTGATGACCACGCTTACAGCCATATGTCCGCTATAGGCAAGTTTACGGCGCTCACGCAGGCTCGGATCTTCGGCGCTTACGATTACGCGGCCGTCTTCATGCAAACGCCCATTGGGTACTATATCAACGATTTTCGCACCTTTCGTATTGATCAGTATCATTTCGCCATTATGCGGTGCGAGGGCGTGTTGCACGCCAAATTTAGCCTTGGCAAGTTTGGCATGTTCAAGTAAATGGCGGCGTTCGCCGTGGACAGGTATGGAAATATGCGGGCGTGTCCACTCATACATTTGCTTTAATTCGTCACGACAAGGATGGCCAGATACGTGGATATCACGTGATTTTTCAGTAACAATTTCAATACCATTATCAGCCAAGCTATTTTGCAGAGCAAAAATACCGATTTCATTGCCTGGAATAATTTTCGATGAAAAGATAACCACGTCACCTTTCCCAAATTTCACTGTACGGTGTTCGTTCTTAGCAATGCGAGACAAAGCGGCACGAGGTTCACCCTGTGAGCCTGTACACAAATAAAGCACATGCGCGGATGGCATGGCGGCGGCTTCATCTTCGGAAAGTAAAGTGCCGACTTTGCTCAACAGACCAACGGCCTTCGCCGCCTCGGTCATACGGTGCATAGAACGGCCAACAAGGCACACACTGCGATCATTCGCACGCGCAGCCAGCATAACGCTTTCCAAACGGGTAACGTTAGATGCGAATGACGCAACGGCCATGCCACGCCCCTTATATTCACCGATGAGTTTGGTAAGCTCAACCCGCACCCCTGCTTCAGAACCAGATGTTCCGGGCGAGAATACATTGGTGGAATCGCAAACGATAGCCAAAACGCCTTCATCACCAACGGCTTTCAAGCGTTCAATATCGACACTATCAGTTTGCTCTGGATCATCATCAATTTTCCAATCACCCGTATGCAAAATCAACCCAGCAGGTGTGCGAATAGCAATCGCGTTCGGCTCTGGGATGGAATGGGTCAATGTGATCAGTTCAAGGTCAAATGGGCCGAGTTGGAAACGGGCCTTCATATCGATCTTATGAAGCTCAACTTCACCCAAAAGTCCGACTTCGGCCAAACGGCCTTCTGTTAAATAGTGTGTAAACGGCGTTGCATATACGGGACAACCAATGCGCGTCCACAGTCGTGCAAGTGCACCCATATGGTCTTCATGGGCATGTGTAAGGATAATGGCAAGAATGTCGTCTTTTATATCAGCAAGAAATTCGATATCTGGCATAATAATATCAATACCAGGGGTTTCAGCGCCACCAAAGGTCACACCAATATCAACAATAATCCATTTTTTCTTATGTTTTGTGCCAAACCCGTAAAGGTTTAGATTCATACCAATTTCACCGCACCCACCAAGAGGTAGGAATACGATTTCATCTTTATTTTTGGCCATTTATTTTATGTTCCTCAGCCAGATTTCATGCAGGCCGTTTATTGTGAGTTTTGAATCGTATACATCTATTGATTCCGAGGCGCCTTCAAATAATGAAGCTACCCCCCCGGTTCCCACAACTGTAAAATCTCGATTATCTTCAGCGCGCATACGCGCAACCAATCCGTCAATCAGGCTAATATAGCCCCAAAAAATTCCAGATTGCATGGCCTCAATGGTTCCTCGACCAATCACTTTTTCTGGTTTTTGAATAGCAATACGTGGCAATTTAGCGGCGGCTTCATGCAAAGCCCGTAATGACAAATTAATCCCCGGAGAAATAATTCCGCCTTCGAAATCGCCGTCTTCGCTAATAACATCAAATGTCGTCGCAGTGCCTGAATCTATAATAATCAGCGGGCCTTTATGATGTTTATGTGCGCCAACCGCGTTCACAAGCCTGTCTGCGCCGACCTCTTTAGGGTTATCCAGTCTTACATTGACGCCAATATCCACATCATCTTCTCCGACAACCATCGGGATAATATTCAAATGTCTTTTCGATAAATTACGCATATGGAAAAGAGACTGAGGAACAACGGTTGAAATAATGCAAGATTTTAGATCAGAAAACTTAAGGTCACGCATCATCATTAATTGATAGAGCCATACCGCGTATTCATCGGCTGTACGTGCAGAATTGGTCTCGATACGCCATTCGACCACCCACGACGTACCGTCATGAATAGCAAATAGTGTATTGGTATTGCCTGAATCTATCGCAAGTAACATATTACAAATTCCTCTCGACCTTATTCCTACAGGACGGGCGCGGAAAAGAAAACATCTCCTGCATGGATTTTCACAGTTTTTCCAACGTCATCACCAGATTTCACCCTGACTTCAAGCGCACCGTCTTCATCCATACCCAAAGCGGTACCTATGATTGTAGAATTTGGGAGGCGCACAGTTACGTCACCACCTATACCCCGCGCGCGCTGCAACCATGCTTCTCGCAATGCGCTAAACCCGTGGGCATTATATTGGGTAAACCAGTAATCAAACTTTTGCGCAAGAATCGCTAAGACTGCTTGGGCCCCTGTATAAAGAGGCTCTGCCCCATTTATTTTTTCAGGCGCAATATGATCGAGCAAATAGGTGGTGTCATACCCTTCAATATCAGGGCAAGAGGTAAGGTTCATGCCAATGCCTATGCTTGTCCACATTTTTCCGTTATGTGCGCCAGACTCTAATAATATACCCGATATTTTTTTGCCATTTACCAATACATCATTAGGCCATTTTATCTGTACGAGGCTTGGGTCAATATAAGTGTCTAGTGTTTGGGCAACCGCCAAAGCCGCCGCGAAACTTAGCCGCGCTGCAGATGCAGGACTGCCAGTTTGCGGATACAGGCCAGTACAAAACAGGTTGCCGTCATTTGATACCCATTCACGGCCACGACGGCCTATGCCGTGTGTTTGATTATCTGCGGATATCCATATTGGGCCGAAATCACCCTCGCCTATTTTCGGGTTCGCATACCGTTTTGCTTGCGCGTTCGTTGAATCAATGGATTTGAAGTGAACGAAGCGCAAGAGGGTTAGAACAAGCTAGCCGCAGCCGACTGTATCACACCGAGTAGTGGTGCAGATACGAATGGCAAAAGCAAAATCGGGAACAAGAGCAATGCAGACGCGGTTGACAAAAATGCCAATGAGCGCGGTGCTTTCACAAATGTCTGTGCTTGATCATCAAACCAAATTGTTTTGACGATACGGATATAATAAAACGCACCCACCACAGAGGAAAGCAAAGCAATTACAACAAGCCAGCCCAGTCCCGCTTCGAACGCTGGCGCAAATGCAAACCATTTGCCAAAGAAACCAACGAAGAACGGAATACCTGCAACCGAGAACATAAGGGCTGTAAAAATCAAACTTAGTGGAAGATTTGATTTGGATAATCCACCAAGGTCGCTAATATTTTCAACCATGCCGTCACGTGTACGCATTTGTAGGATACACGCGAATGTACCAATAACGGTGACAAGATAGATGGACATAAAGATCAACATACCTGTAACACCTGCTTGACCACCTGCGGATAACGCGACCAATGCATACCCCATATTGGCGATGGATGAATAGGCCATAAGACGTTTGATATTTGTTTGCGTGAGCGCACCAAAGGCCCCCACAAGCATGGAAAGCACAGCGAGGACAACAAGCACTTGTTGCCAGCTATGCACAATATCGCCAAACGGTTCGATAATCAGGCGTGTAATCATCGCAAGAGCAGCAAGTTTTGGCGCACCAGCAAAGAATGCCGTTACAGGCGTTGGTGCACCTTCATAAACATCTGGTGTCCACATATGAAACGGCGCAGCAGAAATCTTGAATGCAAGGCCAGAGAGAAGGAATACGAGACCTGCGACAAGCCCTGCACTTATCCCGTGACCAGAGGCTTGTTCTGTAGATAGGAAACTGGCAATTTCAGTATACCCAATTTCGCCCGTGAAACCGTAAATAAGCGACATGCCGTAAAGAAGCAAACCAGAAGATAAGGCGCCAAGTACGAAATACTTAAGTCCTGCTTCGGAAGCACGTAGGCTATCGCGATTAAAGGCGGCCATGACATAAAGCGCCAAGCTTTGCATTTCAATACCAATATATAAGCTCAACAGATTTGCTGAAGACACCATTATCCCCATGCCAAGCACAGCAAAGAGTAAGAGGATTGAGTATTCAAAATGGTCAAGTTTTTCGTTTTTGAAATAATCGCGTGTAAACCAAAGTGTCGCAGCGGCTGTTAGGCCGATCAGGGTTTTAACATAACGGCTAAAATCATCAGAGATGAACGCCCCGTCAAATGCAGTGCCCTGTCCATTAAAAATGTAACCAGAGAAAGCGAAAACGAGCAATGCAATAATTGCCCCGATACGCACGATTGAGGCGGCATTTTTCCCACTAAAGACACCGACAAGCAGAAGCACGAGCGCACTAAGTGCAATAACGACTTCACCCGTAAGATATGCAAACTGTCCCATGTCTAATTCCCAGCTGTTTTAGCGGCTACATCCGCAAGTAAGGCGTCTACGGATACCGCCGTAATATCAGTTATCAATGATGGATATACCCCCAACACGATTGTCATAATCACAAGTGGAGCCATGATGAAAATCTCTGTTTTATTCATGTCTTTAATATCGATTAGCTTATCATTTTTCACTTCGCCGAAAATCACTTCACGATAGAGATGCAAAGCATAAACCGCCGACAATATCATGCCAAATGCCGCGCCGAATGCAATCCAAGGATTGACCTGATACGCGCCAACCATCGTCAAAATCTCACCAACGAAACCACTCGTCCCCGGCAGGCCGACATTGGCCATRGTAAAGAGCATGAAYACGGCGGCGTACATTGGCATGTATTTTACAATRCCGCCGTAAAAGGCGATCTCACGYGTATGCATRCGGTCATAAATAATCCCGACRGCAAAGAAGAGTGCGCCTGAAACAATACCATGAGAGATCATTTGAAAAATAGCGCCTTGCATGCCTTGCATRTTSAGCGCGAAAATACCCATTGTCACAAAYCCCATATGGGCAACAGAAGAATACGCRATCARTTTTTTCATATCTTCTTGGCGGTARGCCACAAGRGATGTGTAGATAATGCCGATGACACTCATCCAAAATACGAGCGGTGCRAAATACAGGCTGGCATCWGGGAACATTGGAATTGARAAACGAATAAAYCCATATCCRCCGAGTTTCAACAAAATACCAGCAAGGATAACAGAACCCGCAGTCGGKGCYTGTACATGGGCATCAGGRAGCCATGTATGCACGGGCCACATTGGCATTTTCACTGCGAATGAAGCRAAGAATGCAAGCCATAGCCATGTCTGTGCACTCCCAGGAATATCCAGTTTAGAAAGCGCGCGAATATCGGTTGTAGGGTCTCCGACTGTGCCAGAATAATAATATATCCAGAGCATTGCTGCGAGCATCAAGACTGAGCCAAGCAAAGTGAAGAGGAAGAATTTATACGCCGCATAGACTTTGTTTGCACCGCCCCAAACACCAATAATGATAAACATTGGCAAGAGAACCGCTTCAAAGAAGATATAGAATAACACCATATCAAGTGCACAAAACACGCCAATCATCAGCGTTTCCAAGATCAGAAATGCCACCATATATTCGAGCATTCTCGTCTTGATGGTTTTAGAGCTGGCAATGATACACAATGGGGTCAAAAATGTTGTCAGCACGATAAAGAGCACGGAGATTCCGTCTACGCCCATGCGGTATTTAATACCGCCGCCGAGCCAATCAACCTCTTCGAGGAATTGGTAATCCGCCGTTGTCGGGTCGAAATTGAATAACATCAATAATGAAAGCCCAAAGACAGCCAGTGTCGAAACAAGCGCGACAAGTGGCGCATTCGCTTCGATTTGGCTTTTTGAATCCGCACGGGACATTTTTGACATACCCATCAAGAACACCGCCGTCAGGAACGGGATGAAAGTAATGACAGACAGTAAGTAAGGAACACCGTTAAACATGATCTAACCACCTACATTCATTGAAATATAACCAACCAAAGCGGCGACCCCGACCAACATGACCAATGCATATTGGAAGATAAAGCCTGTTTGGAACTTAGACATTTTGCGACCTGCGGCCATGGTGACTGCGGCAATACCGTTTGGCCCGAGACCATCAATGATTTTCACATCACCGATTTTCCAGAAGAGATCACCAAGCTTACGCGTACCGCGTATAATTGTCGCTTCGTAAAGCTCATCAATATACCATTTGTTGAGAAGGAAATTATAAACCATTCCGCCCTCTGCATCGATACGTTTTTGCGTACCGTTTTTCCAGATATACATAAACCACGCCACAATAAACCCGCCGAGTGTGACTGCGAATGGTGCCCACAATACCCAAGTTGGGAAATCATGATGACCGCCGCCGTGTGCTGCCTCTTCGCCGTGGCCTGTCGTTACGACGCCATGAGCATCAGCAACAGCGCCGTGTGCACTCACGACTTCGTGTCCGCCGCCTAGTCCCGGTAAAGCACCGTTCCAGAATGCGTTGACATCTACGCCCATGAATTTGGCAAAGAAAAAACCACCTGCAAACAAAGCACCTATTGATAACACGATCAAAGGCACGAGCATGACTTTCGGAGATTCGTGTGCATGATCAAATGTATGATGGTCGCCACGAAACTTACCATGGAAGGTCATAAAGATAAGACGCCATGAATAGAAGGATGTCATCGCCGCTGCGATTAAACCTGCCCAGAATGCAATCACACCCGGCGCGTTATGTCCTGCGGCACCTGCGGCGTAAGCCGCTTCGATAATCGCGTCTTTTGAATAGAAACCTGCAAAACCGACAAAGCCCGGGATACCTACGCCTGTAAGCGCGAGCGTACCGATAATCATCAAGACATAGGTAAGCTTAACCTTCTTCCAAATACCGCCCATTTTACGCATATCTTGTTCGTGATGTAGAGCGTGAATTACGGAACCCGCGCACAAGAACAAAAGCGCTTTAAAGAACGCATGGGTAAAGAGATGGAACATGGCCGCATTATATGCACCAAGACCTGCGGCAAAAAACATATAGCCAAGCTGTGAACAGGTTGAATATGCAATCACGCGTTTGATATCGTTTTGTACAAGACCAACCGTGGCTGCAAAGAAAGCTGTGAACGCACCAAGGACAGTAATAAAGCCCGCAACATAAGGCGCGGCGTCATAAATTGGCGCAGCGCGGCAAACAAGGAACACCCCTGCTGTCACCATTGTCGCCGCATGGATAAGCGCGGACACAGGTGTCGGGCCTTCCATAGCATCTGGTAGCCAAACATGGAGTACGAATTGTGCCGATTTCCCCATAGCGCCAATAAACAGAAGCCCTGCAATTAATTCCATTGCGCTGAATTCAAAGCCTAAGAAAGGAAGAACGAGGTCTTTCTTGTCATGGATGTGTGCAAAGACAGTGTCGAAATTTACACTTCCGAATACAAAATAGATGGCAAAAATACCAAGCGCCAAACCTACATCGCCAACTCTGTTGGTTACAAAGGCTTTGATCGCCGCCGCATTGGCTGATGGTTTTTTGTACCAAAAACCGATTAAGAGATATGAGGCAACGCCCACCCCTTCCCAACCAAAGAATAATTGGATGAAGTTATTTGAGGTTACGAGCATCAACATGGCGAATGTGAAATAAGACAAATACGAGAAGAAGCGCGCTTTGTGCGGATCTTCGCTCATATAGCCCCATGAATAAATATGCACGAGCGCAGACACAGAGTTAACGACCACGAACATAACCGCAGTAAGCGTATCAATTTTTAGCGCCCAATTGGCTTGGAAACTGCCGACATCAATCCATCTAAACAAATTGATTTCAGTTGTTTCATGGCCAAAGCCGACCTGAATAAAGACATGCCATGACAACAGCGCAGACAGGATTAAGAAACCGGTCGTAACTGTTTGCGCCGCATTATGGCCAATCTTGCGACCAAATAGACCCGCAATCATTGCGCCAATTAAGGGGCCAAAGACAATTATAAGAATTTCGGTGTGCATTCTTTAGCCCTTCATCAAATTGGCGTCTTCCACGGCGATGTCACCACGGTTACGGAAATAAACGACGAGAATAGCGAGGCCAACAGCGGCTTCGGCGGCGGCAACAGTAAGAATAAACATAGCAAAAACTTGCCCTGCTAGATCACCTGAATGGGTCGCAAAGGCGACAAAATTAATATTCACAGCCAAAAGGATAAGCTCGATGCACATCATAATAATGATGATATTTTTACGATTTACGAAAATACCGAACACGCCAATGGTGAACAAAATCGCCGCAACAATCAGATAATGTGAAAGTCCGATACTCATGATCCAATTCCCTCTCCTGATTCCACGTCAACAAGCTCAACGCCCTCTTCACGTGTACGTGCAATTTGGTCTGCAATATTTTGACGTTTAACGCCTTCACGTGTCCGCAATGTCAATACGATTGCACCGATCAGCGCAACCAGAAGAACAAGGCCGACACCTTCGAAGAAAAATGCATATTCGGTGTAAAGTACATTGCCCAATTCTTTGATATTCGAGCTATCTTTAGGTGCTAAAATAACGCCTTGAGACGGTTTTGCCAAGGAATATGCCCCGACAAGAATCATTTCAGTTAACAAAACGCCACCGACAACAACGCCCATTGGCACATGTTGTAAGAAGCCTTTTTTCAGCTCGACGAAATCAACATCAAGCATCATGACGACGAACATAAACAATACGGCAACCGCACCCACATATACCATGATGAGAAGGAGTGCGAGAAACTCTGCACCCATCAAAATAAATAGACCTGCGGCAGAGAAAAATGTCAAAATGAGGTACATAACCGCGTGAACAGGGTTACGCGCGGCGACAACCATAAAGGCAGCACCGACAACAAATGCAGACAGAACATAAAAGGCAATAACTGGTAACATAATCCACTTCCCCTATCTGTAGGGTGCATCCTTTTCTAAATTCATAGCGATTTCGCGTTCCCAACGGTCACCATTGGCAAGCAAACGATCTTTGTCGTAAAATAGCTCTTCGCGGGTTTCCGTCGCAAACTCGAAGTTTGGCCCCTCGACAATCGCGTCAACTGGACAGGCTTCTTGGCATAGACCGCAATAAATACATTTGGTCATATCAATATCGTATTTCGTTGTACGGCGTGAACCATCATCACGAGGCTCGGCTTCGATCACAATGGCTTGCGCCGGGCAGATCGCTTCGCAAAGCTTACAGGCAATACAGCGCTCTTCGCCGTTCGGATAACGACGCAACGCATGTTCACCACGAAAACGTGGGGATAAGGGGCCTTTTTCAAATGGGTAGTTAATCGTGGCTTTTTTGGCGAAGAAATACTTCATCGCAAGCATAAACGCCTTGATAAATTCCAAGAAAAACGCAGCTTTGATAAATTGTCGAATACGAAGAAACATCTTAACCTCCTACTGCCAAGCGGCCAAACATAACCACATAACCAGATACAAGAACGACTGCTACCAATGACGTTGGAAGGAAAACTTTCCAGCCCAAACGCATAAGTTGGTCATAGCGGTAACGTGGTACGATTGCTTTCACCATAGCAAACAAGAAGAACATAAAGACGAGTTTGATGGCGAACCAGAAGAATGGCGGCATGAATTGCACACCAATATCTACAGGTGCGTGCCAACCACCAAGAAAGAGCAATGTCAACATTGCACACATCAATACGATATTTAGGTATTCGCCGATCATAAACAGCAAATAAGCCGTTGAAGAATACTCGACCTGATAACCAGCAACCAATTCTGACTCGGCCTCGGCCAAATCAAACGGTGGACGGTTGGTTTCCGCAAGTGCCGATATGAAGAACAGCACAAACATATAAAACATAATCGGGAAAAGAACGAGAGATTTTGGATTACTAAAATCAAGCAAAGTAATGTGCCAATGCCAAAAGCCACCCGCTTGCGCGTCTACAATTTCAGTCAGGTTTAGGGAACCCACCAAAAGAATAACGGGAATAAGGATAAACCCGATTGAGACTTCATATGAAACCATCTGTGCAGTTGAACGTAATGCGCCCAAGAACGGATATTTCGAGTTAGACGCCCACCCACCAATGATAATACCGTAAACCCCAAGGGAGGAGATAGCGAGCCAGTATAAAATACCGATATTGAGATCAGAAATGACCCAACCCGGCGCCGCAGGAATAACCGCCCACGCGCCAAATGCCATAACGAGCGTTAAAATAGGCGCGATGATGAACAAGGCTTTGTCTGCACCTGCTGGAATGATCAATTCTTTGACCACAAATTTAATAAAGTCGGCGAAAGATTGCAATAAACCAAACGCACCAACAACATTAGGACCACGGCGCATTTGCACAGCCGCCCAGACCTTGCGGTCCATTAAGAGCAAAAATGCGAGACCAACCAAAAGCACCGCAACAAACAATCCAATTTGGATTAGTTTTACGGCTAACCAGCTAAATTCTATGCCAAAGACTTCCATTATTCTGCCGCCTCATTGATCATATTTTCATTCGCCACCGCCGAGCATTCGGCCATCACCGTACTTGCGCGCGCGATTGGGTTGGTGAAATAGAAATCTGCGATGGGTGAGCGGAGCGGAGCTTTATTCACCTTGCCTGTTTTCCCCAGTTTTGATGGGTCAAAATCAGTAGCCCCCTCTGCACCTGGCGCCACATTGACACCTGCAAATGTTGGGTAATCCGCAAAGAGTTTCGTACGTAATTCTTCGATATTATTATATGGCAATGTACGGTCACACTTAGAAGACAAGGCGCGAATAATTGCCCAGTCAGCTTTAGCCTCACCTTTTGGCGGTACAGCCATACGGCCCATTTGTACGCGACCTTCGGTATTGACCCAAAGCGCATCTTTTTCAGTGTACGCCGCCGCAGGTAAAATAAGGTCTGCACGATGTGCACCTTGGTCGCCGTGACTGCCGAGGTAAATTACGAAAGCATCACCAAATGCATTTGGTGCAATTTCGTCCGCGCCAAGCGAAAACACTGTTTTGATTGTGCCGTTTTTCGCACCGTCTAAAATGCCTGTGAAATCAAGTCCGTCATTCTTTGGCAAAAAGTCCATATCAAGACCAGCAACACGACTTGCCGCCGTGTGAAGTACGTTAAAGCCGTTCCAACCTTCGCGTACCATATTGTATTTCTTGGCAATTTCACCGCACAAACGCAAGATTTGCAAACCGTCTTTACGGTTTAATGCGCCTTGACCGATCAAAATCATTGGGTTTTTCGCAGCTTTTAGCTTTTTGGCAAATCCTTTTGTAGACTTAAGCAAGGCTTCCAGTTCTACCGCGCTCTCACCGATATGATCATAATCATAGGTAAGGTCATAGGCTTCGCCGACCATGGCAATTTCAAGCTCTGAATATATCCAGCTTTTACGAATACGCGTATTCACAAGAGGCGCTTCGTGACGAACATTTGCGCCAACAATAAGAAGCGCGTCAGCTTCTTCGATACCTGCAATCGTCGTATTCATGAGGTATTCTTGACGTGGGCCATTGCCGAGCGGTGAACCGTCTTGGCGACAATCCATATTCTTCACACCAAGAGCATCCATCAAATCTTTGAGAGCTTTCATGGACTCGCTATCTGCAAGATCACCTGCGACCGCGCCGATTGTTTCGGGATCAGCCTTTAATTTACTCGCCGCGAGGTCGAGAGCTTCGCCCCATGTTACGGCTACAAGTTTTCCGTCTTTGCGGATATATGGTTTATCAAGGCGTTGACGTCCAAGACCATCCCAGATGAAACGGGTTTTATCAGAAATCCATTCCTCGTTAATATCATCATTGATAATCGGTAGGACACGCATCACGCGGCCGCCACGACTATCGACACGAATATTTGAACCAACCGCGTCCATCACGTCGATAGATTCCGTTGCTTCTAATTCCCACGGACGGGCGTTAAACTCATATGGCTTTGATGTCAGTGCGCCAACAGGACACAAATCAATCACATTACCAGACATTTCAGATGTCAGTGATTTTTCAAGATATGTTGTGATTTCCGCGTCTTCACCACGTGAAACCAAGCCAATTTCTTCGACGCCTGCAACTTCGGTAATAAAACGCACACAACGGGTACATTGAATACAACGTGTCATGACGGTTTTCACCAATGGGCCCATGAATTTGTCGTCTACAGCGCGTTTGTGCTCGTCATAACGAGACGTACCAGAACCATAACCCATAGATTGGTCTTGCAAATCGCACTCACCTGCTTGGTCACAAATTGGGCAATCAAGTGGATGGTTGATCAAAAGAAATTCCATCACCCCTTCACGGGCTTTTTTCACGACTTCGGAATCTGTACGGATATTGGCAGGTGTGCCGTCACGGTTCGGACGTAAATCTTTTACTTGCAACGCACAAGACGCCTGTGGTTTCGGCGCGCCGACCCATTCGACAAGACACATACGGCAATTGCCCGCAATCGACAGGCGCTCATGATAACAAAAGCGCGGAATTTCCGCCCCTGCGCTCTCACAGGCTTGCATAACCGTATAGTCCGCAGGGACTTCGATTTCTGTGCCATCAATATTTACTTTACGTAGATCGGTCATGCTTTTCTCTATTTTTTGGTCTAAAACCAAGCCTTATTGCCAAGAACATATTGGTCATGAAAATCCTGATCTGACTTAGTCAGATAGATAATAAATTCAATAAATGCTATGATACAAACCGCTAAACCCGGCAAAATCAGAAGCCATCCAATCGTCCCCATTAAGAGCATAATGACACCTGCTGAAGTTTTTCCGAGGTAAAACTTGTGTATACCCAGTCCGCCCAGAAAAAAGGCAAGCAGTGCGGCTACAATTTTATCTTTATTGCCTGTTGCGCCTTGGGCGGCATGGACGGACAAATATATATCGGTAGCAATTTCATCATGCGGTTTGAAATCGACGCTCGCGCCAACGCGGAGTGTTGGGAGTTCGCCTCTAAATTCGCCGCCAATGAAGTCGTATCTGTCACCATCTTCGCCTGAGATGATACCATTTTTACGTCTATAATCGTATGTTAATATCCGTCCTAGCATCTCTTACTCCGCCGCAATATTGGTTGATACGAATACAGGCTTGCCTGCGCGGTAATTGTCTATGCGGTCTTCGATTTCGTGGCGGAAATGACGGATCAGGCCTTGGATAGGCCAAGCGGCCGCGTCTCCAAGCGCACAAATCGTATGGCCTTCCACCTGCTTGGTTACTGCGAGCAGCATATCAATTTCCGAAGTTTCGGCTTCGCCGCGTACCATGCGTTCCATAACGCGCCACATCCAACCTGTACCTTCGCGGCACGGCGTACATTGACCACAGCTCTCATGTTTATAAAAATACGAAAGACGCGCAATCGCCGCGACAACATCGGTTGAATTGTCCATGACAATCATACCCGCAGTCCCTAGACCAGATTGCACTTCACGAAGTGCATCAAAATCCATCAAGACTGTGTCGCATATTTCTTTTGGCAAAAGTGGCACAGAGGAGCCACCTGGAATTACACATTTAAGGTTATCCCAACCGCCGCGTACGCCGCCTGCATATTCCTCAATAAGCGTTTTCATTGGAATAGACAAAGCTTCTTCAACATTACACGGTTTATTGACATGGCCAGAGATACAATAGACTTTCGTCCCTGCGTTATTTTCACGGCCAAATGATTTAAACCAAGTCGCGCCACGACGAAGAATTGTCGGTACAACGGCAATAGATTCGACATTATTGACCGTAGTCGGGCAACCATAAAGACCTGAGTTAGCAGGGAATGGTGGTTTTAGACGTGGTTGACCTTTTTTACCTTCAAGGCTTTCAAGGAGTGCAGTTTCTTCGCCACAAATATAAGCCCCTGCACCATGGTGCATATAAATATCAAAGTCCCAACCAGACCCACAGGCATTTTTACCCACGAGGCCAGCTTTATACGCTTCGTCAATGGCCGCTTGTAGGCGGTTACGTTCTTGAACATATTCGCCGCGCAAATAGATATAGCATTTGTGTGCTTGCATAGCGAAACTCGCGACCAAACAGCCTTCGATTAACAAATGCGGGTCATGGCGAAGCATTTCGCGGTCTTTACACGTACCCGGCTCACTCTCATCGGCATTGACCACGAGGTAATGCGGGCGGTTAGTGACTTCTTTGGGCATGAATGACCATTTCAGGCCTGTTGGAAACCCCGCACCGCCACGACCACGAAGGCCAGAGGCTTTCATATTGTCGATAATCCAGTCGCGACCTTCTTCGAGAATTTCTTTTGTACCAAGCCATGCGCCACGTTTTTTCGCGCCTTCAAGACGCCAATCTTGTAGGCCATAAAGATTCGTGAAAATACGGTCTTTATCTTGTAAAAGTTCAACCATTATGATTTCACCTTTTTCTTAGCAGCGGCTTTTTTCGCCTGACTATTTGGAAGCTTTTTAGCTTTGATTTTATTATACAGCCCCTTGGTGTTCAGCGTAGACGCGCCGCCCGTTGGTTCTGATGTATGACGATCATTTTGCGGGCCTGCTTTTACAGGACGGCCTGCGGCCAGATCATCGATAAGTTTACCAAAGTTTTCTTCGGTCAAATCTTCGTAATAATCGTCGCCGTCTGCATTGCTGATTTGCACCATTGGTGCATTTGCACATGCACCGAGGCATTCGACTTCGATCCAGCTTAATTTACCGTCTGCGCTCACGGAACCCTTTGGCCCAATTTTACTTTCGCAAACTTTTTTAAGTTCACCCGCACCACGCAACCAACACGGTGTTGTACCGCAAAGTTGAATATGATGTGTGCCGACAGGTTCTAGATTGAACATGGTATAGAATGTCGCCACTTCGTAGACACGGATATACGCCATGCCGAGCAAGTCGCCTAGCTCACGGATTGCCATTTCGGGCAACCAACCATCAGCGTCTTTTTGCGCGATCCAAAGCGCAGGAATAAGCGCGGAACGGCGGCGGTCTTTTGGATATTTTTTCGCCCAAACTTCGATTTCTTTAAGTGCTTTTTTGGAAAGCTTGAAATCAGTAGGTTGATTTTTGGCAAGACGTCTTGAACTCATCGGTCCACCTCCCCGAATACGATATCTAGTGAACCAAGAATGGCAGATACATCAGCAAGCATATGGCCACGACAAACGTAATCCATAGATGCCAAATGGGTAAAGCCCGGTGCGCGGACTTTGCAACGATATGGCTTGTTAGAACCATCAGCGACCAAATACACGCCGAATTCGCCTTTTGGCGCTTCTACGGCGGTGTAAACTTCAGCGGCAGGCACATGAAAACCCTCTGTATAGAGTTTAAAGTGATGAATGAGCGCTTCCATTGATTGTTTCATTTCTGCGCGGCGCGGCGGCGTTACTTTTTTATTATCAGATAAAACAGGGCCTTCTGGCATCATTCTCAAGCATTGCTGAATAATTTTCGTACTCTCGTACATTTCTTCCATGCGGCACAAATAACGGTCATAGCAATCGCCGTTTTTACCGAGAGGGATTTTAAACTCTAGCTCGTCATAAACTTCATAGGGTTGCGAACGGCGTAAATCCCACGCCATGCCGGAACCACGTACCATAACACCACTATAGCCCCAATCAAAACAGTCTTGCTTTGAGATAACGCCAATATCGACATTACGTTGTTTGAAAATTCTGTTATTAGTGAGCAGCGTTTCAATATCATGCATTTTCTGCGGGAATTGCTCGCACCATTCAAGAATATCATCAAGCAAATCTTGTGGTAAATCTTGGCGAACGCCGCCTACACGAAAATAGGCCGCATGCATACGCGAACCAGAGGCACGCTCATAGAACACCATTAGTTTTTCACGCTCTTCAAAGCCCCAAACAGGTGGCGTAAGTGCGCCAACGTCCATGGCTTGTGTGGTTACGTTCAAAATATGACTAAGAATACGGCCGATTTCAGAGAAGATAACGCGAATAAATTGTGCGCGGCGTGGCACTTCGATGTCCATGATTTTCTCAACAGCCATACAGAATGCATGCTCTTGGTTCATCGGCGCAACATAATCAAGGCGGTCAAAATACGGGATGGCCTGCATATATGTTTTATGCTCGATCAGCTTTTCCGTACCACGATGTAAAAGACCAATATGCGGATCAACACGTTCTACAACTTCACCTTCAAGCTCAAGCACAAGGCGCAACACACCATGGGCAGCAGGATGCTGAGGGCCAAAATTGATCGTAAATTTACGGTCGTCGATTTGAGTGACTTCAGTCATTAATTATCATCCTGCGTAAACATTGCGAAGACCTCTTTACCCGTTAGCTTTTTAGCAGAGCCTGCAAATTCGTAGTTCGCGGGCTTTTCATCAATGAAGAACTCTAACCCGAAAGGGATATCGTCAGTCTCTTCAAAAGCAGATATAGAAACACCATAGCCTGACTTATCTTGCATGCGCCAAAACAAAGACGTACCGCATGTTTTACAAAATCCCCGTTCGCCCCACTCTGATGTTTTAAACACACCAAGTTGAGATTCATCATCAAACGCTACATCATCACACCCTAAGGTCATAAATGGCCCAGCGCTCCAACGGCGGCAAGTATTGCAATGGCATGCACGCATACCCATTGTATGCGGTGTTGCCGTGAATGTCACAGCGCCACAAAGACAAGACCCTGATTTAGTTTTTGTCATCGATCAAGCCTCCTCACCCTTAGTCTCTTCGTCGAGCACATATTTTGCGCCTTCCCATGGAGACATGAAATCGAAATCGCGGAATTCTTGCGGAAGATTGACGGGTTCGTAGATGACAGATTTGCGTTCTTCGTCATAACGAACTTCGACAAAACCTGTTAACGGGAAGTCTTTGCGGAGCGGATAGCCCTCAAAACCATAATCGGTGAGCAAACGGCGTAAATCAGGATGTTCGTCAAATGCAATGCCATACATATCAAACGCTTCACGTTCATACCAATTGGCATTTGGGAACAGACCGATAAGCGTATGCACAGCCGTGTCTTCATCCGTCGTGATTTTAATGCGGATACGGTGGTTTAAATGCATGGACAGCATATGATAAACCACATCGAAACGACGTTCACGCTCGGGATAGTCAACACCACACAGATCAATGAGTGTTGTAAACCTGCACAATGGATCATCGCGTAAAAATGCCATTGTCTTGACAATTTCTTCGCGGCGCGCATGCAAAACCAACTCACCAAAGCTAATCTCGGCACCGTTAACCGCACTTCCGAGGGCTTCAAGAATATGTGTTTTTAAATCTTCCAACAATCTTCTCTTTTCTAGCGTTCAATATTACCTTGACGGTGAATTTTCTTTTGCAATTGCAGCACCCCATAAACCAAAGCTTCCGCTGTTGGAGGGCAGCCCGGGATATAAATATCGACAGGCAAAATACGGTCACAACCGCGCACAACTGCGTAGGAATAATGATAATACCCGCCACCATTCGCGCATGACCCCATAGAGATCACATAGCGTGGGTTTGGCATTTGGTCATAAACTTTACGGAGCGCAGGTGCCATTTTGTTTGTCAGCGTTCCCGCAACAATCATTACATCGGACTGGCGCGGACTGGCGCGGGGTGCAAACCCGAAACGTTCAAGATCATAACGCGGCATCGCCGCTTGCATCATCTCGACCGCGCAACACGCAAGGCCGAACGTCATCCACATCAGTGAACCCGTACGCGCCCAATTAATCAGATCATCGGCAGGCGCAACAAGGAATCCCTTGTCAGCCAATTGGTCAGACATTCCATCAAAAAACGGATCATGTTTTTTGGGATCGTATGTTGGTGTAGAATTTACGATTATTTGCGACATACCCTTCTCTAAAGCCTTTTCTTAGGATTACTCCCAGTCCAAAGCCCCTTTCTTCCAAGCATAAATAAGGCCAATGGCCAGTTCTACTAAAAATATCATTACGACTGACCAACCATACACCCCAATTTGTTCCAAGGACACGGCCCACGGAAACAAAAATGCGACTTCGAGGTCAAAAATGATGAATAAAATTGCGACAAGGTAGAAACGCACATCAAATTTCATGCGCGAATCATCGAATGCGTTAAATCCGCACTCATATGTCGATATTTTCTCTGCATCTGGGCTAGACGGCGCGAATATCTTCGCCATCAACAAAAATGCCAAAGAGATAATGAGCGCAATCGCCAATAAGAACACAATCGGCAAATAATCAGATAAAAAGGCCAGATACGCGGTAGATTGCACCGCTTCTTGAACTTGTGAACCGTCAGACATACGTCTTACTTTCTTAGATGGTCATACATGACATTTCGGTCACGTTTTATTGGTCTCAAATTTCAGCGCAGGAAAAAGACTCACGCCTCCCAACGCTCAACTTGGTGGAAAACTATTACCAAGCCTTTAAAAATGCAATGCGTAATTTGTCTTAATGTGCATTTAATCCCCATATACCCTATATAGTTTCTCCCTATCCTTTTATACCAAATGAGCTAATATGGCAGAGAAATCCAAGGGAGAGACGTGATGAAATCATATATATCAGTCAGCGGACTGGCGATTTCGGTCGCACTTGCCGCATGTAATGATTCTCCACAATCAGAAGCACATAAAAACACATATGCCCCCGATTTATGCATTGAACGCGCCACTGTCTATACAGGCGAAGGCGACGTACTGACAAAGGGGGTTATCTACATCACAGACGGCGTCATTGAGAAAGTATTTAGCTCTCAAACTCGTAAAGATTGCTCCCAATTCCCGTCAGATAAAACGCAAATAATCAGCTTGAAAAATGCCTATATATATCCAGGTTTCGTAGATGCACATTCTCATTTAATGCATATTGGCCTCAGGGAATTGACGCTCAATCTAGAAGATATTCCGTCCATTGATTGTTTAAAACAACGCCTTGCGGCCACATTAAAAGACACCCCTTCAACCCCCGTTATATTTGGGCGAGGATGGATAGAAACCCATTGGCCTGAAAACCGCTTCCCTACACGTCAAGATTTGGACGAAATCGCACCTAATATACCCGTGATTTTAGAGCGTGCAGATGGTCATGCCTTTGTGGTGAATTCAAAAGCACTCGAAATGTCCGGCATCACGAAAAACACCAAGCCGCCATTCGGAGGTGATATATTAATCGGTAAAGACGGGACGCCAACAGGCATGTTAATTGATGCAGCGACGACCTTGGTAAGTGATTTACTCCCTAAAATGAGTTTTGAGCGCAGAAAAGCAGGGTTCATCAAGGGCGGCGAAGTCTATGCTGCCTATGGCTGGACAGGCACACATTCGATGTCTACTGACCCGCTGAATATTGAAATGTTGGAAAATTTGTCTGACACAGGAAAAATCGGGCTACGGGTTTATAACGGCATTGATATGAATAATGCCGAGGCTTTGCTCGAAAGCATTGCGAAAGATGGGCCAAGAACAAGTAAAAATGGCCACATAATCACACGCGGCATAAAACTATATATGGACGGTGCTCTCGGCTCTCGCGGCGCCGCCCTACTCGCTCCTTATGATGATGACCCAGAAAATATCGGGTTAATGCTCAGTGAAAAACAGGCGACACTGCCTATTCTTGAAAATGCTCTCAGAAACGGGATTCAAATTTTTGCACATGCGATTGGCGACCGTGCGAACCGTAATGTCCTTGATTGGTTTGAAGAGGCATTTGCCAATGTCCCAGAGAGCGAGCGTAAGGTCGTGCAGCCCCGTTGGCGTATCGAGCATTCGCAAATATTGAACACGAAAGACATTGGCCGTTTTGCAAAACTGGGCGTAATTGCGTCCATGCAGCCCTCACATGCCATAGGTGATTTACACTTTGCACCAAACCGTATTGGCCATGACAGGCTCGCAGGCGGCTATGCATGGAGAAGCCTTATTGACAGTGGCGCAGTGATTGTTGGTGGGTCTGACGCCCCTGTTGAACGCGGTGATCCACGCATCGAATTTTATGCGGCGATTGCCCGTAAAGACCAAACTGGTTTCAGTAATGAAGATTGGTACCCACAAGAGAAAGTTACGCGCGCGGAAGCATTGAAAATGTTTACGCTTTGGCCTGCTTATTCTGCATTTGCAGAAGACACCGCTGGTACAATAGCTGTTGGGAAGAACGCTGACTTCACCATTTTTGATAAAGACATTATGACAATTCCAGAAATTGAAATCTTAAAAGTGAAAACGGTTATGACGATTGTAGACGGTAAAATCATCTACAAAGCGCCATAACCATATCAAGTGCGTTAAATTTTTTCGTTCGTATATTGACGCAACTCTTTACGCGCCACCTGCATACGATGAACGGCGTCTGGGCCATCGGCCAAGCGCAAGGTACGAATACCCGTCCACATCATAGCAAGCGGTGTATCTTGTGTAATCCCTGTACCACCATACATTTGCATTGCTTCGTCAACAATTTTCAAAGCTGTGCGCGGTGCAGCAACTTTGATCATTGAGATAAATGGTGCAGCCGCTCTGAAATCACCTTGATCCATCAACCATGCCGCTTTTAGACATAATAAACGTGCTTGTTCAATTTCAATACGTGCTTCGGCGATAATATCGTAATTCGCGCCAAGTTTCGCCAACACTTTTCCGAATGCTTCACGAGACAATGAGCGTTTACACAATAATTCCAAAGCCCGTTCCGACTGACCGATTGCACGCATGCAATGATGAATACGGCCAGGGCCGAGGCGGCCTTGTGACACTTCAAAACCACGACCTTCGCCGAGCAAAAGACCATTTGCAGGAATACGTACATTTGTAAACTTAAGATGCATATGACCGTGGGGTGCGTCATCATGACCAAAGACATGCATCGGGCGAAGTGTTTCTACACCTTTAGCTTTTGCATCCATAACAAACATAGAATGGCGTTTATGGCGAGACGGATCATCCGATGTTTTTGCCATAAGAATATAGACTGAACAACGTGGATCACCGGCACCTGACGCAAAATATTTTTCGCCGTTTAATACCCATTCATCACCGTCAAGCTTGGCCTCAAATGCCAAATTCGTTGCGTCAGATGACGCAACATCGGGCTCTGTCATCAAATAGGCTGAACGAATTTCACCGTTAAGGAGTGGTTTCAACCATTTTTCTTGATGCTCAGCATCGCCATAACGTTCAAGCACTTCCATATTACCTGTATCAGGCGCGGCACAGTTAAATACTTCTGCGGCAAGCATGCACCAACCCATTTGCTCGGCCAGATATGCATATTCAACAGTCGTCAATCCGTATCCACGTTCAGAATTCGTAAGCCAAAAATTCCAGAGGCCTTTTTTACGGGCTTTGGCTTTCAAACCTTCGCGGATTTCATTTTGACGATCGGTAAATTTAAAACGGTCGCCCGCCTTACCGACTTCTGCATGATATTCTTCATCCAATGGAATGATTTCTTCACGTACCATTTGGCGTACTTGCGCAATTAACGGCTTTACCTTTTCTGTAATACCTAGATCCATTTTAATATCCCTTGTGGTTTGCGATTTGTTCGCGGTGGAAGTCTGCGTCACCAAGTAATTCTTGTGCAACGCGAATACGTTTTAAATAAAGTCCCACATCAATTTCGTCTGTCATGCCCATGCCCCCATGCATTTGCACGGCTTCTAAGGCCGCAAGTTTAGCAACAGAACTGAGCTTGGCTTTTGCCATACCAACGATTGCGCCCACATTTTCGGCATTATCGTCAAGTGCCGTTAAGGCGCTAAATACAGCGGAACGACAGAGCTCTAACTCACAATACAAATGCGACGCCCTGTGTTGTAAGGCCTGAAATTCGCCAATGATTTTTCCAAATTGCTTACGCTCTTTCAAAAATGCTGTTGTGATCTCAAAAACCTGTGAAGACGCGCCGAGCATTTCAGCCGCCAAAAGCGCCCGACCTGCATTACATACTGTGTCCAAGACTTCGACACCGCCGCCAAGAGCCCCAACAAGTTGTTCGCCTGTAACCTCAACATTATCAAAATCCATACGAGCGGCATTACGGCTATCAGCCATAATCGTCCGCTCTATAGAAAGCCCGTCCGCATTTGCAGGCACGATAAATACGCTTAGACCATCGTCCGTATTGGCAAAGACAAGGATTTGATCTGCGACATGCCCGTCAATGACCATGCATTTGCTACCGTTCAATTTAAAACCGTTGCCGGAAGCTGTTGCCCTTAACTCCATCTGTGATGGTGTGTGCTTAGACGTTTCGTCTAGGGCGACAGAGAACAATGTTTCACCCGTACAAATTTGGGGAAGGTATTTCGCCTTTTGCTCTGTACTCGCATGTTGTTTCAAAGCTTGCGCCGCCAAAACCGCCGTTGACAAGAACGGAGATGCAGACAGGTTTTTGCCCATTTCTTCTGCGATCAAACCTGCGGCCATAAAGCCCATGTCTACGCCGCCAAATTCTTCTGGAACAAGTACGCTTGTAAAGCCCATATCGGCCATTTCAGACCAAAGTGCTTTTGAAAAACCTGTCTCGTCTTTATCATCGCGCAGTGCGCGCAGTTGACGAACAGGTGCTTTATCTGCGAAAAAACCAGCCGCACTTTCGGCTAACATTTTCTCGTCTTCGTTTAAGAGAAGTGCCATTTATATTTTCCTTACGCGCCTGGTAATTGTAGAATATGTTTAGAAATGATATTGAGCTGTACTTCGGAAGTACCGCCCTCAATCGAATTGCCTTTGGTCCGCAACCACATGCGTGAAATCTCGCCGTCATTACTGTCGTCGCCTTCCCACTCCAAACCATCATGGCCTGTTATGTCCATTAGCAATTCATGTTTTCGCTTGTTCAACTCAGTGCCGTAATATTTCAACATAGATGATTTTGCCCCAAGGCTCGCCCCTGCTTTCGCTTCGGAGAGCATGCGGCTAAGTGTTTGTGAAAACGCCCATTCATCGACTTCGTATTCAGCCACTCTTGCGCGTAACATTGGGCCAAGTTGATATTTTTTCTCTGTAATGATCTGGTTTAATGTTTTCGTACCAGAAATATCACCGATCATTTCGCGTTCATGGGTCAGCAAATATTTCGCAATTGACCAACCTTTATCAAGATCACCGACAAGGTTTTCTTTCGGTACTTGCACGTCTTCAAAGAACGTCTCGCAAAACGGTGAGCGCCCAGAGATGAGCAAAATTGGTTTGGTTGTGACGCCTTTGCTTTCCATATCGAAGAGTACAAAACTAATGCCGTGATGTTTTTTGCCCGTATTATCAGTACGTACCAGACAGAAAATCCAGTCAGCTTGATCTGCGTAACTCGTCCAGATTTTTTGACCGTTTACGAGGAAATGATCACCCTTATCTTCGGCTTTTGTCGCAAGGCTTGCAAGGTCAGACCCTGCGGCAGGTTCGCTATAGCCTTGACACCAGCGAATTTCGCCACGGCATATCTCTGGCAAAAAACGCAGTCTTTGCTCGTCAGTGCCGAATTTTAACAAGGCTGGGCCAAGCATCCAAATACCGAAACTAGAAAGCGGTGATCTTGCACCAATAGCATTCATTTCTTGTTGGAGCACTTTTGCTTCGGCGCGACTAAGTCCCGCACCACCATATTCTTTTGGCCAGCTTGGTGATGTCCACCCCTTTGCCGCCATGCGGTCTAGCCATAGTTTTTGATCGTCATTGGCAAATTCCCAATTGCGACCGCCCCAACATGCATCTTTGTCTGATTTAACAGGTGTACGCATTTTTGGTGGGCAATTTTCTTCGAGCCATGTTCTCGTTTCTAAACGGAACTCTTTTAAGTCAGACACTTTTATCTCCTTATATTTCGCCGTCAGCAATACGGTCGCGGGCTACGCCCCCTAATATATTGACCATTAAGCCGTAAGTTTTAAATCGGTCATCTTTGGTTTGACCGTGATAATAACGATAGTAAATTTGCTGCATAATCACAGCGAGACGGAAAATTCCGTACACATAATAGAAATGGAAATTATTGACATCCGCGCCAGTTTTCTCGGCGTAATATGCAAGTATTTCTTTGCGCGTTAACATGCCCGGCGCACCGCTTGGTTGACGACTGAGCATTTGTATTGGCGCAGGGTCAGTTGGCATGATCCAATATGCGAGCGTATTGCCCAAATCCATTAATGGATCACCAAGTGCAGAAATTTCCCAATCCAAAATTGCGACAATTTTTGTCGGGTCATCCAAATCTAAAATGAGATTATCAATACGGAAATCACCGTGTAAAATCGCGCCGCTATTTTCTTTCGCAGGGATATTGGCCGCGAGCCAATCACGAACATCCTCGAATGCATCTACATCAGGTGTATATGCTTTTTCGTATCGCTTATTCCAACCATGGATTTGGCGGGCAACATAGCCCTCTGGCCGCCCAAAATCTTCGAGACCGATTGCTTTGTAATCGACTTGGTGAAGTTCGATCAGCTTGTCGAAGAAATTATGACATAATGTCCGCGTTTTGTCCTCGTCCCAATTCCATTCCTTTGGAATGTCTTTGTGAATAAGATGACCTTCGGAACGCTCCATCACATAAAATTCAGCCCCCAGAACACTATCCGGCGTATTTACATAATAGAGGGTGTCGGGCACCGCAGGGAATGCTGGCTTTAACGCCGTCATCACCCGATATTCACGGTACATGTCATGGCCAGATTTAGGTTTGGTGCCAAATGGTGGACGCCGCAACACCAAGCGACGTTCAGGGTAATCAAGCGCATATGTTAGATTAGACGCGCCACTCGCATATTGCTTTAACACGGGCGTTCCGCTCAACCCATCAATTGATTGTTTCAAAACACGGTCAACAGCGTCCAGATCGAAAGCTTCGCCCTCGCGCAAATCAATTGTTGGGTTAACGCTCATTATATTGTCATCCCGCCATCGACGACCATGCTGTGGCCTGTGACATAAGAAGCTTCGTCAGAGACCAAGAATAAAACGGCCCCAACCATTTCTTCTGGAGCGGCCATACGTGGAATTGCAAGGTTTTCATCCATCATAGCTTGTAAATTTGGCATTTCTTTCAGTGCAGATGCTAATTTTGTATCGGTAAAACCGGGGAGAAGCGCATTCACACGAATACCCTTTCTGCCATATTCTTTTGCAAAACCTTTTGTCATATTGATAACGGCGGCTTTCGTCATACCGTACACAGTACGCAGAGCACCAGGCTGTAAACCATCAATACTCGCGACATTTACGATTGAACCACCATCATTTTTCAGCATGAGAGGAATTGCAGCCGCACTTAAAAAGTAAGGCCCCTTAACATTGACTTCCATTGTTTTATCATAAGCCGATTCCGGACATTTATGTGCAGGGCCATAAAATACATTTGTCGCGCCGTTATTCACTAAAATATCTAACCGCCCATGTTCTTTTTCTATGTCGGCAATCACGGCATCAAGATCAGCCATACGGCCAAGGTGAACCGTCTTTGCGCTTGCGATGCCGCCTTTTGCCACAATCGCGTCTGCGACCTTTTGACAATCTTCGACATTACGAGACGCACAAATCACTGTCGCGCCGTGCTCTGCCATAGCGTGAGCAATCGCTTCGCCAATACCGCGACTTGCGCCAGCGATTAAGGCTACTTTTCCTGTTAAATCAAATCTTGCCATTTTCTCTCTCACTTTTTTAATCCAACGGGCGTTTGCGCCGTTCTAAGTTGTTTTGACATGCCGCCAATATAGCGGTCAAAGTTTGCAGCTTTCGCCTGAAAATAATCACCAATTACAGGATGCGGCAGGACAAGGAATTCCCCCTTCTCCATGCTTGCAAACAATGCATTGGCGACGTCAGAAGGCATGATGTGTTTATCGGGCCCTTCGGTGATGACTTTCATGCCTTTGGTCATATTTGTCTGTACATATTGCGGGCAAATACAATGCACACATACGTTATCGCCTTTATGCATAATCGCCATATATTCAGCAAAGGCCAAGGCCCCATGTTTCGTAACCGTATAGGAGGCTGTATTTACTTGCGCCAAAAGCCCTGCCGCCGAAGCAACAACAACAAAGCGCCCTGCGACATCAGCGTCTTTGCGCTCTAGCCATTGCGGCAGCAGATAGCGGCTCGCATAGACGTTTGACATAGTATTGATTTTCCAAGAAAGCTCCCACCCCTCATTTGAGCCACCAGCGGCGTGACCGCCCGGTTCGTCAGAGAAGCCAACACCTGCATTGGATACAAACATATCAATAGGGCCGTTTACGGCCTCTGCGCCCTCAATAAATGCTTTTACAGCCATTTCATCGGCAACATCACACACAAATGGGCTAGCGCCGATTTCTTTAGCCGTTTGATTTACAAGCTCTTCATTAATATCGCTAATGGCTACTTTGGCGCCAGCGGCAATGCATTTTTCTGCTATTGCGCGCCCTATTCCCCCGGCTGCGCCTGTTATTGCGACGCTTTGTCCTGAAACCATATTGTGTTTCTCCTTTTTTTCCATGATAACTAAGTATTCGGGCAACACAATCGCTAATGTGCAATTAATTGCATATATACAAAAATGTATTCACATGGGTATTTGATGGGATGACGGGGATGGACTTAGAAGAAGAAGCTTTGGCCTTTGCTAGTTTAGACATAAAAAACCGTAAAACAACAAAAGTCAAAAGCAAAAAAAAGAACAATAAACGCCAAGAAATAATACCATATACGCATTGTCTCTCGTGTAATACTGCTGTGTCAGATGCATTTTGCCCAAATTGCGGTCAGAAAAATGATGATATGCGGCGTTCTCTTTTTGCGTTGATCGCAGACACACTTGGCGGAATTTTTTCGTTCGAATCGCGGATGTGGAAAACATTCGGCGCCCTTATATTCAAGCCAGGTAAGATTGCCCGTCAATATGCAGATGGTGCGCGCACACGTTACTCGTCTCCGATTCGTACCTATCTTGTCGTGAGTATTTTGTTTTTTACATTTATGTCTGTATCCAACACACATTTCATAAGCTTTGAAGTGTCACCAAAAGATAAAGCACAAACTCAATCGCAATTGGCAACGGATATTCCAGATATCGTTGACACGGAGGAGAACTCCGAAGACCTTGCTAAAGAAGAAATTGATGACATTGTTATCAGTATTGGAAGAACAGGCGCGGACAATCAAGCCAGCCTGAATTTCACAGATTTCGAGCTACAGGTTAAGTTTTTCACCCAAGATAAAGAAATTTACAAACTCACCGACGAAGAACTGAATAATTTCGTGAGGCCGAACACACGCAACAGTAATACTGCATTAGACCTAAATTTGGGTTTTGATCAGTCTGAAAAAATTATTCGTAAAGTCCTCTCCAACCCGAAATCATTTAATAGTACCGTCAATACATGGCTGCCGAGGGCAATGTTTTTGATGGTTCCATTTGCTATGCTACTTGGCTGGTTCTTTAATTCTGGGCCGAAAGCCCTTTTGATTGATCATTTGATACACGCAATCTATTTACAGTCCGCCCTGTTCTTAGGCATACTCATAACAATTAGCGCATCTCAACTTTTGTCAGGACTTGGCTCGGCATTAGGCCTGTTTAGTTTTATGAGCATATATTTCATGCTTTCCATAAAACATATGTTCAAGCGCGGATGGATTAAAACTGTCTGGACGACGTTGATGGGCGGGTTTTTATACTGGTTTATATTGTTCATGATCATGGCCGCTATTGTGACCTATGCCCTTACCGCGACCGCATTAGAAATATAAAGCGTTCACATATCACAGAACAGTATTTGACAATTTAGGCTTAGGCGCTCGGTCACCAAACCACCATAGCGTCGACGCTGTAGCCGCAAATACAGCTGAACTTGCAATCGTACTGTCTTGGGTTTTTGAAAAAATCCAGCCAGTAATTAGCCACAATAACAGTGTGAGAACGGGTCGCACCAAACGCAAAATATTGATAACCCATTTGCTGGCAATGCCCGTGTTGGCATCTGCGTGCAAAGATGCTTCCAAGCCTTTCCAACTGCCCTTCTGGGCTTCGATCGCAAGTTCCATTTCGGTTTCTTGCTTGTGGGCTTTCATCTGTAATTCATGGAGCTTTAATTCATGCCCCCAGCGTTTCTCCTCTTGCACAAATGATTGTTTACGTTCGAAATAACCCGCGACTCGTCCAAGACCAGTGCCAATAATCCCGAATACGCCGCCTGCAGCCGCGTCTAATCCCAAGCCTAATAAATTTGCCATAATTGTTTTGCTTTCTGATTTCCGAACCAATGACGTCTTCGCCCAAGGTCGACATGTAAAAATGATGTATAAAATCCAAACCCTGTAAATCCCGCCTCTTTGCAATTTTGGTATAGGATGTGCCGATCATGTCCTTTAAGGCTAATATCAACAGCGAGTTTCAAATGTTGGGATAATGGCGCGCCGCCTACACGGGCATTGTGTAAACCGCACCGATGAGCAGAGTTAATCACAAATGGATTCCCATTGCGGTCACGCGCAGCCTGTAAACGCGTCATAAATTCTGGCCAGTCATATATTTCGCCACAATGCGGGCAAGCCATTTCAGATGGCGTAAAAGAGCGCCATGCCCACCTGTGAGTGCGTGATTTTATTTTTGGGTATTGTTGTGGCTTAGAAAGTTTCATTTCGCCACTATGGGGCCCAACACCCCACCGTGGATAAAACTCCCTTATGCTATTTTGTATTCAAGTTTTATTTTGGCAAAAAAATAGGCCCGCCAGAACGGCGAGCCTTTCTATACACTTTTGTGTAGAGGAGTGTTACTTGAACATTGCAAGTTTGCGTGCAGATTTAGCACACAGATAGTAGAATGTTACGCGGTTTTTGAAACGGTCTGGTTTCATTTGCGTACATACACCTGCAACTGTTTCTTTTTGTTTCGATGTCATGCCAAGCTTCTTTGTACAGAAGTTTTTAACAACACGGTCCAGCTCTTTTTCGTCAGAACATGCAACCAATGAAGCGTCACGTGAGCGAAGAGAAATACCACAATGTTTAACAATGTTTTCAACAATAGTCCGATTTGCTTTTGGATCATATTTACGAACATTGGCAAAATACTTATCCATATCAGTTGGCTTAGACGCTGCTTTTTTCGCAGGAGCTTTCTTAACAACTGCCTTTTTCGCACTGGCTGCTTTGGCTTTGGCCACAGGCTTCGCTGTCTTCGTTTTTGCGAGACCTTTCGCTTGGCGCACCCATTCATCGCGTTCAATACGACCAGGAAATGCGTCTAGCTTGTCATTTACCATTTTCACATTGCCTTTATTCCAGTTGGCAATTTGACGGAAATAATAAACACCGTTTTTATTGAGAAGTTTCTCTAGTTTTGGACCAACACCAGAAATAAGCTTAAGGTCATCAGGCTTGCCATCAGATGCAGTTTTATAAAGCACTTGTGGTTTTTTCACGGCTGCTTTTTTCGCTACAGGTTTTTTCTTTGGTGCTACTTTCTTTTTAGGTGCAGCTTTTTTCTTAGGCGCTGGTGTATCAACGATACGACCTTCAAGATATTTCACACGTGCCGCAAGATAACGGTTGCGCCATTCAAGCGCGTAGCTGTCATCGTCATCTGATGCAACTTCACCACCCGCATTCATTTGTGATTCTAGACCTGTGATTGTTACGTCACGACGCCCAACACGGCCTTCAAGATCATTGATACGTGTACGAAGGCCATCTGATTCAGCGCGAAGTTGACCTTCACCCTCAATATTTAAATCGCCAGTTTGTACTTTGCCTCTAAAAAGGAGCCAGCCAAGAAGAAGACCAAGGAGACCCATTAGCAGATGAGGTATCCAACCAAAACAAGTAATGTAAGAAATAATATTGTCCATGAGATTTCCCCTTATTTAGACTTAGTAATTGTGAATTCGATACGACGATTTTGGGTGCGACCCTCACGTGTACCATTCGTTGCTACAGGACGATCTTGTCCGTAACCACGTGTAAAGAGTTGAGTTTGCACAACCCCGCTTGTAAATAGAACATCGGCAACAGCTGTTGCACGACTCTCGCTCAACACACGATTGCTTTCTGCAATACCCGTAGAATCTGTATGCCCTGCAATCGTAATATTAAAGCTAGAACATTGTTGGGCAGCTGCAGCAAGATCACTGAGCAATTTCAAACTCTCAGTATCTGTGATTTCCGCACTTCCTGAGGCAAATTGAATTTTAGTACCACCTTTAAGGCGATCAAATGTTTGCTGACACACATTCCCGTCTTTGATTTGGCCAACGTTTTCAGCAACAGCATTGTCCACACTAATATTGGTGGAAACACCAAGACTATCGACACTAGAATTTACTCTTGAACGAATAGCAACGCTGCTTGCTTTGCCTGCAAGCGTCCAATCCATATCTTTCATGGTAAAACGGCCCGTATCAAGGTTTGAAAGTCCAGCCATATTTGCCGTCGCAATCGCCAACCAGTTTTCTGTCGGAGCGCCGTGCCCGATTCTTACCTTGTTATCGGTCACTTTGCCAGGAAAGGCTTTCTCTGCCGCCATAAGTAATGCTGCCTTGGCATCATCATCATGGACATAGCCATTCAATACAATGCCGCCATCATCAGTCCGTTCGCCCGTTAACGTGTAAGGGCTAACCGTAACAACAGGCTTCACGACATTGATATCTGTGCCGTCAACTTCATGCCAGCGTTTCCCGCTTTCACGGTTTGTGCATTTTTCACACTGTGCATTTTCAGCAGCAGTAATTGCATTGCTCCTTGCGTCTGCACTTGTCACCACGCCGCTAAGTTTCGCGACATTACCAGCCATAGCAGATGTCACGTTCTTAAACCCGCCATCATTCAAAGCCGTTGAAACTGAATTACCCATTGCCGCCGAGTTTGCTTTCGCACCCCATGGTGTGAATAATTCAAGAATAAGCGCGGCAATAGCTAGAATAATAAAGCCAGTAAGCCACTTACCAAAACTTCCCATAATCTCCCCCTGTATGGATATCGATTCATATTAACTATTGTTAATAACATTAACACAGACGAAAACGCAACCAACAATGCAGTGCTTTTACAGTAGGTTTCCGTTACCTATGGCAAAAGCTTAACGATTGAGGCATAATTACAGGTAAGTTGGTAACGAAGCCAATACAAAAGCTTAGGCGATACGTGCTTTTGCTGCGGCGTATTCTTTTTTCATTTGCTCGACAACTTCAGCAACCGTTGGAATTGCATGAATACTGCCAACCCCTTGCCCAGAACCCCAAATGTCTTTCCATGCTTTTGCGTCGGATGATCCAAAATTCATCGACGTTTTATCCGCACTTTCTAACTGATCTGGATCCAAGCCAGCTTTGCTGATTGAGCCTTTAAGGTAATTCCCAGAAATCCCTGTAAACAAAGATGAGTACACAATGTCATCACCAGCAGAATCAACAATCATTTGTTTGTATTCATCAGGGGCATTTGCTTCTTGAGTCGCAATAAAACGAGTCCCGATATAACCCAGATCCGCACCAATTGCTTGCGCGCCCAAAACACTGCCACCTGTCGTAATAGATCCTGAACACAAGAGCGGCCCATCATGGAAAGCGCGAATTTCAGGAACCAGTGCGAAAGGCGATAATTGGCCAGCATGTCCACCAGCACCAGCACATACAGCAATGATACCGTCTGCGCCTTCTGCAAGGGCTTTTTTCGTATGACGAATATTGATAACATCATGCAAGACGATACCGCCATAAGAATGCACAGCGTCAATAACAGCCTTTGGTGGACGTAGTGAGGTAATGACAATCGGCACTTGTTGGCGCACACAGACTTCCATGTCGTGTTGTAATCTATCATTAGAGGCATGACAGATTTGATTAACGGCGAATGGCGCTACTTTTTTATCTGGGTTAGCGGCTTGGTATTCTGCAAGTTCCGCTTTGATGCGGATGATCCATTTTTCCAGCTCCTCTGCAGGACGTGCATTTAGCGCAGGGAATGACCCAACGATTCCCGCTTTGCATTGTGCAATTACAAGCTCTGGGCCTGACACGATAAACAAAGGTGCGCCAATGACGGGAAGCTCTAAATTTTGCAGTATTTCGGGTAGTGACATTATTGTTTCCTATTTGTTTTGTAAAAGTTCTAGCGCGGAAGCCGTCATAGCTTTCACACCATTATCAATTGTTGGTTTTGGATCAGGGGCAAACAAGGCTGAATGAAGTGACGGGAGTGACACTCCCTTTTTCTTGGCTTTCTTCATCGTCTTGGCATTTACAGCGCCGACCCAGAACAGAAGCCCTGGAATTTTTGGTTCTACGCGGCCAAATTGACTAAAATCTTCGCCGCCCATAACAGGCTTTAACGCCAGAACGTCTTGGCCAATGGCTTTGCCGATAATTGGCGTAAGACGTGCGGTTAATTCTGGGTTATTATAAAGTGCGGGCGTATACTCATCTTTAAGCTTGACGATTGGTAATTTGTCCTCAGGCAGGCCATAAGCAAGCCCCAACCCCAGAGCGATACGTTCAATAGACTTAAGTGTACTTTCGCGTACCTCATCCGTATAGGAACGAATGGTCAATTGCAGCTTGACTTCACCTGGAATAATATTGTGTTTTGTACCGCCGTGGATGGAGCCAACCGTCACAACAGCAGATTCAAGCGGAGATGTTTCACGTGAAACAATTGTCTGCAAAGAGGTTACGATTTGCGCTGCCAGTACAACGGGGTCCTTAGTCGTATGTGGATATGCGCCATGTCCACCAATACCGCGTACAGTTATATCAACAGAATCGACATTGGCCATTGCGTAACCGCTCACAAGTCCGATTTGTCCAGCTTCGAGGCTGGCGCTATCATGTAGAGCGAGATTATAGTCTGGACGTGGGAAACGTGTAAACAAACCATCATCAATCATAAGCCGCGCACCCTGCCCCAATTCTTCGGCAGGCTGAAGGATCATAATAAGTGTTCCTGACCAGTTTTCTTTTTGCGCGACAAGGTTCTCGGCCGTGCCAATCAAAACTGTCATATGAATATCATGACCACAGGCGTGCATAGCAGGCACTTCATTGCCGCCATAATCCTTGGTCATAACTGTGCTCGCGTAACTTAGCCCTGTTTTCTCTTTCACAGGTAGACCGTCTATATCGGCGCGAATCATCACGGTTGGGCCATTGCCATTTTTCATAACGGCGACAACGCCCGTTTCTCCGACTTCACGGGTTACATCAAACCCAAGGGCATCAAGTTTATCCGCCATAAGCGCAGCGGTTTTGAACTCCACGCGTGATAGCTCAGGATTGGCATGTAAGTATTTGTATAGTTTAAGTAAATCTTCTGCATTCGCGGCGTGAGACGCCCCCATTGCGGCCAAACTCACAAGTGTTCCTAAAATAATTTTACGCATATTTCCCCCATATTCTTTCGATATTATATGTTTGCTCACTCTTATTATTCGCTCTTTATTACTCGCCTTTGAAATTTGAATCAGATTCTGACGCTAGCCATATCATCGTTGCATAAGCCGTTACGTTTTGCGCCATGGCCTCTGGGTCGATTTTATCAAATGTATCATCAGGTGTATGATGAAGATCAAAATAGTCTGTACCGTCTTGGTTCAAGCGAATCGTCGGTACACCTTCGCGCGCCATTGGCCCAATGTCTGGCCCGCCTGTACTTGCCCCATCTTGAAATTCAATCCCTAAGAATTTAAACTCGGGTGCGATAGCTTTGACACCTGCAATGTTTTCCTCGCCCGCGCCAGCCTGAATACTATATATACGTCCTGCACCGAAATCGGATTCCGTTGCAAGAATATGATTGGCGAGATCAGTGTCTTTGTGCGCGTCTACATATGCAAAACCACCCTTAAGGCCGATTTCTTCGGCGCCGAACAATACGACGCGGATTGTACGTTTTGGCTTTAAACCAGAATCCATCAACATTTTAGCCGCCCCCATAACAATACCGACACCTGCGCCGTCATCAATAGCACCTGTTCCCAAGTCCCATGAATCCAGATGTGCGCCTATCAATATGATTTCATTAGGCTTTTCACTGCCTACGATTTCGGCAATCACATTACCCGACATTTTCGCGCCAGTGGCACGTGTGTTCAAATCCATATGAATCGTAACAGATTGATCTGTTGCAAAAACACGGTCAAGCTGATCTGCATCTGGCCCAGAGATTGCGCCGATAGGGATTTTCTTGGCGTCTTCCGCGTACCGCATTTGACCTGTGTGAGGGAAACGGTGTGAGTCAGTACCGACAGAACGAATTAACACAGCGACAGCGCCGCGTTTGGCGGCCTCGGTTGCGCCGCTGCGTCGTTTTTTGTTGGCCGGGCCGTACCCTGCACCGTCCCGCGCACGCTCCATGCGACCTGATATATAGACAATCTTTCCATCAAGACCACCTTCTGGCGCATTTGCAAGATCATCGAATGTTTTAAAATAGGCAACAGGCGCTTCAATGCCCCCACGCGGCGTCGAGACAGAACCGCCAAGTGCCGTTACAAACAGGTTTTGTTGTGATGGTGATGTGATACGCGCCGTTTCAACACCGCGCTCCCAACCGTCAACACTGAAAGGCTCAACACTGATATTTTCAAAGCCCAATGCTTTAAATTTGGCGACAGCCCATGCACGCGCATTTTCTTCGGCGGCAGTCCCCGCCAAACGCGGGCCAATCTCTGTTGTCAATGATTTGGTGATATTATAGCCATAGCCTTTTGACAGGGCAAGTTCAGACAAAGCTTTTACATCTGCATTATCACTCACAATAATAGTGTCTTCGTTTGTGATATCTAAAGAGAGTTCTGTTTGTGCGCCACAGCTTGCGAGTGTTAGCGCCAATACGGACACGGTAAGAAGTTTAAAAGAAGTCATGGCTCACCCTTAAAATGAAATTGTGTTTTACCCCCCTACCATAAGCGTGCATTGTTTTGTCGCAAGAAAATTATTTGCATAGCTGAATATGTTTTTTGTATAGAAAATTTTGTAGAACCCCATGTGAATTACAACTTGCAAACATTTAAGTTTCGGCGCAACTTGCCTCGCGTATTTCATATTTTAAATATCAGGGTTTCGACCATCTTTAGGGGGATTATTATGTCTTTAGCCAAGTCTTTTTTATTCGCAACATCAACACTCGCACTTTTGGCCTGTACGCCACCTGCACCAAAAGCAGATACATCTGTGGCGCCGAGTATTTCGGCGGCTGATATTGGGCGACGTATTGAGCGCCTTGCCTCTGATGATTTTGAAGGCCGCGACCCAGGTACAAAAGGCGGCAGACTTGCAAGTCAATATATTGCCGATGAGATGAAAGCGGCTGGCCTTGTCCCTATGGGCAAAGACGGTAGTTATTTTCAACCAATCACCCTGACAAAGACGACTGTCGCTGATGGATCGTTCATGAAAATCAGCAGTGCAGACGGCACGGCGACAGATTATGACGATCAAAACAATGCTGTGTTTTGGACAAAACGTTACCAAGACTCGGTCAGTATCAATAATTCTGAACTTGTTTTTGTCGGCTACGGCGTTGTTGCCCCCGAATATAACTGGGATGATTATGCAGGCATAGACGTAAAAGGCAAAACCGTTGTTATGTTCGTCAATGATCCGGGTTTTGCGACGAAAGACAAAGATTTATTCAAAGGTAATGCCATGACCTATTATGGTCGCTGGACATATAAATTCGAAGAAGCCGCACGCCAAGGCGTTGCAGGCGTTATTATTGTCCACGAGACCGCACCTGCGAGTTATGGCTGGAGTGTTATTTCTGGTGGTTGGGGCGGCTCTCAGATTGATCTTGTTCGTCCAGACAAAGGCGCGTCACGTGCAGGTCTAGAAAGTTGGATATCTTTGGACAGCTCAAAAGCATTGTTTGCGCGTGCAGGTCTTGATTTTGACGAAATGAAAACGGCGGCTGCGGTTCAAGGTTTCAAACCGCGTATGATGAACGGCCTCAGCATGAACGCGCAAATCAACAATACAATTGAAACCATCCAGTCCCGTAATGTTGCAGGTGCGGTGAAAGGCACCAAATATCCAGATGAATATGTTATGTATATGGCACATTGGGATCATCTTGGCATGAAAGACGTCCCAGAGGGTGAAGACGGCATTTATAACGGCGCGGTTGATAATGCCACAGGTACAGCGACAATCATCGAAATCGGTGAAGCCTTTGCACAAAAACCTGCGGAACGCTCTATCATTGTGGTTGCCGTAACCGCCGAAGAGTCTGGCTTGTTAGGTTCTGCCTATTATAGTGAAGACCCACTTGTACCTTTGCATAAAACCGTTGCAGGTCTCAACATTGACGCGATCAAGCCTGTTGGCCGCACCAAAGACATGATGGTCGTTGGTTTTGGGGTTTCAGACCTAGACGATATACTCGCAGAAATCATCAATCCAAAGGGCATGTATGTTGCGCCTGATGATAAGCCAGAGGCTGGCTATTACTACCGCTCTGACCATATCAGCCTTGCCAAAAAAGGTGTGCCCATGCTCTATACCCACGGCGGTGTTGATCACGAAATTAACGGCAAATCTTATGGGGAAGCGATGAACGCGGAATATACCAAAGAACGCTATCACGCACCGAGCGATGAATATGATCATACTTGGGATATTTCAGGCATCGAACAAACGGGTCAAATCTTCTATGAACTCGGCAGTCATATTGCCAATAGCCGCACGTGGCCAAATTGGTATGAAGGCACTGAGTTCAGAGGCCTGCGCGACGAAATGTTGAAGAAAAACCACTAGGCGCAATCACCAAAATGCAAACAATCATCTGCATGAAATGGGGGACGCGTTATGGGGCGGAATATGTAAACCGCCTCTATAGCGCGATACAACGCCAAACGACGCGTCCGACACGTCTTGTCTGTTTTACAGATGACGCAGACGGTGTCGTCAAAGACGTGCAAATAGAGCCTATTCCAGACATCAACCTGCCTGAGGACTTTATAAATCTACCGTGGCGTAAACTTGCTATGTGGAAATATCCGCTTGCAGATCTCAGCGGCGATGTGTTGTTTTTAGATTTAGACTTGGTGATCACGGGAAATCTTGATGCGTTATTTGACTATGAAAAAGGTCGGTATTGCGTCATTGAAAACTGGACACAAAAAGGTCAAAACAAGGGCAATACATCTGCGTTTCGTTTTCCTGTTGGGAAATACGCTCATATTTTTGACCGCGTACAGGAAGACCCAATGTCTGTATTGGATGCATACCGTATCGAGCAACTCTATATTTCACGTGAAATAGACGACATGGTATTTTGGCCGCAAGAGTGGTGTGTCAGTTTTAAACATAGCCTTATGCCAAAATGGCCATTGAATTTTTTCATATCTCCCAAACTACCAACAGAAACACGGATCGTTGCCTTTACGGGCAAGCCGGATCAAGATGAGGCTGCCGTCGGAAAATGGCCTGTTAAACACTGGATCAAAAAGACATATAAACATGTACGCCCAACGCCGTGGATCACAGAGCATTGGTAGACAAATATCCATATGGCAGCATTGGTCTTGGCACGCTAAGTTGGCGTGGCCAAAGTTCTCTTGAATATGCCCTCAAAACCTATGCGGATGCTGGGTTTTACGCATTATTTGACGAAGCTATGATTTTCCTACCCGAAGTTGACGACGAATCCAAATCTATCGCGGCTCAGCACCCCTACCGTATTGAAACGTCGCCAGATAATTTTGGCATTATGAACGGCATGGAAGAGATCGCAAAGCGGCTGAAAACTGACTATATTTTCTTCACTGAAAATGACTGTCCTTTGTTAGAAGATAAAGCAGAATGCGAGCGACAAATCACAAAAGCTTTGGCGCTTCTTTCTCAAGATAACGCCTGTATGGCACGTATGCGTCACACAAAACATTTCGGAGAAAAATTCAATATATATGATAAATATTTACGCTATTTCCCTATAATGGATACGGTAGCCGCAAAAGCGCGACGCCTTTTACGGCCAAGCAAAGCCAAGCGTCTCTGCGGGAATGCTGTCTATGTATCTGATGCCCCTTCTCATCAGTTTCCCCAATATATCGAAGACGTGGGCGATGGGTTTTTTCTGGTTGATTGCGCGACTATGGCGTGGACGAACCAGAGTATAATTATAAACCGACAGTTTTTTTTGGATACAATCATTCCTTATTGCAAATCGGTCCCTCTCGGCCGTGGGGCGAATGGTTTTAAGGCAATAGAGGTCGAACTTAACAATTCCCGTTTTTGGACGCAGTCAGGGTGGAAAATCGCCTGTGGCGCTGGCCTGTTAACCCATAAACGCGTAGAGGCGCGCACTTACTGAGCTCGCGAGTATTACAAAAATGTAATACTCCTATTAGACGAATATGATAAACCCCATCACGTGAACATGTCATAAGATATGAAATCGTTATAACGGCATTTGACTCAATGCTCTTATAATTAGGGGGATTACAATGCGTACATTATTTAAAGCTATCCGCTATGGGGTTTACACAACGATTGCGGCTACGCTCGTACTATCCATTGGCTCCCAAGCCTTTGCCAATGGCCCCGCAGGAAGCAAAACAGATCAGGTCAGAAAATTTCGCCAACTAGGCACAGATTTACCAACCCCCAATATCTACCGTAATGCTTCTGGCGCTCCAGGCCCTGCCTATTGGCAACAATCCGCTGATTATAAAATTGACGTTGTGCTTGATGAGGACAAAAAAACAATCACAGCCTCAGAGACAATTGACTACACCAATAATTCCCCTGACATACTCAATTATCTTTGGGTTCAACTCGACCAGAACCGTTTTGAGGCCGACAGTACCGCACGTATGAGCGAGACATCCGCAAATGCAGGGTCACGCCGTGACCGGGCGGAATCTGGCGATTCCATTAGTTATAATGCTCTGCGTCGTATGCAGGCTTTTTCCGATGCTAATCATGGCCATCAAATTCTCGCCATTAAAGATGCTAATGGCCGCGCCTTGCCATATATCATCAATGATACAATGTTGCGTATTGATTTACCGACACCACTTGCGCCTGAATCTGGTATTACTTTTAGCATTGATTGGAAATTCAACATTATTGACGAAGCGGCTATTGGTGGCCGTGGCGGATATGAGCATTTTCCAGAAGACGACACATATATTTATTTCCTCGCCCAGTGGTTTCCGCGCATGGTCGCGTACACGGACTATACAGGTTGGCAGCATAAGCAGTTTCTTGGTCGCGGAGAGTTCACACTCGAATTTGGTAATTATGATGTGAGCATCACCGTACCCTCTGATCATATTGTAGGTTCAACAGGTGTTTTGCAAAACCCACGTCAAGTCCTCAGCGCAGAACAACGCCGCAGATTGGACAAAGCAAAAGAAGATAAAATCATTTTCATTGTCTCCCCAGAAGAAGCAAAAGAAAATGAAAAAAGCAAAGCTAAAGGTACAAAAACATGGCACTTTAAGGCTGAAAATGTACGCGATTTTGCATTTACCAGTTCACGTAAGTATATTTGGGACGCCATGATACACAAGCAGGACAACAAGAAAGTTCCTGTTGTCAGTGTTATGTCTTATTACCCAAATGACGCCGAGCCGATTTGGTCGCAATACTCGTCCCATGCGGTCGCGCATACTCTGGGCGTCTATTCAAAATTCACATTCGACTATCCCTACCCGACAGCGATTTCTGCGAATACGTGGTTACGTGGCGGTATGGAATATCCAATGATTAGCTTTAATGGCTACCGTGGTACCAAAGACGACGATACAGGCAAAATAACCTATTCTCGGGGTATTAAACACGGTCTTATCGGTGTGATTATTCACGAAGTTGGCCACAATTATTTCCCAATGATCGTCAATTCAGACGAGCGTAGATGGACGTGGATGGACGAAGGTCTGAACAGCTTTATGGAGTATTTAGCTGAGTATGAGTGGGAAGAAGAATTTGGCATTTCTGGCGGTAGCGCAAACCCTCTCGACATCATTCCAAGCTATATGATGAGTTCTGGCCAAGTGCCAATCATGACCCAGTCTGATTCTATTTTGAAATTTGGCCCGAATGCCTATTCCAAGCCAGCAGCGTCGCTTATCGTACTTCGCGAGACCGTTATGGGCCGTGAATTATTCGACCATGCGTTTAAAGAATATGCAAACCGTTGGAAGTTTAAACGCCCTACACCGTCTGATTTTTTCCGTACAATGGAAGATGCCTCTGGCGTTGATCTGGATTGGTTCTTCCGTGGTTGGTACTTTGGTACAGACCATGTTGATATTGCGATTAACGACATTCGTGAATACAAAATCTCGACACAAGATCCTGATATAGAGCTTGATAAAAACCGCGGCCGTTACTGGCGTGATCACCCTGAAACAATTACACAAATTCGTAACCGCGAAGAAGGTATTTCAATGCGCGTAGACCGCATTAAATCCATCAATGATATGTATAATGAAAATGACAAATACACTGTCACAAACAAAGACCGTAACAAGCACCAAGAATTCCTTAAAGGTCTGAAAGACTGGGAACGTGCGGCTTATGAGCGTGCATTGGAAGACAACCAGTTCATCTATTTTGCAGACTTTGAAAATATAGGCGGCCTTGTTAGCCCTATTCCCCTTACACTCAACTATGTGGATGGCTCAACAGAAGACCTTATGATCCCTGCGGAAATTTGGAGACGTAATAGCGTATCTGTGACGAAATTAATTGTTCGCGACAAACCGATTTCATCCATTGATGTCGATATTTATCATCAAATTGCAGATGCAAATCATGCAAATAATAGCTACCCACCGAAAATTTACCAATCACGTTTGGAGATTTATAAAGGCAAGCGTAGCTCGAAAAACCTGATGGCCGACATGTTGGTAGAATTAAAAACTGAAGAAGACGAGGACAACCAAGACGAAAGCGCTAAAGTTCCGATGAAATCTACGACGGATCAACCTATCAAAAAGGAAAAAAAGACAGGATTGACCGAAGATGAAAAGTCACTCATGAAACGTCTGTTAAAACGTATGACTGATTAATTTATGAGACTGACTTCTCTCAATATGAATAAACGAAGATTTCTACAGGTGGTTCTTTGCGGAACTGCCTGTAGTTTGTTGCCTATCCCAGCACATGCACATCGCCAAAAACGCGCCATCAGCAGTATTGAGTGGAATGCGCGTACAAACCGATTAGAGATTACACACACGCTTCATTTGCATGACGCGGAACAAGCACTTGATAAAATTGGTGCGTTAAAAACGCCCGATCTTAGCCCATTACGCGCTCGTGCCCAACTCGCGCTCTATACACAAAAACGATTTAAAATTTATGACGCGCAAGGGCACAATATTCAGCTCAGTATTGTCGGGGCCGAAATCGATTCCGGGTATGCTTATGTCTATCAAGAAGTAAGCTTTGAAAAAACCCCTACCGAACTGTTTATTGAGAATAGTTTACTGCAAGACATATATCTAGATCAAACCAATCTGGTGAATATTACGCTTGGGAATGAGTTAAAAACATTGATTTTTTCCGTTGAAGATAAGAAGCAAAAAATCACACTTTAAATAGCAAAACATTGAACATCATAAAATACCACTTGATTAAACGGGTAATCACGCAGATGGTTAGGGTATGATAACAGTACACCATTTGAATAATTCCCGTTCGCAACGTGTTTTATGGTTGCTTGAAGAGCTTGATCTAGAATATGAGATTAAACATTATTCCCGTGATCCAAAAACGCGCCGCGCCCCTCCCTCATTAAAAGCTATTCATCCGCTTGGTCGTTCACCCGTCATAAGTTGTGGTGATAAAGTCATTGCGGAAACGGGGGCTATCATAGAATATATTATTCGTGAGCACGGAGATGGCAATTTCATACCTCTAATGGGTTCTGATGCATATGATCTCTACATTCACTTTTTACATTATGGTGAAGGTTCCGCCATGTTGCCGCAATTATTGCTCCTGTACACATCATATCTTGGTGAGGCCGCTGCGCCGCTCTCCCCAATGATAAATGGTGAATTAAAAGCACATTTTGACTATATGGAATACCATCTTACCGGCCATACATTTTTTGCTGGTGACGAGATTAGTGGCGCCGACATTCAAATGGTTTTCCCGCTAGAAGCCGCAAAAAAACATGGGCGGCTGAAAGGTTACGCTGCCTGTATTGATTTTGTCGACCGTATGCATTCACGTCCTGCTTATCTGCGTGCGCTCAAACGCGGCGGTCATTATGATTATGGGCCAACGCTGTCGTGAGTACGCGCGCTCTCGCACCGTTTCATCTGGCTTTCCCAATGAAAGACAAAGAAGAGACACGGCGTTTTTATATAGACATGTTTGCAGTAGAAATTGGCCGTGAAGCAGAAAAGTGGATCGATATCAATTTTTTTGGCCACCAAGTGTCATTTCACCTCAAGCCCGAAATTTTTGTTGATGAGCCTACCAATGAAGTTGACGGCAAATCCGTGCCTGTCCGCCATTTTGGTGTTATCCTTGATTGGGACGAATGGCATAATCTCTCGGCACATTTGAAGTCACAAAATGTTTCGTTTATTATCGAGCCGTATATTCGGTTTAAAGGTGAAACGGGTGAGCAAGCCACACTGTTTTTTCTAGACCCAAGCGGCAATGCCTTGGAATTTAAAAGCTTTAAAGATAAAAATCAGATTTTTGCATCTTAAAGACCAATTTTTTCGCTAGAAATTTCTTGAAAAATACCGTTTTCATCCGCGAATAATAGCTTGCCTTGGATGATACTGAAATATGCCCCTAGAAGTGATAACTCCCCTGCCTGAACCGCTTTGGCAACAAATGGAAATGTCATCAAATTTTCAAGGGATTGTAATATGCCTGCGTATTCCAAATTGGTTTGCGCGACAGCTGGCGCACGCTCTGCCTCGGTTAACCGTCCATGAGCGTCACTCAAAAGTTGGATCCACTCTCCAATAAAATCCGTATCCGCGAGTTCTTGTTCGCCTTCAAGATAGCATTGTATACCGCCACAGCTTTCATGCCCCATTACAACAATGGCTTTCACCTTCAAACTCAAGACCGCGTATTCAATGGCTGCACTTGCCCCATGTAGACCTTTTTCATTTTCAAATGGCGGTACGATATTGGCAACATTACGAAGCGTAAAAAGTTCACCGGGATGGGCATGAAAAATGGCAGACGGGTTGACGCGACTATCGGCGCACGCAACCATCATAATTTCAGGGTTTTGTCCGTCTGTACCAAGGCGCGCATATTCTCCTCTTTGCGTTTTATACGCTCCAGAGCGGAACTCTTGATAGCCCGAGATAAGGTCTTGTTTCCAGCTAGGAATTTGCAATTGGTTGGTCACACACATACTCCGCCCTCGACTTGAAAAATGCATTCTTTCAATACTATAGAACCCTGACTATAGAACCCTGCCTTTTCTCTCTACCCCCCTAAAGTTTTTTTATCAATGTGTGTCAGAAAAGATTTTTTCTCGAATATGAAACTAGTTGTATATCAAAAATTTGACTTTTTCGTCTTGTTGCAATAGGTTTTTTATATGACCAACTCAGCAAAAAAAATAGCATATATACCAAAACATGAAGTAAAACAGTTAAGTGCACGCTCTGACTTAGTCGGATTTTTACTTGTCGCGCATTGTTGGGGGACCATAATTCTCGCTGGTGCTTTCTTCATTTATTGGCCGAACCCGCTAAGCTTTGTTTTAGCCGTCGCAATTATAGGCAGTCGTCAATTGGGCATGTCTATTTTAATGCATGACGCGGCCCACGGCATTTTATTTAAGACAGCAAAGTTCAATACTCTCTTCGCGCAAATATTTTTAGCCTCACCAGTTGGCGCAAATATTGCGAGCTACCGTAAATACCATCTTACTCATCATTTGAACACGCAACAGGATAATGATCCAGACCTGCCGCTTTCCGCGGCCTTCCCGATCACACGTAAAAGCTTTGTGCGTAAAATGGTGCGTGACATGACGGGACAAACAGCCTTCAAGCTTCGTTATCTGCCTATTCTTTCCTACATTAAAAACCGTAAGGCCTCAGGGTCTAAAAATACGGCTTTTTATCTGGGAAATTTAACAACGCCAATACTTTCCAACCTGATTCTATTTGGCCTATGTTGGGCAACAGGATATTGGTGGGCGTATTTTGCCTTATGGATTGTGCCGCTTTACACAGTTTTTCAAGTGGTTGTCCGCATTCGCAACATTGCGGAACATGCTATGACAAGCCACGAAAAAAACCCGCTGATCAACGCGCGTACCACTTATGCCAATTGGCTTGAGCGTGTATTTGTTGCCCCGTATTGGGTTAATTATCATGTGGAACATCATGCCTATATGTTTGTGCCCTGCTGGCAGCTTAAAAAGCTACACGCCGCAATGGTGCGTGAAGGCCATTTACCTGATATGGAAATCAAACATTCCTATAGAGAAGTCCTGAAATTTGCTGTACCATCGTAAATTATAAAACAATAATTTACATTAGGGGAATTTATGAAAACGTATTTAGGAATTACTACGTTTACATTTTCAATATTCATCAATAGCGCGGCGTTGGCTGGCGCACCAAAGACAGCGCCCCCTTCCGAAGTTATGGCGCTTTATGACATAGCCACCGCACCTTCGGCAAAGCGTATCCAAGCTGACATTCAAACTTTAGTAGATTTTGGAACACGTCACACACTCTCAGAAACAAAATCAGATACACGCGGTATTGGCGCGGCAAGACGGTGGATATTCGCAGAGTTTGAAAAGATTTCGAAGGACTGCGGCAATTGCCTCGAAGTTATTTATGTGTCCGAGACGATTTCTGGTGAAAAACGCATCCCTAATCCAACGGAAGTCGTTAGCGTTCTGGCCATTCAACGCGGCACACGCGATCCCAATCGTTATGTCATGATGAGCGGTGATATTGATAGCCGCGTTACAGATCCGCTCAACAGTCGCTCAGACAGTCCCGGCGCGAATGATAATGCTTCGGGCATGGCAGGTGTTTTAGAAGCGGCACGCGTCTTGACCAAACAAAAATATGCAGGCTCTATTATTTACGCAGGCCTCTCTGGTGAAGAACAGGGGTTATTTGGCGGCAAAATCGTTGCCAAACATGCCCTCGCCAATGGATGGGACATTAAAGCAGTTCTCAATAATGATATGATTTCCAATATCTCTGGCATTGACGGTGTCACAGACAACACGGTCGCACGCGTATTTTCCGAAGGCACGCGTGACAATGAAACTAAAGCCGAAGCGCGTACGCGCCGTTTTACTGGCGGAGAGGTTGATAGCCCGTCTCGCAATCTTGCCCGTTATGTTAAAACCATGGCTGATCAGTATATTACAAACCTAGATGTCATGATGATATACCGCCTTGACCGCTTTGCGCGTGGTGGTCATCACCGTCCATTTAACGAAGTGGGTATTCCTGCAATTCGTATTATGGAAACCCATGAACACTATGACCGCCAACACCAAGATTTACGTACAGAAAACGGTGTTACATATGGTGATACGATGTCTGGAGTGAATGCGAAATATGCGGCAAAACTTACGGCACTAAATGCACTTACGATGGCAGGGATTGCAGGCGCGCCTCCATTTCCATCCAATGTAGAAGCAAGCGGCGCTGTTAAAGCCTCTGCCGTTCTTAAATGGGATATTCCAAAGAAGAGAGCGGGAGCGAACCTTATGGGCTACCGCGTGCATTGGCGTTTGACGACCGCGCCAGAATGGACACATTCACGCTATGTCGGAAAAGTCAGTGAATACACGTTTAAAAATATGGTGATTGATAATTACTATTTCGGTGTTTCGTCCGTTGCCAAAGACGGTAGCGAAACCCCTGTTGTCTTTCCGGGTGCCGCAGGTAGATTTTAAAACATTGACGCATAATAAAATAAAATTAGGGAAATAAAATGTCAAAACTCATTACGACAAAATTCATCGCTTTACTTACCGTTTCGGCCTTCGCACTTTCAAGTTCGGCCTGTGCCAAAGATCAAAAATGGGACGTCTCCAACCCTCCCGGACAAAAACAAAATGTCCGTATCGATACACAGACGGGCACATGGATGAGCCTTGATATCAGCCCTGACGGTAAGACAATTGCCTTTGATTTGCTTGGTGATATTTACACAATGCCAATATCTGGTGGTACGCCTAAGGCAATTGCCAAAGGCATGGCGTGGGAAATTCAGCCGCGTTTTTCACCAGATGGCAAACGTATTGCCTTCACATCTGACCGTGAAGGTGGTGATAATATCTGGACGATGAATACGGATGGTTCTAGCCCTACACAAATCACAAATGAAAGCTTTCGCCTCCTAAACAACCCCACATGGAGTCCTGATGGGCGTTTTATCGCGGCGCGTAAACATTTCACAACGGGGCGCTCTCTGGGTACAGGCGAAATTTGGCTCTACCATACCAGCGGTGACGGCGATGGTGTGAAGCTCGTCAAAAGACCAAATGAAAGCCACCAAAAAGAACTGGGCGAGCCTATATATGCCCCAGACGGAAAATCCATTTATTATTCAATGAATACAACATCTGGTTCAACATTCATCTATGCCCAAGACTCCAATTCAACCTTGTTTGAAATTCTAGAATATGATTTAGCCAGTGGCGAAACAAGTACAGCCGTCAGCGGCGCGGGCGGTTCAGTACGTCCAACCCCCTCACCCGATGGGAAATACATGGCTTTCGTCAGGCGAGAACGCGTCCAGAGCAAGCTATATTTGAAAGACCTACAGTCGGGCAAAGAATGGAAAATTTATGACGCCCTAGATCAAGACATGCAAGAAACATGGGCTGTTCACGGGGTTTACCCAAATATGGATTGGCTGCCCGATAGTCGTTCTCTGGTGTTCTGGGCTGGCGGTAAAATCAAACGCTATGATCTGGAAAGCAAATCTGTTTCCGACATCCCGTTCCACATTAAAGATACGCGTAAAGTTGTTACACCGCCGCGCCCCAATATCGAAGTTTCACCAAACACAGTACGTGCGAAAATGGTGAAATTTACACAGGTAAGTCCAGATGGAAAATCAACCGTTTTTGAAGCTTTTGGCAAATTATATATCAAATCACTTCCGTCTGGCACATCAACCCGCCTAACAGATTGGGATGACAATATCCGTGAACTGCACCCAAATTTCTCTCGCGATGGGAAGATGCTTGTATTCACACGTTGGACCGATGATGAGCTTGGGGCTATTTATACAATGGATTTGGAGACAAAAGCTCTCACGAAACGCACGACAGAGCCCGGGCATTACCGCCGCCCTGTATTCTCTCCGAACGGCGAAAACCTCGTTTTTGAAAAAGGATCGGGTGGTTATCTCACCTCGGGTCAATGGTCAAATTCTACAGGACTATACCGCATGGATATTAGCGACGGTACAATGTCGCGTTTTAGTAAGTCTGGACAAAACCCGCATTATGCTGATGATGATGATAAGAGAATATATTTCACCAAGAGCCAAGATTCCACACGCTCGCTCGTCAGTACCGACATTAACGGCGAAGCCCTACGCATTCATACATCGTCGAAATTGGCACAAATGTTCCTCATCTCTCCAGATGCCAAGAACATAGCCTTTCGTCAGAACTATAATCTTTACGTAACGCCAAGCTTGCCGGGGCCGCAAAATGTATCGACGGGGCCAAAAGGTTCGGCCCTGCCTGTTACAAAATTCTCGACTGGCGGCGCGCAATATCCGAGTTGGTCTCATGACGGAAAAACTCTGAACTGGAGCCTTGGCCCGACTTTATTTTCAAAAGATGTTGAAAGCCAAAAAGATGTGCGCCAAACCTCACTTGCGGTAACGCGAAAAGCTGATCGCCCTGAAGGCCTTATCGCCATTACAGGCGCACGTATAATCACCATGTCTGACAATCAAGGCGGCGTGATAGAGAACGGCGTTATTCTTATCGAAAACAACCGTATTCGTGCCATTGGGAATGCCGATCAGGTGACTATCCCTCGCAATGCGAAAACACTTGATGCACATGGCAAGACGATCATGCCTGGCATTATCGATGCTCATGCTCATGGCGCACAAGGCAGTAATGGCCTCGTCCCACAACAAAATTGGTCCGCTATTGCCCATCTCGCGCTTGGCGTCACAACCATACATAATCCTTCTGCCGAAGCTGCCCAAATCTTCTCTGCGGCCGAGATGCAACGGGCCGGCATGTTGTTGGCACCGCGTACATTCTCCACTGGTGAAATTATTTATGGTGCAAAATCGCCTAGCCATTATGTGCATATTACTGATCTTGATGACGCCAAAGAACATATTTCACGCCTAAAAGCACAAGGCGCTTATAGTGTGAAAAACTATAACCAACCTCGCCGTGATCAACGCCAACAAGTCGTTACCGCTGCGCGTGAAGCCAATATGAGTGTTGTCGCCGAAGGTGGGTCCCTCTTCCATATGGATTTATCCATGGTTGCAGATGGTAATACAGGCATTGAACATAATTTACCGCAATCAGAGCTTTATGATGATGTTATCCAGTTTTACTCTGGCACAAAAGTTGGTTATACGCCGACCCTCATTGTTTCCTATGGCGGTATTTCAGGTGAAGATTATTGGTATCAACAAACCAATGTTTGGGAGCATGAAATTCTTACCAATCACGTACCGCCGCATGTCTTGAACCCACGTTCCGTAAGACGCCAAATGGCACCCGAAAGTGACTATGTCGATGCCGTCAGCGCCCGTACAGCAAAAAAACTCTCCGAAGCAGGTGTCTATGTAAGCATTGGCGCACATGGCCAACGTGAAGGTCTTGGCAGTCATTGGGAAATGTGGAGTTTTGCACGTGGGGGCATGAGTCCATTACAAGCCCTCAAAACAGCAACCATTACGCCTGCGAAACATTTAGGCTACGCCAAGGACATTGGCTCTCTCGAAGTTGGGAAGCTTGCTGATCTTGTCATCATGGAGGCAAACCCACTTGAAAACATCCGTAATACTGACAAAATTTCACATGTCATGCTTGGTGGGCGTTTATACGAATCCGATACTATGAACGAAATTTTGAGTGGTGATCGCAAACGCACGCCTTATTACTGGGAGAAATAAACCGAATTTGTATAGTCATATTTTTTAAACAGTTTAGAGAGATAAATTCTATACGAGGAGAATGTGGCGATGTTTGATAGAGCAAGTGCAATCGATGAAGCGTTTAAGGCACGACTGCGTTCTGGTGATTTACCTGCCATTTCTACGCAGTTCACACCCGAAATGGTTGGGCTAAACTCTTTGGATCTTGTTGATTTGCTTGAAACGCAAATCATGAGCCGCCACCTCGATATCATGGCGCGACGTTCCAAGGGGAAAACCTTTTATTCCCTTGGCAGTAGTGGCCATGAAGGTCTTGCTACGATTGCCAAAGCGTCTCGATTAACCGACATGGCGTTTTTGCATTACCGTGACGGTAGTTTTTTATTACAGCGCAAGAAAATGGTAACAGGGGCGACGCCACTTTACGACATGATACTCTCTTTTGCTGCGGCCAAGGAAGATCCGATTTCGGGTGGGCGCCATAAGGTTTTGGGCGGTGTTGATGTAAATATTCCGCCTCAGACAAGTACAATTGCGTCTCACTTGCCCAAAGCCGTAGGTGCCGCGCATTCCATTGCACAGGCGCGAAAACTCGGACTGAAGAACACTGTCATGCCTGATGACGCCGTTATATTGTGTTCCTTTGGCGATGCATCGCTTAACCACTCTACGGCTCAGGGTGCATTGAACGCCGCCGCATGGGCCAGCTATCAAAACTCTCCCATGCCCATTGTGTTTATTTGCGAGGACAATGATATTGGCATTTCAACAAAAACGCCCAAAGGTTGGGTAGAAGCCAATTATGCAAACCGTGCAGGTCTTGAATATATTGCATGTGACGGCACAAATAATTTAACGGCTTATCAAGGTGCATCTGAAGCCATAAATATCGCAAGGCATCGCCGTAAGCCCGTGTTTTTGCATATGAAAACAGTACGCCTTATGGGACATGCTGGCGCGGATATTGAAACCGTCTATACGGATATCAAAACCCTTGAAGCCAATGAAGCCAAAGACCCTTTATTGCAAAATGCTGCGACATTGGTCGCCTTGGGCATATTGACTGCTGATGATATTTTAAAAATATATAATGATATTGAAGCTAAAATTTCACGCATTGCGACGCAAGTTTTTACACGAGCAAAACTGACCAGTGCTGAAGATGTCATGGCCCCAATTATTCCAAAGAAATTTTCTCACCTCACATCACCAAACCTTCCAAGCCAAGCCCTACGTGATAAAACGTTTAAACGCGACGCCCGTATGCTGGCCAAGCCAATGCCTATGGCACGGCACATCGGAACGGCGCTTGCGGATATCATGTTGCAATATGAAAACACATTTATGTGCGGCGAAGATGTAGCGCGTAAAGGCGGTGTTTATGGGGTCACGCGTGGGTTGCTTGATAAATTCGGCCCTGCACGCATGGTCGATACCTTGCTCGACGAGCAATCTGTATTAGGGCTAGCCATTGGCGCGGCACATAATGGATTTGTGCCTATTCCTGAAATTCAGTTCTTGGCTTATTTCCATAACGCAGCAGATCAAATTCGCGGTGAAGCGGCGACATTGTCGTTCTTTTCTAACTCGCAATACACAAATCCAATGGTGGTTAGAATTGCGGGTCTTGGGTATCAAAAAGGATTTGGTGGACATTTTCATAATGATAATGCCCTCGCCGCCTTGCGGGATATTCCCGGTGTTATCCTTGCCTGTCCGTCTAGCGGTGATGAGGCGCGCAGAATTTTACGAGAATGTGTTCGCCTCGCCCACGAGGAACGCCGCGTGGTGATATTCCTAGAACCCATTGCTATGTACCAAACGGCCGATTTACACGAGGACGGTGACGAGCTTTGCCTTAGTAAATATATCCCACCTGTTGATGATAAAATTGTGCGCCTTGGAGAGGTTGGCGTGCTGGGGAAAGGCAAAGACATTTGCATTCTTAGCTATGGGAATGGGCATTTTTTATCGTGCCAAGCGGCAAAAATTCTTGAAGATGAGAATGGTATTCAATCGACTATTATTGATATTCGCTGGCTCCAACCCTTGCCAGAACAAGGCATTCTTGAGGCGGTTAAAGGATTTAAGCATATTCTTGTTGTAGATGAGTGCCGTAAAACGGCCTCACTGAGCGAGCAAATACTGACCTTGTTTACCGAAAAAAATATCAAAGCAAAAACAGCGCGTATTTGTGCCGAAGACAGCTTCATTCCTCTTGGCGCGGCTGCAAATACTGTCCTTGTCAGTAGAGAGCAAATTATTGAAGCCGCGAAAAACCTTGTGGGAGTGGTATAATGTCTAAACCAACAGCACTTGTCATTTGCCCTGGCCGCGGCACTTATAACGCCGCAGAACTCGGCTATTTTCACACACACCATAGTGACAAATTAGAGTTTCTAAACAGGCTTGATGTCATTCGATCTGAAAAATCACAAACCAGCATTGCTGATTTGGATACAGCCCTCACGTTCAAACCCAGCCTACATGGTACGGGCGAAAATGCATCTCTCTTAATCTATGCCTGCGCTATGGCGGACTTTATGTCCATCAACGCAGAAAAGTACGATATTGTTGCGATTACAGGCAATTCAATGGGCTGGTATCTTGCCCTCGCCGCCAGTGGCGCGCTTAGTCTTGAGGACGGCGCGACAATCGTCAACGAAATGGGTACGCTTATGCACGAGAGCGGTAAAGGCGGACAAGTCGTATATTCTATTGTCGATAGCGATTGGAAACCTGCTCCAGCGAAAATTGCCCTCGTTGAAAAAATGCTTGCTTATAGTCATAAAAATGATGTGGAAATTCATATTTCCATTCGTTTGGGCGGCATGGTAGTTTTCGCAGCAGACACCGCAGGTTTGAAATACTTAATGGATAATCTTCCCGTTGACGAGCATTTCCCAATGCGCCTACGTGGCCATAATGGCTTTCATAGCCCGTTACTTGACCATATTGTCCCTTTGGCGCAGGCCAAGCTCTCGTCCTCCCTCTTTACACAGCCCAAAGTGCCGCTCATTGACGGACAAGGAAATATTTGGGCCCCCAATAGTACGGACACGAGCGCTTTGTATGACTATACATTGGGCGCGCAGTTAAATAGCACTTATGATTTCTCACAAGCCGTAAATGTGGGCATAAAAGAGTTCGCTCCAGACAAAATTATTGTGCTTGGCCCCGGTACAACCATGGGGGCACCTGTAGCCCAAGTGATGATTGCTCAAAACTGGAATGGCCTAACGGGTAAAGAGAGTTTTAAAAAAGCACAATCCAGCGATCCTTACCTCATCAGCATGGGCATGGATGATCAGAGAAAACATGTAAAATAGAGCTGGCTATAATGCCGAATTATTTTTCAGGTGGTGTACGGATGATTAAATTTCGTATTTCCGTCATATCTTCCATAGCGAATATAATACCTTCTCGGCCAAGACCAGAATCTTTCACGCCGCCATATGGCATATTATCAACGCGGTAAGACGGCACATCTCCTACGACGACACCGCCAACGTCAAGTTCATCCCATGCTTGTTGAATTTTATAAAAATCACGGGTGAATACACCTGCTTGCAAGCCAAATTTGCTGTCATTTACGGCCGCAAGGGCTTCATACCATGTTTTGAACTTCGAAAGTACAGCCACGGGGCCAAACGCTTCTTCGGCGCAAATTTTGGCAATACGAGGGACGTTTTCAAGAAGCGTTGGCGCGAGCATTGCACCGTCTCGAGCGCCGCCACATAAAACAACACCGCCCATCTCAATGGCTTCTTCAATCCAGTTTTCTAAGCGTATCGCTTCGGATTGCGCGATCAGAGGGCCGACAAATGTATCTTCATCATGTGGATTACCTGTTTTTAACGCCTTGGTTTTTTGCACAAGCAAGACCTTCAACTCATCATAAACTTTTTCATGGATAATAATACGTTGCACGCCAATACAGCTCTGCCCTGATTGGTAAAATGCACCTGCGACAATGCGCGTTGCTGCGTCTTCAAGGTTTGTGTCCGCGTCAACAATAACGGCCGCGTTGCCGCCAAGTTCCAATACGACTTTTTTCTTACCCGCCTTGGCCTTCAATTCCCAACCGACATCTGGTGAGCCTGTAAAACTGAGCAGTTTTAGACGGTCATCTTCGGTGAATTGCGCGGCATCACCACGCGCACAGGGCAATATTGAAAACGCCCCTTTTGGTAAATCCGTTTCGGCAAGGATCTCGCCAATAATAAGAGCGCCTAATGGTGTACGGCTAGCAGGTTTCATAACAAATGGGCAGCCGACGGCAATCGCAGGTGCAATTTTATGAGCTGCAAGATTGAGCGGGAAATTAAACGGCGAGATAAAGGAACACGCGCCAATCGGCACACGTTTCCACATACCCCGATATCCCTCTGCCCTCGCAGATATATCAAGGGTTTGTAATTCTCCTTTCATACGTACAGATTCTTCGGCGGCAATTTGGAAGGTATCGATCAAACGGTCAACTTCCCCCCGTGACGCGGTGATCGGCTTACCTGCTTCTACACACAGCGCGTAGGCAAGTTCGTCATAACGTTCTTTAAACCTCGTAACACAATGAAGGAGAATATCTTTACGGGCATAGGCCGGCATAAGCGCAAACGGTGCGGCCGCTTTGCTTGCCGCCTCTATCGCCGCGTCAATGGCATCATGATCTGCGATTGCAACATGGGTCGCAACTTCACCTGTATATTTATCGGTGACCGCCAAGTCTGTATTGGCAAATACAGCCCTATTAGCGAGAAAATATGGATAGGATTTCAAAAGTTTCATGCTGTGCCCTCATGGATTATTATGCGAACATGCTATACAGCACGAACATGCACTATGCTAGCGACAAACATAAACACCTGAGACAGGAATGATTTTTTGCCAACCATGAGTGTCTTGCACATGCAAGGCTCCAGAATGAATACGGCGCCCCCCCGTTAATTCCTCACCAAATTGCGCTTTCAATTTCACGGTCTTACCTGCTGGCGTCAGATACGAAATGTCAATATTTGCGAGATCTTTCAAATTTTGTGTATTCGCAAGCGTCGTAAGTATGGTTTGGCTATCCTCCAAAAAGAGTTTTGCTTCACTGCTTTCTTGCTTTTGGAAAAAACTAAATACAGGCGGTGTAGAAAGCGTCCATAGGAATATTCCGCATTCCCCTACACTGAGTTCTTGCGCTGCTAGCCCATCATGCTCGATCTGGGGCTTTGATGATTTCGTTGGTGGTACCGTGGCGCATGAGACCAAGAACACCAACAAGAACACCAAAGGGAGGAGTGAAAATACTCGCATTATGCACCTGCCTTAAATGTGATTTGCAAACGTACCGAACCGTTGTCATTCTTGTTAATATTCACCCTTAGTAATTCCACATCATATGTAGATGTAAGTGCATTTATCCACTCATATACGGATGTGCTCGGCGCAGTCTCTAGCCAAATACTTAATCCAGAATCACCATTAGGTTGACGACGTGCAATGACCAAACCATGTTTCAAAGCACTTCTCGTGATTTCTGATTGCATCTCGGCGGCGGAGAGATGTTGAACTTCATTCCCGTCATCATTCAGGTTCTCTTCCGACAACACGACCTTGCCCTTGTGCATAATTTCTAAATCAGCACGTGCCGCGTCACGTTCAAGCTTTTGAGTTTTAGGATATGCCAATAAAGGTTTCATCAAAAACTGATTGCCAAAAAACAAAATGCTTAACCCGCCCGCAATCACAATCAGCATTTTTTCACGTTTTGCGAAGTTATCCCAAAATTTCATTACGACGCCTCCTTAAGAATGGCATCTCCTGAAAGACTGTCGCCATCTTGCCGCGTACCGCCTTCGATGAAAATTCCACCATTTATTTGAATAGCCGCCGCCAGTTTTTCCACATCATCAAAACTTTTATACGTTACAGATAGTGCGAGCTGAGAACGGCCTTTGTCATATGTCACCGCTACAATTTCAACACCCTTTACCTGTTTAATACTTACCGCTAACACTTTGGAAAGCTTGATGAATTCATTTTCAGATTTTGCATTTACCTCGGATTGCGCTTTGAGGACAGCAAGCACAGGGTTTGGTGATTTCTCGTCTGTCTTAAAAATTTCGGCATAAATTTTATCCGTATTTGTCTTTGCTGCTTTCGTGTTTTTTGCATGAACAAGCCCTTGCCCAATATTAAGCCCGACAAACATGACACAACATGCAGCGGCAAGAATAAGTGCGCGCTTATAGCGTCCTGCTCCCAAAGCGGTACGCTTGACAAATTCCCCTTGCCGCAAATTCAGGGCGGTATGCCCTTGTGCATATGCACTGGTTATTTTTTGTAAATATTGCTGCACCGTTATTGGAGATGGTAGGTTTTGATGTGCCCCTAAGACATGTGAGGACAAATGTGTATCAATAGAAAAGCCGAGACCATTTTCAGCGCTTTGGATAAAACGGTTATCATAAACCAATCCAATATCTGTAGGTAAGATGTCATAATCAGCACACAGAATATCTGGTGACAATCCTATTTCTTCAAGACAGGTAATGACTTCCCCAAGATATGTTTTAGAAACAATTGCAAGGCGTGTATTGCTTTTGTCAAAAGAAATATGCACGGCGTCCAAGGGCTGTGCCAAATCATCCTCAATATCAAAACCGATGGCTTGGTGTAATTGTTTAGTGTTCAAAGCCTCCAACGTATTTAGCTTTGTAATGATTTGCATGCCGGGTAAAACGGCGATGAGCTGTTTATGGTCTAATTGAGTAAGAGCGGTTTTATCCGTATTACTCTCGGCGCGGCCAATTTCATTGGTAGAAACATTAGCCCAATCCCATGGCTCGTCGATATTTTCACTGATAAGTAGAATAAGTGCTGACATAGATATTCTCTATTATATTGGGCGACGGGACACAAGTTTTACCCCTGTACTATCGGAAAGTTTATAAAATACGAGACGTGTACGTGTTTGGGTATCCAGTTGAGTGCGAATAATCAATTTTACGAGATCAGTTGTGGTACGTAACATTTCTTTGCCCTCCCCCTTCAAATCCAAGTCTTGAATAACGTCCATTTTCCATACGACATTTACACTCGCATACCCCTCTAAGGGGCGTTGCTCTATTATTGTCTGAGCTGCTAACACACCATCACGTCCACCTAAAGTAATTGCTAATAACGGCGCTTGCTCCAAGGTAAGTGTATTTAAATTGACACGGCTTTGCTTTAGTGTGGGGCGTGCACATACGAATGGAAGCAGGTTTTGATAGGTAATTTCGTCTATGCCCTGTACTTCTCTCAACTCGCTAATATCCACCATAAGCGTATTTGCCGCATGGTATGCAGGTTTAAGGTTTGCATAGCTCATGCCCTCTGCGCCGCCTGATGTAGGAATACCGTCCGCGTCGACCCAGTCTTGAATACTTGCCCCGATGCTATGGGCGTCCAGACTATCAATTTCGAGCAAGTTTAAAAAGCTTGCGAACTTTTTGAGAGCTATGTTTTTATTCTTTGTTACCGCCAAGACGTTCACATTATAACAGTTTCCGCCGTCTTGCAGCTCGAATGCCAACATGCCTTGGTCTATCGGGAATATGACAGGCTCACCTGCATTTATAAATTGGCTGAGTTCTGTTTGGGTATCCGTGATTTGAGATTCAAGCCAAGCCGATCCAAAGCTCTCTGCACCGCGTTGATACCATGATAATTGTTCCGCCGACTGCACACTTGCCGTTCTGCGAATGCTAAAGCGAATATCATCAACAATTGCGACAGTAATCGCGGCGATTACCGCGAGTAAAAGAAGTGTTGTGAGCAAGACAGCACCGCGCTCATTTTCATCATGTTTTACGGGCATAGGCATCATTGATCTGCTCCCACATAAAATATCTGTTTCAAATTATCACCATTGTCAAAAACAAATTCAACGCCCGCGAGTTTTGGTAAATTTTTGACGCCCTGTGGAGGTTCGCCTACCACCCAATTTTCAACCCAGTATTCCCCATCAAAAAATGTCAGTCGCGCACTGCGTATGCCATGTAACAGTTCTTGTTCAAGGACCGGGGTTGTCGTGAGGGCGTTAAACCGCGCATGAATATGCCGCCGCAGCACACCAGCTTTCAAGCTATAGGATACAGATTGCAAGTTCGAACGCCGTTCTATTCCGCCAGGATTATCCCATCCCGTGCGTGATAATGTGATCAGATATTCGCCGCCATTTTCACCAGCTGAAAAACTAACAGGTTGAATTTGGCCGAACTCATCCGTTTTTGGTATTGCGATTGCATTTTCAAAATCAGATTTTAACAAGACACGCATGAGTGTACGACTTTGAAGTAATTTGCTTTTGGCCTCAAGAGAGGTTTTGCTTTGGATCGTTGTGGTAAGTACAGCAAGGCTTGACGCAGACAATATCGAGAACAAAAACAACGCCACCATGACTTCAACCAGTGTAAAGCCCTGTTCAGTTTTGTTTGTGTTCCGAGCGCTCATAATCGCCCCTGAGCATAGGCTGTTCGCGAAACAATGATTTGTTCAGACCCTTGCTCACGCACAATAATATCGAGTTGATAAAATCCAGCTTGTGGGGTTTTTTTGATCAAAATTTGCCAATTCCAAATACGTCCGTCCATATCAACACTATCTTTTTGTGTGCCTGCACTTATTTCCAACTCAGTATGCAAAGCAAGAATAAGTTGATTGTCAGCAATTATGCCTGCGATTTGTTTTTGCTCGGCCACATAAACTGCATTTAGATTTTGTGTTCCCGCATGCATAAGCCCCAGTATTGCCGTGCTAAAAATAAGAAGCGAGACGAGTACTTCAACCAGTGTGAAACCTTGTTGCGAGGCATTATTGCTCATGAACCAACACCTCTCGTCATTGTCACGCCCCCGTCAACAGCACCCTCTATCTGAAAACGCAATGTCTGCGTTTCAATGGAAAGCGTGAAAGGGGTAGCAAGACCTGTGCTGTCATAACGAATAACAGGGATGTTTTGTTTCTTGAGCGTTGCAAGGTTCAAAACCTCTTCATTGCGTGACAGGCTTAGAATTGGTTTTCGCTCCAGTTCAAATTCATGTCTAGAAATTTCCAGCCATTCATTGTTTTCATAACTGACAATACTATACCCACTCTCGTCCAGTTTCACGCCAAAGCTTCGATTTTCAACCATGCTTGATTGGGCGGCAATACGCAGACGGCTCATCAGTTTTTCACCGATGACAAGTGCAGGGTCTTTTTGAGGCGGTAAATTCATAATAACCATGCCCGCCATCACTCCCATGATCAAGAGAACGACCATTACTTCGACAAGGGTGAAGCCTGCTTGTTTATGCTTGGATCGTGGGAGAGGTGTGTGCATGATAATTGGTAAAAATTATTCTTCCCAGTTCGTAATATCTGCGTCTTGTTTTTCGCCGCCCTCTTTTTCGTCCGCGCCATAGCTCCATATATCGACAACACCATGTTCGCCGGGATATTGGTAAAGATATTCATTTCCCCACGGGTCTTTTGGGAGTGTTTTGATATAGCCCCCAGGCTGATACCGCTCGTCATTATTCCCTGACGACAGCCTACGTAATTCAGTGAGGGCTTCCGGGTATTTTTTCATATCGAGTCTATATAATTCAATCGCTTGCTCTAGTCGGCTTATGTTAATTTTTGCCGTTTTTACCATTGCTTTATCTTGACTTGGCAATACATTAATAACGACTGTCGCGGTTAGTAGGCCAATAATCACCATTGTCACCATGACCTCAACAAGGGTAAACCCTGATTGATTATTGCATTTCTGCTCTTGGTTATTTTTTTCATTTTTCATAACAGCCTCCTAATAGGCGAGTGAGTTAAGTCTCAAAATAGGTAAGAATATCGCCGCGACAATCAGCAAAACAACACCGCCAAGAAAGACGATGATCAGCGGTTCAAGCAGGCTAAGTACAATCGTCGTAGAACTTTCAAATTCACCTTCGAGGTATTCAGCCGCGATGGTAAACATTTGTCCCAAATCCCCACTGGTTTCACCACTCGCAATCATATGTACCATAAGCGGTGGAAAGACAGCGACTTTTTTTAAAGCATTCCCAACCGAATTACCCTCACGAACTTGATCGATGACGGACTGTGTCGCCTCTTGCATAACAAGGTTTTTGAGTGTCGTCTTCGCGGTGTCGAGGGCTTGTAAGACAGGTGTTCCGCTTTCCAGTAAGCCACTCATTGTACGCGCAAATCTTGCGGCGTTCAGATCGCGGTTTAATCTACCAATAAAAGGTAATGACAGCATGATTTTATCAAAACGGAAACGAACTGTCTTGACTTTAAGTGCTTGCGAACCGCCAAACCCGAGCAACGCAATCACCCCTGCAGCCCAAAATCCGTATTCTTGTATCCACTCTGACAACCCAATTGTCATTCGCGTCAGCTTGGGCAATTCTTGATTAAAACTATCAAATTGTGACACCACTTTTGGCACAACGAATGTCATGAGAATAACAATCACACCAAGCGCAACAACGCTGAGAACAATCGGGTAAACGGTCGCGCCCATGATTTGTCGACGTACTTTTTGCGCCGCCTCTAAATCTATGGCCAAGCGTTCCAATACATGACCAAGTTGCCCCCCTGCCTCACCAGACGCGACCATCGAACAATATAGTTCTGAATAGGTATCGGGTTGTGCCGCAAGCGCGTCCGACATTTTACGACCTTCCAAAATTTGCGACCGAATATTGAGCAGGCTTTCGCGCATTGCCGAGTTTTCAAACTGTAATGCTGTCACTTTCAACGCTTCGCTTACTGGCGTATCGGCTTTAACCAAAATTGAAAGCTGCCGTGTCGCTTGGGTCAGAATGCGCTTACTGACTTTACCTTTTGGTTTTCGGGCGGTTTTTTCTTTCGTATGTTGAGTATTCGCCTCGTTCATTTTTAAAGGGGTTAGATTTTGTGCACGTAAATCACGACGTGCCGCACGCGCATTGGCGGCCATAATTGTGCCGCGTTTCGTTTTTCCCTTTACCGTAATCGCTTCATAATCGAATGCTTGCATTAGATATCACCGCTGTGACGACATACACGCAGCACCTCATCGGAACTGACGACACCTTGTTCGACATAACGTACACCACTTTGCATGAGTGTATCTGCCGTACGAAAGGCATGAGCCGCCATATCTTGTTCACGTGCGCCCTCATGTATCATGGCTTTGAGAACATCATCCATAAGGACAATTTCGTACAAACCAATACGCCCTGTATAGCCAATATTGTGACACGCCTCACACCCATTCGCTTTGTAGAAAGTTTTCTTACCTTTTAAATTAAGTAATTTCAGTTCTGCGGCATCGGGTTGGTAAGCTGTTTTACAGTCCTCGCATAATCTTCGCACAAGGCGTTGTGCCACGATGGCCGTAATTGTTGAGGCCAGCAAAAATTGCTCTACCCCCATATCGCGCAACCGCGTAATCGCCGCTACGGCTGAATTCGTATGCACGGTTGAAAGGACTAAATGTCCTGTTAAACTTGCCTGTACGGCTATTTCAGCGGTTTCTGGGTCACGAATTTCCCCGACCATCACCACATCTGGATCTTGGCGTAGTATCGCGCGTAATCCAGCGGCGAATGTCATGCCGACTTTATTATTGACTTGCGTTTGCCCAATCCCGTCCAACGCATATTCAATTGGATCTTCTACGGTGAGAATATTGCGGTGGGTTTGATTTAAAGTGGTAAGGCCCGCATAGAGTGTGGTTGTTTTACCTGACCCTGTTGGCCCCGTGACCAGTATGATTCCATTTGGCGCAGTCAGTGCATTTGAAAATGCGTCGGCCATATCGGAAACCATGCCAAGCTCGTTTACACTCAATAAGGCTTGTTCTTTGTTCAGCAAGCGCAACACTACCCGTTCGCCAAACCTAGATGGCAAAGTCGAAACCCGTACATCTACGGCCTGCGCCCCAAGGTTTAAAGAAAAACGTCCATCTTGTGGAATACGTTTTTTTGCGATATCAAGCCGCGCCATGACTTTAATACGTGACACCAATACCGCCGATAACTTCCCTGATAAAGAGAGCATTTCGCGTAATGCACCATCAATTCGAAAGCGGACGGACAAACGGGTCTCATGTGGCTCCACATGAATGTCAGACGCTTTGAGCCGAATAGCTTCTTGGATCAATCCATTAATCAAACGAATAATCGGCGCGTCATCATCACTGTCTAACAAGTCTTCCGTTTGGGGAATATCTTCGGCTAGCGAGTATAAATCCCCATGTTCGCTCACCGCGTCGGCAACAGAACTTTCAAGACCATTGCTCGCATAGGAATGAGACAGCGCTTTGTCAAATTCGGCGTGAGTTAATGTTTGAATATCAAAACTTTCACCAAGAACACGGCGTGTCTCTAATATCGCTTCGCGGCGAATACCAGCGCGAACACCTATGTGCTGACCGTCATCTTGATCAAGAACGACAACGCCCCATTGTTTGGCGAAACTGTAGGATAGTTTTTTTGGCTGAACACTCATTATTATCGGCGGCTTTGGGGAGCAGTCGCGATATTCATGCGTGTAAGTGTATCATCCAAACGTGTAGTGCCGCTTTTCTTGAATTCTTCTTGTCGCATAATGTCTAGTTTTTGCTGCGTAATTGGAATTGCGTCTTGTCCATTACGAATAATCGTTGGGCGGATAAACACCATCAAATTGGTACGGCGGCGCGTATTGCTATGGGATTTAAAGAGGTTACCAATCACGGGTAAACCACCGAGAAGTGGCACTTGTGTTTGTGACAATTGCTCATCATCTTGCATTAACCCACCAAGAACAATGATCTCGCCATCATTCGCGAGTACCGTGGTTTCAATTTCCCGTTTGTTCGTGACAAGGCCAGAAGCAATCGCAGTTGCGTCTACAGAAATACTAGAAACTTCCTGTTTTATCTCTAGCCGCACCACACCGCCTTCAATGATTTGCGGCAGGACTTCAAGTTTGATTCCAATTTCTTCACGGGTTATGGTGCGAAACGGATTGCTGTTACTGGTTCCCAAGGTTTCGCCACTCGTAAATGGCACCTCTTGCCCTACAAGAAAGGTTGCGGCAACATTATCGAGGGTTGTGACAAATGGTGTTGAAAGCACATTTGAATCTGCATCGTTTTGTACCGCGTTCAACACAACACCGAACATACCGCTACTTCCGCTACCGCCAATACCAATCGTACCGCCCTGAAGACCTAAAAGCGAAGAAATCGCGGCCTCTTGCGTACTTTGTGCTACAGCATCATTGCCAGAGAGTGCGCCAGCAATCGCGAGTAGATTTGGCGCAGAATTGGAAAAATTGGTAGAAATAAGTGGTAAGCTTGATCCTTCTTTTCCTGCCAGCAAAAATTGAAGCCCTAAATCTTCAGCTGTCGAATCTGAAATTTCAACAATAATTGCCTCGACCAAGACTTGTGCACGGCGGACATCAAGGCGCCTGACAACTGTTTCTAATGCTTTTTGCACATCGGGCTTCGCACTGATAATAAGGGTTTTACTGCCCGGATCATAGGCGACACTTGGCGCAGCTGACTTGTCTGTGCTCTTCGCAAAGGTAGGCAATAGCTTTTCTAATACCGCCACGACATCTTCGCCATTCGCATAACGTAAAGTCATGATACTAATTTTCCCACGTGGCGCGACACCAACAGTATCCATTTTTAAAATCGTTTTACGTAATTGTTCTATTTTTGCAACAGAACCTCTTATGAGGAGCGAATTTGTCGGCTCAATCGCGACAACATTAACGCTCATGGCCTGAGAGTTGGCATTGCTACGTCCAGAGCTATTTCTAAGCCCCATTAATTGATCAATGGCTTCTTTGGCATCACGGGCTTCAATGTTTTGCAGTGGAATGGTAATTATAGAAGCTTGTTCTACGTCCATAGCGGCAATAATCGCACGCGCTTTCTTCAAATTTTCAGGATAATCTGTGATGACAAGCACGCGCCCCCCCGGGTTAGCCATTAACCGGCCTTGGGAATGTAAAAGTGGCTTAATGAGTTTTGCAGCCTGTGCCGCGTCCCCTTGTTCAAGCTTGATGATCGCTGTCGAAAACACGCCCTTTCGCCCACCAGCAGTCGTAAATGGCGCGTCTTGCGCGGCCCCTTGGATGAGTGTGATACGGTACGCACCGCTAACAGTCGGGATCGCTGTAAAGCCTCTGACCCGCAATACATCCAAGAACACCTGAAAAACTTCAGATTTAGTCAGCTTTGCCTGTGACGAAATTGAAACAGTGCCCGTAACCCGTGGATCAACGATAAATGTTTTCCCTGTAAGGACAGATGTATCTTCAATGAAAGCGCGAATATCCGCATCTTTCAAATTAATCACATGATTTTGCGCCGAGGCACTTACCGCCATAGATAAACAACTTATGCCAAGAACTGACGTAAATATGTGCCTCATTATATATTGTGAACTTAAAAATCTCATTGTAAATTCACCTCAATTGTCATGGGAACATCATCCCTCAGAACTTGAATGCTCGCATACCGAGCAAGTTTAAAATTTTTCCATAAATTTGGCAAGTTAACTTTACCGCCACTCATGTCTTCGCCATTAATAGCGATGACGATATCATTGCGCTCGAGTCCATAATCTTCAAGCTTTACACCGCGTCTCGCCATGACGCGGTAACCGATGACTTGGCGTCCCATGCGTTTTGGGTAAAAACGAACATTGTTTATGAGGTCTCTTGCTTTGAAGCTCACACCACCAATTTGCAGTGTTTGATTCGCGCTCACTTCGCCCTCTTTACGCCCTTGACGCGAAAGACGTTCGTTCACGCCATTGCGGTCAAGGATGACAAAATCAATGGAGACGCTCTTCAACGTCACATTCGGAATAATTTCATCACCGACATAATATATTGCTTGCTTCAAATCTGGCGTCTGGATAATTGCACTCGACGTATCACCGCCTAAGTCAGCGCGCATGCCGTAAACTTTCAAGTTTAAAGTCGTCTCTGGCGCGTTTTCTTCTATGGCCACAGTTTCTGTGATAGGCTTTGCGCGATTAAAGATATCAAACTCGCTAAAAATTTCATCATCAATAACAAATTTTGATTTTGAGCTGACCTGAACAGTTTGCGTATCAAGTTTTGGCGGCAAGCCCGTATCGCCAGTGAGAACAAGTGCGAGCGTAATTTTCACAAGCAAATATACAAGCAATAAAGCAAGTATCGCCTCTATAGCGCGAAATGTATTCTTATGCGTTAGTATCATGCCCACAACTTTATTCATAACCCAGCCTTTAATTCACATTTATTTTTGTCATTTGCAACCCATTACTATTTTTATTAAACGGCTTTATACATATGTTCCGTCGCACTATTTACGCGCAAGCACACCCATGACGGCCTTTGTCTCCAAATACTCATCAAATCCATCTGCGCCCCACTCACGGCCATTTCCAGACTGTTTATAGCCACCAAATGGTGCGGCCATGTCACCTGGTGCCCCATTGACATGTATCATGCCTGTACGTAGCCGCGACGCTATAGTGCGAATATTGTCGATATCATTGCCCGATATATAGCCAGACAATCCGTAAACCGTATCATTGGCGATTGCCACAGCCTCGGCCTCATTTTCATAAGCAAGAATACATAAGACTGGGCCAAAAATTTCTTCGGAGGCAATTGTCATGTCATTTGTAACATTACCAAAGACAGTTGGTTTGACATAAAAACCGCTTTCAAGCCCATCAGGACGACCAACGCCACCTGCGACAAGGGTTGCCTCATCACTCCCAACGCCAATCAAATGCTGAATACGTTCAAATTGCACAGCGGAAACAACAGGCCCCATCGCCATGCCTTCTGATTGCGGATCGGCAACTTGAATTGCGTTGGCCATATCACCAGCAGCTTTCATAGCTTCATCCATACGGTGTGCAGGTACGAGCATACGCGAAGGTGCATTACAGTTTTGCCCCGAATTCATCACCATGCTTCTCATGCCGCCCGACACGGCCTTGGCAAATTCTTCTGTGTTCAAATCATCAAGGATAATGTTCGCAGATTTACCGCCAAGCTCTTGCGCTACACGTTTTACAGTAGGCGCTGCGGCCTGTGCAACCAAAATGCCTGCTCTTGTCGAGCCTGTAAACGAAACCATATCAATACCCGGATGAGACGCAATTGCCGCGCCTACTTCGGGGCCATCGCCATGTATCATATTGACAACGCCAGCTGGTACACCTGCCTTTTCTAAAATTTCCATCACAATATTGGCAGAAATTGGCGAGACTTCAGAGGGTTTCCAAACGATTGTACATCCCGTTGCCAAAGCTGGCGCAAGTTTACACGCGATTTGGTTCATCGGCCAATTCCAAGGGGTGATAAACCCACATATGCCAATTGGTTCTTTGGTAATGACGGTTTTGCCGCGTTCTTCTTCAAATTCGAAATTTTCAAGTGCTTTACGCCCTGCCATTAAATGCCCAAGGCCTGCACCTGCGTGTGCAGAACCAGAGAGCCATTTCGGCGCGCCCATTTCGAGTGTAATTGCCTCGGCAATGTCACCCATACGGGCTTTATACCCACTAATGACTTTATCTAAGAGCGCGAGACGGTCTTGACGGCTGGTTTGGGAAAAACTTTCGAATGCATTTTGTGCGGCGCGGACGGCATTATCAACGTCTTCCGCTGTCCCTAATGAAAGCTGAGCACAGGCATTTTCGGTAGCAGGGTTGATCACATCTATGACACGCGCATTTTTTGCAGCGATCCATTCCCCATTGATATAAAATTTATCTAGTGTTTGCATTCCCGTTCTCCATAACATTTTCATTAAAATGCCATGTGAAACTATTAATCCTCCTCCTATATTTTAAAATTATCACTGTACTATCATTTTCCACTGTTCTTATTCTTTAATAAATTTGACAACCATTTTCGCGCACCCCTCCCAAAAGTAATGTAAAGAAGAGTCAGAAACATAGGTGATCTACCTACATTAGAGCCTAGTTTAATCCAGTTTTAAATCTTATAAGTCAACTTGATGGTGAAAGAAAGAAAGGTGAAGTAGGTTTTATAAAAGAAAAATGAGAAAATGAAAGAACAATGGAGGTGTTAATTAATATTAATACATTTGATTCATCAAAAAGTTTAGCTACATAGTTCTATTTTTAATTCCATTTAACAGCAGTGCGAATCATCAAATTGATTCGTTACAAGCACTTTTAAAATCAACCACTGCTACAGGTGTTAAAGTGGATTTCAACATGGTATTGGGAGAAGCATACCTTGTTGAAAGAAACTATGAAGCAACTTTTAAACACTTGTTTAGGGCACTTGATTTAATTAAAATAACCGCTAATCTGTGGTATAAATCTTCTCTGAATCTTCCTTCTTCAATCTCCTTTTTTAAATTTTTATTAGTAGCAGTTATCACACGAACATTGACTTTAATATCTCTATCGCTACCTACACGTTGTATTCTACTCTCTTGTAATGCTCTTAGTACTTTTGCTTGGGCAGATAGGCTCATATCCCCAATTTCATCTAAAAAAATAGTACCACCATTAGCCGCTTCGAATTTTCCAGCTCTGTCTTTATTAGCACTGGTAAACGCTCCTTTTACATGGCCAAATAATTCACTTTCTATAAGTTCACTAGGTATAGCAGCACAATTAACTTCAATCATAGGTCCTTTAGAACGTTGGCTTTTTTGATGCAACCAATGTGCTACCAATTCTTTTCCTGTTCCGTTTGGCCCTGTAATTAGCACTCTTGCATCTGTTGGAGCAACTTTTTCTATAATGTCTTTGATTTGAGAAAGAGCTTCACTATCTCCAATCATTTCGTAATTCTTACTTACCTTTTTCTTTAGCAGCTTATTTTCAACCACTAGCTCCTTTCTATCAAGTGCATTACGCACAGTATTTAGTAATCTATTTAAATCTGGTGGTTTAGATATATAATCAAAAGCACCTAAACGCATAGTATTTACTGCTGTATCTAAATCACCATGACCAGAGATCATGACTACAGGGATTTCAGGTTTAATCTTCTTAATAGCTTCTAATACCTCAACGCCATCCATTTTGGGCATCTTAATATCACAGAGTACCAAGTCAAAATCATCATTTTTAACTTTTTCAA
>NVXK01000036.1 GCA_002733905.1 Robiginitomaculum sp. | reverse complement strand
TCGCGCTTCTCCTCCCCTTGGAGCGCGAGCCGTTTGTGTTGTGTAGGGTGTTTAAATGCCCCTAAATATACCCCCTTCGATTTTCGCCCGTTGGGGTATTTTGCTTGGGACGGGTATTAGTTTTCAGATTACAATGTGTGCAAATATACCTTCATTCCCTTTATCTTAAACTCGCCTAAATAGGCATAGACTTGCAAGTTCCAAGTGCGAGATAAGCAAGTATGAGTTTATCAAAAGGCTTACCTGAAATTATAACGCACCGCTCCCATCCATCCCGATCTCTCCATTTTGGTTTGAAAACACCCGATACTCTGCGCCGTTCTCCTCGATTGTGTTGCCATTCACAATAATGCTGATATAAAATTTCAGTACAAGCGTCCAGTTGCTTAAAACTTTCCGCGCACGTATTGTCATACACATCCTAACCTATTCACCATTTTCCGCCTCAATATTTGCCTGTATAGATAAAGTAAGTTGATGAAATATCCCTACTGACTTATGGATCACTAGCCTATGAAACAGTCGGGCCAAGGATAAATAGTCACTAATTTCCCCGACATAAATGTCTCCTCGCGCCCATTCGACGTGCTGGCGCACATCAAATCAAATTAGCGCCAATTTTCCCTTCAAGACCCCCTCACATTTTATGATTTTTTGAAGAGGGGGCGACCAGCCTTTTTTCACAGTCACGTTATCATGCGTCAGAAGGGAGATTTCCTCCCGTAAATTATCTGGCAAATATGGAGACTAAAAATGGCAAACGCACTCGGATATGTACGCCAAAACGATAATGGCAACTTTGAAGGTACTCTGACCCTCGGACAGAAATCTTCCATCACCATTGTCGCAAACGACAACAAAACCGAAGAGAACCACCCCGACTTTCGGGTGTACTCTAACCAAAACGGAGAAATTGGAGCTGGTTGGAACCGGGTCGGTAAAACATCAGGCAAGCCTTTTGTTTCACTCACACTCGCTCATCCCTCTCTTAGTCCTCGCAAGGTCTACGTCAATTTAGGCCAAGTTAAAGGTAAAGAGAATAAAGGCACATTCGCTCTCCTTTGGAACCCGGAAGACTAATACCTTCCCAAACAAAATACCCCCTCGGTCATAGATCGAAGGGGGTATTTTTACGGTCGATTAAGTACATTTTAAGTGTAATTGTAGAGGTGATAGATACGTATTTATGGTTGTGTATATTTGTTATGTTCCGCGTCTACAGCAAAAAAGACATTCGACCTACACTGACGCAAATGCCGAACGCAGCTTGGTCGTGGGAATACCTACGCCGAAACGAAAACTATTTACGCGATTGGCGTTGTTTGAGACACCAAAGACCAGACTGCATTGCGTTAATTACAGGCGGTATATTGTACCGTGAAAACGGCAAATGCAGACTAGCGGAAAAATGGGGTCTATTGTTTATGGCTGACCCGACATTGGATGCTGTGCATGCGAATGTTTTCTGGAAACCGCGTTATTTACCGTCATCTATTCCCATTAGCCTTAGTCCTATTATTGAGGGGGTCGAACGAAAATATGATGAAAGCAAGTTGCTATTATGTGATTTGAAAACCCGTCGTGTTCTCTTTGAAACTATTGACCGTACCCGCCATATTAGACTTTGTGGGGAACGATTTTGGATACAACTATTTTGCAAAGACAATAAACTCGTTGGCGAGAATGGGTACGTCAGCATTCACATGCTAGGTGATAATGGTTCTTTGCGGACGATGGATTCCGCCACCCAATTGCTCTCTCTCTATAGAAATGCCGGTGGTAAAATTGGTTGTATCGGGCGTGTGAAGAACCCGACAAAGCATATTGAATCGATAATTGCTCTCGATATTCACGCCAAAGGCGGGTCATTCCGAGACATAGCAGTTGCATTTGAGGGCGTTAATTACGTGCGTGACAATTGGTTTAGTACGGGGTGTCGTCTTAAAGATCGCGCCAAAACATGCCTGCGTAGAGGGCAGGAGTATGTGGACGGAAAGTATTTGGAATTGTTAACCAAAAAAACGCTGTAATCCACCCACACACTTGTAAAAAAAACACGACCGCAACTTTTTTACCCTGTTTAAACCCCAATAAATACGCAGTTTCCTGCCGTGCATTGGGCACGATACAGGAGCACACTCATGGGATCATTTCTTGATAGTCCGTTTAGAACACCGCAAGAAGCCGCAGCATTTCTACGCATACATGTTAGAACTTTAAACAATATGCGCTATCGCGGCGCAGGTCCGCGCTACCGTAAGCACGGCGGTAAGGTTGTTTATCACATAGAGGATTTAAGGGCGTGGTCGCGTGATTATGAATTTGGGACTGGACCAAGCCATCGTGATAAAGGCCAAAAGCGTAAATCCGTTTTTGAAAAATCATCGTCGTGAAACGGACAATGACAAGCGTTTTGATTGCGTACCGCAAGAAACGCATAAACCATAGCTTACGCTTTGGCACGCCCATTTCCACAATTCGGCTCGGCTGGCATAGATCGGCGGCTATCTTTATGTCCGATCAAGTGTTTGGCTACACACGGTGGACAGGTAACAAATACGGCACGCAGGATTGGCAATTGTTCATTTGCAAAGCCCGCGCTGTAGATAGATTGACCCGCATCCCTGGGGTAATGCCCGGTGCAGAATTGCTCTTACATACGCAAGGCACAACAAGAACGAAACGCGCTCTTAAGTGCATAGACGAGCTTGAAAGCCATTATGGACATCTCGCCAAAGTCTCGGAAGCCTATTGGAAGCACCTACATAACCAACTCGAAATTGGCTGGCAAACCAGACCAATAACAACAGTCTTAACTGCACAATGAGGATAATATTATGATGATGAAATTACTTTTAGCCGCTAGTATTACCGTGCTTTGCGCGGGTGTAAGTTTGCAAACTTTATTGCCGCCCAAGAAGAAATTTATTTATAATCCAACCCCTAGCGCGCCCATTGGTTGGTATAAAATAGTCGCTAATGACAATGTGAAAGTTGGAGATTTTGTGGCCGCATACGCGCCAGAAAGTGCAGTGGAATTGGCCGTGGCACGCCAATACTTACCCTCAAATATCCCTCTTCTCAAATCAGTTTGGGCGGTAGGGGGGGCGGAAGTCTGTTTTGAGAACGCTCGGGTGAGTGTCCCAAATTATCCTGTCCTCACAAGGTATCGGCAGGATAATTTGGGGCGCGATATGCCAGTTCTTACAGGGTGTTTCGTTCTTAATCCAAATGAAGTTTTTCTCATTTCCACGGAAATATCGAACTCTTTTGATAGTCGGTATTTCGGGGCAGTCCCTTTAAAAAATGTTCTTGGAAATGCCATTTTTCTAGGCGGAGAGCGGGAATGATAGGCGCCGTGAAAATGATCGGAGGGTGGGTCACGGGTTCAGGGGTGGACAGCAAGATTAAAGGCCTTAGCACCATTGGGGGGCTAAGTCATTGTCTGCACATCGTTTTTTGCTCACTCGCAAAAATAGGGGTAGTGCTAAGGTTTTGTGCAAAACCCACGCTATTACTGGCGTTTAGAGGGGCACTATTTAGTGATATGGTGGTTTTTGGGCTAAATACCTGCTTTTTGAGTTGTGTTGCCTTCAGATGAGCGACGATGGCTTCGAGGTCTATCTTGGGCGCATACGCAGCCCAACAGGTGCAAAGAAGGCGCACGGCTTTCTAAAGCGGGTTAAGAGGGGCCTGCGGCCTGGATATGCAGCCCGTTCGCGGTCAAGGCGGGTGAGTTCGTATGGAACTGCCAAGACTTCATTTCAAAGACGTGTGCTTGTCAAAATGACGATTGTGCGAATGGACGGCATAGGATCCGCCGCACAGAGATTGCACCTGAGTTATATCCAGAGAGATAGTGCTGCGCGTGATGGGGAGCGGGGCACTATCTACGACGCGGATAATGACAAGGCAGACGCGAAAGCCTTTGAAGAACGTGGCCATGAAGATCGCCACCAATTTAGAATTATTGTCTCGCCGGAGGACGCAAGCGAGATGGCGGCACTCAAACCTTTTATTCGCGACTTAATGAGCCAGATGGAAACGGATTTGGACACGCGGTTGGATTGGGTTGCGGCCAACCATTTTAATACGGACAATCCTCACACCCATATTGTCATCAGCGGCAAGAAAATTGACGGGTCTGATCTGGTTATTCCCAAACGTTATTGCTTTGAAGGATTACGCATACGCGCACAGGAACTTGTCACACTGGAGCTTGGGCCGGTATCGGAATTGGAAGCCAGAAATAAGCAAGCACAGGGCGTAAAACAGGAACGGCTTACGCAAATTGACAGGGGGTTGTTGAGAGATGCCCATGATGATGTGGTTGATTTATCTAAACCGTATAAAAAGGGGCAGGGGTGGAAACGGCAACTTGAGCGGTCTCGACTGAAAGTACTCGTCGCCATGAACCTTGCCACCGTGATCGAGCGCGACAAATGGAATCTTAACCCAGACATTGAGAATACGTTGAAACGTATGGGCGAGCGCGGCGATATTATAAAAACCATGCACCGGATTATGGCCGAGACAGGATTTGGCAACCGCCTTAATGCGGATTCCATATTTGATCCGCATAGTGCAGAAGCAAAATCCGTAACGGGACGCGTGTTGGCAAAAGGTATCTCGGATGATATTCACGATAAGGGGTATTTAATACTGGAAGGCCAAGACGGGAATACGGTTTATTTTGACGTTGGGAAATCAAGTGCGCTTGCCGATGTCGAGAAAAACATGGTGGTCACCTCAGGGGTGCATGATTACCAACCAAAGCGGTCTGATAAGACGCTTGCGGCAATAGCCAAAGCACACGGCGGTGTTTATAGCCCCTCCCTGCATATGGAAACTGATCCGAAAGCGCGGGTGGAATTTGTCGAGGCGCATGTTCGCAGGCTGGAAGCTTTGCGGCGGGGCGGTATTGTGACGCGCAATAAATATGGGTCATGGCGATTGCCGAACGATTATCTAAAACAGGTTGCCGCATTTGAGAAAAACAAAATGCGGTTTGCGCCTGTCTCTGTTGTGATAAATTCGCGCTCCCCCATCTCGCAGCTCACAAATGTAATTGGCACCACCTGGCTTGATGAAACGCTGCGCGACACGCAGGATGAATTACATGCACGAGGGTTCGGGCAAGAAGTTCAGGCGGCGCGCAATGCCCGGCGTATGTTTTTAAGGGAGCAGGGCATAATTGGGAATGACACCAACGTTCTTAAACAAAGCCATTTGGACGAGCTTGCCCGTCGAGATTTGCAAGACGCGGCCAAGAGTATGGAGAGAACGCTTGGCAAGAGATTTGTCGAGGTTGGGAAGTATGGTCGTATCGACGGGACATATACAAAATCAATCGACAGGCCGAGCGGGAAGTTTGCAGTCATAGAACGCTCGAAAGAGTTTTCTCTTGTGCCTTGGCGGGATGTGCTTGAACGGAGTCGGGGCAAGGCAGTTTCCGGTATTATGCGGGGCGGAAATGTGTCGTGGACATTAAACAAGGGTCGGGGTATTTCGTGATGCTGAATTGTGTTGTAATTTACCAGTATGTTCTCGGAATGCTCTTTTTCCGAATAGGAACAATTATGGCTAAGAAATACCTCAGTGTAATTTTTAACGATATATAACTTGCAAATAAACTAGATGCAAAGTGGGACTCGTCAGTTAACTGGTGGTACTGTCTTGAGGGCAGTGCGCTTTCTAAAGTTCTATCGTGGAGGGCCGTGCCAGTTAAGGCTTCAACTCCTAATCATCATAAATTTGTTGCTGAACGGTTTGTTGAGAAAATTTCACTATTTTCTTAATGGATTTTGTTTTCGCTGTTGGAGGTAAAGCGGATATAAGAAATGGTTAACCTAATCTAATTTTCTTACTAAGCCTAAAATCTGCCCAGTTCTGTCTTTTACATGAAGCAACGAAAGTCGAAAACCTGATCAACGAGTTGCGGGTTGTGCTGGATAATTTCGGCGAAACGCCCAGAATACACCATTGTGACCGGGAGTTTTTTATAAAGTGTATTGTTGTTCCAATCCATTTTGGTAAGCGCCAAAAGCCCTTTCACAGTCTCATGCCAACCCCCGCTTCCAGAATAGCGACGCAGTAACAATGGCGATGGTGTAGGTTTCAAAACCCGTTCCTTATAAATGCTGTACCTCGAATTTTTGAGATTCACGCCCGTAACACTGCCTTGTGACCAAGCGAGAGCTTCATTTCCAGAAATGGGCACGTAGCTTCCCCGGGCAATTGGGAACATGTGTGGCTTTGGAGGTTCAGCTGGATTGCCGTTCCATGCTTTTTTCCCTTTCGTGTATTGTAGCCCTACCCAATCTGTAGCTTGAACTATTTGCACGAGTTCGACTTCGGTTCCTTCATTGAAGCTGTCAAATGCTGCCTCAATCTCCTCATCCTTAAATTCAGAGTTCTTATGAATCGTAATTTTGCGCGGTGTACGGCCAACATGCCCAGCTTGATAGAGATTCAGACTCTTAGCGAGAACTGACTGCATTTCATAATAGGACAGGTACGGGTTTCTTCTCCTGTCCTCAGTGAACTCTTTGGCATCATAAGCAACAAATTGAAAGCCCGTGCCATCTGGGTCAAACACTTGACTGCAGCAAGTGGTATACTCCCGACCATCGCTGTCCGACTTACGGCGAGTTGCATAGCTAATGCCGATAAAGGCTTCGTCCTGATTGAGACCCGTTACTTTCCAAGGTTCACCCTTTGCCTTTGCGAATAATGCCACAGACAACCCCCACATGACATTGGCTCTGCAGGATCGATCGAAACTGTCTTGGTTGAGAATCTGAATGGGAATTCCAGTCGGCGCGCAATAAGCTTTTATGAAGTGGTGCAGATTGAAAGACTCGCCCTCAAAACAAGCACTCCATATTTTAGGGAGGTAGACGAGTGCTACGTCGAAGCGATGCTTTTGCGATCTCATCTTTATAATCTCATTCAAAATAGCTTGCGCGAGTCCCTTTTTGTTGCCAGCTTTTGCCAACTCATTTAATGCCTCGGGAAAAGCAAAGCGCAAATCGTCGTCAACTGGGGCTATTGATGTACGCATAAGCGCTTCAAATCCCGGATATACAGGATAGTAGACACGCGCTTCTTTTGGCGTGGCCGACCTCCCCAACTCATTTACAAGGCCATCAAGACGAGCCATATCGGAAGTCGGAGCGACCATTGCAAAGCGCACAGTCGACGGAGCGCCGAAACGCAAACTGAACGGACCATGATCAATCAACCCCCGAAGTGGATGGGTATCTGTATTACCGTTGTGAAAAAGAAGCTTCGGCTCCGGGACAGTAGAATAGGCTGGCAGAGGCATGGTCATCCCGCACCTCTTTTCATAGCAAAGCCCGTTTGTGTTGAAAATTCGAATACAGGGTTCATATAACCCGTATCCCCGTCGAAAGGTGACAAAGACACGGTCGCGTTTCTACCTGCATCATCTGACAGAACTCCGATCCACGCGGAGAAAATTGCGTCCAACTTATCATTTTGCCGGTTGGACTTACGATTGTCCAGAAATCCCCGAGCATGACGACGTGCGAATGTTGGAAAAATCCAAACATCCGGTTTTAGCACCATCCATAGTCGGTCATCAGCAAAAGCGAGTGATAAATGTATGGATTCGGCAAACCCAATACGGTCGACTGCAGGAAAGTCACCCATTGCGGGCAAATGCAACCCCGGAATAAAACCTGTTGTTTTACCTACCTCATTGAACAATCGCTCAAATATGCCTACATCCTGCGTCTTGTTATCAACAATGAGATGCACACCTGACCTCCTCTTCCGCATCAATAAAGGCCGCTCTCGGCAAAACGCCGTGGCAAGTCCATCTTCTAAAAACCTTTTTAGATGAAGCGCCGAATTCGCGCGCCAGTCGCTGTCAAAGTTCATTTTCTCAGTACTGAGAAAATTTGACCCAAGCGCTTCTTTAATCTCCTGCTCTGAACCCCAACACTGGAACTCCGCGCCAAGAGTATAAATGCCAGTTGTTTCTGAATTCTTCTGAATTTCAGACAGGGCGTCCCATTCCATTTTTTTCTTGAGATGGACCTTTCCGCAGACATTTGGCACTTTAGTGATTGGCAATGCATTAAAGCGTACCAACGGTTTTGATCCCGTGCTGCTCGGCATCGGAATAGAGACTGCTTGCGCGCGGCCTTTCCTGACCACTTTATCCAGATCATCGGGCCTGTCATCTAGATTACGCCATATCCTAAGCATCACGGTGTCAAAGGTTTCAATATCGACAAATTCAGCGTCAATACCCATACTTGATGCCTCCTCCATAAGCTGTGTCACCATATCCAACGGCTCACTATTTTTCATCTTCATCCAGTATAGCCCGTGAGGAAATGGATTTGGGTTATTCAAAATTTCTTGAATAACCGTCATAACACTTTCGTCTCGGCCAGAATATCCAGCCACGACAAAACCCATCCTGCTTCCTGCTATTGATAGACACCGTGATAGTTCTGCATTTTGTGAAGCAAGGTCGGCTTCGAGGTTCTTGATACTATCGTATTGGAAATCGCCATGAAGCTTGCAGTAAAACGGGTATTCCTCGTTGTTGATGGCTGTAACCGCATTGTGTGCGCCTTCTAAATGGTAGGCAGATATTTGCTTGCCCCCGACCGAGGCGACTGCTTTTTCAACGACAGGGTCAAAATTGGTAGTGAAAGCGACACGACACATCCCTGACACCATCAGCGCGCCTAACACGCGATTGCCAATTGATAGACGAACTCGGTCTTCTGAAAGAATTCCAGCTATATAATTGCGCTGGCGCTTACGGTTATCTCCAAAAATCTTCTGGAAATAAGTCGTGTATTCATCTGCGGCCCAACGTTCGGGGAAACCCTGTGATTGCATAAAGGACTCAACTATTTCCCGTACGGCTGAGTTTTGAAGATCTTTGGTCTTGTAGGTCTGGTTTTCTTCACTGTTGTAATGACGACGCTTTAAATCTGTCAGGATGTCATCAGCCGTTGGTAAGTTGGCATTGTGAGACGCGCCTGCGCCTAAAAACCAGGCGAATGACTCTGGCTTCTGGCAAAAAATACGTGTGAATTCCGATTGGTTCATAGAATCACAATATGTCTGGACTTCTTCTTTCGGGCAACAACAAAATTGTCCGCTTTTAGAACCATAGAGCGGAAGAGCAAACGACCAGTATGAGGGAAAACTAGCCACACCTGTTACGCTCGCTTTTGGGGTGAATTTCCTTGTAGCAAGCCAGAGATTCAAAATGCCCAAAGTAAGCTGTTGACCATGGGAACTCTTAAACGTTCAAAGAAGGCCGTTCATGCAGATCAACGCATTTTTTTGATTTTCAGCTTATCTTGTTTTGCTCTTTTCTTAGTCGATTCCTCAGAGCGCGTGAGAGCCTTGGCAATCGCCTTTAACCCCATCCCTTTTGTCACCAGCGTATGCAACTTTTGAATCTCGTCATTTGTCCAAGCTTGACGATGGCGTTCGAAGCGTTCGGTCATTGAGTTTATCTACCTTATTATTGTATCAAAGTTACCATTAAGCATGGTGGGGCTGACGGCGCCAGTGTTATGGTAATAATCGAGTTCCTTAAAACCGCTTAATGTAAAACACTGAGCTAATGTCCACTTTGTGAGGGGAATTGTCCAAACATATGGTCAATGAAAATCCTAACTGCAGAATGAATTCTTAGCTTTATCACTTTTCCATAAACCATAATAATCCAGTCTTTAACACTCTTAATGTCTCGAAGCTCGTCGAGTCGGGGTTAGTAGCCCTTAAGCTTATTGGAAGTAATATGTGTGCCGAATAAAATGGCAGGTTATTAGAGATAAAAACTTGCCATTATTGCAAGTGTAATGTATAGGGTATTTGAAGAAAGGAGAGCCAGATGACTATTTCACAAGTACTAGAGCGTAAGATCAGTAACA
>NVXK01000023.1 GCA_002733905.1 Robiginitomaculum sp. | reverse complement strand
GTAGCCATTTCAAAATAATGGATGTGTCCAGTCCACCTGAATAGGCCAAGACTACTTTTTTTGGATGCTGCGCCATAATGACCTCTTTAACCGATGCAAACGCACAAAGCGCCGCATTCTCTCTAGAAAATTGTTTGGTTATTTAGCGTATTGTCGAGGGGTAAAGAAAGCATTTATTGTGATAAATATGAATGATTATGCCTTTTTTATAGTGATTAAATGGCTTCGCACTGAAAAACACCACCCAGATACATCCTATGGTTAAGGCGAGCGTGTCAACTCAAGCTCTCTGGAAATCAAAAGAACGCCAAGAGAGGTGTCGTAGATGTTGCGTTCAATACGTGTTTAGGAATACACTTATAACAAAACAGGAGGAGATAATATGAGACTTAAAACAATAAGTTTAGCGGCTATGCTTACAGTATTAACGAGTGTGAACGCGTTTGCAGGTATTGACAATTTCAAAGCTGGAACAGCAATTCCGCAATATGGAAAAATCGCACATGTAGAGACCCAACATCCTTTAAGTACACGAACAAAATTTAAAATTGCTTATGATGTGAATACACGTACAAACACAGGTAAGCTTAGTAGAAACTTGGAAACTGCAGCGCGATTTATTAATATGCACGAAGCTGTGGGTATTAAACGCAAGAACATCAAACTTGCTATCGTCATTCATGGCGGCGCGGTTCGTGATGTAACGCAAGCGGATTATTATACGCGCACCTTAGGCAAAGGCGAAACCGAGTCAGAAAACCTTAACGCTGATCTCGTCAAAGCTCTCATTGATTACGGCGTAGACATTTATGTTTGTGGGCAATCCGCCGCATATTATGATGTTCAAAATAAAGATTTATTGCCTGGTGTCACAATGGCTCTGTCTGCAATGACTGTTCATGCACAACTTCAGCAAAAGGGCTATACGCTCAACCCGTTCTAAAGTGCGGATTGAATACGTGCAGCGATGGCATTTAACTCATCCATATCCGCCATGCCGCCGCTGGCATGTTGGCCAAGCCCTGTGTTGTCATAGCGCGGGATGATGTGAAAATGTAGATGAAAGACGGTCTGACCCGCAGGGGCACCGTTGAACTGGGTAATGATAATACCGTCGGGTGAAAGTGCAGTTTTCATGGCGTGGGCGACGCGCTGTACGGTTTTCAATATTGGGGCGAGGGCGTCGGGATTGACGTCCAGTAAATTGCGCGCGCTTTCTTTTTTAGGAATGACAAGCATATGGCCTTTGCTCTGTGGAAACACATCCATAAATGCAAGCGTATCCTCATCTTCAAATACTTTTACACATGGCATTTCCCCACGTACAATTTTCGCGAAAATATTATCGGTATCATATATTCCGTTAAGGCTCATTTTGTGTCTTTCTTAAGTAGTGTCGTTCTTAAAAGGTGAATATGTGTCTAGCACACTTATCTCGTGTGCGACAGCGCGGCGTTCTTGTGCCAAGAAATTATCAATGGCGTCGCGTAGTCCTGCATGGGCTAAAAAATGCGCGGAATAGGTCGTCGTGGGTTCGTATCCACGTGCCAATTTATGTTCACCTTGTGCGCCAGCCTCGACTTTCGCCAATCCCAGTTCAATGCCTGCTTCGATGGCTTGATAATAGCACAGCTCGAAATGTAAAAAGGGAATATGCTGGTTACATCCCCATTGCCGTCCAAACAATGTGTCGCCGCCAATAAAATTAAGCGCCCCCGCAATCGGCGTCTCGCCGTCATAGGCGATCATCAATAAAATTTGATCACGCATGCTGTCATGAATGCGGGCGAAAAACTCACGTGTAAGATAGGCCTGCCCCCATTTCCGCTCTGACGTATCGATATAAAATGCAAAGAACGCGTCCCAATGGGCTGTCTTGATATCATCGCCGCGTAGTCGCTTTATCGTGATGTTTTCACAGGCACGCCTACGTTCTGATTTTATCTTTTTACGCTTGCGAGAGGTAAGGCTAGCAAGAAATTCATCAAAGTTCTTATAATCCCGATTGATAAAATGAAATTGCCTATCTGTCCGCGCGAGGAAACCTTGCTCAATACATGCGCTCTGTGTGTCCTCGTCACAAAAGCTTATATGCACGCCCGAGAATTGATTTTGCAGGCAAAAATCTTGCATGGTCTTAATAAGGGTGTTCTTTATTTCGGGCGTCGCGGCCAGTAGCCTTGGCCCAGTCGCAGGTGTAAAAGGAATTGCGCATTGTAGCTTTGGATAATAGGCAAGCCCTGCGCCTTCGGCTGCGTTGGCCCAACCTTGGTCAAAAACATACTCACCTCTGGAATGGTATTTAAGATAAAGCGGCGCCGCGCCAACGCCGTGCCCCTGCATATCTTCGAGCCAGATATGGCAAACCTGCCAACCTGTCTGGGTGTCATCATTGTGCCCAACGGAACCACTTGCTTCTAAAGCTTGTAGAAAATGCCAATCCACAAATGGATTATAGGCGGTGCTGTCCCGTTTTGCACATAATGCATTCCAGTCCTCTGCTTTGACTTGATCAATAGAGTTGAGAATGCGTGCGTGAAATGGGGGGATGGGTTAGACCTCGATTTCCACAATTGCATCGATTTCTACGGCGCAATCAAGGGGAAGGGACGGCGACCCAACGGCAAAACGTGCATGCTTGCCTGCGTCACCAAAAACATCCACGAGCAAATCCGAACACCCATTGATGATTTTCGGGATATCAACAGCCGTGTTTTGTGCGCCTGCACAGACAAAACCGCCGACTTTTACAATACGTTTCACACGGCCAAGATCACCGCCGCACGCAGACTTCATTTGGGCAATCAGGTTCAGCGCACAATAGCGCGCGGCCTCTTGGCCTTGTTCCACACTAAGGTTTTCACCAAGGCGGCCTTTGGCTAATATACCGTCCGCAGAAAGAGATACTTGACCTGCGATAAAGACTAAATTACCGCTGACAATATAGGGCAGGTAATTCGCCACGGGGGCGACCGGCTTTGGTAAAACATGACCTAATGCGGCCAAGCGCGTTTCAATTGCGTTCATAAGTGACTCCTTTTGCTAATAGCTACTAGAGAAATATACATGGGTAAATATGAAAACTGACGCACCACTCAAAAATGATTGCCTCGACGCTGTGCAAGCAAGTCCAGAAGTTCTGTCTTTTCTATCGCAAAGACGCTCAACGCTTGTAAAACTTATGCAAAACCCGGGGCCAAATGAACACGAACTCGCACTGATTTTACGACTCAGCGCCCGTGTGCCAGACCACCGCAAGCTTTCGCCTTGGCGTTTTATTGTGTTTCAAGGACAAGCTCGTGCTGATTTCGGTGAACATCTTGCGAAAAAATTCGCCTGTGATTGTCCAGATGTAGAAGATGCGCGTGTAGATTTTGAACGCGAGCGGTTTCTACGCGCACCTTTGGTCGTCGGTGTGGTCTCTTCGCCAGTGGATTGCCCAAGAGGGACACCGAAATGGGAACAAGAATTGTCGGCAGGGGCTGTGTGCATGAATATGCTTCTCGCCGCCCGCGCAAGTGGTTTTGCGGCGCAATGGCTGACGGAATGGTATGCATTTGATCCAGAAATAGAGCGCGCACTTGATTTAGCGGCGTCTGAACGCATGGCGGGCTTTATTTATATAGGATCTTGTGTAGAACCACTTACAGAACGGGCACGCCCAGAGGTCGAAAAAATAATAAAATATTGGTCAAAATAAGTTTACGAGTTTTCAAAATTACCCTCATAGGGTGTATTGAATTTTTTTGTTTAGATTGCGTTCAGGTTCCGTGATATAAACAGGAAGGCGTTGGAAGCTCATGCTTTTAATATAGAACCTCACCCTACCACGCGCCCCGTGTAAGGTGAGGTTCACTAAATTTTGATCCTTTTTCAATGGGAAAAGGGTCTCCTTAGAGCCGCAAGCGTATGTGGACCTTGCATAAGCTCGGGGACTTGAAGAGGGAGATGTTTTCGGGGGAAGGCATCTCTTTTTTTCTGCAACAAGTCTGAAAATAGTTGATATTGTTTGGTGAAACTATCCAGTTTCGCCAAACAATTCACGTCCAATCAACCAACGGCGAATTTCGGATGTACCTGCGCCAATTTCATATAATTTGGCATCGCGTAATAAACGCCCTGTGGGAAATTCATTAATATAACCATTGCCGCCTAATAGCTGAATGGCGTCTAGGGCGCACTGGGTTGCCCGTTCAGCGGAATAAAGGATGGCACCAGCCGCGTCTTTACGCGCCGTTTCACCACGGTCACACGCTTGTGCAACGGCATAGACATAGGCACGGGACGTGGAAAGCGCTACATACATATCGGCTATTTTTCCTTGGATCAGTTGAAATTGACCAATAGATTTTCCGAATTGTTTGCGGTCATGAATATAGGGAAGCACGACGTCAAGGCAGGCCTGCATAATTCCGATAGGGCCACCAGAAAGAACTGTGCGTTCATAATCAAGGCCAGACATAAGAATGCCAACACCGCCGCCTTTGGGCCCCATAATGTTTTCTTTGGGCACGATGCAGTCTTGGAATACAAGCTCACATGTATCCGAACCGCGCATGCCAAGTTTGTCTAATTTTTGCGTGGTCGAGAATCCTTTAAACCCTTTTTCGATAATGAAAGTGGTGATGCCACGTGAGCCTTCGTCAGGCCCCGTTTTTGAATAGACAATAAGAACATCTGCGATCGGCCCATTGGTGATCCACATTTTAGTCCCGTTCAGCACATAATGATCTGATTTTTCTTCGGCGCGTAGGGACATGGACACAACGTCGGAACCAGCACCTGATTCTGACATGGCGAGCGAGCCAACATGCTCACCCGAAATCAGTTTAGGCAGGTATTTACGTTTTTGCTCATCACTGCCCCAACGGCGTAATTGATTTATGCAAAGATTTGAATGGGCACCGTAAGAAAGCCCGACCGAGGCAGAGGCACGACTGATTTCTTCCATCGCAATTGTATGCTCAAGATAACCAAGACCCAAACCACCAAACTCTTCTTCAACAGTAATACCGAGAAGCCCAAGATCCCCCATTTTATTCCATAATTCACGTGGGAAATGATTGTCGGCGTCAATTTTTTGGGCAATCGGCGCGATCTCGGCCTGTGCAAATGCATGAACACTTTCGCGGATCATATCCGCAGTTTCACCGTGATTAAAGCTTAGTGTTGGGTATGTCGTACTCATGATTTTTCCTCTGTTTCTGTTTCAAGTTCTAGAAGCAATTCGCCGTCAGTCACAAGTGCATTCACTTCGCAATTGACCACACTCACAACACCGTCACGCGGCGCCTCTAAACTCATTTCCATTTTCATCGCTTCCATAATGATAAGCTTGTCACCTTTGGTAACTGTATCTCCAACTTTCACATTTACCGCCAATATTTTCCCAGGCATAGGGGATGTGATGGTATCGCCTGCGTTGACCGATAGTGTCTCGGTGGATGGGTCGTAAAAATAAGCTTGTGCAAAGACCCCGTCATTAAACAGGCTAATATGGTTATCACGAATGGCATATGCCCACTCACAATAATATGTGAGGGACTGGGTGATATTCGTGAATGTTTCGCTCGCCTCTAGAAAGCTAATGCGGAGAGGTTCATTATCATCAATTTGAACATTGGCATATTTCTCGTTACTTTCCAAAATACACACACGTATTGGTTCGTCGTCCCGTTGAAAATAATAGCTGGCATTGCGGTCTTGGTTCATGCGCCACCCCTCATGCTGATCAAATGGTAAATTGTGAGTATGAGATAGTGCTTCTGCTTCGAGGCGTAAGGCGCTCAAGGCTAAAATTTCATCACATTGATTCAGGTCTGGTGTCATCAGTGTCGAGGATTGTTCTTCAATAAAGCCAGTAGAAATGTCACCTTTTATAAATACGGAATTACGCAAACAATTCAGCAAGAACGATATATTGGTGGTTAAACCGCTCACTTGAATTTCAATCAACCCATGCTCGGCCTGCAAGATTGCGGCTTCGCGCTCATGGGAATACCCAATAACTTTAGCAATCATAGGATCGTAATAAACGGAGATATTATCTTTGGAACTAACCCCTGTATCAATACGAAACCCACCTTCGGAATCTCTATATTCACTGTCATCCATTGACCATATACGGCCAATACTCGGCAAAAAATCATTAGCAGGGTCCTCTGCGTAAAGCCGTGCTTCAACGGCGTGTCCGTAGAGAGATATATCTTTTTGCTCGGGCAGTTTCTCACCCTGCGCGACACGTATTTGTAGCTCGACTAAATCAAGACCCGTAATCATTTCCGTCACAGGGTGTTCCACCTGCAAGCGTGTGTTCATTTCCATGAACCAGAAACCATCGGTGCGGAGTTTGCCGCTGCCGTCTACAATAAATTCAACCGTACCTGCACCTTCATAATTGACCGCCTTGGCCGCCTCTATTGCGGCTTTGGTCATGGCGTGACGTACGTCTTCGGTCATGCCAGGGGCAGGGGCTTCTTCGATCACCTTTTGGTGACGGCGTTGCAGGGAACAATCGCGCTCATACATATGTACCACATTGCCATGTTGATCGCCAAACACTTGTACTTCGATATGACGCGGTGAGAGAATATATTTCTCGATCAAGACAATATCATTACCAAATGAAGAATGTGCTTCACGTTGACACGATGCGAGTGCGTCAAGGAAATCGCCTTCGGCGTCAACCTTACGCATGCCTTTACCGCCGCCGCCAGCCACCGCTTTGATCAAGACGGGATAACCAATCATGCCTGCTTTGGCTTTAAGCAATTGAGGGTCTTGATCTTTGCCGTGATAGCCAGGGGTGACAGGTACACCCGCTTTTTCCATCAATTTTTTGGCCGCGTCCTTAAGGCCCATAGCATCCATGCTCTCAGGCGTTGGGCCAATAAAGATGATGTCTTCTTTTTTTAGCCGACGTGCGAATTCAGCATTTTCAGATAGGAACCCATAACCCGGATGCACCGCGTCCGCGCCGCTTTGCTTGCACGCGTCAATAATTTTGTCGATAACAAGATAGCTTTCAATCGCGGGTGATGGCCCGATATGAATAGCCTCATCCGCTGTACGCACATGCAAAGCTTTACGGTCGGCATCTGAATAAACAGCCACAGTTTGAATGCCCATTTTTCGTGCCGTCTTCATCACACGACACGCAATTTCGCCACGGTTAGCAATCAGGATTTTTGTAATTTTCTTGGTCATAATTTACTCGCTAAAAGAGTTCTTCGCTACGCTTGAATGATTATAAATATGCAATTTCGCATATTTATAATTACATCCTAAAGATACCAAATTCGGTGTCTGGTACTTTGCCGTTGGCAGACATGGCAAGGCCGAGGCCGAGTACGCGGCGTGTATCAGTCGGCGCGATAATGCCGTCATCCCAAAGACGCGCACTGGCATAATAAGGATGGCCTTCACGTTCGTATTTTTCCAAGATAGGTGCGCGGAAATCGTCTTCTTCCTTTGCGCTCCATGCCTCGCCGCGACGTTCTTTGCCGTCGCGTGTGATGGTGGCGAGAACGCTGGCCGCTTGTTCGCCGCCCATGACAGAGATACGCGCATTTGGCCACATAAACATAAGACGCGGTGAATAGGCGCGTCCGCACATGCCGTAATTCCCTGCACCGTAGGAACCGCCAATGACGATGGTAAATTTAGGGACTTGGGCACAGGCAACTGCGGTGACAAATTTTGCGCCATCCTTAGCTATGCCGCCTGCTTCATATTTTGACCCGACCATAAATCCAGTAATGTTTTGTAAAAATACGAGAGGGATTTTACGCTTGGCACACAATTGCACAAAATGGGAACCTTTAAGCGCACTCTCTGAAAACAACACACCATTATTGGCAACAATGCCAACTTGATACCCATGGATTTTCGCAAACCCACAGACCAAAGTTTCGCCGTAAAGTTTTTTAAATTCTTCAAATTTTGAACCATCAACAATACGCGCGATAATTTCACGCACGTCAAATGGCTGACGGGTATCAGATGGGATAATGCCGAGAAGTTCATCTTCGTCATAGGCAGGTGCTTCGCTCACGCTCGGCAGATATGATGTTTCTGCGTCGCCAAGCGCGGCGACAGAATTACGGGCGATTTGTAATGCGTGCGCGTCATTGCTGGCAAGGTGATCGACCACGCCAGATGTTTTTGCGTGCAACATGCCGCCGCCCAAATCTTCGGCGCTGACGACTTCGCCTGTTGCCGCTTTGACCAATGGGGGACCCGCTAGGAAAATTGTCGCCTGATCGGCAACGATGATACTTTCATCGGCCATGGCAGGTACATAAGCGCCGCCCGCAGTACACGATCCCATCACAACCGCGATTTGGGCAATGCCTTGAGCGCTCATTGTGGCTTGATTGAAAAAAATGCGTCCGAAATGTTCTTTGTCTGGAAAGACTTCGTCTTGGCGTGGCAGGTTCGCACCGCCACTATCGACAAGGTAAATACAAGGTAGGTTATTTTCACGTGCAATCTCTTGGGCACGCAAATGTTTTTTGACAGTGAGAGGGTAATATGATCCGCCTTTGACCGTCGCGTCATTGCACACAATCATACATTCCCGACCAGATACACGGCCAATACCCGCGATAACACCTGCGGCAGGGACATCATCCTCATACACTTCATAGGCGGCAAATTGTCCGATTTCGAGGAACGGCGTGCCCGGATCAAGCAAGCGTTCAACGCGCTCTCTCGGCAGTAATTTTCCTTTGTCCAAATGGCGTTTGCGAGATCGTTCTGGCCCACCCATAGCAATGACGCCCACTTTTTTATGCAAATCATCCACGAGTATTTGCATGGCTACCGCATTGTCACGAAACTCTTGCGCGTCCGCATTTATCTTGCTGGCAAGTTTTGGCATATTCATCCTCATATTTGAATTTAACTTCATATACATAAATTCGACCTCAAAGTCAAATTTATGATTTATTTATAGGTATACAGATGTGAAACTATGAGAGTTCTTAGCTAAGAGGAGTTTTAAACCGAAAATTTAACCGAAAATTTAATCCAAAACTTCCAGTCGTCTTGGATCATTAATCCAAATAATTGGCCCATTTTGTAGCTCTATCCAACCGCGTACACGCACATGTGCGCCTTTAAGGGCAAGAGGATTATAGTGTGCGTTCTTGAAAACCCTTTTGCTTTTTTTAGAAATCGCGATGGTAAAGTCTGTCTTATAATCGCTCCCGAAATTTAAATATTGAGTACCGCGCACATCTGCTGTGGAGATAATAACACCCTCCACAATCTGTAAACTATCAACATGTAGAGCAAGCGCAGTGGGATCAGGGCTGCGAATATCATAAAAACCTTGGGTGTGTACCGTGTTCCAAATACCGCGTGTGTTCCGACGTGCATCTTTTTCCGCGTTATAGAGTTTTTGTGTTTCGACCTTGTGGGATGGCCATGTATAGACACGGGCATACCCTGCGCGCACCATGGCTTCTTGCACCCAAATATCACGTCTATTATTTTCATTCAGGGTCCAGACTTGTGCAAGGGCACGCCCATATCTGTCGCGCTCATCTCCGTCATAATAAAGACGTACAGTCTTGTCTTTCAAAACTTCGCTAAGATAATTTTTTGCCTCTTGCGCGAGAGGCCATTCTTTTAAATTTTTATATGTGTTGGCAAGTTTGGGGCTTTGAATGCCGCCCAAAGAAACATTTAAATCAGAAGCATCTACACCTGTGTTGAGGACAAAACTATCCCCATCAATAATACGAACGACTTGTCCGTGTTCGCCTTTACGAAGTGTTTCCTTCGCAAAAGCAGTCATATTGAAATAAAAAATGCACAAGCATATTATGCATATGATCCGCAACCATATACCCTGTTTGCTTTTTGATACGACCCCGATCCCCAATTGCAATTCCCATTTTGCTGTGTGTAGAGGGAGTATATCAAATAGGGAGTAAAAGGTAAATGTGCAGGGGCGTTATTTTAAGAAATTGCTTTTCGTGCCTGTGCAGCAGTCTTTTCCACTTGTTCCCAGTTTTGCTCTGCGATGGCTGCTTTATCGACCATCCATGAACCACCTACGGCGACGACATTGGGCAGGGCCAGATAGGACGGCGCGCTATCCCCGTTAATACCGCCTGTCGGCATGAATTTAATATGCGGCATGGGGGAGCCAATGGACTTAAGGGCTTTGACACCGCCATTTGCCTCGGCTGGAAAAAATTTCACATGTTCAAACCCTTGGTCATAAAGCTCTAATGCTTCGCTTGGTGTCGCGGCACCGGGAAAGACGGGGAGAGTACAAGATTTAAGGGCAGGGAGGAGTGTGGAGCTAACCGCTGGAGTGACAATGAAATCACTACCTGCTGCAATGGCGTGATCTAAATCATCCGCAGATAAAATCGTACCCGCCCCGAGACAAAGAGCAGGCACAGATTTTTTCATGGCTGTAATACAGGCCAATGCATTGGGTGTACGCAATGTGATTTCTGCCGTGCTGATACCTGCGTCCCAAAAAGCAGTCGCAAGTTTTGCCGCGTCATCAACATTATCAATGGTGATCACAGGAACAATTGGACAAGATTTAAGGGCGTCGAAAACCATATCATGTTTTGCATTTGTCATAGTGTGGGTGCCTATTTTAGTTCAGGAGATGTAGCCAAAGAGGATGTAGAAAGCACATCAAAACAGGTTGCCCCCGTTTCTGCCGATGTTGAATTGTGACGCAGGCTTGAAAATAAATTACGACCAAATCCTGTTTGGTGTGTATTTGCCGTCGGGCGTGCGAGTGGACGGGCGAGGAATTCTGCTGCGTCTACATCAATCGTCAATATACCAGCCTCGGCGTCGAGGATAATGATGTCGCCGTCTTGGACACGGGCAAGTGCGCCGCCTTTAATGGCTTCGGGGCCAACATGAATGGCAGCAGGAATTTTCCCTGACGCGCCCGACATACGCCCATCTGTGACCAAGGCAACTTTAAAACCTTTGTCTTGTAATACGCCAAGGGGCGGGGTCAGCTTATGAAGCTCTGGCATGCCATTGGCGCTTGGCCCTTGGAAACGAATAACGGCCACAAGGTCTTGGTTTAATTCACCGCGATTAAACGCATCCATTAAATCATTTTGATCATCAAACACTTTGGCAGGTGCACGCACATATCTATGCTCTTTACTGACCGCAGAAATTTTAATGACGCCGCGCCCGAGGGGGCCTTCGAGTAAGCTTAGGCCACCTTCTGCGCTGAACGGATCAGAGGCTGGGCGAATAATGTCGAGATTGCCGCTTGTTTTTGGCGTGTCACGCCAGACCAATTTATCATTATCAAGTCCAGGTTCTTTGGCGTAATGCGAAAGCCCCTTTCCTGCGACGGTCATAACATCATCATGCAATAGGCCTGCGTTCAAAAGCTCTGAAATCAAAAGCCCCATACCGCCTGCCGCGTGGAAATGATTCACGTCGGCATAACCATTTGGATAAATGCGCGTCAGTTGCGGCGTTACTTTCGAGAGTTGTGCAAAATCATCCCAGTCAACATGAATGCCTGCCGCTTTGGCAATCGCTGGAATATGCAGGGTTAAATTCGTAGAGCCACCCGTTGCCATCAAACCGACGATTGCATTGACGATTGTTTTCTCGCTAATCACTTCACCAATCGGGATATAGCTGTCTTTATCAGATGTAATTTCGACACATCGTTTTGTCGCGCCTATCGTTAGTGCCTCGCGCAAAGGCGTGCCGGGATTGACAAAGGCCGAACCGGGTATGTGTAGCCCCATGATTTCCATCAACATTTGATTGGAATTGGCTGTGCCGTAAAATGTACATGTACCGGGGGAATGATAACTCTCGCTTTCTGCTTTTAACAGTTCCGCACGGTCAACCTTACCCTCGGCAAATAATTGACGAATGCGCGCTTTCTCTTTGTTTGGCAATCCAGAAGGCATTGGCCCAGCTGGCACGAAAATACCGGGCATATGACCAAATTGTAAAGCGCCAATCAAAAGCCCCGGTACGATTTTATCGCAAATTCCCAAATATAAAATAGTGTCGAATGTATCATGAGACAGCGAAATCGCCGTTGCCATTGCAATCACATCGCGTGACAAAAGGGACAATTCCATCCCCGTTTGGCCTTGTGTCACACCATCACACATGGCGGGTACGCCGCCTGCGACTTGCGCCGTTGCGCCTACTGTACGGGCGGCTGTTCGGATAATGTCTGGGTATTTTTCAAACGGTTGATGGGCCGAAAGCATGTCATTATAAGAGGTCACAATGCCAATGCTTGGCCAACTCGCGCCGAGGAGCGCTTTCTTGTCATGCAAAGCACAGCCTGCAAATGCGTGCGCTTGATTACCTTCTGTCAAACGTTTACGCGCAAGCCCTTTGGGACGCGCACGGTGCATGTCATCAAGATATGCACGGCGGCTGTCTTGCGAGCGTTTGATGATGTTATCGGTAATTTCTTGTACAATAGGATGTATGTTGGTCATGGATTAGATTCCAAAATGTTTGGATTAGATGTGAATAAAAACATGCAGCCGTTCGCCTAGCGTGTCAATCGCGCTACGTATTGGATAATCGTCTCCAGCAAGGGCGGCTTCAAAAACTTTTTTCTTTTCTGCGCCAGTAACCAGCAGCAGTGCAAAATCGCAGGTATCAAGCGCGTGACGGGTTAATGTCATGCGGTTTAAATACGCGCCCGTGACGCCTGTCTGTTGCGCGGTAATTGCTTGAACCATATTTGTATTGTCGAGTGATAGCGCAGCGTCCAGCCCTTCAGCCTTAGGAAACCATGACGCCGTATGTCCGTCACTGCCCATGCCCAATACGACCACACTAAAAGGCGAGGGTATGTTTTTATGGTTCGCTTCTACATCTAGCTGTCCATCTTGCGGTGTTGACGCTGATGTTTTCATTGGTATGAAATTGGCAAAACTCGCCTTGTTTTGCAGCAGGGTATTGCGAACAAGACGGGCATTGGAACCAGTGTCATCTTCATCAACCCAGCGCTCATCAACCAAGCCAATGGTGATGTCTTTCCACGGCAGATCGAAATGTGAAATTTGTGAATACACAGGACCGGGGGTCGAGCCACCCGACACCATTAAACTTGCCACACCGTTTTTGTCGAGCGCAGATTTAAGCTGGGTAATGATTAGGTTCGTCGCATGTTCATGCAAATCGGAAATATCGGAAAAATGTTGAATATGAGGGGACACTAAATATCACCTTCCCACCATTCGCGGCCATCACGGTCAAGCAACATGGCCGATTGCAGGGGGCCTTGCGTACCTGCGGCATATGTCTCCAAAGGCTGATCCGTTTCTTTCCACGCACCCAAAAGATTATCGACCCATTTCCAAGCAGATTCGACTTCGTCGCGCCGCATGAATAAAGCCAAATTTCCGCGCACAACATCCATCAGTAGACGTTCATAAGCATCAGGATAACGCACGGTGAAATTATCTGCATAAGACAAGTTCAGAGGCAGGGATTTAATATGTAATCCGCCCGGGCCAGGTTCTTTGATTTGCATAAATAAATTCATGCCTTCATCAGGTTGCAAGCGGATAACCAAACGGTTGGGCGGATGTGCGGCTTGACCAAATAGGGGATGTGGCGTGGGTTTAAATTGAATGACAATCTCTGAACGACGCGCGTCCATACGTTTGCCCGTACGGAGATAAAACGGTACCCCAGCCCAGCGCCAGTTTTGAATTTCGGTTTTAATCGCCACAAACGTTTCCGTCTGGCTATCTTGCCGTTCTGGTGAGAGCGTATCCAAATATGATTTTACAGGCGCGGTGCCATTCATGCCTGCAATATATTGCCCGCGAACGGTTTGGGTTCTAACCGTATTTGCGTCAAATCGTTTAAGCGCATTGAGCACTTTTATTTTTTCGGTACGCACTTCGTCGCCGTCTAAAGAATTCGGCGGCTCCATTGCTGTCAGGCAGAGAAGTTGTAACAGATGGTTTTGTACCATATCGCGTACCGCGCCAGAGCGGTCATAATAATCGGCGCGTCCCTCTAGGCCAATATCTTCGGACACTGTGATTTGCACATGGTCAATAGAATTACGTGACCAAATCGGTTCAAACAAAGTATTGGCAAAACGTAAGACGAGCAGGTTTTGTACGGTTTCTTTGCCAAGATAATGGTCAATACGGAAAATAGAATTTTCTGGAAAAATCGCACCAACACCTGCGTTAATATCCTGTGCGGATTTCAAATCTTTGCCAATTGGTTTTTCCAAAACAAGGCGTGCATTGGGTGTGTTCATCTCTGCTTTGCCCAAGGCCTCGCAAATCGCGACATAGATAAGCGGGGTCGTAGCAAGATAGTAAATGAGCGGACGCTTAGGATCTGTCATTTCTGTATGACCCAATAGTGATTTAAGATGTGCCCAGTCTGCATCTTCATCTGTTGCGTCTATTTTTATATAGTCGAGCATTTTTGCAAATTTGGCCCAGTTCTCATCTGTCCAACTCTTAGAGGCCTTACGGCACGCATTTTCAGCCATTTCGATAAAGGCTGTGCGGTCAAGGTCGGAACGTGCTGCGGCAATAATACGGTTAGAGCTATCAAGTTGCCCATCTAAAAAACGGTGAAACAAAGCGGGGAGAAGTTTCCGCCGTGAAAGGTCACCAGTGCCGCCAAAGATAATAATATCAAACGGATCAACTGGGATAAACTTTGCCATAATATGCCTTTTATGTGTTGCTAGCTCAAAAGAGATTTAGAGAGGGGCTATAAAATAGATTGCCCCGTTGTCTCCCAGTCTTTCATAAATGCGGCAAGGCCAGCATCTGTGAGAGGGTGGCTCGCGAGTTTGCGAATGACGTCTGGCGGCGAAGTGATGACATCTGCGCCGACGAGGGCGCAGTCTTTGATATGGTTCACATTGCGAATGGACGCCGCTAGAATTTCTGTCTCATACCCGTAATTGTCATAAATCATCCGAATGTCTTCGATCAACGCGATCCCGTCTTGGGTAATATCGTCAAGGCGGCCAATAAAGGGCGAAATAAATGTCGCGCCACATTTCGCCGCAAGCAAGGCTTGGTTGGCTGAAAAACAAAGGGTCACATTGGTTGACGCGCCTTCATCTGTCAGCGTTTTACACGCTTTCAGGCCGTCCATAGTAAGTGGTAATTTAACACAAATATTGCTCGCAATTTTGCGAAGCTCACGTCCTTCGGCAATCATTTGATCCGCTTGCATGGCGACAACTTCGGCGCTGACAGGGCCTTCGACGAGGGCGCAAATTTCTGCAATGACTTCTTTGAAATCGCGTCCAGATTTTGCGATGATGGATGGATTGGTTGTGACCCCGTCGACAAGACCAATATCATTTAAGGCGGCGATCTGATCCAGATCAGCACTATCAACAAAAAACTTCATATCCATATCCTCTTATTATCTATGTCTTTGCCAAGCCTTGGCAATGTTTTCTCCCTATAAATAGGGGAAATACCTGTTTAGCATTTTTTGGGCGCATAGAAACAGGATTAGCGTGTATTTTTGAAAAAAGTGACAAAGTTGCAAATTTTGCCCAGAATGCAGCGAGTTACTAAGCTTAATGCATAAAAATGGTGCGATTGCCATCTAGACTTTATTGGCATTAGTCGTGCTAATATGAATTTATGCCATTTGACTAACGAGTCGAAAATTGTACTATAAGGTTAGTGGCTTATTTTGCTTATGCGAGAGGGGGAAATATGACAAAGATAAAATCTCCCTTCAACCGCGAAGAACAATATGCGGCGAAACGTGTGGCGGTTATTCGCGCCGCTGGTGCTGCCTTTCGTCGTAAGGGCTATCATAATGCCTCCATGGTTGAAATCGCCCGCACGCTTGGTTTGTCTAAGGCCGCACTTTATTATTATGTGAAGTCTAAAGAGGAAATCTTGTTTGAATGTCATATCAATGTTTATGACGCGATGGACGCCTTGATTACATCAACACGCAACAAAGATGATGACGGGCTGGAACGGCTAAAAAAACTTTATGGTGCATTTGCCCATCTGTTGATCCGCGATGGTCTTGCTTTGCTCGCAGATGTAGACAGTCTTAAAGGTGAATTTCAAACGATTGTACTTACACGTCGTAACAAGATTGAGCATGCTGTGACGAGTATTGTTGAGCGCGGTATGGGTGATGGTTCTATTAAAAAGGCTGACCCCAAAATTACTGTGTTCTTCTTGATGGGCGCGCTCAATTGGCTAAATGTCTGGTATGAGGCGGATGGCCGTATCTCTGGCGATGAAATCGCAACGCAATTCGTCGCGCAAATGAGCGCAGGCATAACGGCGTTATAGACGTGGCGCGATGTTCGCCTTGATTTCCATTCAAATTTGATGTGCTAATATAAAGGTAACGGGATTGCGGTAATGTCGCTTTACTGTATCATAAATGCACATCATACCTTTGATAGGAAATACAATATGGCGAGTCCGGACCAATCCCTTTCTCAACCAGAAGACGACAACTCAAAAACGGCAAAAGATAATTCATCGCGCTTGCTGAATTTCTTTGTTGATGAGGCCCCTGCTTGTGGTGACGTGACTAAAATTATGGATGGTGTGTATTGGCTGCGTATGTCATTGCCGATGAAAGGTCTCGACCATATTAATCTCTGGTTTTTAAGAGATGGCGATAGCTGGGTTGTTATTGATACAGGTATCGGTTCTCGCGATAGCAAAGAAATATGGGAAAACGTATTCGAAAACCATATGGGGGGGCGCGGCGTGAACCGCGTTATTGTGACCCATTTGCATCCTGATCATTCTGGGCTAGCAGGGTGGATTACCCGTAAATTTGACGCCCCTTTATTAATGACCCGTGGCGAGTATTTCTTATGTCGACTTATGGCGGCGGATACAGGACAACCTGCGCCGCGCGAAGGCATTAAATTTTTTGAACGGGCTGGCTTTACGGATGATCAGATCGAAGTTTACAAATCGCGCTTTGGCGGTTTTGGCAAAGCCATCACGCCTATGCCGCATGGCTATGAACGCCTAGAAGACGGTGACAGTATTACGATTGATGGTCGCGAATGGAAAATTGTTGTAGGTTCTGGGCATTCACCTGAACATGCGTGTCTGTGGTGTCCCGAGTTAAAAATATGTATGACGGGCGATCAATTATTGCCCAATATTTCCTCAAATGTAAGTGTATGGCCTACGGAGTCCGAGGGAAACCCCATGCAAGACTGGATCGATTCTTGCCATAAATTACGCAATGTCTTGGACGAAGATACATTAATATGTCCTGCCCACGGCATTCCGTTTACAGGCGCACATCGTCGCTTGGATAAATTAATCTATCACCATGAACGCGCGCTCGACCGCCTTTATGATTTGTGCAAAACGCCCAAGCTCTCGACAGAAGTTTACTCCGCACTGTTTCGCACACGTATTACCGATAGTAATCGTTTGATGGCAGTTGGGGAAAGCATTGCCCATTTAAATTGCTTGGTCGCACGGGGTCAAATGACCCGCCGTATTAATGATGCGGGCCAATATACCTATAAGTCCAAACCGCCTCAATAGGTTGCGGATTTGATGTAGAGTTCGTGATTAAACGCGTGAGCCTAGGCGAAAGGCTCTATTGGCCCAATTGCCTTTAACGCCTGCCAATAACACAAACCCAACGACAATCGCGAGCAAGATAAGCAGAAGTGCGGGGACGATACCATTCGAAACACCGACAAAGACGGCGCCCAAAATTTCTGCGACGATGAAGATTAATAGCAATGGTGCAGCGATGAGGCCTTTGCCACTTTTTGTACGCCATGCCAGAAGACAATATAAGATACAACGCCCGGCAATTGCCATGACAGCGATCATTTGTTGGCTAACCGTTTCTGGGTCGACTGCATCTAGCTCTACCATTTGAGAAAGCCCCGCAGAAAGCCCAAAGCCAATAAGCAAAGTCGTTAAAACCGCATAAGTAAGTCCTGCATTGCCCCCAATACGTGCCATACGTTGTGCATCTTCTTGGGTTTCAATCTTGATATCCCATTCTTTTTCTTCTGACATGCTGGTTTCCTTTAACTCTCGCAATATTGTGTAGTGCGCGTGAGGTGATTTTATATTATATAGCAAGAATGATAAACTTTGTAAAAAACATTTTTCCTGTTCTTATTTTGTCAATGACGGCCTGTAGCGCCGCCAATAGTCAAGAACCGCCTCCATTAAACTCTGTCTCAACGCAAAGGGCCGAAGCGGTATTTGCAGGCGGTTGCTTTTGGTGCGTTGAATCTGATTTCGAGAAATTCCCGGGTGTCATAGAAGCTATTTCTGGATATGCTGGTGGCCATACGCAAAACCCAACCTATAAACAAGTGAGCCGTGGCGGCACTGGGCATTATGAAGTCGCAAAAATTATCTATGACCCAAGCCGCGTGAGCTATTCGCAATTGGTGGAATATTTCTGGACAACAGTTGATCCAACCGATGATGGCGGCCAGTTTTGTGATCGCGGCCATTCTTATAAAACCGCAATTTTTGCAAACCCTGCCCAATTGGAAATCGCAAACGCTTCTAAAATAATTCTGCAACAATCAGGGCGGTTACCTTCCCCTGTCGTAACCCCTATCTTACCAAGCGTCACATTCTACCCTGCTGAATCCTACCATCAGGACTATTACAAGAAAAAACCGAGGCGGTATAAATATTACCGTAATGGTTGTCGGCGTGATGCAAGGCTGAAGACACTTTGGGGCGCGCATTAAGGCGGCTTAGTCACGTATGTCTTGCGTTGGCGTATACCCATATCCCGCCCATAAATTAAGACGCCGTATCTTGCCGCCCCCCAAATCAATTTCGAGCGGAGGCAAAGGTTCAAGACGGGCAAAGTCAGAGCGGATCTTCTCGAAATGTGTTTGTTTGCCAAGTGCATGTACTGTGTCGAGGCAAATACGTATTTCTTCGCGGCTGGTTAACTGGCAATTTCTAAAGTAATTGACCACTAAAATTGGCCCGTCTGATATTGTACTTGCAGGAAGCGGCGCAATTTTTTCGGCGTGATGGACAGGGTGAACACTGTTCATCCACATATAGAGTGGAAGGCGGGTATCTGCCTCTATTTTATAATAAAGAAGATCAAAAAATACGAGACGGTTATCGGTCGCAACTGCATGGTAGGCATTGCCTTCATGTCCACGTTTCACAACATCTACGATATGCGATTGCGTCTGTGGCCAACCTCGCACGCGTTTGAGAATATTTCCCATACCCATAGTGTTGGCAAGCGATGGGGATAAAACAGCAATGATAAACACCACGCCGATGCCCGTGTTTACGAACACACCTGCTTTGGTGAGCTTTCCAAAAACCCGTAGGCCGATATGTGCAGTTAATATTGCACCTCCAATATAGGCACTTACGGCCCAATTCGCATTTGCACGACTTAAGAAAGCCTCTCCGCAAATAATAAGTAGAGGGCTAAGTACAAAGACAGAGAGTGCAAAAACAGTCTTATCAGCAGGCTTGCGAATAACGATAAACAGGGCGGCGACCAAAGCGATAAAGCTTAACGGCCCAAAAACGACAAGCTGACTCATTATAAATTCTACGAGTTCTATCGGGTGAATAGGGACGCCCTTTAAATTCGCGTTCGCCGCTGTGTGATTTAACGTGGCAAAATCATTCGCCGCATTCCAATATAAATTGGGCGTGATGAATATGACAGCAATCACAACAACGATAAGCCCGTATTTTGACAACAAAGCTTTACGCGTTTTTGCGTCAATAATCGTACAGATGACAAGCGCGATAAGGAAGAACAACATGGCATATTTCGACAACATGCCCAGACCGATAGCGAGACCTAGCACCGTTGCCCATTTCATATTCGGTGTTTCGCGAACATGCGCCCAAGCATTTAACCCGAGTGCCCACCAGATAAGTAAAACAACATCTGTACTGACAATCGTCGATGACAACCAAACCGCAGGCATCAAAAAGTAAAGACATCCTGCCCAAAACCCTGTGCGTGCATCAAAGAGAAACCGCGCAGTCCGAAAAATAATATAGGCAGTAAGAGGATGGATGAGCGGTGATGATAATCGTACAGCCCATTCAGCGTTGCCAAACAAGCCTGTGGTGAAGGCAATTACCCATGCAATCATGGGGGGTTTTGAAAAATACCCAAACTCAAAACTACGTGACCATGCCCAATATTGTGCCTCGTCTCCATGTAGGTTTGTCGGAGATAAATATAAAGTGATCAAACGCAATATGCTTAGACCCAGCAGGAGGGCGATCATATATTTATGATAGGGCCTCGTATTGGCTAATGTATCGTGATTATTATGTGTCGTGTTGATCATGTCACTCATGTCAAACTTATGTCGTATTTTGGGCTAAAAATAAACAAAATTCAGCATTAAACTTTGCTATGAAATCTTGCCAGAACATATTATGAGGACGGTTATGGTACATGCTCTTGTTTTTGATTCTGGTGTAGGCGGCTTAAGTGTTGTGCAAGAACTGCGTGCGCTCATACCTGATATCTATATCACCTATGTGGCAGACGACGAATTCCGTCCTTATGGCACGAAAACCGAAGCGCAATTGCAAGCGCGCCTACCTGAATTATTACAAACATTAGTCTTTGCGGTACAGCCTGATATATTACTCATAGCGTGCAATACCGCGTCGACAACGGCACTTAAGCAAATTCGTAATACGGTTGATATTCCTGTGATCGGTGTTGTCCCTGCCATCAAGCCTGCCGCGCAAATGAGTAAAGCGAAAGCGATTGCCGTTTTGGGAACACCGGGAACTGTGCGACGAAAATATGTTGGTAAGCTCATCCGTGATTTTGCTTCTGATTGCCAAGTGGTTTTGCACGGCTCAACAGGGCTCGTTGAGCTGGCAGAGCAAAAGCTCTCGGGGCAGATATTAAATCCATTTGCGCTTAAGGCCGAAGTCGAGCCTATGTTTCGTGATGTAAATATTGATACAATTGTTTTGGCTTGCACCCATTTTCCGCTCTTGCTTGATGAATTAAAACAGGCCGCGCCGTATGCCGTCAACTGGATCGATTCTGGTTATGCAATCGCAAAGCGCACGCAAACCATTGCGGGAAAAATGGAAATAAAGAGCCGCCCAACATACCCGCAAACGGCTTTGTTGGTGGGAGGCGTCTATAATAGGGAACGTGCCAAAATGTTCGCGACATTTGGTTTTGAAAAAACAGTCTGTCTTTAGGGAGCGTGCTTAATGGGAAGACGCCGCACCTGAAAACATAAAGTGCCATACGGCCCAGCCAGCGATAACAACACCGAACGCCAATATCGTCAGAACTGCAAAATGTTTTTTGATAAAGGCTTCGGCCTGATCTCCAAATTTCCACACAATCGCAGCAATTAAAAAGAACTGACCTGCACGCGCGCAAACACTTGCAATGAGAAAAACGAAGAAATTAAGCTTAAGCGCACCGCTTAAAATAGTGATGACTTTATAAGGAAAAGGGGTCAGGCCCGCACCGAATACAGCCAAAGCGCCGTATTCGTCCGTCATGCCACGAAAGCTCTCTACACTATGGGCTTTTCCAAGTTTTTCGAGAAGAGGTTGCGCGAAACTCTCATACGCAAACCATCCTAACCAATAGCCTATAATCCCGCCCAAGACAGAGAATATCGTGCAGATGGTGGCATAACGCCACACTTTTTTATGGTTGGCTTGTGCCATAGGCAGCATAAGAATAGCGGTTGGGATCGGAAAGAAAATGCTTTCAATAAATGCAATAAAGGCCAAAAATGGTACAGCATTTTTGTGCCGTGCCATTTGTTTGACGGATTCATACCACCGTTCGAGAAAAGAAAAATTCATTGCCATAAGCCTCAATAACCTGAAATTTCTTAAGAACAAGTTGTAAATCTCACTACTGTTGAATTTAGTGCAAAAAAACTTGCGCAGAATGCAAAAACCATGTTGACGGAAGGCGCATGCACGCTATGTTGCCCCCACTTTGATGCGGGTGTGGCGGAATTGGTAGACGCGCGGGATTCAAAATCCCGTTCCTATGGAGTGTCGGTTCGATTCCGACCACCCGTACCAAAGGTTTCTTAAATTTTATATTCTTGACCGATGTTTCTTTTTCAAGGAGGCGTTAGATAAGGCCGTTGATTATCTCAGTCAAAGGCGGCTGTAACAGTTTGCTCGCCCTGCGAATGACGGTTTAAGCAAGCTTCGGCCAATACGTGGCATAGGCCGCACTTTTAGGTCTTTGAAAACTTGAAAAAATGGTGGTTAGCGGGTACTGAATCTATCAGTGCCACAGACTTGCACGTGCTTTTCGATAAAAGTAAAACGGATGCTGGGAAAGTGGCGCTCTTCCACAGGCTTGGTCTCATCAACGACCCAAGTCATAAGTTGAAGAGAAATTGAACACTCTTTCGTAACCGGTTTTTCAAAATTGACGATGTATTCGCCAATAGGATTTGCTAGCCAGCCTTGGGCCTTAATTGCAGTTTCATATTGACGGGTAAGGTTAAGGGCATGCTGTTCTTTCTCATCCGCATCTTCCATGCCCTCTGGGAAGTTAATAAGTACACATTCAATATTTCGTTCAGACGTCTCAAATATATGATCGACTTTGCATTCGGGTTCGCGTGTGGTGCCTGCCAAGAGAGGCAGTTCTAGCGTATTTGGAAAAATAGTTTCCGCTGGTTGCGTTTTGGTGCAAGCCACAAAAAAAGCAGGGGTCAAAACCATTGGCGCTATTAGTAAAAGTCTTGAAATATTCATGTGCCTGTCCTTTGTGAAATATGCGCTGTTTAAGCGCCTTTAATTGTAAGTGTAGATATAATCATTGCAAGTTTCAAATAAATTCGGTAATCATTCGTTTCATAAAAAGCTCTTAAATTTTCGTTTTGAAAATGCCTTTTTATGACTACAGTTTTTCTCATCCATACCCTAGCCCATACCCTAGCCCATACCCTAGCCCATACCCTAGCCCATACCCTAGCCCATACCCTAGCCCGTGCCAAAGCCAATCCCCTAGAATGAACGGCCTTCACCATTTGACACCTTGTGAGCAAAGGTTAAAGTTAACTGCGGCATGAAGAGGGAATGTATGAAAAACCTAATGATTTTATTTACGGTGGTGGGGTTAGGTTTATCAGCTTGCAACTCCGAAGAAATGCCCCCTGTGCCAGAAGCTAAACGAGAGCCGCAATCCGAAATACACGCACCTAAAACGATTGGCCCTGTTACGGTTATTCATTGCACGCTGAAAAATTATCATACGGGCCAATCGACCACGGGTACATATTTTACCTATGATACACGCACAATTGACATGCCTTCACAGAATATGATTGAGGCTGATAATATGGACGCCGCGAATGTGGAATGGTTTAAAGAGCACATTTCTCGCTATAGGCTTCAAGACGCGCTTATTGTTTTGCCGCTTAAGCAACAGCATAATAAATTTAGGGTTGATATAGAAAACACATGGTATTTACATGGTCTGTCAATGCAATTTGTATGGCCTGATCCCATTTGGGGCGATAATCTAGGAGCGGCGCAATTTGTTACTGGCGCAATTACGTTTGGGGATAAAATCTCTAATGTGGATGGCAAAAAGAGGATGATTTATGAGGGCGCGCTGTCACTGTCTAGCGGAAACCAGTACGGCGGAACCGCAGGTACATGGACGTATTATGGCAAGGGTGATGTAGAGCCAAAAGATCGGGAATGGGGGTATTTACGTTGTGGTCCTAAGCAAGCTGACCCAGATAGCATTCGTGTTCCTAGTGGATTATAAGTTTCAATTTGGCTTGTTCTTTCATTTTGGATACGGGATATGGAGCTTGTGATATGGATTTGGTGTAGCCTCTTTGATCCTTATACCTAGTTGATCCTTATACAGGGGCGAAAACCCAAAGATTTGGGTTACACCGAATTTGCGCCTTAAAACTCCCTGCGTTGAGTGGGGGTGAAGTGTGTACCTTGTTCATTAGCCTTTAAATTAAAGGGTGTGCAGGGAGAACACCAAAGAAACTTCGACATTGGGTTTTGTTGTTTACCTCTGCATTTTGGTGTGTCATTACAATCAAAATATTTATATTCGAACCATTAGTTTATTGGACTTTTGATTAAATAAGGATTCGTCATGGCGTCTTCGCGTACAAAGAAAACAGGTGAAGTCAAAGTCGCACGCCGAGGCCGTCCTCCTTTATCTGCCACGCAAAAGCCCAAAAAAATTATCATTCTGGAATCGGCGTTACGCGAGTTTTCTATTCATGGCTATGACGGCGCAAAGATTTCTGACATCGCAAAACGTGCCGAAGTGGTAACACCTGCTGTTCATTATCATTTCAAAACCAAGGATGAATTGTGGAAGGCCGCAATGTCGTATTCTTTCGATCAGCTAGACGCCAGTAATGAAATTTCCGAAGACAGCGCACTTCAAGATTTGGATGAATATTCTCTTTTTCGCGTTATTGTTCGGCGCTATATTCGTTTTTCGATTACCAGACCAGAGCATGCCCGTATTGTGTTTTTGGAAGGGCTTCGCGAAACGGATCGGAGCCAGTGGCTCTTAGAAAGATTTTTAGAACCTCTTCATCTCAGGCATCGCAAGCTTTTTAAAACATTACGGAAAAAGGGTGTGATCAAATCCTATTCCGAGCTTACATTCTTTAGTGTGATGGGGGGCGCGGTCATGGCGCTTGTCGGGAATTTGCAAATGGTAGGGCCTTTATACGGGATAGATAATGTCGATGATAAAATCCTTCGCAAGCAAGAAGACGCGATTATAGATATCCTCTTTAACGGATTTTTGCGCCGTGATGACGAGGCTTCTTCGCGCACCTGAAACATGCGCTGAACGCCTCCCATTGATGCGACATAAGTGCTTATGGTCGGCTTTAAATGGGTGATCCGTGCATTGGCAGCAAAGCTAAAATTTGACAAAATTCAGAGTTTTCTAGCCTGTAATATCTCGCGCCGGAAATTCAAACCGCATGAAAAATCACAATAAATAAATAGATTTGTGCATGTTTTTTTCTGTAATTTTTTATTCTTGACTATAAATAATTATATTTGTAAGTATAATTAAATTGAGAGAGGTGACGGTGCCCAAAACATTACTAGAAAATAATACACCTGTTATAATTGTTGGTGCTGGGCCTGCTGGATTATTCTCCTCCATCTTATTATCGCGTTCGGGTATTGCTAATGTTGTTCTTGAACGTCGGTCGACAATTGTGCAGGCGCCAGCAGCCCATGTGATAAATACGCGGACAATAGAGATTTTACGCGAGGCAGGCATTCCCATGCAGGTGTTGGAAGATATCGCGAGTGATGCGAATGTTGATCAAATTATATGGGCCGCAAATATGTTTTCCCCTGTGATTGGTACGTTGCGCGCAAATGGGGATATAGACAGTCAAACACGGCGCAAGAATGCCTCTAGTGTTAGGATCATGAATATATCGCAAAACCGCCTTGAGGCCATTTTGCTTGAATACGCCCGTTCTTACGAACTTGCGGATATCCGTTATGGACATAATTGGTTGGCGCACAAACAGGGTGATCAGGTGATGACCTGCCAAATTAACAATACGAAAACAGGGCAAGACTACGTGCTTTCTGGTCAGTACCTTATCGGAGCAGACGGCGCCAACAGTGCTGTGGCGCGATCTTTAGACATTGTAAAAACGGGCCCAGAATCGATTGCGGATTTATTTAATATCACCATTCGGGCTGATCTGTCCGCGTTGGAGGGGATTGAGAAGAACTTGCTCTATTGGTGTCTTGATCCTGACTGTATGGGGACAATGATTGTCCACGACCCCAAGAGTGTAGCCGTGTTTATGGTGCCTGTTTTTTTACAGTGGGAAAATATTGAAACATATACCGAGGCATATTGCCGCAATCTTATTCGCAATGTTATTGGCACGGATATTCCTTTTGAAATAACGTTTAAAGGGCTTTGGCACATGACCGCGCAGGTCGCAGAAGAATACCAAAGGGGCAATATATTCCTCGTTGGAGATAGCGCGCATCGTTTCCCACCAACAGGCGGGTTAGGACTAAATACGGGGGTGGCGGACGCGCATAATTTGGCTTGGAAACTTGCTGCTGTTATTAAGGGGGCGTGTCCGCCTAAAATTTTAGAAACGTATGAAGCCGAGCGAAAACCTGTCGCGCAAAAAAATTGCGAAGTAAGTGTCCGTAATTTCCATAAAATGGATGATGTTATTCGAGCGTTTGATTTGGACCCAAGCAAGATGGACATGATTGCGCGCCTTCGCAACAATGCTGTCTTAAAAGCCTGCCCTGCATTCGTTTCAAAATTTGCATTAGGGGCCGTGTATAAAATGCTGCGTCAAAAAATCAATGCGCCGTTACAAAAGACGCAGAAAGGGCAAGCATTGAAAGCACGAATTTCGACGGAGATCAATAATCAGGAAGAGCATTTTAATATGCTGGGCCTCGAAATTGGATATATTTATCCTTCGGGTCTTTTGATCGATCACACCGCGTGTGAAACACCCCAAAGCTCTGTGATGACATATGTGAAAACAACAGGAGCAGGCGCAAGACTGCCGCATATTTGGGTTCAAGAAGGGGAAACCCCCATGTCGGCTCACGATTTGCTGGGCTATGATTGTTATACTTTATTCGTCAATTCAGCCGCCAAAAAATGGATGGCGAAATTGGAGGGGCAATTTAAATCTAGGGCGCTTGGCCTCAATATCATTCCTATGCATGACAAGAAATATGAAATTGATCCGCGCCTTTGGGCCGCGTTTTGGGAGCTAGACACGGGTGGGTTATTATTGGTGCGTCCAGATGGTCATATTGCGTGGCGCGCCGTGCAGGCTGTGAAATCTCCAGCGGTGCATATTCACGGTATCATGAAACAGTTTAACCTCTTTTAAAGGGAAAAGGAGCTCAAAATGGACAAACTTATAATGCCAATACCTGCAAAACAACGGGGTAAAATTGCCCCCGACTATTTTGCACATGTGGTTTTAAAAACCTCCAGATTTAAAAAAATGTTGGTGTGGCATAAGACAGTCTTCGAGGCTCAAGTCTCTTATGAATTTGAAACAGCGGCGTTTTTAACATTTGATAATGAGCATCACCGTATTGCCATTGCAAATATCCCCCTTCTTTTTCCGCGTTGGAAATTGAGTGCAGGTGTTGATCATATTGCCTTTACCTATGGATCGTTGGAAAAACTGCTTCTAAATTATGAACGCTTAAAAGGGTGTGGAATATTGCCCGGATGGTGCATCCATCATGGCGCTACGGTTTCCATGTATTATGTCGATCCGGACAAGAACTGGTTCGAGTTACAAGTCGATGTATTTGATAGTCCCGACAAGCTGCTGGCATGGGCGGAAACGCCTGATTTCCAAATGAATCCGATTGGTGTTGATTTTGACCCTGACGACATGTTGGCGAAATTTAAGAGCGGGACACCAGTAAAAGAACTCATGGAGCGAGAACAAGGAACAACACGTCATCCAAGTTCAATGCCGACTGCATATTTGGGCATTGTCCACAAATGCTTGCTTAAGCTCCATTACTGGTTTGGTCCAAAACAAAAATAGGATTAAAATATGAAATTGTTTACATATGAAACTGAGCGCGGTGCGCGCGTTGGTTTCGTTTTTGACGACCTCGTTTACGGCGCTGACCTTGCCGATGTTGAAAATTTACATACAGGACGGGCAAGCGAAACTTTATCTTCAATGCAGGCTATTATTGACGGTGGGGACGAAGCTTTGGAGAGGGTTCAGGGCCATGTGCAGTTTGCGACAAACAATACATCTAAAATTGATCGTTTGAAACTTGACGGACTGTCTTTCCTCTCCCCTTTGCCACAGCCCGTAAAACTGATTTGTTTTAGTGTCTATGAACAACATATCCGTCAGTCTATTGACGCGATGATCAAGGCAAAGCTTGGACGGTTCGGCCTATTGCTGAATAAAATTATAAAATTCATGAAAGTCCCACCCTCATTTTATATAAACCCCGTATATTATAAGGGCAATACGACCTCATTTATTGGGCATGGACAGGCGGTGCAGTGGCCAAGTTTTGCCGAAGATAAAATGGACTATGAACTCGAACTTGGTATTATTATCGGCAAAAAAGGGATTGATGTGCCTGTAGAAAAGGCAAATGATTATATATGGGGATATACCATCTATAACGACGTGTCCGCGCGCGGACGATTAATTCAGGAGCTCTTTAAGGGGAAAGTCGGGCCTCTTAAGAGCAAAGACTTTCATACTGGGAATGTTTTAGGGCCGTGGATTGTTACTGCGGACGAGATAGGAAACCCTCAAAACTTGGAGATGAAGGTTTACGTCAATGATGAATTACGTGGGCGCTCAAACACGGCGCAAATGTATTATTCTCTGTCCGAGCTGATAAGTGCGGCCTCAGAAGGCGAATATATTATTCCAGGCGAAGTGATAGGTACGGGTGCGGCCAGTAATGGGGCCGGGATTGAACAATGGACATTCCTCAAGCCTGATGACGTGATCAAACTCGAAATCGAGGGCATAGGAAGTTTGGAAAATAAACTCATTTCCTAATAATTTCCCCTTCGAGACCACATATAATGCACACGGCGGGTGATGTTTGAACAAATACTGTTTTGAATTATTTAAGGATGCGTGTGGGGCGGCTATTTATAGGGTCATTGCTTTGCCATACCACCGTTTCCATACCGATAAAACTAGCCATGCGGCTGAGTTCGGCGTCTAATTTGTTCTGTCGGGCATTGGTCCACTTCATTCCATTTTCTGACCAAAATGCTCTGGCAATAATTTGGCCAGAGGCTCTGTCGGCTTTGGCGTCTATACGCGCGATGATTTTATCACCTTCAAGCACAGGGTAGACATAATAGCCATATTGGCGTTGGGCGGCGGGTACAAAAATTTCAATGCGGTATTCAAATCCGAACAGTTCGGATAAACGCTTGCGGTCACGCATGGCGGGGTCAAATGGGTTGAGAATACGCAAACGTTTGGTTGGCGCGGGACAGGTATGCAAGCGCTCTACAATGTTTGGGCAGGCCATCGCTTTGCCCCAATCACCATTGGCACGCTCGACCTCGACAGCGTGAAATTTAGCAGGGTTTTTATTGGCCCACGCCCGTACTTCGACGGCGGTTATCGCGCCCCAAAACCTTTGTATTTCTCCGAGTGTACCAAATGCCAATCGTGAGAGGGCTTGGGTACAAAGCCAATCTATTTGCTGAACATCTGATAGGGTTTTATTCATGATGTGTTGGGGAATGACATGTTTAGGTAAATCATAGTATTTAATAAATTTATCACGGTGAGAGGTGGCAAGCTCACCTGCATACCACATTTGATCAAGAATGATTTTGTGTGGTGGGCGGTTCCACATGCCTTTTTTCTTTATCAGCTCCGTTTTGAAATCATGTGTGGACAGCGGGCCTTCTTCTCGAATGCGGTCCTTGATGTCGTGAGGGCTGATATTTTTTAAGGCCGCTTTGTAACGTGCGTAATTAGCAGTGCGTTTTCCGAGCCTTTGAAATTGTCGCGCCCACATCGGATAAAATTCCATGGGAATGATAGACGCGTCATGGGTGAAATGTTCAAAAACTGTCCGATGATTTGCGAGATGTGGATTAAGCATGTCCTCACGGTAATTCTGGTTGCGGCTCCAGAGAATATGATGGTGGGCGCGACTAATGTTACGAATGGTATCCAATTGCACAAAACCAAGGGATTTTATAATACCCATAATGTCGAGATCACCCGTCGGAGGCTTGGACAGGCCTTGCGCGTCTAACCATATACGCCGTGCGTCTCTATTTTTTATTTTTAGCACCATAGAGATATGCTAAGGGGTTTCATGTTGTTGAGAAAGCCATTTTATTTAACAAGATAAGCTCTGGTCTGTACAGAGAATGTAAGTATAACTCAAACAAGAGGCACCCCAAGGGTACTTCCTCGCTTCGCTCAGGGCGCGTGGAGCGCATAGCGCAACAGGGAATGTATTAAGAGATGAGTGACAATGAAAAATTAGATACTGTTTCTGGTGCGGTTGATCTGGATATGGGGAATGTCGGCGCTCTACGTGACGCGATTGCGGCTGAAGACCATAAAGGGATTCGAGGTCTTACTGACGGCGAGCATCCTGCGGATATTGCAGATATGTTTGAGCAATTGGCAAATGATCACCGTGAAGCTTTGGTCGGGTTGGCCGCAGATGTGTTAAGCCCTTCCGTTTTGGCCGAGTTGGAAGACGAAGTCCTTGAGAATGTTTTACCCTTATTGGAGTCCGCTCAAATTAGTGAGGCCGTGGCTGAACTTAATAGTGATGACGCCATTCAAATTATTGAGGAACTTGATCACAAACGCCGCGCGGAAGTTATGGCCAAGCTTCCCGACCGTGACCGTGAAGAGGTTGAGGCAAGCTTTGCATTTAATGAGGAAACTGCTGGTCGCCTCATGCAACACGAATTTGTCGCCGCGCCAGAGTTTTGGGGCGTAGGGCAAGCCATCGACCATATGCGTACCCAAGGCGAAAAAGGTGGAGACGCCTTGCCTGATTTATTCTTTGATCTCTATATTATTGATGCAAATTTTCGCCCTCTTGGCTCTGTACCGCTCTCGACGCTTATTCGGTCAGGGCGAGATGTCTTGCTGAGAGACGCCATGCACACATTACCTGCATTGATTGACCCCAGTATGGATCAAGAAGATGTAGCCTATTTGTTTGAAAAATACGATTTGATTTCCGCGCCTGTCATTGATGAAAGTGGCCGTTTAACAGGCATGATCACGGTCGATGACATGGTCGAAGTGATCCAAGAAGAAAATAAAGAAGACATGCTCGCAATGGCGGGGGTATCGGACGCAGGGTTGACGGATACAGCCTTTACAACTGTACGCGCACGCGCACCTTGGCTGTTGGTGAATTTGGGCACAGCGGTTTGCGCTTCTTTTGTGATCTCATTATTCAAAGACGAAATTACCGAATTAGTAGCTCTCGCCATCCTCATGCCAATCGTGGCGTCTCTTGGCGGCAATACAGGTATCCAAGCTTTGGCTGTGGCCATTCGTGCGCTTGTAACGAGAGATTTGACTTCGGCAAATATGTGGCGCGTGGTGAGGCGCGAAGCACTGGCAGCTCTTTTAAACGGCCTTATATTTGCGGTACTTTTGGCAGGAATCACCTATCTTTGGTTCCGTGATGTGAAACTAGCCATGGTGATCGCAGTTGCGCTCGTTTTCAATTTTTTCTGTGCAGGCCTTGCAGGTATCTTAGTCCCTCTGGGTTTGAAAAAGGTAGGAGCTGACCCTGCGGTGGCGTCTTCGGTATTTGTGACGACGGTTACAGATGTGATTGGTTTCTTTGCCTTTTTGGGCTTGGCCTCATATTTTCTATTATAAACCCATATCTTTTAACGCCTACATTCACGTTTTTTGTAAAATTTCGCGTAAATTTCGCGTAAATCTCGCCTATAGGGTGAAAAACGGCATTGGTTTTGCAACTCTACTTTCTAACTGAATTTGTGTATTGTTTTAGGACATTTATGGCGCATGCATTTAAAATATCGAGCTTTGGCATTAAACTGATCAAAGCATATGAAGGCTTTAAACCTGTTGAAACGACTTTGGCGACGGGCCTGCGTATCATTGGGTATGGCCATAAATACCACGAAAATGATGAACCTGTCATCACCAGTGCACAGGCAGAAACGATCTTGCTCACAGACCTTGAAGCCTATGAAAATATGATCAATGAGAATATTTTTGCCCCTCTTGTGCAAAGCCAGTTTGATGCTCTCGTTTCGTTAAGTTTTAATATTGGACCAAAGGCATTTTTGTCTTCTACCGTTTTGCATTGTCTCAACAAGGGGCAAATATTAGCGGCTGCGAGTGGATTTGATGAATGGGTCAAGAGTGACATTGACGGAAAAACATATGTTGTCGACGCACTTGTACGCCGCCGTACAGCCGAAAAATCTTTATTTTTGCGTACAGAAGAAGAGGGACTTGTGAGCGCGCCGCGCCACGAGCTACCACCAAAACGCGACACAAGTGCAAGTGTTATTGAGAATGAAGTTTATGTCCAACCGCATGTGGAAATACCGAACACTGCAAGCCAAGACCATGAGGCACTTTCTGTTAATGCAGCACCTGTTGTAGAGGTTGAAAGTGCCCCGCAAAATGTTACGAATGAGCGCCTTGAACCATCCAACGTTCAAGAGAACATGACCTTGAAAAATGCGAGTGCTGAACCGCAACAGTCGAAACAAAAACTGTCACCAATCGCATTGGCCGCCGAAGAGGTGAGCGAACGCCTTGATCGTTTGATTGCGGACAACCCGAATACAATAGGTTTAACGGCAGATTTAACAACAGGCACTCAAAAACCTTCTGACCTAATGGATAAAGTAAAAGTTGATAGGGCCGATGATTTCCCGAAATCAGAAAAAACAATCGCAGAGGTCATTGCCGATATTAAGGCGGCGAACGAAGGTACGCGAGAGGACTATAAACGCCCAGCCAATCAAAATACGGCGCATTCACGTTCACCAGATCGTTTTATTCAAAAACCTGAAAAACAATCAATATCAATGAAACAACCAAGAGGTTTTGGCGTGTATTGGTTCGTATTGTGTCTTGGTACACTCTTGTGTGCGAGCGGTGCTGCGAAACTATTATTAACCCCCAAAGTAGAATTAACGCAGATGGGCGCCTTTATGATACCCGTTGCAACAATTATTGGCGTCTTGCTTATGGTGGGTTCTCTTTATTATTTATATAAAAACCTTTCAAAACGCCCATAAGTGAATGTGTAAATGAATATGTAAATTAAGGCGATATTTACTATGAATTTTGCCAGTTTTCATACGATTTTCTTTTATGATAAAACTTGATTGGGAATGCCTAAGTGGAGAGTGACATGAGTATCTTTAAAAATTGGACAGATGAACATACACAAAAGTTTGATAAAGGTATTTTTACGGTAGATCATACAATCGAAAGTTCGGGCCTGTTTACAGACGAAGCTTTGATTGAACTTCTCGATAAACATCCACATAACATGCTTGATGTATGTACAATGGGCGAGCATGAAATTTATCAAAACCAATTCCGCACAGGCGATTTCAGGGATTGCGATAGCGCAACTCTGCTTCAAGCTGTGAAAGATGGTCGTTTATGGTTGAATGTACGCCGCGCGATGAATTTGCACCCAGAATATAATGCACTGCTCAAGGAAATGTATGGTGCATTGGCCGAAAAAACAGGGCAGACAGAATTTAACGCAAATGGCGGCATTCTGATTTCGTCTCCAGTCGCAAAAGTACCATATCATGCGGACAAAACCCATGTTCTTTTGTGGCATATTCGCGGTACGAAAAAGATTTATGTGTACCCAACAACACAAGAATTTATGTCAGACGAATCTTACGAACGTATTTTGACGAACACACTCATTGATGATTTGCCGTACAAAAACGAGTTTGATGCGAGCGCGACAGTCTTAACCCTTACGGGTGGGGAAATGGCGGCGTGGCAATTGAACCAGCCACATAAAGTGATCAATGAAACCTTTTGTGTTTCTGTGACTACTGAATATTCAACGCGCAAGAGCGGCTTCAAAAATGCGGCTATGTTCGCGCAATCATTGCAACGTCAAAAATTTGGTGGCAACCCGACATGGGACACGACAGCCATGCCTTCAAAAGTTATCAAATCTATTTTTGGTAAAGCTATCAAAAAGGCGGGCCTATATACGCCTACTACGAATGTTGATTATGTAACATTTAAAGTCGACAAAAATGTTCCAGGCTATATTGCGGACATTGAACCTGTTGCTCGCGACTTTTAAAACTTCATATAAAAAACAATAGTGTTTTGTAGGCGTAGGGGTATGATGAGCCATGCCCGAAACGCCGATTATCCACATGCAAAAACTTTCTGTTGGTTCAGTCTCGATTGAGAGCCTCGCCGAGTGGCAAAAACATGTGGCTATTGTGCGCGCGCAAGAAGGCCTGCCAGCCTTTGCCGATCACATCACCCGCATGTCCCCAAAGCGTAAAGAGGAAATACTTGCAGGCGGTTCAATTTTTTGGGTGATTAAAGGGGTACTTCAGTGTCGTAACCGCATAATTGATTTACAAGAAACTTTTACATCTGATGGCCGCAAAGCGTGCCGTATCGTACTTGCCCCCGAACTGGTCGCAGTCGTACCGACACCTAAACGCGCCTTTCAAGGCTGGCGATATTTAAAATATGGTGATGCGCCCAAAGATATTTCAAGTCTGGAGGGCGCCGCGGATTTACCCGCGCATCTTCGGACGAAACTCGTTGATATCGGTGCGTGGTAAATCTGTCATTTGACAGATACCCTCTTTTTTATTTACTATTGTGAAAACAAAAGGGGAAATACCATGAAATTTCAATCTAAAGCACTTATGAGCGCTTTGCTCGGTGCGACTATTCTTTGTGCACCATCAAGTTATGCATCAGATTTAGAGGCAAGTAGCCAAGCTGATCTCAGGGGCGCAATTGCAAGGGATTATGACGCCAACCTCAAAGATCTTTTTACGCATTTCCATACAAACCCTGAACTTTCTCACCGTGAATTTAAAACGGCGGCACGTATTGCCAAAGAATTAAAAGCCCTCGGCTTCAATGTTAGCGAAGGTATTGGCGGTACGGGTGTTGTTGCTGTTATGAAAAATGGTGCAGGCCCAACGGTTATGTTGCGTGCGGATATGGACGGCCTTCCTGTGAAAGAAGATACTGGTCTTGCCTATTCTTCTACGGCGAAACAAGTTGATATCGACGATATTGAAAAACCTGTCATGCATGCGTGTGGCCATGATGTTCACATTACATCCCTTGTCGGCACGGGGCGTCAAATGGCGGCGCTTAAAAACCAGTGGTCGGGCACACTTGTCCTTATTGGGCAGCCCGCAGAAGAACGGATTTCTGGTGCACGGGATATGCTTAAAGACGGCCTGTACAAAAAATTCCCCAAGCCTGATTATGCCCTCGCATTTCATATAAGCGCGAGTGTGCCAACTGGGAAAATCCAACTGTCCCATGACGTCGTGTCGTCTAGTTCTGACAGTGTTGATATTATTGTACATGGGGTCGGTGCACACGGTGCTTCGCCGCACAAAGGTGTTGATCCTATTCTTGTCGCGTCACAAATCGTAGTGTCACTACAGTCTATTGTTTCGCGTACAATCGCACCTCTTAAACCAGGTGTCATTACGGTTGGCGCATTTCATGGTGGGTTTAAACACAATATCATCAGCGACAAAGTCGAAATGCAATTGACGGTGCGTTCTGATAACCCCGAAGTTCGCGAAAAACTATTGGACGGTATTGACCGTGTCGCCAAAGGTGTCGCGATATCTATGGGTGTTCCTAACGATAAATTACCAGAGGTTATCCGTTCTAAAACGGAAACAACCCCGTCATTGGCCAATGACGGAGAAACCGCACAAACGATCCACACTGCATTCGCACAGAACTTTGGTGATGACATATTCTATACTGTACCGCGTAGTGACATGGGGGCAGAAGATTTTGCGTATTTCGTGGCGCCAGAGACAGGCGTAAAAGGTGTTTATTTTTCAGTCGGTGGCACACCAAAGAAAGACATGAAAAAAGCCCCGTCTCATCATTCCCCGTTTTTCAAAATCGATCCAGAACCCTCTATTAAACTCGGGACCGAAGCAATGGTGGTTGGGGCTTTGACGCTTTTAGCAAAAAAATAATAGGTTTAGTCAATCGCGCAATTATCAATAAGGCGCACACCTTTACATGTTGCGGCAATGAGGAGTCTCGCTTCATTGTCGCCAAGGCTATGCGGCAAAACCTCTAGGCTAACCGCGTCTGCAACACTGACATAATCAACACTGGTAAACCCTGCTTCAAGAAGAGCATCTATGGCCGTGTCGGTAGCGTGCTTGATATTGCGTGTCTCTGAGATCTCTTGCGCGCATGAGCGCATGATGATGTTAAGTTGCCCCGCAATTGCACGCCCTTTTGTATCAAAATATTGATTGCGAGATGACATGGCAAGGCCGTCATTTTCGCGCACAATCGGTGCACCAAAAATTTCTACAGGAATATCCAAATCAGAAGTAATACGCCGAATGGTCAAAAGTTGTTGGTAATCTTTTTCACCAAATACAGCGACATCGGGTTGTACACGGTTGAGAAGCTTGGTGACGATCAGGGCGACACCACCAAAGAAATGTGGGCGGTAATCTGTCTCTAGTCCAAGCGCCGCGCCGCCGACATGCAGGCTCGTCGCGTGATGTTCCCCGTACAGGCTACCTGTAGGAATATAGATAAGATCACACCCTGCTTCGCATAGCATTTTTGCGTCTTTTTCTTCAGAACGTGGATACGTACCAAGGTCTTCGCCTTCGGAAAATTGGGTCGGGTTGATATAAATACTGGCGACGATTTTATCGGCATGTTGCTTGGCTTGATGGATGAGCGACAAATGCCCTGCGTGCAGTGCGCCCATAGTCGGTACAAAACCAATGCGCTCCCCTTGCATTTTCCATGCTTGGATTTGCGCCCGAAGCTGGTCTTGCGTTGTTACGATAAATGGGGCTGTACTCATATTGGCTCTTTATAGAATTAAGGAGCGACCACTAAACAGGATTTTCTTTGCGCTGCAAGCATATTGCATGTTTTTGTCGCGCTTTCTTGTGTGAAACCTAACAAGCGGGCACGGTAAATATACCCTGCTGAGCGCTGCACGGGGATAATATGAGGGAAAGCACCCGAAATGGCATATTGCGGATCAGCTAAAACCATTTGTGCGATGTGTTGTGCTTGTCTGGCATCGGCGTATGCACCGATTTGAATGGCCCAACCTTGCACATGAGCTTGAATAGGAGTCTGAACTTGAGCCTGAACTTGAGCCTGAACTTGAATGTGGGCCGGAAAGGCCACTGATTTGTGAGGTGCCATTTTATAGGCGGCATTTTGAAAGCGGCCCGTTTTTGTTGGCACGGGTAATATTTTACGAATTGTTTTGACCTCATTCGCTTTTAAGGCAAATTTTACATGTGTGTCTTTTTTGTTTTGTATAACCTCAAACCCACGTTCCAATAATTGCGCCATATGTTTGTCCCGTGACAGGCCACTGGCCCCCCCCATGACAATAGCAATAATGCGGTGTTGATCACGCTTGGCCGAAATGACGAGATTATAGCCGCTCGCATTGGTGTAACCCGTTTTAAAGCCATCCACACCTTTGACACTGCCAAGCAAGCGGTTAAAGGATTTGTATCTCTGGCCGTGATAGGTGAAATGCTGACGCGAAAAATATGGATAATATTTACGGTGGTTACGTAAAAGCGCATCAGAAAGTTTCGCCATATCACGCGCCGTAGTCACTTGGTTCGGATTTGGTAGGCCGTGAGGATTTTGAAATACGCTGGACTGCATACCAAGACTGTGCGCCTTCGCAGTCATCGCCTCTGCAAATTCATGGGTCGAGCCGCCAAGTCTTTCGGCCAAAACAACGGCGACATCATTTGCGGAACGAATAATAAGGGCTTGGATAGCCTGTTCGACCGTGATCGTTTGCCCTGCCTTGAGGCCAAGTCGCATAGGCGGTGTTTGCGCTGCAAATTTTGAAATCGGCAGAGCTTCGTCCAAACTGATTTCGCGCCGTTCAAGCGCGTCAAAAGTCAGATATAATGTCATCATTTTGGTCAGAGAAGCAGGATATCTGTGTTGGTCAATATTACGCGCATGTAAAATTTCAAGACTATCTGCGTCAATAATGATGGACGCATATTTTTGTGCGCTTTTACGTTCTGCTTGGCTTGTTTTCGCAGAGGCAAATGATGCCCAGAATAGGCCCACAAGCAAGCTTATGGCGAATAACATACCAAATATATATTTTGTGAAACAACGCATATGTTTGGGGTAGGGGGTGATATTTACAATATGGTTAACGTAGATTAATAAATTACACAAAATATGTATAAATACGGCCTTTTATCTTTGGAAAAATTACCTATCTTAGAGGAATGAAACAAAAAGAGATAATAACGCCTCTGTTTATGGCAGATCATCAACGTGACGACGAAAATAACGTCGAGCGCGGTGTCGCAGTGAAAACGCGGCCAAAAACTAAAAAACCGTCTCAATATAGAGTGGTTTTGCTCAATGATGATTATACGCCAATGGATTTTGTTATTGGCATTTTGGTAGGCATTTTCAAACGAAGCGAAGGAGAGGCGACAACAATTATGCTCGCCGTCCATAAAAACGGTGTCGGCGTATGTGGCATTTATTCGTTCGAAGTGGCCGAAACCAAAGTTGGTCAAGTGATGGACGCTGCGAAACGTGCGCAACACCCGTTAAAATGTACACTTGAAAAGGCGTAAATAAACCCCCACATTGTAAATGAGGGGTCAAACGAAACTAGGAATTAAAAATGGCTTCATTTTCACCAATACTCGAAGAAACCATACACCGCGCACTTACACTTGCCAGTGATCGTAAGCACGAGCTTGCGACGCTAGAGCATCTCCTTCTCGCGCTTGTCGATGACAAAGACGCAGGGGCGGTCATGGATGCGTGTGATGTTGACCGCGAATCTTTACGTGCAGACTTGTTACGCTATCTCGATGAGGACTTAGCGTCACTCATCGTCGAAGATTTCGAAGAAGCCCGCCCAACGGCTGGCTTTCACCGTGTGATTCAACGCGCAGTTATTCATGTACAAAGCTCTGGCCGTGAAGAAGTCACAGGCGCAAATGCACTGATCGCTTTGTTTGCCGAACGGGAAAGCCACGCTGTATATTTCTTGCAAGAACGCGATATGACACGTTATGACGCGGTCAATTATATGTCGCACGGCATATCAAAAAATGGTGACGCTCCTGAAAATCGTCCGATCTTGGGAACAGGTTCCGAAGAGGGTGAAGGTCAAGCCAAAGAAAAAGAAGATCCGCTAAGCGCCTATTGCGTCGACTTAAACGCCAAAGCCAAAGAAGGCGGTATTGATCCGTTGATTGGACGCGAATCCGAGGTTGCACGCTGTATTCAAATCCTAGCCCGCCGCCGTAAAAACAACCCACTCCTCGTCGGTGATCCCGGCGTTGGTAAAACGGCAATCGCAGAAGGCATTGCCCGTCAAATTGTCAATGGGAACACCCCTGACGCGTTGAAAGATTCTACCATTTATTCTCTCGATATGGGCGCACTCCTTGCAGGGACACGCTATCGTGGTGATTTCGAAGAACGTCTGAAAGCGGTGATGAAACGTTTGCAAGAAATTGACGGCGCTATTTTATTCATTGATGAAATTCATACAATTATTGGCGCAGGTGCAACATCTGGCGGCGCAATGGACGCGTCGAATTTACTCAAACCTGCTTTGCAATCGGGTAAATTGTCATGCATGGGCTCAACGACCTATAAAGAATATCGTCAACATTTTGAAAAAGACCGCGCCCTTGCACGGCGTTTCTTAAAAGTGGATGTGTCCGAGCCAACGGCTGCAGATACTGTGAAAATTCTCCAAGGCCTCAAACCATATTTCGAAGAATTTCACGGGGTGACATATACACCTGCCGCTATTCAAACCGCTGTTGATTTGGCTGTGCGCCATATCACAGACCGTAAACTGCCCGACAAAGCTATCGATGTGATTGACGAGGCTGGTGCATTTATTAAATTACTGCCAGACGTCAAAGGCAAGAAACGCAAAACAATTGTCGGCACGAAAGAGATCGAATCCGTGATTTCTAAAATCGCGCGCGTACCACCAAAAACTGTTTCGCGTGATGATACGAAAGTGCTGAAATCACTGTCAGAAGATTTACAACGTGTTGTCTTTGGTCAAGACGCAGCCATTGAACAAGTGTCTAGCGCGGTGAAACTCGCGCGCGCAGGCTTGCGTGAACCGAACAAACCCATTGGTTCATATCTTTTTTCTGGCCCTACGGGTGTTGGCAAAACCGAAGTGGCACGCCAGCTCGCCGAAGCACTTGGGCTTGAATTGTTACGTTTTGACATGAGCGAATATATGGAACGCCACACAGTGTCGCGCCTTATCGGTGCGCCTCCGGGATATGTCGGGTATGATAATGGTGGTCTGTTGACTGACCAAGTTAACCAACATCCGCATTCTATTTTGCTGTTGGACGAGATCGAAAAAGCGCATCCTGATGTGTACAATATTCTGTTGCAAGTCATGGACAATGGCACATTAACCGACTCGAATGGTCGCGCCGTGGATTTCCGTAATGTCATCTTGATCATGACAACCAATGCAGGGGCTGCGGACGCCGCCAAAGTAGAAATTGGCTTTGGTCGCGCAGACGGTAGCAATGACGAAGACGACAAGGCCATTAAACGCCTGTTCACACCAGAGTTCAGAAACCGTCTGGACGCCAATGTGAAATTCGCACCTTTGGCCAAAGACTCGATCACCAAAGTCATTGATAAATTTATCATTCAGTTGGAAGCACAACTCTCAGACCGTAAAATATTGTTTGAAGTCTCCAAAGCGGCCAATACTTGGCTTGCAGACAAAGGCTATGACAAACGCTATGGCGCACGTCCGTTGTCACGCACCATTCAAGAATATATCAAAAAGCCATTAGCCGATGAAATTCTCTTTGGTAAATTGAAAAAAGGCGGCCTCGTCAAAATCGGTGTGGACAAGAAAAAAGACAAACTCAAATTCGAAATCCTAAAACCCGAACAACTCAAAATCGAAGGCAAAAAAGGCGGCAAAGGATTGCCAGCCCCTAAGCCAAAAGAAAACGCTTAAATATTGAAATTCAGGAGCGCCTTAGGGCGCTTCTTTTTTGAGCGCTTCACCCAAAAATATCAACACATCTTTCGCCATTTCCTCTGGAGTTTCTTCCATGGGGATGTGGCCGATATTGGGGTAGGTGATGAGTTGGCTGTTGGGCAGGGCTTCGTGAAAAGTGTGAGCCGAGGCGACATAGATAAGCTGATCTTCTTCGCCCCAAAGTATGAGAGTCGGTATTTGTATCTCGGAGAGGCGTTTACCGTAAGCGTCTTCACGGTCAATAAGAGCGCGAATGCTCGTGGCGCGACGATTGCCGGGATAGCGCAAAAGTTCCCAATACAGATCGGTCGTTTTATCATCGACCCTGCTTGGGTCATACACAGTTTGTTCAATAGACGTTTTGATAATGCTACGTGGCGTGAAAATTTTGGTGAGCGGACGTGTTATTGGATTACGCATCAAACGAAACCCTAGATTCAGTGGCGGATGTTCTGTCGTCGGCGCACCCGCAGCGTCCACAAGGATAAGTGCTTTGACACGCTCAGGATTAGCAAGTGCATACCGCCAACTTATCCATCCCCCCATAGAATTACCAACTAGGGAAACCGAGTCGATGTTGAGAGTATCCAAAAGCATGTCTACACCTTGCATCATGCCGTCGGCAGAATAATCATCTTTGGGATGTGGCCCCGTCAACCCATGTCCAGGTAAGTCGAGCGAGATAAAACGGTAACGGTTTTCTGCACCCTTACTCATATTGGCAATCAAATCCTCCCATGTATGCAGGGACGCACTAGAGCCGTGAATGAAAACTATGGGTTCGCCGTTCGGATTGCCTTGGTCACGGTAATGAATATTCATCACGGTATTGTCCGTCGCAATCCGTGTGCCTTGGCTATATTTTGCCAGTGCGCCGCCATATTTATCATGCATGGCGTCAAAATCTGTATCAGGCGTACGTAATGTAAAACCCGTGACCAGTAATATAGCGACGAGCGCGAGTGAAATTTTGAAAAAACGGCGCGGTTTTGTATTGGTCATGAGAGAGCCTTTCTGAACGCCCATACCTTAATTACTATTTTCCTCTCGGGCAATATTAGATACTGCAGGGCCTATATTTACATCTGTTGTGGAAACTTATAAGAGTGGCGCATGTGGGCAAAATGCGTGGCAGGGGAAACACAATGGATATGAGTGTAATACAGGTAAAGCTAGAGGCTTTGGGGCTACAATTATTGGCTTGGCTGCAAAGTCCGCCATTTTTGGCACAAGTGGGCGCGGTTATCGGGGCTGTTCTGCTGGCAAAAATTTTCGCGGGCATGCTCAAAAAAAGGGTCACATTTTTACGCAAAGAGCCAACAGAGGGAAAATACCTCAAACTGCAAGCAATTGCCTTTCGTCTTAAAGACTTGATTTATCCTGCTTTCCTTGTTGGTGTATTAGCAGGATTTGCCAGTGTTTTGACAAGTGTTGAAATATTGGGGCAAGACTGGCTTGTGCGGATAGCACAAGGCCTCGCTGTCGTTTTTCTTTTGTTCAAGATCATCAAAGAATTTATTTCACATCCAATTGTGCAAAAACTCGTCATCTGGATTGTTATCCCTATTGCTGTTTTAAAGGTGTTTGGATGGTATGGGGCTTTCCAGACATTTATGATGGAAACGGCAGTTCTGGAACTTGGGAGCATTAAAATCCCTGCGTGGACACTTGCTAACCTTGCAATTTTTGGCGGTATTTTATTCTGGATAGGAAACCTTTCAAATTCAAAAGGTAAAGCGGCTATTCGCAAGCAAGAAAGCCTTGATGGCCCGACCAAAGAAGTGTTTTCCAAAATATTTGAAATGTTCGTCTTCTTGGCTTTATTTATTACGCTTATGGGCATAGCGGGTATCCCGATGAGCAAACTCGTCTTGCTCGGCGCGCCGCTGATGTTGGGTATCGGGCTTGGGTTACAGCCGGTTGCCGCCAATTTCGTGTCGGGTATGATTTTGCTTCTCGACCGTTCGCTACGTGTGGGTGATTATATCGTATTGCCAGATGGGCGCGAAGGTTATGTCGACAAGCTCAATATGCGGTCTGCGACCATTGAGACAACTGACGGCAAAGACATCATGGTGCCAAATACTGTGTTTACCGAAGATGCCTATGAAAACTGGACACACAAAGACCCGCGCCAGCGCTATGAGGTTTATTTCAGTGTCGGTTATGAAACAGATATTGATACGCTAGAGGGCATTCTTATCCCTGCCGTTTCAAAACATCCAAAAGTACTTCAAGAACCAGAAGAGCCAGATTTAGAATTGCGCGAATTTGGCGATAGCGGCATTAAATTTGCCATCGAATTTTGGGCCGATGGTATTGATGATGGTGAGAATAAATTCACATCTGATCTGAATTTTATTGTTTGGCGCACGCTTAAAAAACACAATATTTCTATGCCGCTTCCACAACACGAAGTGCGTATTTTAAAGTAATCGTTTTGCGCTAAATTTTAATGCTCTGGCGAAGTTTGAATTTAAGAACTTTGCCAGTGGCGTTTCGCGGTAATGCCTCACTAAAAACTAAATGCTGTGGGTGTTTATAGCTTGCGAGTTTTTCAGCGCAAAAGCTTTTGATCTGTTCAATGTCAAGCGTATGTCCCGCGTTAAGAACAACCACGGCACAGCCAGTCTCGCCCCATTTTTCATCAGGTACACCAATGACAGAAACCTCCATAATCTCTGGCATTGCAAAAAGAATGCTTTCAATTTCGGCAGGATAAATATTCTCACCGCCTGAAATATACATGTCCTTTAAACGGTCTTCGATATAGATATATCCGTCATCGTCCATGCGGCCAATATCGCCTGTGCGAAACCATCCATTGATAAAGGCGGCTTTGGTCGCTTCTGGGTTGCGCCAATACCCAGAGGTGATATTCGCGCCCTTAATACAAATTTCACCGCGTGTATTACGGGGGCGTTCTTTTCCGTCTTCGTCCAAAATACAAAATTGGGAGAACAGAGGCGCTTGTCCTGCTGACCCGATTTTATGTTCAAGATCCTCGTGGAGTAAGATACAGCCTAGCCCTGTCGTTTCGGTTAATCCATATACTTCCAAAACAGGTACGGCATTGTCTTTCCACCAATTCAGTAAGGCAATGGGCATGGATTCTGCGCCGCCAACTGCGGCTTTGATCCGTGAAAAATCTGTCGTTTTACAATCTGGATGCAAGCTAAGGGCATTGAAAATTGCGGGCAAGCCTAGGAAATGGGTAATCCCGTATTCTTTATTATTAATCGCTGCCAACATGGCCTGTGGTGTGAATACACGGTCTATGATCGCCGTACCACCTGCGTAAAGTGCGGGCAGAGAAAACCCCATTAATGACCCAATATGAAAAATTGGCATAACGGCATAACTTACACATTCACGATTTGTCTGTAGGGTAAAGGCGCCGCTGGTTGCGTTATAAAATATATTCTCATGGCTAATCATGACGCCTTTGGGCGTGCCTGTCGTGCCTGATGAATACATTAACAAGGCTTGCTGATCGGGCGTGGTAATCTTTTCAACATCATTTGTGTTGGTATAGGGGGCATGGGTCATGATGCGCTCAAACTCTGTATCATTGCCTAGCCCGTCCATGCTGACCCATTTGATAGTGTCTGTGTCTGTGTCTGCGTCGGTATCTGTACGTAGTGTTTTGATAACATCATCAAAGTCGCTGTCTGCAAAAACCATGACGGGTTCCGCATTGGATAAAATGCTTGAAAGTTCTTTGGCCGTGAGGCGAAAATTAAGTGCGAGATGCACCGCGCCGACACGCCAAATCGCGAACATAATCTCTAAAATATCAGTGGAGTTTTGTGCAAATACACCGACCCTGTCTTGTGGCTTTATGCCTTGTGATAACAGATAGCCAGCAATATGCCCGACCCGTTTTTCCATTTGTGCATAGGTCTGGGAACGATTGCTAGCGATATCAATCGTCGCCGTTTTACCCGGTAGGGTACGTGCGTAAAAATCGATCCAATCATAATTTGCAATATTCATTTTTGTCCCCTGATTTATTCAGATATATTTTTGAATTAAAGTCCCATTTGCCGCACGGCTAAATCTTTCATAATTTCTTCAGAGCCACCACCAATGGCCAAAACTTTAACCTCGCGGTAAATGCGTTCAATATTATTGCCACGCAAATAACCCGCCCCACCAAAAATCTGCATGCCTTCACTGGCCACATATTCAAGTGCCTTCGTCGTAAAGAACTTTGCTTTGCTAATTTCTGCAACAGGCATTTCCCCATCATTAATCAACCAGCAGATTTGATTGGCATAGGCTTCACAGGCATCAATCTTGGCAGACATATCGGCAATTTTATGACGAATAACTTGGTGCTTGATAAGGGCCTGACCAAAGGTTTCTCGTATTTGTGCATAGGCGATGCATTCTTTCAAGGCCAATTTCATCATGCCAATGGCTTGCCCGATTATAGACAGGCGCTCATAATTGAAATTATTCATAATGGCGAGAAAGCCTGTGCCTTCACTCCCAAGCATATTGTTTGCAGGAATGCTACAATTATCAAAAAACAAACTGGCCTGATCCGAACACCACCAACCCATTTTCCGTTCAAGCGCCATCCGCGAAAACCCGTCGCAATCTTTATCAACAAAAAATAATGATATCCCTTTTAGTCCCGCGCCAGATGTACGGGCGCCAACAACAAAATAGTCGGAATTCATACCGCCCGTAATAAAGGTTTTGGAGCCATTTAGAATATAGCTGTCACCGTCCTGTGTGGCAGTAGTTTTCATATTGGCGACATCTGATCCGCCTGACGCTTCTGTAATGGCAAGGCAAGAGGCTTTGCGGCCACTTAATATATCAGGCAATACCCGTGCTTTCAGCGCGTCACCGCCAAATTTTTGGATAGGGCCAATCGAAATATTTCGACAACCAAGTGCCGCCGCAATACCGTTCACACCGCATTGGGCAAGCTCCTCTGCACAGATCAGGCGCATAAAGGCATCATCGAAACCAAGCCCGCCGTATTTTTCATCAACCCCAAAACCATATAAACCAAGCGCCCCAGCCTTTTCATGAATGTGCCACGGAAATGTGCCGTCTTCGTCCCATTCCTGAGCGTAGGGCGTGATTTCTTTGGCGACAAATTTACGAAAGCTTTCGCGAAAAGCGGCACGTTCCTCGGTTTCGAATGGGCTTCGCATAATGACCTCATATAAAATTTGCGTTCTTATATAGGTGTAAGAACGAGAGCACAGATTTAAAATTTTACCTTTTCTGTTGCTTTTTTTTTGAGTTTCTTTACTTACAAACAGAACGACCGTTTTGTTTTAGCGCAAAATATTCATAAATTCAAGAAAAAAACTCATCAAGCCGAGGTGACTATACTATTATGAAATCATCTATCAAAATCGCTGGCGCGAGCGGATATTGGGGCGATGCCGCAATGTCGACGCCGCAATTATTACGTGACGGCGATATTGATTATCTGGTCTATGATTACCTCGCAGAAGTCACCATGTCGATCCTTGCACGTGCGCGTGCAAAAGACCCCGCACTTGGTTACGCGGTAGATTTCGTCACGAGCGCTATGGGGCGTAATCTTGCGCGAATTGCAAAACAAAATGTGAAAGTCATATCTAATGCAGGCGGTGTAAACCCTATGGCTTGCGGTGAAGCATTGCGGGCGTTAATCGCAAAGCAAGGCTTGGATTTAAAAGTGGCAGTCATCTCTGGTGATGATCTCGTTTCACGCGCTGTTGATTTTCAAGATAAAAATATCAAGGAAATGTTCTCTGGCAAAAACTTTCCTGATGTAGCAAAAGTTGCCAGTATCAATGCCTATCTCGGGGCAGCGCCAATTGCACAGGCGCTCAACGATGGGGCGGACATTGTCATTACGGGGCGTTGTGTTGATAGCGCCGTAACCCTTGGCGCATGTATATCTCATTTTGGTTGGACTATGGATGAGTATGATAAATTGGCGCAAGCAAGCCTTGCTGGTCATATTATTGAATGTGGTGTGCAGGCGACCGGGGGTAATTTCACCGATTGGGAATTGGTAAAAGATAGTCTGGTCAACATAGGCTACCCCATTGTTGAAGTACAAGAAAATGCAAATTTCACCGTCTCTAAACCAAAAAACACAGGCGGCCTCGTAAGTGTTGCAACCGTATCCGAACAAATGATCTATGAAATTGGCGATCCACAGACTTATATATTACCAGACGTAGTTTGTGATTTCTCAGATGTTAAAATAGAACAGATCAGCGAAGATTGTGTCAGTGTTAGGGGCGCTATAGGTCGCCCACCACCCAAAGACTATAAGGTGTGTGCGACCTATATTGACGGGTTTCGTGCAGGCATGTTGATAAGCTTCACAGGCCTTGACGCCGCCAAAAAAGCAAAAACATATGGTAAGGCTTCCCTAGAACGCGCAGAAAATTTACTTAAACGCGTCAAGTTCCCACCATTCGCCCAGACAAGTATCGAAGTGATTGGCGCAGATAGTCAATATGGCGGTTCCGATAATCCTGAGATACGCGAAGTGGTTTTGAAATTGGCTGTACGTCACGAAAGCATGAACGGCGCAGGTATCTTGATTAAAGAAACCACAGGCATGGCGCTTGCCACACCTGCTGGTTTGTCAATCTTCAATGCAGGTCGCCCAAAACCTTCGCCGATTGTGCGCCTGTTTTCCTTCACCTTGCCGAAAGATAATGTGGTGGTAAAAATTGATAGCGTAGATACGACGTATACGCAAAATGCCGATATTTGTGTCGCACCGACGCCTCACGCGCCGCCAAAATCACCGCCAACTTCCGAGGCATTGATCAGTGTCCCTCTCATCGCGCTTGCATGGGGGCGGAGTGGCGATAAGGGTGACAAAGCAAATATCGGCATTATTGCGCGTGACGTAAAATACCTACCTTGGATATGGCGCGCGCTAACCGAGGAGAGTGTCTCGCAATATTTCGCCCATTTTAATCCGTCACGCGTCGAGAGGTTTTTCTTGCCAGGGGTGGCGGCGATCAATTTTTTATTGCACGATGTTCTTGACGGCGGTGGTATGGCAAGCTTGCGTAATGACCCACAGGCGAAAGCCTATGCACAAATTTTGCTCTCCTATAAAGTGGAGATTCCCCAAGGCCTTATACCAGAATTGACCAATGAAGTGAGAAGCTAGCAATGACAATATTTCGTTCAAAAATATCGACGGGTGCGGACGGGTTCAAAAAGAACCGAGAAGATATGTTAGCACTGATTGATAAATTACGCGGTCTGGAAGAGCGAGCCGAGAAATTTTCTGCTAAACGTAAACCGCGTTTTGAACAACGTGGGCAGCTTTTACCGCGTGACCGTCTCAAGCATCTTCTCGATCCGGGCATGCCATTCCTAGAGCTTTTTAATATGGCGAGTTATCTGGTTGACGATACCAATCCAGACACAAGCTTGCCGGGGGCAAGTTCTATTTCTGGCATTGGTTTTGTCAGCGGCATTCGGTGTGCGATTATGGTCAGCGATAGTGGTATCAACGCAGGCGCGTCCACAGTCATGAGCGCGGATAAAGCCATCAAGGTTTTGGATTTTGCGCTGAAACATAAATTGCCACTCATTCATTTGGTGGAAAGCGCGGGCGCAAACCTGATGGCCTATCAAGTCGAACAATGGGCCGTTGGCGGTGGATTGTTCAACCGTCTTGGTCGTTTAAGCGCTGCTGGCATTCCTACATTCGTGGTTCTACATGGCCCTTCGACAGCAGGTGGCGCTTATTTACCGGGCATGAGCGATTATGTGATCGGGGTAAAGAAAAACGGCATGGCCGCCCTTGCGGGGGCTGCACTTGTACAGGCCGCAACGGGCGAGATCGCCAATCCAGACGAGCTGGGCGGTGTGGAAATGCACGCGACCATATCGGGTCTGGTTGAATATGTTGCCGAAGATGACGCGCACGGATTACAGATTTGCCGTGACCTTGTGGCACGGTTGGATTGGAATAAAAATTGTGAAACACTGCCAAGCCCAGATGTTGAAACGCCGCTTTATGACATTGCGGAACTTGCTGGTATTGTGCCCGTTGATTACCGAAAGCCATATGACGCACGTGAAGTGATCGCGCGTCTGGTTGATGGTTCTGATTTTCTTGAATTTAAATCAGGGTTTGGGGTAACTACTGTTTGCGTACAGGCCAAAATAATGGGCCACGCCGTTGGCGTTATTGGTAATAACGGGCCATTCGATCCAGACAGTGCAGCGAAGGCAACGCAGTTTTTCCAACTGTGTGATCAGCAAGATTTACCCATTGTGTTTTTGCACAATATTACGGGCTATATGGTCGGTACGGAATACGAACAAAAAGGCATGATTAAGCACGGATCAAAAATGATCCAAGCCGTCTCAAATATACGTGTCCCGAAACTTTCGCTTTATATCGGCGCGAGCTTTGGCGCGGGAAATTACGGCATGTGCGGCTATGGTTATGACGCGGACTTTTTGTTTGCATGGCCAAATGCCAAGACAGGCGTGATGGGCGGCGAACAAGCCGCAACGACAATGGACGTTGTCGGTCGCGCAATTGCGAAACGCAAAGGTATCGAGATGAACGATCAAATGGAGCAAATGTTCCAAATGAAAAAACAAGAAATTTTGGACGTGTTCAAACCACAATCAGACGCATTTTATACCTCGGGACGCTTGCTGGATAACGGCATAATTGATCCACGGGACAGTCGCAAAGTTTTGGGCTTTGCCCTTGAAACATGTTGGGAATCCCGACGACGCAAACTGCATCCAAATAGTTTCGGTGTTGCGCGAATCTAACCAGAAAAAACCCAGATAATTTAGATGAGAATATGACATGAAAAATTTACCGCAATCGGACGCACTCGATTTAGAACTGAAAAACGGTTGGCTGACTGTATGGTTCAACCAACCTGAAATTCGTAATCCTTTGACAACTGATCGTGTCCACGCATTGGTTTTACTCGCAAAATCCTTAGAAGATCGCCGTGATATTCGTGGTGTGACGTTTCGGGGGCGCGGCGGCATATTTTGCGCTGGTGCTGATTTAAAAGCGTTCAAGGAAAGCTTTGCAGGCGATCTGGAAACGCGCCGTAAAACCGTAACCGCACTAAGTCTTTCTGGTGGAAAAATGTTTCAGGCCATCAACCGCTTGCCCCAGTTTACGATTATGGCAATTGAAGGCGCGGCAATGGCAGGTGGTTTTGGCATGGCCTGTATTGGCGATATGGTGATTGTTGAGGCAGGGGCGCGTTTCTCACTTACTGAAACAAAAATCGGCCTCAATCCCGCGCAAATTACACCCTATGTGATGGCACGTTTGGGGACGCGCAATGGTCGTCGCTTGATGATGAGTGCCGCCAGCTTTAAAGGCAAAGAGGCGGTGACACTCGGCCTTGCGGATGAAGTCGTCGAGGGAGATGGTGAAATGGACGCTGCGATCATACGCGTGCAAGCGACCATACGCCAGTGTGCGCCCGCCGCAATTGCTGCGACAAAGGCTTTATTGCTCTCACTGCCATATCTCAATGAAGACGAGCAAATGCAAGCGGCCGCGGATAGTTTTGTAGATTGCATGATGAGTGAAGAGGGGCATGAAGGCATTACGTCTATTCTGAGTAAGCGCGCCCCTGATTGGGCGCTAGCACCATTAGGGGAGAGTGTGTAAATATGGCAAAATTTAATTCCATACTTATTGCAAATCGCGGTGAAATTGCGGTACGGATAATCCGTTCTGCCAAAGCCATGGGCATGCGTACAATTGCCGTTTATTCCCACGCCGACGAAAATGCACCCCATGTAAAACTTGCTGATGAAGCTGTATGCATTGGTGCGTCACCAGCGCATGAAAGCTATCTCGTTGTCGAGAAAATATTGGACGCCGCCAAGAAAACCAATGCAGGAGCTGTGCATCCCGGATATGGTTTTTTATCTGAGAATGCAGATTTTGCCAATGCATGTGCAAGGGCCAATATTGTCTTTATCGGCCCCAGTGCCGAAGCCATTGCGTTAATGGGGCATAAAGGCAATGCCAAAGTAAAAATGATGGCGGCAGGGGTGCCGTGTGTGCCGGGGTATGAAGGCGAAAGCCAAGACGATGAAGTTTTGATCGCAGAAGCTAAAAAAATTGGCTTCCCTATTATGGTCAAAGCCGTGGCAGGGGGCGGTGGACGCGGTATGCGCCTTGTAAACGCTGCCAAAGAACTGGACACAGCCATTGTTTCAGCCCGTTCAGAAGCATTGAATGCTTTTGGAAATGGTGATCTGATACTTGAAAAAGCTGTGCAAAAACCACGTCATGTCGAAGTGCAAATCTTTGCCGACACAGCAGGCAATACAGTTCATTTGGGTGAACGTGATTGTTCCGTACAACGCCGCCATCAAAAAGTTATCGAAGAAGCCCCATGCCCTATTTTAACCCAAACACAACGTGAGCAAATGGGAACAGCGGCGGTAGAGGCCGCGAAGAGCATTCAATATGTCGGCGCAGGTACTGTTGAATTTTTATTGGATACAGACGGTGCGTTTTACTTTCTTGAAATGAATACGCGTTTACAAGTCGAACATCCCGTCACAGAAATGATTACGGGGTTTGACCTTGTGGATTTGCAAATCAAAGTCGCCAATGGTGAGGGCCTTGGGTTTACCCAAGATGATGTGAAGCTGAACGGTCACGCGGTCGAAGCACGGTTATACGCCGAAGATGTCGCGCAAGATTTTCTGCCAATGACAGGTCATATTGATATTTGGGAACCTGCTCTATCAGAGGGTGTTCGCGTGGATACGGGGATTGATACGGGATCAGATATTTCACCTTTTTATGATCCGATGATTGCAAAAATTATTGCATGGGGCGAGACGCGTGAAATCGCGACCGCACGTTTACGCAATGCTCTTGTGAATACGCGACTGTTTGGGGTGACGACGAATAAAGCTTTCCTCGTCGATATTTTGGACAATGCTGTTTTTGCGTCAGGGCAAGCGACGACAGCATTCATAGGCGAAGCGTTTAACGCACAAGATTTACAGGGGTCGGAAACAACGGCCCAAACATGTGTACTCGCAAGTGTGCTCAATTATGAATACGAAGCCAAGACCGCACGTGAAAACTCTTTGGGGGTGAATTCAGAGCTTCTTAATTGGGGATCGCAAGGGCGGTTGATGAGTGAATATAAATACGCAGTCGGTGAAGATGATATTGCTTTCGTCCTCACGACGACGGGGCGTAATTGCTACAGTGCGCAAATTGATGATACTCTGTATGAAGTGACGGTAAAAAGCATGAGTGCGAATGCTGCGGTTTTAGACCTAAATGGCACGCGTATGCATGTGGGGCATATGGCAGGTAAAAATGGCCAAATCACAATTGATATTGGCGGGCGGATTTTCGAGTTGCAAAATCTATGCGGTATTACACAAAGCTTGCTTGATGAAACGGGTGGCGGCGGTGGACGTGTTGTCGCGCCAATGCACGGCACATTGCTAGAGATTTTGGTCAAACAAGGTGACGAGGTTAAACAGGGCGACCGATTGGCCGTCTTGGAAGCGATGAAAATGCAACATGATATTCTCGCCGAAGTCTCAGGAAATATTACCGCAGTCAAAGCATCACAAGGGGATCAAATTCCTGCGGGTGACGTCATCCTGATTATCGAACCTACAAAAGAGTAATCGCAAGAAATAAACAGTAAAGAGGAAGTCAGGCCATGGATTTTTACACAGACGTACATCGCGAAATTCAACGCACCACTCGAAAAATCATCGACAAAGATATCAACCCTTATGTTGATCAGTGGGAAAAAGAAGAAATATTTCCAGCTCATGAGCTGTTTAAAAAACTTGGGAATGCAGGCTTGTTAGGTATCTGCAAACCAGAAGCTTATGGCGGTATGGGGCTGGATTACGGCTATAATGTTGCCTTTGTCGAAGCACTCGGAGAAATAAATTGTGGCGGCGTGCCAATGGCAATCGGTGTGCAAACCGATATGGCGACACCGATTCTCGCTCTTCATGGTTCGGATGCCTTGCGTAAAGAATTTCTAGCCCCAGCAATCGCGGGGGATCAAGTCGCCTGTATAGGTGTATCCGAACCGAGTGCTGGTTCCGATGTGGGCGCGATCAAAACAACGGCGCGTAGTGATGGTGACGACTATATTATCAATGGCTCGAAAATGTGGATTACCAATGCGATCCAAGCTGACTTTATGACGACACTTGTGAATACGGGCGATGAGGGGCCCTATAGAAATAAAAGCCTCGTCATTATTCCCATGAAAACCAAAGGCGTGACGATTGCCAAGAAATTGGAAAAACTTGGGATGTGCTCATCTGATACGGGGTTGATTTATCTCGAAGATGTACGTGTGCCTAAAAGCAATGTTATTGGCGTCGAGAATATGGGCTTCATGTATCAAATGCAACAATTTCAGGAAGAGCGCCTTTGGGTGGCGTCAAATTGTGTCCGCTTTATGGAAAACACTCTACAAGAAACAATAGACTATACGCGGGAACGCCAAATTTTTGGCAAATCGGTTTTGGATAACCAAGTCGTGCATTTCCGTATTGCCGAGATGAAAACCGATGTGGAAATGTACAGAGCCATGCTCGAAAAAACAGTGCAAAGATATTTGCGCGGTGAGGATTGCACGGAACATGTTTCCATGTTGAAGTTAAAAGCAGGGCGGCTTTACCGCGAAGTTGTGGATACATGTTTACAGTTTTATGGCGGCATGGGCTTTATGAATGATGTTCTGATCTCGCGTCGCTTCCGTGACCAACGCTTGGCGTCTATTGGCGGCGGCGCGGATGAAGTTATGCTCGGCATTATTTGTAAGCATATGGGTATTGCTCCGCGTAAGTAATCATGTGACAAGCACACGAAATCATTAGCACATGAATTTACAAGGCCAGCCGACTATGTTCACACAACCCCAAGATTTTGCCGATGAAAGCAAAGCACTTTATCAATTGATCAAAGACAAGTCCGATTATGAGTTGTCTTTAGGGACACAGTTCAAATTCTGGACAATCGAAGATATTATCGGCCATTTACATGTCTGGAACAGGGCGGCTGATATGTCGCTCAATGACGAGAAAGCATTTAATGTTTTCCTGACGCAGGTTATGCAAGCTCTGCCAACAGGTAATCTTAAAGGTTTTGAAACTGAATGGTTAGGCGATTTAAAAGGCAACGATTTGGTATCGGAATGGTACGATTTTTCGCAAAATATGCAAAAAAGCTTTGGCAAAGCTGACCCAAGGCGCCGTGTCATGTGGGCAGGGCCTTCCATGAGTGTACGCTCGTCTATTACGGCGCGTTTGATGGAAACATGGGCGCATGGGCAGGCCATTTATGATGTACTCGGTGTAGAGCGCATAGACCAAGACCGCCTCCAAAATATTGTTGTGCTCGGTACGAATACATTCGAATGGACGTTTAAAAATCAGGGCGAAACTGTTCCGGAAAACATGCCCTATATACGCCTCACCGCTCCGTCGGGTTTAATCTGGCAATACGGAACACCTGACAATGATAACCGTATACTTGGATGTGCAACAGAATTTTGCCAAGTAATAACGCAGACACGTTCTATTTTTGATTCCAAGTTAAAGGTGAAGGGCGATATTGCCCAACGCTGGATGGAAATCGCCCAATGTTTTGCAGGCCCGCCGCATACGCCGCCTGTGGCAGGCGAGCGGTATTTGCAAACTATGGCTGCGGCTGACGAGACGTGAAATAGGGTGTGACAATCATGATAAATTTTTCTGCAATTTTGTTAAGATCATGATCATTTTCCACAAAACTTTTTTGTACCAATAGCCCTCTAAAAAATGTACGGCAAACCTCGAATAAGAGGACGATTTCCTCGTCGCTTGGACGGTTACTGTCAAATCTTGTTCTATAGTCTTGTAGTAAATTATCACCGATCGTTTGGTTCCACTTTATCAATGTCTGTGAGATGCGCGCGTTCAAAGCTGTGTCAGTACGTGACGCAATCAAGACCTCGACAAGGGCGCGACCTTGTAGTGAATCTAAATTTTCCCAAATCGCCCGTATTGTATCACTAATATTCATTTCTTCATTTTGTTCACGACGACCAATCGTCATCGCACGCTGTAAAAGTCGTTCAACGGATTCGACAATCAGGTTTTCTTTTGACGGAAAATGATGGGTCAGCGCCCCTCTGGAAACACCTGCTTTTTGGGTGATGCGAAGGATAGATGTTTCTGCATACCCGTATTTATCCAGACACCAAATCGCAGCATTGCAAATCGTCTGCTTTGATTTTTTTGTTTGCAGCGACTTTTTATTCTCGACAGGTTTCGACGAATTCTCATTTGCAAACATGTCGATTTTCCTGTGTGGCGGTGTAATCTGGAAACTAGCAAAATAACACGGAAAATACAATGTGAAAGCCTTTCCAACTGCATATTTTAAAATAGCTTCAAGAATTAAACATAGGTTGATTAATCAGTTTTATTTAGTATTTCGACGAATAAATGCCAACTTTTATAAGTTCTAGGATATTTATCATCCAAAATTACAAATAATAGGGCGCAATCACATACTAAAATGGGTGATGATGGAGGAAATAAGTAGGAGCCTCGTCATGACAAATCCATTTGATCAAGTGTTAAGTGATTTATACCTCATTGAGGAGGGTGAAATCCTGTCGACTTTACAGACGCAAATTGGACTAAGCGCACAGCAACGCAAAAGCGCTGAAAACCGCGCTGTTGGCATTGTCGAAATTCTTCGTCATAGCGATCAAAAAATTCCGTTGATAGATAGGTTTTTACTTGAGTACGGACTATCTACGACTGAAGGCGTAGTGTTGATGCGCCTTGCCGAAGCTCTCTTGCGAACGCCAGACAAGGCAACGCGAAACCAACTTATGCGAGACCGTTTAATCGCGGGGGACTGGCGTGACCATGCAGGCAAAGCAAGCTCTGCTCTTGTCAATATGTCAACGACTGGGCTGCGTATTGCAAAGAAATGGATTGAAAAATCCGGCGGCGTGGAAGGTCGTTCTCTCGTTGCGCGTTTAGGTGATAAAGTGTTAGGGCTCGCCGTAAATCAAGCCATGGTCATTATGGGTGAACATTTTGTTTTGGGCAAAACAATTGACGCGGCAATCAAAACATCACGTAAATTACATAAGTCAAAATCAGGCAAAATAGGGTTTTATTTTTCCTATGACATGCTCGGTGAAGCCGCCATTACGCAAGAGGATGCTGACCGTTATTTCGCAGCATATTTACGTGCCGTAAATGCACTTGTCGCGAGCGGCGAAACATTCGGCGACTTGTCTGTAAAACTATCAGCAATTCACCCGCGATATGAGTTGGCACAACATGCGTCTTGTGTACCTGCCCTGACGGCACGTGTAAAAGAACTTGCCCTCGTCTGTAAACAGGGCGGTTTTGGTTTGGCGATTGACGCAGAAGAAGCCGAACGTCTCGAAGTGTCGTTGATGGTTGTGAAAAACTTGCTCGCAGACCCGGAACTCATAGGATGGAACGGCTTGAGTATCGTCGTGCAAGCCTATCAACGCCGCGCAAGTGCCACGTTAAAATGGCTTGTGCATGAGGCAAAAAAGCAAAGCCGTAAAATTGCTATTCGCCTTGTCAAAGGCGCGTATTGGGACAGCGAAATTAAACGTGCCCAAGAAATGGGGTTGTCGGATTACCCTGTCTTTACGCGCAAAGAAAATACAGATGTCTCCTACATAGCCTGTGCGAAATATTTGTTTGATAATCTGGATGTGGTCTTTCCGCAATTTGCCACACATAATGCCCACACGGCTGCCGTGGTGTTAGAGCTTGCTCCCGATAATGCCGCGTATGAATTTCAGTGTTTGCACGGCATGGGCGAAGCTTTGCACCGCTGTTTGGTCGAAAAACACGGTGCGTCGAGCCGTATCTACGCGCCAGTTGGGCAACACGCCGACTTGCTCCCCTATCTTGTGCGGCGTCTGCTCGAGAACGGGGCGAACTCATCCTTCGTCAATCAATTGGTCGACCCAGATGTTGAAATTTCTGACATTGTACGCGATCCACAAGACCGAATTGGTGAAAATATACAGGCCCAAAACCCTGCCCTGCCTATGCCGCGTGATTATTTAAATCAAGAACGTCTGGCGGCCAAAGGTCTCGATCTTACGCAAATACATATGCTCGCAGACGTGCAAACATGGTTTGATGCCCCACCGTTTTATATTGCCGGCAAAGGCGTGAAAAAACACGCTCACGAAATTTATAACCCCGCCAATCAGCAAGAATGTGTCGGCCATGTTTTCCAAAACACATCTGCACAAATAAGCAAAGCTGTCACGAAAGCACACGCATCCAACTGGTCACAAACACCACATAATAAACGCGCATCTATTCTGCGTGACGCTGCAATACGCCTCGAAAATCAAACGCCAATATTATTGCCATTGCTTGTACGCGAAGCAGGGAAATCATTAAATGACGCGGTAGCAGAAATAGCGGAAGCCGTGGATTTTTGTCGCTATTACGCTGATAGGTGTGAAGATGATGCGTTCAAAGAGCGAAAACCACTTGGTGTTATGGCCTGTATTTCTCCGTGGAATTTCCCACTCGCGATTTTCATTGGACAAGTTGCGGCGGCGCTTGCCGCTGGTAATTCTGTCATTGCAAAACCTGCGGAACAAACGCCGCTCATTGCGTCTATATGTGTTGATATTTTAAGAGAGGCAGGCGTGCCTGCTGACGCGCTACATCTTGTGTGCGGCGGCGGAGAAATTGGCGCAGGACTGGTGGCCGAGGAAAAAGTGTCGGGTGTTTGCTTTACAGGCTCCACAGCAACGGCAAAGAAAATCGCCAAAACACTTGTGGACACAGGCCGTGCAACAGCGCCGTTGATTGCGGAAACGGGCGGTATTAATGCTATGATTATCGACTCCACGGCTTTGCTAGAACAAGCTGTAAACGATGTTGTCGCGTCCGCCTTTCAAAGTGCAGGTCAGAGATGTTCGGCGTGCCGTATCGTGTGTGTGCAAGATGATATAGCAGATGCATTCACCGAGATGCTCTCGGGCGCAATGGCATTGCTAAATATTGGCGACCCGTCCGATCCTGCGACAGATGTTGGGCCCGTAATCGACACGGGTGCGGCCCAAACATTGCGAGAATATATAGGTGGAATGGAGACTGCAAAAACGATCTATAAAACCAATTTGCCGCATAATTTACAATCGGACCTTTTTGTCACTCCGATTGCTTTCGAAGTTAAAAAAATTGCAGATGTTACACACGAAATTTTTGGCCCCGTTCTGCATGTGGTGAGGTTTAAAGCGAGTGAATTCGGCGCGGTTGTCTCTGATATCAACGCGCTTGGTTACGGATTAACAATGGGACTTCATACGCGAATAGATAGCCGGGTAGAAAATGTAATTGCGAAAGCCTGCGTTGGGAATTTATATATTAACCGCAACCAAATCGGCGCAGTTGTCGGCGTGCAACCTTTTGGCGGCGAGGGTTTGTCGGGGACGGGGCCAAAAGCAGGTGGGCCACATTATCTCTATCAAATGACATTGCTTGAGACGCAAAACCCAGAACCTGTTTCGAACCTAAAGGCTGAACATATAAAATTGAGCCTTGAAGAAAAAAATATCATGTTGAAAACTTTGGCGCGTTCACGTCACGCCTTTAATACTTGGCAGAATTATGATCGCGCGACTGTCTTAAATACTGCAGCGCAATATTTGGGAACAACACGATTGTCTATGGCAAGTTTGTGTAAAGATGCCGCGAAACTATCTACAAAAATTTTTGATGTCGAAAATATATTGCCAGGCCCAACGGGAGAGAAAAATACACTGAGATATGCTCCGCGTGGTGTTTTGATCGCAAATGGTGGTGTGGATATGCACCGCGCTATGTTTACGGCATTGAGTGCAGGCAATAGCGTGCTTGTCGAAACGGGTATCGATAATATCGGCGATATTATGAAATTGGTCGAAGCCTTGGATCAAGCAGGCGCACCGAAAAATACAATCATGCCAATCTCGAAAAACGAAGCATGGACATTTATAGATTCCGACATTGATGGCGTGATTTCAGATAGGGAAAATCTACACATATTAAATGCACGCGTGAAATGCCGCGAAGGTAAGATACTGCCTGTGTTGAGTGCCCAAGACATGCCTGAACGATTTGCATTAGAACGCACAGTCACAATCGACACAACGGCGGCAGGCGGCAATGCTAGTTTGCTCGCCTCTCTTTAGAGCTTAATTAGATGACTTTGGCGAAGGCACGATTGCGTTTTAATGTGCCATAGGCAAAGCTTGTATCAATAGACGAGATAGCGGGAATCGGATGAATTTTCTCGCGGATAAATGTCTCATAAGCTTCGAGATTCGCAATGATGACGCGCAGCAAATAATCACTATCGCCTGCCATAAGATAGCAATCTAAAATCTCGTCGATCTCTCCAAGGCGTTCTTCAAACACACGCACGGCTTCTTTATTGTGTAGCTCTAGTTTGATGCGAATAAAGACTGTGACGGGCAAGCCATATGCTTTTTGATCGATTAATGCCGCATAGCCGACAATGATCCCTGCTTGTTCAAGGTTACGTACGCGCCGTAAACATGGGGAAGGGGACAAATGAACCCGACTGGCCAATTCATTGTTTGTGAGGCGGCCATTTTGTTGCAGTTCCCGAATGATGTGTTGGTCTATTTTGTCCATAACCATTATTCCTTTGATAGTATCTGCCAATATTTAGCAATATCAAGGTGAGTTTGGCAACACTAATTATAAATTATGGGCTAATGTTTAAGAAAAACTGAGGCGCACTTTATGAGTAATTTTAATCCAAAATCAAAACTTAGCTTTGCGACACGGGCAATCCATCATGGATATAACCCAAAAGACGAGCAAGGTGCGCTCACCCCGCCTCTACATATGACCTCTACTTTCACCTTTGAAACGGCAGAAGAGGGCGGTGAGATTTTTGCAGGGGAACGGGCAGGATATTTTTATTCCCGCGTTTCAAACCCGACTTTGGATATATTGGAACGGCGTATTGCTAATCTTGAAGGTGCAGAAGCTGGCTTGGCCAATGCCTCGGGCATGGGGGCGATTACTTCTGTGTTTTGGACGTTTTTGGAGGTCGGCGACGAGGTGATTGTCGACAAAACCATGTATGGCTGTACCTTCTCTTTTCTCCATCATGGCCTCAGTAAATTTGGAATCAAAATCACCCATGTTGATTTATCGGATCCGCAAAATTTAGCGCAGGCGATTAATGTTAAAACCAAACTCGTTTATTTTGAAACCCCTGCAAATCCAAATATGCGCCTTGTTGATATTGCCGCAATTTCGGCGATTGCCAAAGCAGCAGGAGCGAGAACCGTCGTTGATAATACTTATGCCACACCTGTGCTGACACGCCCCATTGAACGTGGCGCAGATATTGTTGTGCATTCGGCGACAAAATATTTGGGCGGACACGGCGACCTCGTGGCGGGCCTTGTCGTCGGTAGCGAAGAAGATATAATGCGTGTACGTCTTGAAGGCATGAAAGACATGACGGGGTCTATCATGTCGCCGTTTACGGCCATGCTTGTTATGCGCGGTTTGAAAACGCTCGAACTTCGTATGGAACGTCATTGCGAAAGCGCCATGACCATAGCCCGTGCGCTGGAAGTACACGGCGCAGTCGAAAAAATCTATTTTCCAGGTTTGAAAAGTTTTGAACAACACAGGTTGGCAAAACAGCAAATGTCTGATTTCGGCGGTATGATTGCATTCGAAGTTAGCGGTGGTCGCCAAGGCGGTATCGCAACTATGAATAGGATGAATTTAATTAAACGCGCAGTAAGCCTTGGTGATTGCGAAACACTTGTTCAACATCCTGCCAGCATGACCCATTCAACCTATACGCCAGAAGAACTGACAGACCATGGCATTAGCGAAGGGCTTATCCGTATTTCTGTCGGCCTTGAAAACGTGTACGATATCCTCGAAGACATAATGAACGCACTCCCCACCGTAAACCGCAAAGTCGCATAGTTGAGTGGAGTTGCGTCTAATCTACATAAAAATAAAATTTACGCGAAGCTAGATCGCCTAGCGAATAAATTGGTAGTGAGAGTGAGACTTGAACTCATGACCTCAGGATTATGAATTTCCCCCTACGGTTGTCATACCGTGATAGCAAGGCGATTAGCCAATCCGTTAGAGGCAATTGCCAAGTGTTGGGAGTTGTTGGCCCCTAAAATGGAATGTCATTATCAATATCAAAACTTTCATTTTCCAGTCTGCTCAATCACATACATAGGTCGCCTACGATCAGTCTGGGATAATGAAATCCAGAGATTCTTGTTGGATGCTTTTAAGGTGCCAATATATATAGTTGTGTATGATCAAAAAACATAAGCGCTGGAACCAACACACGGTTCTAAAGGGCCGCAATAAAGTTGCTCTTGGGGAGGCTAATCAGTTTGCTTTGTTCTGTAACGCCTAGATAGCATACGTTGCTTGCAAAGTGTTTTGGATAATGATTTTAGCATTTTTTAAGGCGGTTTTGATTGCCGTTTTGACAATCCTCTGATTGGGTTAAGTTTTTTAAATAAAAACATAAAGACACCTATATAAATGACGCGTGGCTTTCATATGATCTTTCTTTTTTGTATTGAAATTTTGACATTATCCCTTACAGCAAACAAGGGAGCTATACGTGTTACGCTGAGCGGTTGTGTCAGTGAATTAAGTTATACTAAAAAGACAAGAACTTCTCCACAACGTAACCGGGTCTAATGGCAACACGGGTCTTACCGTCAATGGTTTTATACGGCACAACGCGCTTCACGATTTGAGCGGGGGACACCATTTTAATGCGATGATACCGCATCAAAGTAGGGGGAGTAAATTCTTTTTGTAACCTACCATCACCATCTACAACCATTTTATAACAATAAGGTTTGACAGTAATTACACCTTTGACTGTTTTGTAATCGGCTTGTACAACATCATAGGTGATCGTAGAACCGATGACCTCCCCGTCGACAGTTTTGTATGTTGGCGGTACAGAAACAAACCATGATTCTAAAAAAATTTTGTCATCAAATGTATCTTTAAAAATTGTATCTTTGATTTCTTTAATCTCTTTTTCAGATTTCACATGAACATCACCGCACTCGCCAATTGTCGATACATCGTTATTTACGATCGTTTTCGTGGAGTGACAAGACATCAAAATTGAAGATAAAATAATAAGAGAAAAGTGTTTCACTCTGAATACTCCTTAATATAGCCATTCAAGACCATTTATCATAAAGCAATATTAGCGGCTCGAAAATGACTATTATTGAATCTTCGAATTTGGGTATGATTTTCAAGTGAAAACGGTGGTTTAAAATAAAGTCTCAAATCAAATTTAATGTGTCATATTTAAGACCCTAAGATCAGCGTTTCAACATGTTACAATTACGTCTCCTTAATCAGCAGTCATATGGGAGATTACAACATGGCAAAATGGGTAGACTTTAAGACGGTTCGTGAGAACTTAGATTTTCGTGGTGTGCTTGCACATTACGGGATTGAAGAGAGTAGGCAGGGGGATCAGATCAAGATCATTTGTCCGTTTCATAATGACCACAAGCTATCTTGTGCTGTGAATTATGATAAGCAGTTTTAAGGAGTAAATTGGTAGTGAGAGTGAGACTTGAACTCACGACCTCAGGATTATGAGTCCTGCGCTCTAACCAGCTGAGCTACCCCACCATTCCAATCCGCTTACCCAATCGAATGAACCAGAGGGTAAGCTGTGTGCGTATAGGCTATAATAAATGCCCTGCCAAGCGAAAATTTGCGTCTGGGCAGTGGAAAATTGGCAAATATTACGTGGAATGCAAGGGACGACCAAGCGCGTGCAATGCCGCCTCCATAAAGGCTTCCGACAGGCTTGGATGTGCGTGAATTGTAGAGGCCACATCTTCCAATGTAGAACACATTTCAATCGCGAGGACAAATTCCCCTGAAAGCTCTGAGATATGACGCCCAACGGCCTGTATGCCAATGATACGCCCTGTATTTTGCAAGGCAATGATACGGATGAAACCGCCACCATCCGCAGTACCTGTCGTGAGGGCGCGACCATTTGCCGCCCAGCGGAATTTACCCTCTATAGTCTCGAGGCCCTTGTCGAGCACGTCTTGCGGTGTCACACCAACCGATATGATTTCAGGATCAGAAAAACAAATGGCAGGAATAGCGGCGGGGTTAAAACTGGTTTTATGCCCCGCAATGACTTCAGCGACCATTTCCCCTTGGGCTGTGGCTTTATGGGCCAGCATAGGTTCGCCAACTAAATCACCAATCGCGTAAACGCCCGACATGGCCGTTTGGCATTTATCATTCACTTTAACAAACTGACCATCCATATCAATCGCCATGTTCTCAAGCCCCCATCCTTGGGTGCAGGGCTTTCGCCCAACTGTGACAAGAATTTTTTCTACGGTAAGGGTTTGCTCCTCACCTTTTTGGGTTTCGAAATGAAGTGTATGAATGCCGCCTTTAGAGCTGACAGATTTAGCAAAACAGTTTTTGTGGACATGAATACCCAAATCACGAAGTGTCTTGGCAATCGGGGCGCTAAGCTGTTTATCAAACCCTGGTAATATATTTGCGCTCGCTTCAATAAATGTCACGTCACAGCCAAGCTTGCTATAGGCAATGCCAAGCTCCATGCCAATATAACCCGCCCCAATTACGGCCATGGTTTTTGGCACTTCAACAAGGTCAAGCGCTTCGGTAGAGGAAATGACAGGGCCACCATATGGCAAGCTTGGGATTTCAACGGCCACGCTGCCATTGGCAAGAATGACATTTTTTGCGGTAATATGTGTATCGTCGACTGTGCATGATTTTGCGTTTTCAAATTTCGCCCAACCTTCAACCACGCGTACATTCGCGGCTTTTAAAAGCCCTGCTACGCCAGAGCTGAGTTGATCGGTAATGCCGTCTTTCCACGCAATGGTCTTGCTGAAGTCGAGTGTTGGGGTGGAGGCCGAAATGCCGAATTTATTATCCGTAGTATTTTCATTGGCTTTGGCAAAATGTTCGGCCGCCTCAATCAAGGCTTTGGAAGGGATGCAGCCGCGAATAAGACATGTGCCGCCAAGGCGGTCTTTCTCTACCAAAATTGTATCAAGTCCAACTTGCCCTGCGCGAATAGCAGCGACATAGCCGCCGGGGCCAGAACCAACAACGAGGACATCACATGTTAGGTTTTCAGATTGGGGTGTTGTTGACATTTTATATATCCATAAACAAAGTAGCAGGATGCTCTAGCAATCCTTTAATAAATTGGATCATCTCTGCGGCGTGAATACCGTCGACAACGCGGTGGTCGAACGAGGATGAGAAA